>NZ_JADCNH010000003.1 GCF_018904615.1 Verticiella alkaliphila | reverse complement strand
GAGTAGGTTGAACACCTGGCTCAATTTTGGGTCGGCACAACCCTCATAAGTGGCTCAGTTTTCGGTCGGCGCCAACACCTGGAAGCCGCGATGGCCAAGGTCATCGCCACGCCCGAGGTGGCCAAACGGTTCGCCGGCGTCGGCGTTGCCGTGCCCGCCGACACGTCCTCGTCGGCCTTGCGTGCCGTGTTGAAGGAAGACTTCGCCCGTTGGGAGGAAGTGGTCGAACGCGCTGGCGTCGATCTGCAGTAATTCCTTCGCGAGACGACCTCTGCCGCGCGGGTGCGTTCTGCGCGGCTCACCTATTCGAGATTTCCCCATGGATTGGCTGCAGGCCGCCCACGATGACGCGGCATTGATGGATGATTTCCTGGCGCTGTGCGCCTTTGGCGGCCGCCGCTCCGGCACCGGCCAGGACGAGGCCGCCATGGCCTGGGCGCTGACGCGTCTGCAGGGGCTTGGCGGCACGATCGGCTCGACGAGCGTGCCCTACGATGGCTGGACGGCCACCCACGCCAGTCTCACGCTGGGTGAGGGGGCCGCCGAAACGGCGCTGGCCTGCTACCCGTTGCTGCGCTCGGCGTCCACACCCGAAGGCGGCCTGCGCGGCACGGTGGTGGATCTGGGCCGCGGTGCGCCCGAAGACTTCGCCCGCGCAGGCGATGCGCTGCGCGGGCGCATCGCCCTGGTCCGTCACGAGTATCCTTTCTCGCCGGGCCACATCCATCGGCGCCGCAAGTACGACATGGCCGTGGCCGCCGGCGCGTCGGCGTTCCTCATTGCCAACCCGCGCCCGGGCGCCGGTGTGCTGTCGGGCTCGTCCGGCCGCGCCCGAGACGGCGCCGGCATCCCGGCGGCCTACATCGACGCGGAGAGCCTGGCCCGCATCACGGCAGCAGGCCCGCAGGCGCACGTGCATCTGCGCATCGACGGGGTCGAGCAGTACGACACGCAGGCCCAGGTCGGCTGGCTGGACATTCCCGGAGGCCGCGACAGCCGCGTGCTCATCACCGCGCACATGGACGGCCACGACCTGGGCGTGAGTGCGCTGGACAACGCCACCGGCGTTGCCGTCGCCCTCGCCGCAGCACGCCTGCTCGCGCCGCGCGTGGGGCCGGATACCCCGGGCCTGCGCGTGTGCTTCTTCTGCGCCGAGGAATGGGCCCTGGCAGGCTCGGCTCGTTATCTGGCCGACCTGCCCGCCGCCGAGCGCGACACCCTCAAGCTGGACATCAATCTCGACACGGTAGCGGGCGACGCGCGTCTGACCGCGCTCATCAGCGACTTCCCTGCCTTGGCGCCGCTGGTGCACGAGGCCGGCGCGGCCGCCGGGGTGCCCGTGGATACCTATCTGCCGCTCATGCCGAATTCGGATCATGCCAACTTCGCGAAGCACGGGATTCCGGCCATGCGCGTCGTCGCCGGGTTCGATCGTCCGGAATCCCGCGTGAACAACATTCTCGCGGCCGGCGACGTGCCAGAGATCGTGAAGGAAGAGGAGTTGCAGCAGGCACTGGCCTTCACCGGCGCGCTCGGCGCACTGGCCCTGTGCTTGAACGACGCGCAGTTGCAGGCGCTGGCGGCACGCGCTGCGTGAACGAGCGGCGCGGTGGTGTGACCTCGTCGCCCGTGGAATCAGGCAGGGGGCGCCATGCGGGCAGACAGTCAGAAGCTGGACATCACGTCGTTGGAGAACGTGGTCGTTCGGCTGGACGAAGGGCTACGGCGCTATCTGACGGACGTTTCGGCAGATGCGCGGCAGGACCAGTCATACCTATGACGAGAAAGTCGCTGTTCAGGTGGTGGAAGGCATTCCCGCATTCCTGCGAGAAGCCACCCACCTGAGCGACCAGCTCCGCAGCCGGCTGGCATGAGCACAGGCGCTATCCCGCTGGCTGTGGAGCCGGTTCACCTCGAACGCGTCAAGGCGTCAGGCGTCTGCGAGGAAGACGGACGGACTGGAGAGGTCGCCCCGCCAGATATAGAGCGCCAGCACCGGGTCGCGCAGCGACTCGGTGGTATGCGCCACGCCGCTGGGATGAAAGATGACGGACCCCGGAGCTTCAGGTGCCGGCGCACCACCTCCCTGGCTCCAGATGCCCGTGCCGCCCAGCGGCAGGTAGAGCTCGTTGGCCGGATGCATGTGGGCTGGGTAGACCGTGTGCGGCGCGAGCAGCGTCAGGCCCATCAGCAGATGCTCGGCATGGCCCAGGTCGCGCGGCCCCACGAACTGCGCAAAGGCCACGCGGGATTCCAGATCGGGATACTGCGGGTGCGGGGCATACCCAAACGTCCATGACAGCCAGGGTGCCAATGGGGGAATCGTTGCGGCAAGACTCGAGGCATCGCCCTGTTCGGCCAGGGCCAGCGCCGCGGCCAGATGCGCGGCCACGGGCGAGCCCTGCGGGCTGGCACGGTGCCCTGGTGTGGGTGCGTCAGGCCAGACTGCCAGGATGCGCCGCACCTCGGTGCCCACCGCTGAGTCGTCGGCGGCGAATCGGGCGAGGGTACTGCGCAAGGCCGTGAGGAAAGCGTCGATGTGCGGGTCCGTCGTCGTCATCACGGCTGCGCCCTCTGTCGGCTCGCTGCCCGCTTCTTCGCCACCGGCGCCGCCATTTCCTCTTCGCGTCGCTCCATCACGCGCATCAGCAGCGGTCGCGCCAGCAGCATGACGACGAATCCGCCCAGGATGGTCGCGGGTGTCGGGGCATGCATGGCTTGCAGCGCCACGAAGGTGAGCGGCGCCACCCAGGACACCGCCACCATCTGCCCGGCAAAGAGAAATACGCCCGTCACCCAGGACGGGGGCTGCGACGGCAGGAGCGGGGCGATGATCACCAGCAGCACGATGACGACGTAGGGCGTGAAGTAGAGAATGTCCGAGTACACAGAAACATCCAGGGATGGAGAAACGCGGGTTGGCAGAGGGGCTTGCGGGGCGGACCTGATGAGCATGAACGAGGCACGCCGCGCATTCTGGAGCAGCGGGAACGGGTAGTGGCGGGGCCAGCGTTGACCTGGCCCCGCAGCGTGAGGCTCAGCGCGGCCGCGCGTCTGCCTCGTCATCCTTGAATCGTCGATACAGCGTGGCCGCCAGCGGCCCGCTGATGTTGTGCCAGACACTGAAGATCGCGCTGGGCAGCGCGGCCAGCGGCGAGAAATGCGCCGTGGCCAGGGCCACGCCCAAGCCTGAGTTCTGCATGCCGACCTCGATCGAGACCGCCTTGCGCTTGGCCACGCTCAGGCCGCACAGGCGCGCGAGCAGCCAGCCCAGCAACAGGCCGAGGCCATTGTGCAGCACCACCACGAGGAAGATCGTGAGACCGCTCGTGGCGATCCGCGCCTGGTTGCCCGCGACGACCCCGGCAACGATGGCGACGATGGCGGCCACGGACACGAGGGGCAGCACTGCCACGCCCACCTGCACCTTCTCCTTCAACACGAGCTGCACCAGCAGGCCGGCAGCGATCGGCAGGATCACCACCTGCACGATCGACCAGAACATGGCCGCTGCACTCACGTCCAGCCATTGGCTGGCAAGCAGGTAGATCAGCGCAGGCGTGAGGATCGGCGCGAGCAGGGTTGTGACCGAGGTGATGGTCACGGACAGCGCAAGATCGCCGCGCGCGAGAAACGTCATCACATTGGACGCCGTACCGCCGGGGCAGCAGCCCACGAGGATCACACCCACGGCGATCTCCGGGGGCAGGGCAAAAGCCGTCGCCAGCAGCCAGGCAAGACCGGGCATGATGATGAACTGGCCCAGCACGCCGATGGCCACATCCAGGGGGCGCCGGACCACTTCGCTGAAGTCTGCCTTGGACAACGTCAGGCCCATGCCGAACATGATCAGGCCGAGCAGCGGCACGATGTAGGGCCCGATGCCGCGGAAGGCGTCAGGGAAGTAGAAGGCCAGGACTGCGAACAGCAGCACCCAGATGGCGAAGGTGTTGCCGACAAAGCGGCTGAAGCGGGCGAGCGCCTGCATGATGTCTCCGGAAGGGAACGGAAGGGAATACCGCCGACCGACGGCTGGCTCGGCACGCTGGGCGCGCGGGCTGGGCGGGGCAGCGGAAACGGCGCTAGTGTAGTGCGCCGGGTGTGGCACAGACGGAAAAGGGGCGGTGGCTATGCCGCCATGGATGCGGCGCCAGGTCTGTGCTAGCCGCGATCTGGAGCGCCCGCGATCTACTCGAGCACTGCGACTGTCGTCGGGAAAGCATGAAATCCTGAACCGTTGCGTGACACGCAGATCGCCTGATGAGGTTGCGCCACAGGCCACGATCCGGCCGGGCGGCAGCAGACCGTGCGGCGGTGTCCAGAGAGACTGTACACAGCACCACCACGCGCGAGGCCTGGGCAAGGGGCAGGGCGGCAGGGTCGATACCTGCGATGGACGCAGCAGGGATAGGGGCGGTCATGATGTGGCTCCAGCACGTGGTGAGCCATCATCGGCGCAGGCGCGCTTGTCGAGCATGGCGAGCGCCTGCGGGCTCGCCCATATCGTCGACCTTCCCGTCGGCTACGCCTGCCGAAGCGCCAGCACTCGCGACGTGAGGTCGACTAGGCTGGGCGTGATCGAGCCTTCGACGCGCACGTCTGGCAGGCGATCCAGCTCGCTCGGCGCCTGGCTCAGCATGACGAGCTTGGCGCCATGCACGACGGCGATGTGCGCGAACTCCGCAGCCGGGTAGGCGAACTCGCCATCGGCCAGCCACAGCATGGCGTCGCACCGGCGAGTGCTCTCCAGCGCGTGGCTCCACGCCTGGCGGGGAGAGTCTGCCGTTCCCGTCCACAGATGCGGTGCGCCGCCACACGCACAGGGCTCGGCCGGGATCGCCACGGCACCCCGGTGCGGATGCCCGCTCGGAAGCCGCAGGCAGCGAATCGCGCCACACGCGTCGCAGCGCTCGCCCGGCACATGGCCGTGCAGATGCCACACGTGCGTGGCACCGGCCGTCTCGAGCAGGAGATCCGTGGCATCCGTCACGATCTCTGTATTGGGCAGGGCGCGCTGCAACTGCACCAGGGCATGGTGTGCAGGGCCTGGCCGGTGATCCATATCCAGACGCAAGCGCTGGCGCGCCCACTGGGACTGCCCCGACTCCGCACCTTGCACCGGCGCGCAACCCATTCGCAGCGTTACCACCACGACAGTTCCGCCGCGAGACGTTCGCCCATCGTGACACCCGCATCAAGCGCTGCCGGCTTGCGCGATGGATCCAGGACGTTGTCACCAATGGCGGCCAAGGCAGCGGCATCGGGCTCGATCACCTGTACTCGCGCACCTTGAATCCGCAGATTGGCCACCTCCTCCCTCAGATGCCCGGCCACCGGGTTCTGCTCGCTGTAGCCGAAGGGGGCCAGCACAATGACGCGGTCCATGCCCTGCGCGACTTGCGCATTGGTGATGGAGTGCACGCCGCCATCCATGTAGTGTCGGCCTTCGATAGCGACGGCGGGCCAGCTCCCAGGGACGGCACAGCTGGCCGCCACGGCATCCAGGAAGCGAACTTCGCTGGCAGCGTCGAACACGCGCAGTTCGCCGGACGCCACGTCCACGGCGGTCAGCCGAAGGGGCCGGGAGGGCCATCGCGTGCGGCCCAGGCGGGCCGCGATGATGTCCAGGCGGGTGGCCTGCGAGGGCGTCGTCGAACGCATGGCGTAGGCACCGATGCGCCGGCGCGCCGCCGCAAGGTCGCCGCCCACTTTCTCCATCAGCTGCCGGTTGCGGGCGTCCGCGTCGGCCTGGGAGTAGGGGCGGTACTGTTCGTGCACTTGTTGGGCAGGGTCGGCCTGCTGCGCGGCGAGCGCCTGGACATCGTCGCCATAGGCCAGATACGCGCCCACTGCTGCGCCTGCGGATGTACCCACAAAAAGGTCGGCATTGCGTAGATCGACACCACAGCGCTCCAGCCCTGCAATGACGCCGATCTCCCAGGCGATCCCGGTCACGCCACCGCCGCCCAGAACGACGCCGCGAGTCTGCGTCTGTGTCATCACACGATGCCTTTCGCTTTGAGCGCGGCCAGAGCCGATTCGTCCAGCCCCAGCCAGTCGCCGTAGACCTCGGCATTGTGCTGACCGAGATCGGGTGCCGGTTCGATCGTCTTGTGCGGCTTGCCTGAGAAGCGTGGGAAGACCCCCGCCATCTTGACAGGGCCGATCCGTGGGTGGGTCACGGTGGCGATGCTTTGGCGCGCCTCGTAGTGGGGATCCGCCATGATGTCGTCGATGCCGTAGATGAACGAGTACGCCAGCTTGGCTTCATCGAGCTTGGCTTTCAGATCGTCCTCGGGTTGGTTCAGGATCCATTGCGCGATCAACGCGTTGAGCGTATCGACGTTCTCCCATCGTCGGGTGTGCGTCGCGTACTTCTCGTCCTGTGCCAGCTCCGGCCTGTCCATCGCCACGCACAGGCGTTGAAAGCCAGCATCCGCTGAGATCGTCAGGATCATGTAGCGGCCACTGCTGGTCAGAAAATGTTCGCCAGGCGCCGCGGCAAAGTGTTTGTTGCCACGCGGCTTGCGCACGACACCCAGGCGGTCGTATTCCGGCACCAGCACCTCGGTGAAGCGAATGACCGATTCGTACATCGACAGATCGATCTCCTGTCCCTCGCCGCCCATCACATCACGGTGGTAGAGCGCGGTCATCAGGGCAAACGCCCCGAGAATGGCAGTTTGATAATCCGCGGTGGAGGTGCCAATGCGCACGGGCGGGCGATCCGGGTAGCCCGTGATCCCCAGCAGGCCGCCGAAGGCGAGGCCGATGCGGTCGTAACCGGCACGGGTGCGATACGGGCCGGTCTGTCCGAAGCCCGAGACCCGCAGCAGGACGAGCCCTGGGTTGTGCGCGCGCAAGGCGTCGTAGCCCAGTCCCCATTGCTCGAGCGTGCCGGGGCGGAAGTTCTCCACGACCGCATCAGCCTGGCGGACCAGCTCGCACAACAGGCGCTGTCCCTCGGGCTCGCGCAGGTTGAGCGTGATGGATTTCTTGTTGCGGGCCTCGACATGCCAATACAGGCATTCACCTTCAACAAAAGGCCCCAGGTCCCGCACGGTGTCGCCGCGTTCGGGTACCTCGATCTTGATGACTTCCGCACCGTAGTCGGCGAAGAGCGTGCAAGCGACAGGCCCTGCAACCATGGTGCCCAGGTCCAGGATCCGGATGCCGCTCAGCAGATGCGGGCCCGTGGCGCGCGTGCGTTTTTCTGTCATCGATCGGCCTCCTCGGTGGTGACGGGAGAGTCGCAGGCGAGCCTGACGTGATAGTCCTCCAGTTTGGCAGCCCGGGCCATGCGCCAGTAATCGTCATTGCGAAACGGCGTTGTGGCGACAATGCGTCCCTTGGCGTTGCGATACCAGTTGCTCATGCCCCGATGGCTCCAGATCATCTGGTCGTGCGCGGCCTGCACCTGGGTATTGAATTCATCGTGGCGATCTCGTCGCACTTCAATCTCGAAGCGCCCCTGGGCCTCATCCAGGCTCTGGCGCAAGACGTTCATGACGTAGCTCACCTGTGTCTCCAGCAACGCCACCACGCTACCGCCATGGCCGAGCGCCGTGTTGGGGCCAGCCAGCACGAAGAAGTTGGGAAATTGCGGGATCGCCACGCCCATGAAGGCCTCGGCACCGTTCTCGTCCCATTGCTCCCGGATAGACACGCCGCCACGGCCAAAGAGTTGGAACGACGACAGCATGTTCACCGCGTCGAAGCCGGTGGCCACGACCAGCACGTCGGCCTGGTGGCGAGCACCTTGGTCCGTCACGATCTCGTTGCCCTCGACACGGTCGATGCCGCCTGTCACCAGCGTCACATTCTCGCGCGTCATGGTGCGATACCACCCGTTGTCCATGAGCATGCGCTTGCCGAAGGGCGGGTAGTCGGGCAGCACGTCATCCAGCAGATCCTGACGATCGCCCAGCTGCGCCTTGATGTAATCGGTGAAATGCGCACGATGGCGATCATTGGTGCGATTGATGGCGCGCTCCGGGTGCGGCCACGCCGGATCGATCTGCAACGAGCCGTGGATGCGATCGTTGAAGATGTAGGCAAGCCGCTGGCGATACCATTCCTGATAGAACGGCACCTCGGCCAGCAGGAACTGCGTCTCCTCAGGTACCGGCACCTTGAAGCGGTCGAAGGGCGCGGCCCACTGCCGGGAGCGTTGGAACACCGTTAGCGAACGCACCTTGTCGGCAATCGCAGGCACGACCTGCATGGCACTGGCACCGTTGCCGATGACCGCGACGGACTTGCCTGTCACGTCCAGATCCTTGGGCCAGCGTGCGGTATGAAAGCAGGGGCCGTTGAATGTATCCAGCCCCTCGATGGCCGGCATTTTCGGCACATTCAGCAAGCCGACGGCACTGACCAGAAGGTCGGCACGCAGCGTCTCGCGCTGGCCCTCGCCGCTACGGATCTCCACATTCCAGCACGTGTGTGCCTCATCGTAGGCGGCGCGCTCAACGCGGGTCTCGAAGCGAATGGCGGGACGGATGCCGAAGCGCGTGGCGACATCCTCGAAGTAGGCCTGGATCTCGTCGCGCAGGGCGAAGTACCGGGTCCAGTTGTGCTTGGCGAAGGAGTAGGAATAGATGTGGTTCGGCGTGTCGACGCCGGCGCCTGGGTAGTCATTCTCGTACCAGGTGCCGCCCACCTCCGCGTTCTTCTCGATCACGGTGTAGGGAATGCCTGCGCCTTGCAGACGAATCGCCATGCAGATGCCCGCCACGCCCGCGCCGATCACGACGGCGTGGTAATCGTCGGGGACGTGGAAGGCGTGCTTCTGATCGATGCGCAGGTCAGGGTCCAGGCCGAGCCAGCCGGCGATCATCGGTCCGTAGCCTGCCGAGATCGGTTCGTCCACGGTGAGATGCAGCATGTCCACGAGAAGCGACGTGTCGGGGGCTGGCAGGGCAGGGGCGCGCCGGCCTTCCAGGCCAGAATCGCCTCTAGCGCGGCCGCTCGCACGCGTGCCTGCACGGCCTCGGGCAGACCGCCCGAGTCGTTCTCGTCCAGTCCGCGGATGCGCGAGCACTGGTATGTCTCGGACAGCCAGTCAAGATCGCCTGTCAGATGCACGAGCACCATGAGCAGGGTCGGGATGTTGGCAGCGGGCAGCGCCCGCTCGAGGTCGTGCCGCCAGGCAAGCAGCGCTTCTGGGGTCGTGGACGCGTCAGACATGCAAGGAGTCTCCTGAGAGGGATTGAGGGGGAGCGCAGCGCCGTTCATCGCGTCTTCAGGCCGGCTTTCATCGCCACCTCGCCCCACAGGGCGTGCTGCCGTTGAATTTCCTGGGCGAAAGCCTCGGACGAGCCCGCGTCGGGCTCGAAGCCAACGGTGGTCAGGCGCTCGGCGACGTCGGGTCGGGCAAGGATCTGCTGCAATTGACCATTGAGCTTTTCGACGACGTCAGGCGGCGTCTCGCGCGGCGCCACGATGCCCAGCCAGCCCACGGCCTGGTACGAAGGCACGCCGCTTTCCGCAATCGTGGGCACCTCCGGCATCACGGCAGAGCGCTTGTCGTCGAGCACCGCTACGGCCTTGAGCTTGCCGCTCTTCACGTTGGCTTGCTGCGCGCCGATGGTGTCCACCATCATCGGGACGCGCCCGGCGATCACGTCGACAGCGGCCTGACTGCCGCCGGGGTAGGGCACAGCGCCGATCTGGACACCCGCCTCTGCGTTGAAAAGCCGCATGGCCAGATCGAACGCCTGCGCGCCGGCCGCGTACATCAGGCTCCCTGGTTCACGCTTGGCTTGTTCGATGATGGCCTGGACGGTAGTGGCTTGCGCCTGCGGGGAAGCCAGCAGAATCATGGGCGCCTTTGCCACCATGCTCACCGGGGCGAAGTCCGTTAGCGGGTCGTAGGGCGTGTTCTCCTGCAGGTGCGGCCCTGTCACCATCGTGCCGCTGACGGCGACGCCCAGGGTGTAACCGTCGGGCGTGCTCTTGGCCACTTCGGACAAGCCAAGCATGCCCCCCACGCCAGGGCGATTCTCGACGATGACCGGCTGACCATTCAGCTCGGACAATGCCTGCGCCAGGATTCTTCCAACGAGGTCCGATGCGCCGCCCGCGGTGTAGCCGACAACCAGTCGGACGGGCTTTTCCGGATAGGCCGCGAGCGCAGACCCGGTAGACAGGACCAACATGGCTGCGACGAGAAATCGTATGGGGCGAGGGGATGTCATGGGCAGTCTCCGTGGTTTCTTGTGTGTTCGAAAAGCCAGTATCCGGTACGCTTTAATCACATCGCAATCAAGTACGAATTAAAAGTGCACAATGTGAACAGATGAGGGGAGCAAGGATGGCGGAAGCACGAGGCACTCAGGCAGTGGACCGCGCGTTGGGGCTATTGCAGGCCGTGGCTGCATCGCATCTCGAAGGCATCGGTGTTCGGGCGTTGGCCGAGCAGATGAACCTGGATCGAACGACGGCCTACCGATTGATGTCGTCGCTCGTGGCGTCCGGGTTCGTCGAACGCGATGCGCGCCGGAATTACCGCCTGGGTTTGCAAGCCATGCAGCTCGGTCTGGCAGCGATGAATCGCGCGCCGCTCGTCGAGATGTGTCGTCCCATGATGCTGCGGTTGGCAAGGTTGACTGAGGACACGGTCTTTCTGGTGGTGCGAAATGGCGATTACGCGCATTGCATCCATTGCGAAGAGGGCGCTTTTCCCGTCAAGGCGATGGTCCTGCAGATTGGTGGCATGCGTGTGCTGGGCATTGGCTCAGCAGGAATGACGTTGTTGGCGCAGCTCGCAGATGAGCAGATCGAGGCCATCTACACCCGCCGGCAAGACGAATTCACGCCCCGGGGGATCACGCTGGCGGCGCTTCGCCGGCTGGTCTTGGACACCCGTCAGAAACGGTATTCGGCCACGCTGGGTCTCGTGACCGAGGGTGTCGGCGGTGTGGGCATGGGCTTCGATCTACCGCAGGGCGGTCACGCTGCCATCAGCATCGCCGCGATTGCACCGCGGATGCAGCCAGATCGTCGGGTGTGGATCGCGGAGCAGATCGCGGCCGAGTTGCGAGCCATCGGACTCAGCCCATCCATGCGCGGGGAAGCCGCGTAGTATCGCTGCGCTCGTCGTCTCGCGTGGCTTGCTCACGCCAGGAACACCCATTGCTCCCTCCGCGCGCAGCACGGCGGCATACCCACATGCCGGCGGCCCAACCCTGAGGAGGACCCGCTGCCATGGCAGTCACCGTCGATTATGGCTATCCGGCCAACATCCATCCGCTGCACACCGTCTTTCTGGCCAGCACGATCCCGCTCTTTCTGGGCGCGGCGCTCAGCGATCTCGCCTATTCGCGCACGTTCGAGATCCAGTGGCTCAATTTCGCGGATTGGCTCAACGCCGGCGGCCTGGTGTTCGCGGCCGTGGCGTTGCTCTTTGCCATCGTGGGCCTGGCGCGGCCGCGCCGGCGGCGGCATGGCGGGGCGGTGTACTTCCTCGTCCTGCTGGTGACCTGGGTGGTGGGCTTCATCAACGCGCTCGTCCACGCCAAGGATGCCTGGGCCGTGATGCCAACGGGCCTGGTGCTGTCGGTGATCGTGGCCATCCTGGCCTGCGCCTCGGCCTTTCTCGGCATGCGCACGTCGCACGTGAGGGAAATCGCATGAAGCTCGCACACGTTCCTCTCTTCATTGCCTCCACGGCCCTGCTGGCCGCCTGCGGCGCCGATCCGCAACCGTTGCAGTACGGTGCCAACCCGGATCTGCCCGAGCCCAAGCGCGGGCTCTTCCCGAGCATGGTGATCGCCAAGCCGGTGCCCTGGGGTGATCGCCTGCCCACCGTGCCCGAGGGCTATTCAATCCGCGCCATCGCCACGGATTTGCAGATCCCGCGTCAGACGCTGGTACTGCCCAATGGTGACATCCTCGTGGCCGAAGGCCGCGGCGGCAATGCCCCGGCGCTGCGGCCCAAGGACGTGATCGCCGGCATCATCAAGGGCAAGGGCACCACCTCGGTGGAAAGCGGTGATCGCCTCACTCTGCTGCGCGACACCAATGGCGACGGCAGCTATGCCCAGAAGACGGTGTTCGCCGACAACCTGAACGCCCCCTATGGCCTGGCCCTGGTCGGCAACAACCTCTACGTGGCCAACCAGGATGCGCTGGTGCGCTTCGAATACCAGGAAGGCCAGACCCAGGCGAACGGTGCGCCCACCAAGGTGACGGACTTGCCTTCGGCGATCAATCACCACTGGACCAAGGCACTGACGGCCAGTGAGGACGGCCAATACCTGTACGTGGGCATCGGCTCGAACAGTAACATCACCGAGCGCGGCATGACGGCCGAAGTGGACCGTGCCATGGTGTGGCGGGTGAACGCCGAGACCGGCGAGCACAAGCCCTACGCCACCGGCCTGCGCAACCCGACGGCCTTGGCCATCCAGCCCGGCACGGGCACGCTCTGGGCAGTCGTCAACGAGCGCGACGAGATGGGTCCGGACCTGGTGCCGGATTACCTCACCTCGGTGCAGGAAGGTGCGTTCTATGGCTGGCCCTATAGCTACTGGGGCAAGAACGTGGATGATCGTGTGCGTCCGCAGAATCCGGAGAAGGTCGAATCGGCCATTGCGCCGGATTACGCCCTGGGCTCGCACGTGGCGGCACTGGGCATCGCGTTCTCGAGCGAGGTGATGGGACCGCAGTTCGCCGAGGGCGTCTTCGTGGGTGAGCACGGCAGCTGGAACCGCGCCGATCCCGTG
Source organism: Verticiella alkaliphila (assembly GCF_018904615.1). Taxonomy (GTDB): domain Bacteria; phylum Pseudomonadota; class Gammaproteobacteria; order Burkholderiales; family Burkholderiaceae_B; genus Verticiella; species Verticiella alkaliphila. The sequence continues at coordinate 228,518 of NZ_JADCNH010000003.1, read as the reverse complement.
GGTTACAAGGTGAGCTTCGTGCGCTTTCAGGACGGCAAGCCCACGGGCGATCCCATCGATTTCGTCGCGGGCTTCCGGGATGACGATGGCTCCACGCGCGGCCGCCCTGTGGGCGTGACCGTGGACCCGCGCGGTGCACTCATCGTCGCGGACGACTTGGCGAATGTGGTGTGGCGGGTGACGCGTAATCCGTAGCGTCAGCCCGCCTGCAGGACTCCCTCGATGTCAGAGCGAGTCCTGCACCTCGCTGTCGGCCACACCCACCAGCGTGGCGGCAGACGCCTCCCGCGTGGGCAGGAAGCGATCGTGGTACTCCGAACTCGCCACGAATTGGTCGAAGAGCATTTCCTCGGTGTGACCGTCTTCCAGGAAGGCGCTCCAGAACTGATAGCCCGCAGCGTCGGCTGTTCGGCCCAGCAAGCCGGCGTAGCCCAGCGTCACCGCCACATCATTGGCGCTGAGTGCCACGTGCTCCGTCGATTCAGTGAGGTTGACCAGGATATCGCCTCGGCTCGCGCCGCCTTCCAACGCCTTGAGCCAGTAAGCCTGGCCTTGGGCGTCGGCCTCGCGGCCAAGCACGTTCAGGTAAGCTTGCGCAACGAACTCGGCATCGGCCAGTGCGGCATAAGCGACGTCGAATTCGGCGCTCTCGGCAAACTGGTTCGCGACGGCCGCCAGTGATTCACCCGCGCGGATCTGACCCGCCCAGTAGCTCAGCCCGTCCACGTCTGCCGGCCGCGCCAGACCGCCCAGGTACAGCCGGGCCACCGCGCTCATGCTGTCCTGCACTTCCGGCGTCGCCAGGAATTCGCTGGTGATCTCTGCGCGATCCAGGGTGCCATTCTCGAGTCGACCTTGCCAGTACGCCAGGCCGTCGGATTCGGCTTCACGGCCCAGGAAGTCGCGGTACATCTGCATCACGAAGAGCTTGCTGCTGCCCAGGACGTCGTTGTCCTTGACGCCCACCACCAGGCCGTTGGCGGCCTCGATCCAATCCGGGAACTGATCTCCGTCGCTATCGGCGTCTGCGGCCGTCATCCAGCCCGGCCCGCCCGGATCGACGATGCGGCCATCGGCCACGCCGTCCGCGTCGTAGCGCCCACCGTCCTCGATGCTGAAGGTGATCTGGGTCTTGCCGCCCACCTCGGTGATGCTGGTGGCGATGTTCTCCCAGTGGCCGTCTACCTGCTTCCAGTAGCCGTTGACGGGAATGTCGCTGTCCAGGTAGACGGTGAATTCCATGCTGGCGCCGATTTCCAGGCCCGCGGCGGAAAAGGCCACCAGCCCCACAGGCAGCGACAGCCCGGCAGGCAGCGCCTCGGCATTCACGGCGACCGGGCGCACCGCTTGCAGCGCGAGGCCGCCGGCATTGGTCAGGGTCACGAAGCGGATGGTGCCGTCGGGTGACTGTGCCCAGGGCAGGGAAGCGACGTCGGCCTGATCCTTGTCGGCAATGCCATCGCCGTTGCCATCGCCCTGCATGCCGCCCGCCATGCCCGGCACGAGATTCTCGACGGACGCCGGCACCTGGTCATCATCGCCGTCGGGCAGGCCGGCCCAGTCATCTACGGGCGGTGGCACGGTAGGTACGGGCGGCGTGGGTACGGTCTCGTCCACGTCCGTCACGGTCACGGCAAGCAGCTGCGTGTCGAACTCGGCGTGGCCGTCGGTGGCGCTTACCCCCACCTCGTAGATGTTGTCGCCCGGCGTACCGCCTTGATCCAGCGGCGTCTCGAAGTCCGGGGCCTTCAGGAAGCGCAGCACGCCTGTGTTGGCATCGATGGTGAAGAGCGCCGCATCGGCGCCGCCGCTGATCGCGTAGGTCAATGCCGTCTGACCGGGGGGCACGGTGGCGGTCACCGTGGTTACTGTCCTGCCATTCTCGGCCATGCTCACGGCCGCCGTCGTGTCGCCACCGTTCGAGGTGATCAGCGGCGCCTGGATGGCGAGACCACCCGGATCGACGATGACGCCGTTGGCCACGCCATCGGCATCGAACTGGCCGCCGTCCACCAGGGTGAAGGTGACCTTGATCTTGTCCGAGTTCGGCACCGGGCTGCTCGTGCCGAGCGCGGCCCAGGCATTGGTCAGGACATCGCGCTTGTAGAACGCATTGATCCCCTGTCCCGCGTCAACGTAGAAGGACACCTCGACAGAGCCGCCGATGTCCATGCCGCTGATGGTGAAGCCGAACTCGCCGAGCGGCAGCTTGACGTTGCGCGGCAGCCCCCCAGGAGCGGGGGTGTTGGTGATGTCCGTCAGCGCGAGCCCTTGCGCCACTTCGAGGGTGGCCCAGGGGCTGCCCGTGCCGAGTGTTTGCAGGGAGGCGACGTTCAATTGCTGGCTATCCGGCGTGCCATCGCCGTTGCCATCACCATTGCCGTGGCCGTAGAGGTTGGGCACCAGATCCTCATCGGCATTGAGGAAGCCATCGCCGTCTGCGTCGAGGTCGTCGATATCCGGGATGCCGTCGCCGTCGATGTCCGAGAGCACGGCAATGCTCAGAGCCTGAGTCGTCACGCCCCCCCGGCCGTCGCTCGCCTGCACGGTGACTTGGTAGATACCGTCCTGGTCGGTGTCGATCGGATTGCCCAGCGTGGGGGCATCGGCAAAGGACAGCTGTCCGCTGGCAGGATCGATGACGAAGAGGTTCGCATCGGCGCCACCCGCGATGGCATAGGTGACGGTGTCGCTGTCTGCGTCGGTGGCGATGACCTGGGTGACGACGAGTGCGCCATCGGCGTGGTTGATCGATGCGGTGGCGCCGCCGCCTTGGCTCGTGATCACCGGGGGCGCGTTGAGCGCCGTGATGTTCACGGTGGACAGCCCCGTGCCGATGCCGGCGCCGCCGGAGCCCTGGCTGCCGGTGTTGCCGTCATTGAACGTCCACTCGATCTTGACCGAGGCAGGGGGGCGGTCGCTGATGTTGGCGTAGGTGATGGCGCTGAGCGCCTCGTTGACGAAGTCCTGCGTGGCGTGGCTGTTGAACGTGATCGTCAGCCGGCCATCTGCCTGGACGTAGGTGCCGATGGTGGAGTTGCCCCACATCACCAGATCACCCGTGTTGTCCAGGTGCAGCAAGCCGCTGCCACTGAACACATCGTCTGCATTGGCGCCGCCCTGGCGGGCCAGCGATACGCTGGCGCCCTCGTAGTGGCCTTGTGCCGCGAGTTCCGCGTCGTACACCTTGACCGAGGCATCGAGCACCACGGCGGCCTCGCCCTCCTTGTAGGCCACGCTGCTGCCCAGGCTGTCGATGCGCTTCGTGTTGAACGTCGTGTCCAGGGTGCCGTCGGCGTTGAGCCGCAAGGTGGCAAGACCGCCGTCGCCTCGGCCGGCTGCCACGATCTTGCCGTCCGGCTGCACCACGACGCTGTAGATCTCGGAATGGCTGGTGCCAAAGGGCAGCGTGACCACGCCGTCGGTGCCGAACGTGGTGTCCATGCTGCCATCGGACAGATTGAGCTGCATCGCCAGCATGACGGAGTAGACCGTCGGGCCAGCGGTCTCGCCCACAATGATGAGCTTGCCGTCGACGACCGCGATGTCGGTGATGATGTCACCCTCGTCCAGCAGGTCGATCGTCTTCAGACCGCCCGTGCCGAAGCTCGTGATCAGGTTGCCATCCGCGTCCAGGCGAACCACCGTCAGCTTGTCGGGCAGCTGGAAACCATGCGTGCCGACGACGACGCTACTGCCGTCGGGCAAGACAATAATGCCCTTCTGCTGCGCACTGCCCCAGTTCAGTTGCAGTGGCTTGGCCATGCCGGTGCCGGCGTAGTCTGTTTGCCAGTTGCCATCGGCCGACAGCCGCGCAATGCCGAAGATCGACGCCTGCTGCCCGGCAGAGGTGCCCACTTGGCCGGAGAGCAGCACCCCGCCATCGGCTTCGAGTGCCATGGAAAAGTGGAACATGTCGCTTGTCGACTGTCCCACCAGGCCCCAGCCGTTGATACCGTAGGTGGTATCGACGGTGCCGTCCGTGTCCAGCCGCACCGCAGCGTAGTGATAGCTGCCGTTTTGTTGGACGTGGCCGCCGAGCAGGATCTTGCCGTCGGCCAGCAGCAAGGCTTCCTGGCCGTAGGCATTGCCGCCATCCAGCGTCACGCGTTGCAGCCCGGTGCCGTTGAAGCTCGTATCCAGCGTGCCGTCATCATTCAGGCGCACGGCGGCGAATTCGTTGCTGTTGCCCGTGCTGATCCTGCCCGCCAGCACGATCTTGCCGTCTTCCTGCGCCAGGACACTGCGAATCTGGAAACCCAGCCCCCAGCCAAGGCTGCTCAACGCCGCAGCGCTGGTGGTGGCAAAAGCCGTGTCCCAGATGCCGTCGGCGTCCATGCGCCGCACGCCCGTGACGGTGCCACCGAAACTTGCCTCATACCCGACGACAACGATGTCGCCATCCGGCTGGATCGTCATGTCCTCGACACGGCCGAACCCATCCGCGCGAATGGACGACGTGCCGCCCGTGGGAGGCGCGAAGGTCGGCGCCTCGTTCACCACCGGCTCTCCGATCACGATGGCCGCATTGCCGGCGAGCGAGTCGGCGCTGCCGGGGGTGGGAAGCACCAGCGAGGCGTCGTACATACCGTTCACGATTCCGCCATTGTCGTTCAGTGACAGTGCCATCGTGCCAAGGTAGTCCAGGTCCTGGGTCGAATCGCCGTCCTGCACGACGTACTCGAACGTCAGTGTGTTGGTCCCTGAGCCGCTCACGTACACCGCGTTGGCCGACGGCGAACCGGTCTGCAGTGCCAGGGAGGGCGTACCAAACACGTCCACCACATCGGTGAACGTCACGGTGATACTGATGGTGTCGCCCACGTCGTACGTGCCGCTGGCCGGGTTCGCACTCACGGACGTCACGCCCAGGCCCCGCATGCCAAACGTCACCGGTGCGGAGTCCAGCTCGCCGTCATTGAACACCATCTCGAAGCTGCGTGCGCCTGCCGTGGGCGCGGTGTATTGCATGAAGCCGATCAGGCCTGCCAGGTTGTAGTCGGCCGTGCTGCTCACCGCCGAGGCGTTGAAATCGATACGCAGCGCCCGGCCATCCTGTCCGTCCAGAGCTGTGTCGACCGTGCCGATGGCGATGCGCTGGCCCCCGTACGTCACGAACACGGTGTCGCCCGCGCGGATGTTGGCGCTCGTGGCCTGCTCGGAGGTGCCGAAGGAAAAGTCGCTCGACGGATCCATCGAGAACACGCCATTTGCCGTGCCCGTGGTCTGCGTGATGAGCAGGTAGCCGCCGGCAAAGTGGACGTTGTCCAAGTCGGCGAAGCTGGCCCCGGGGGATGTCTCGATCGAGTCGATGTACTCCGGCACCCCCGGCGTGAAGAGGGTCAGGTCGCCGTCGATACCGTAGATGATCGGCGCCTCGTTGATCGTGGGCGCGTCGAAGGTGTCGAGCAACAGCCGAGAGGCAAGAGGAGCGGGGCTGGCGTTGAGCAGCGAGTCAACTGGCGACGTCATGGGCGGTCTCTGAAAGTTAATGTAACTTACATTTCAGATTATCAGATTTTGTGAGATTTTTGCACAATCACATACGCTCACTTGTCTCGTCTTGCTCGCGCCCGGGAGATGCCTTCTCGGGGGAGTGCCCTGCCGAGCGCCCATGCCGCCCCTGTCAGGACGGCCAGGGTTACCATGGGGGCTCCTGGTCTCGGGCGAGCACAAGCGTCGCTGAGTGTCCCGAGGTCATCCCTGTTTTCAAGGAGCCGTTTCCGTGAAGTCCAAGCCCATGCTCACCGCCGCCGACGTCAAGCAGATCCTGCAGGCCGCCGAGGTGCACGCCCTCGCCAATCAATGGGCCGTGTCGATCGCGGTCGTCGATGATGGCGGCCACCTGCTGGGCATGGTCCGCCTGGACGGCGCGCCGCCGTCGTCCGCCAAGATGGCCCCAGCCAAGGCGCACACCTCGGCCATGGGCAAGCGCGAATCCGCGGGCTTCGAGACGATGATCAACGGCGGCCGCTACGCGTTCCTGTCGGCCCCTGGCCTGGAAGGTCTTCTTGAGGGCGGCGTGCCGGTGATCGCCGAAGGCCACGTGGTGGGCGCCGTGGGCGTGTCAGGCGTGAAGTCGACGGAAGACGTCGAGATCGCCAAGGCAGGGATTGCTGCGCTGGGGTTGTAAAAGCGCATCACCGCACCTCGTGTTTAAGGGGGTAGCCGCCTTCTGGCGGCTATGCACCGTCGAAATTGATTTCATGCAAAACTCGTGCTTTCTAATCGAATTTATGCACCGCTAATCCGATAGGGTGGAGTGGGCGGCGTTCAAAATCATTTTTAAGCACGGGGAGTCCACGTTGCCTGGCGACTCGCGTATTGCAGAGCGGCCCGCCGATGCTATCGGCGCTGCCTGACTGAACAGATGCGGGAGCAGTCGCGCTACCTGCGCAGCCACATGCGTGCGCGGTCGGCCTTGAAGGAAGTCGTGGAGATGCCAGATCTTCAAGCTGACCGCGTCCTGCGCTCCATCCATCAGAATGGCGGAAAGCTGAGTGGCGTGCTTGCCAAGGAAATCCCCATTCTGCAGCGCGACGGGATATGGACCGAGATCATCGACGCTGTGTCGACGGCGTTTGCTCAGGATGCCCCTGATACCCGGGTAACCGAACGGTTCCATCCGGGAAAGCCTGTCGACTAGGCCGCTGGCACGAACGAGATCCAGGCGGCGCTCGGGACCTACGCACAGCCGGCAGCGCGCGCCGTCGGCCTGTGGGGAAACTCTGGCGAGTTCTTGGCGCATCCGATTCAACATCGGCTGCGGTGTCGTCGAGTCAGGAGCTTACGCGGTCGCTCAATGCAGTTGCGGCTGTCGCCAATCCTTCAAAAATACTTTCGGCCACCGCGCGGGGGAATTCAGTCGGCAATAGCGCGCTGACTGTCTGGATGACTTCAGGTGTGCGCCGCACCAGATCATCGATGAGTGCCTCGGCGCCACGGCCGTCAGGCGAGACCACGCCTTGTTCGGCGCCCATGGTCAACCAATGCCTGCGTTGGATCGCTGCCATTCGATAATGCGCGTTCTTTGACCGCAAGGCCATGGCCATGGCCATCTTCACCTTGAAGGGTGATATCTGGCCCGCGCCAGTACCCAGCACGGGGTAGGCGGAGAGTACGTCGTAGAGCGGCGTCAGGGCGTACGCACCGCCGGGACGCAGCGCGATGCTGAAGTTCTTGGCGTGTCCATCGGGGGCCCTGAGCATCCAGAACAGCACTTGAGCTTGAAAGAAGCACGACCTGTCGCGTTCCGGTTCTTGTGCCGTGGCGAGCAGCTTCAGGATGGCGCGCATGCCAGGTCCGCCGTCAGCCTCGTATTTGAGGTGAGGCGCAGTGCCGGTTGCCTGGCATATATCCTCCTGAGGCAACCGGATAAGCCAGCGTTCGCCGTTCGGATCGTGCCACCACCGTCGATCAAACCGCTCGACCGCCAACACTTTCATGTCTTCGAACCGAAGTGGCGTGGTTCGGGCGACGGGCAGACCATAGGCGCGAAGGATCTCTGAGCACAGCCACTCGTTCTCGACGGAATCGCTCATGTCTGCGTTCATGCCACCCACCTGGCCTAGCGGCAGCTTGAGAATATGCGTGGTGGGCGTCGCGCCATGAGGCAGACACCACTGGCCCTCCACGTGGAGCAGGGCGGTCTTTTCCTGCGCGCCGGCGATCGAGATGCGAAAGTCGTCGTCCTCACGATCTCTGCCTCGCAGCGGTGCCGGCTTCAGGGTGCTGCGCAGTAGCTGTGCGACGTCGGATTCGGTCAGCCGCGTCCCTTGTATTGTCCGTATATTGTCAGGCGTCGTTGCCTCGGGCAGGATTTGCAGTGCGCCCACGCAATCGCGGCCTATCTCGGCCAGCAGCGAAAAGGCGTCTATCGAGCCAGCCTGAAACCTGCGCGCAACGCGCTCTCGAATTTCCTTGCTATCTGGAAGCAGATTCTCGAAGTAGTTTCGAACGACAGTACCTCGATGCGGCTTGTTGCCCGGGAGAAAAGGCAATGACAGCGATAACGGACGGCCCTGATCCGATGCTACCCAGGTCTCGTCATACTGAAGCACATCGCCTGATGGGTGAATGCTCCATGTGCCCACGCAGGTGCCGTTCATCCACAGGCGCAGCGTTCGATGAAGTGAACTGCGAGCCATGGCTTACCAATTCGGCCCTGTGGATACCGTGCTCGACGCAGGCTTACCACCTTGTCGCAGGACTAGCTCTGCACCAAGAATGCTCAGCAGCTGCAGGAGGCGGTCGAAGCCGACCGTGTCGGCATTGCGCTCCATCGCGGAGTAGGCCTGCTGGGTAATGCCCAGGCGCGTGGCAACGGCAGCCTGCGTGAGCCCCGAGTCTTTGCGAAGCGCGTGCAGGAGGGCGGGAAGCTGCTGAGCGGTTCGGACGGTGAAGTCGGCCATACAAGCCTTGCGTTGTATTTCACTTAAACAAATTATAGGTTGTGATTCGTCAGGCACTCAATCCAATAAACAAATTATAGTTTGTTATCTGATTTTACAAGCTACAGTTTGTTGACTGTGAGCTGATCAGCCTCGCCTCCTTTTGCCAACAGCATTTCATTCGCTGGCTACCCGCGTGAATTCTCACCCGTCGGCCTGGTCAGGCCGCCTTAGCCATCGCGGCTGGCATGTAGGCGTTCGAGCGCAACCGCATCGGCGTTCTTCGCAGGTATCATCGCCGCATCCGCGGCGGGCGATCCTTGCCCGCGACGACCGGGTGATTCGACGCCCAGATGGTGCCCCCTTTGACTACGCAGAAAGATTCCCGGCTCGCGTTTCTCGACGTGCCGGGCGAGATGGCGCGGCTCATGCGCGAGAAGGACTGGGCGGATACGCCGCTGGGTCCGGTTCAGGGGTGGTCGTCCGCGTTGCGCTCGGCCGTCTCGATATGTCTGGGTTCGCGCTTTCCCATGGTGCTCTACTGGGGTGAAGCCCGCGCGCTCATCTACAACGATGCGTGGTCGCCAGTGCCTGGGCGCAAGCATCCCTGGGCGCTGGGCCGTCCTGCGGCCGAGGTATGGGCGGAGATCTGGGACATCATCGGGCCCATGTTCGATCACGTCATGTCCACGGGCGAGGCCACTTGGTCTGAGGATCAGTTGCTGCCATTGAACCGGTACGGCTATGTCGAGGAATGCTACTTCTACTACAGCTACTCGCCGGTGCGCGGCGAGAATGGCGATGTGGAGGGCATTTTCACGGCGGTGACGGAGACGACGCTTCGGGTGCTCTCGGAGCGGCGCGAGCGCCTGCTGCGTGAAGTCTCGGAGCAGACGTCGCAGGCACGCACCGCGCAGGAGGCCTGCACGGCCGCGGTCAACGCGCTGACGACGATGCCGGAAGAGGCGCCCGTCTGCCTGGCGTATCTACGCGAGGGCCCGAGCGGCTATCGGCTCGTGGCGTCGGCAGGGGTGGCTGCCGGAAGCGATCTCGCGCCGGTGCAGGTAGACGGCTCGGGCGCTGCCGCGCCCTGGCCGTTGCAGACCATGCTGAGCACGGCGCGCGCGACGCCGATGGGTGGGCTCGCGCCGCGGTATCCGGACAGCTTGCCACGCGCGCCCTGGCCCGAGCCGATCGAGGAAGCCGCGATCGTGCCGATCCAGAGCGCCAGGGCAGGCGAGCCCCATGGGTTTCTGGTATTTGGCATCAGCGCCCGACGGCGCTATGACGCGGCCTACGGCACACTGCTCGAGCGGGCTGCCGCGCACGTCTCGACAGCCATCAACAATGCCGAGGTCTACGAGGCAGAGCGCCGGCGGGCCGAACAGCTGGCTGAGCTCGATCGCGCCAAAACGGTGTTCTTCTCGAACGCCAGCCATGAATTCCGCACCCCGCTGACCCTGATGCTCGGGCCGCTGGAGGACATGCTGGCGCGGGATCCCGACGCATCGGGCGACTTGCGCGTGCCCCGCGAGGACATCGAACTCGTCGGGCGCAACGGCCAGCGCCTGCTTCGTCTGGTCAATACGCTGCTGGACTTCTCCCGCATCGAAGCGGGCAGCGTGCGCGCGAACGTCGAGCCGGTGGACCTGAGCGCCTGCACGATCGAGCTCGCGCGCAGTTTCGAGATGGCCATGGAGCGCGCCGGCCTCACGTTCCGTGTGGTGTGCGAGCCCTTGTCGCGTCCCGTCATGGTCGATCGGCAGATGTGGGAGAAGATCGTTCTCAATCTGCTGTCGAACGCCTTCAAGTACACGTTGTCGGGCCATATCGAGGTGCGCCTCACCGAGCGCGTGGGTGCCGTCCTGCTGCAGGTCGAAGACTCGGGCGTGGGGATTCCGCCGGAGGAGCTGCCGCGCGTCTTCGATCGGTTCCACCGGATCGAAGGGCAGGTGGGCCGCACGCATGAAGGTACGGGCATCGGGCTGGCCCTGGTCAAGGATCTGGCGGCGCTGCATGACGCCACGGTCGACGTCCAAAGCCAGGTCGGCGTCGGGTCCGTCTTCACGGTGACGCTGCCTTTCGGCACGGCGCCCGCAGGGGATGGGGCACGCGCCGAGCCTGCCCTGTCGTCGACGGCGATCGGTGCCGAGACCTTCGTGGCAGAAGCGCTGCGCTGGCTGCCGGATGCTGGCACCGAGACGCCCGTGGTCGACCTCACGCCAGAACCCGAAACCGAACGCGAGCAAGGTCAGGGCGAGCGGATCCTGCTTGCCGACGACAACAGCGACATGCGCGGCTATGTCGCGCGTCTGCTGCAGGCGAGCGGCTACCGCGTCCAGGCGGTCGAGGACGGGATCCAGGCCGTGCAGGCGGCGCTGGATGACCCACCCGAGCTGATCCTGTCCGATGTGATGATGCCGAATCTCGACGGCTTCGGCGTGATCCAGGCGCTGCGCGCCGATGCGCGCACCGCCGAGCTGCCCATCATCCTGCTCTCGGCGCGGGCGGGCAGGAGGCGGCGATCCAGGGCATCGAAGCCGGGGCGGACGATTATCTCGTCAAGCCGTTCAGCTCGCGCGAGCTGCTGGCGCGCGTCGAAGGCGCGTTGCGGTTGGCCCGACTGCGCCGCGAAACCGCGCTGCGCCTGGGCCGGGACAACGAAACCCTCACGCAGACCGTCGCGCAACGCACGCGGGAGCGGGACCGGATGTGGGCGGTGAGCCAGGACCTGATCGGCGTGGCTGACGACCGCGGCGTCTGGCTGTCGGTCAATCCGGCCTGGACGCGGGTGCTGGGCTGGGACGCCGAGGAGATCGTCGGACGCACCTCCGAGTGGATGGAGCACCCGGACGACATCATGAAGACGCGCTCGGAGATCGGCAACCTGGCCGACGGGCGCACCACGTTCGATTTCGAGAACCGCATCCGCACCAAGGACGACAGCTACCGCACGCTCAACTGGACGGCGGTGCCGGAGAACGGGCTGCTGTATTGCGTGGCCCGTGACGTGACGGACCAGCGCCACATGGAGGACGCGCTGCGCCAGTCGCAGAAGATGGAGGCGGTCGGCCAGCTCACCGGCGGCCTCGCCCACGACTTCAACAACCTCCTGGCCGGCATCTCAGGCTCGCTCGAGCTGATGAAGTCGCGCATCACGCAAGGCCGCGTCACCGAGCTTGATCGCTACCTGGTGGCGGCACAGGGGGCATCGCGCCGGGCGGCCGCGCTCACGCATCGTCTGCTGGCGTTCTCGCGGCGGCAAACGCTCGAGCCCAAGCCCACCGTCATCAATTCGCTCATCATGGGGATGGAGGAGTTGATCCGGCGCACGGTAGGCCCGGCCATCCACGTCGAAAGCGTGGCCGGGGGCGGCATCTGGAACGTGCTCGTCGATTCCAACCAGCTCGAGAATGCGCTGCTCAACCTGTGCATCAACGCGCGCGACGCCATGCCGCATGGCGGACGCATCACGATCGAGACGGCCAATCGGTGGCTGCACGAGCGCGCTGCCCGGGAGCGTGACCTGCCGCCCGGGCAATACGTGTCGATGTGCGTGACGGACAATGGCGAGGGCATGTCGCGCGAGACGGTGGGCAAGGCGTTCGATCCTTTCTTCACCACCAAGCCGATCGGCGTGGGCACGGGCCTGGGCCTGTCGATGATCTACGGCTTCGCGCGCCAATCCGGCGGCCAGGTGCACATCTACTCCGAACTGGGCAAGGGCACGACGGTCTGCATCTACCTGCCGCGGCACCTGGGCGACGCGCCAAGCGAATCGCCGGCCACCACGGAAGCCCTGGCCAAGGCCCGCGCCGGGCAGACCATCCTCGTCGTCGACGACGAACCGCTGGTGCGCATGCTGGCCATGGACGTGCTTGAAGAGCTTGGCTACACGGTGATCGAAGCTGGGGATGGGCAGTCCGGTCTGGCGGTGCTGGATTCGGACGCCCGTATTGATCTGCTCATCACCGACGTGGGCTTACCCAATGGCATGAACGGCCGGCAACTGGTCGACGCAGCGCGCAAGCTGCGTCCCGGCCTTCCCATCCTGTTCGTCACGGGCTACGCCGAGAACGCCGTCCTGAACCACGGCCACCTGGAACACGGCATGAACATCATGACCAAGCCGTTCGATCTGGAGGCGTTCGCGCTCAAGGTGCGGGACTTGGTCGCAGGGTGAGGCTCAGTGGGTGGCGCACTGGCGGCGAAGAATGCGAGGACGCCGCGCCATGCTCACATGCTAAACACCCATGGGTAAGTCTGGGGCCCTCATCCCGAACGGCAGGATAGCTTGTTGGAAATGACACCAAGCCACTGGATGGGCTTGAGACACCAAACTATATTGAAGCGTGTCGTCCTCGAAGTGCGATGCAACGGTACCCGCACGCACAGGTTCTGGATACGCAAATTGGAACTGATAACGTGCTTCACATACGATAAGGCTTTCTTCATCACCGGCTGTCGAGCCCACTAGCCACACGTCGACCAAAGCAATAGGGGGAGCGTCATCTGCCTCGGGTATGGCGAGAGACACCTCTATTTTCCGGTCGACCTCCATCGACACGGGGTTTGAAGTGTCAGGCCAGTCGTCAGGATCTACGTGACCCTGGAATGTCACCACGCGCCAACCAGCCAGCCGGGGATGCACGTCAAGTTTCGCCATCACATTATGTTCCTCGTGCCCATTCAATCAAGAGCTGGGGTACTGCTCGAATGAACGAGTCGAACGCACAGGTCTTGTTCTTCCAGCAACCGGTCCTCTAGAAGATCTGATGTCCATAGATCGCTCGTCACTATTAGCGTATTCAACATGGTCGATCTTGAAAGCAAATCGCCGTCGCACGATTCTCATGGTCTCGGAATGCGTTTTCTTTTGATGAGATATTTTGCTTGCCGTCATCACAGATATCCCTTTCATCGCCGCCAATTCGGCGAGAACCGAGGGGCTTCTTCGCACCAGTCTCAACAAAGTGTCCATCGACTCAGACTGAGCAACCTCGTCGTTGACATACTTGCTGAATGCCACTGGCCCGCCACCGAACAGCTGGGCAGCGTCAGCCTGAGTCAGGTGATACTGTTCAAGCAACGCCTTAATTTCCGTGCCAGATAGCAAGCCGTCGACACTTTTTCGAAATGCCGTGACCGCACGGCGGTTTTTTTTTCCCTGCTCAGATCCGCTTTGTTCGATCTCGCAAGCATCGCAGACCAGAAAGTACTGCGGGACTGCTGACGTCACGCCCTTGTAGGTCACATCAAGTGGGTCGCATTGCTCAACAATGTGACCCTGTCCGCAGATTTCACATACGGAAGAATGAGTCATGGTTATCTCAAGATGACAGGTGCGTGGACACGAGCAGCAATAGTTTGCCACCGCGCCCGATGGCAAACTTCACGTAGTAATTGATCGACAAGGTCTGGTCCGTACGCAAATCGTACTCACGCCGTTTGACTCTGTAGGCATCGCATGCCGCCAAAGACTTAGGACTCACTTCACACCATTCGGAGTCGTGATAATCCGACTGGTTCAGCGAGCAAATCAGGTCTGCAACATCCTGATGGTTTGACCCAAAAAGATTCGCAATGTCACGTCGACATTTTCGAGTAACGATAGTCAGGGCTTGAACAGAGCTGGCAAGTGCCTTGACTCTACCCAGATCGTATAGCGGCCCCGCGATTTTCAACACGCCCTCTATGGGAGGTGCGTCACAATACTCTGATACGACTGATCTTACCATCATGGTATGCGTTCAGTGGCGCTGAATGTTACTTGATGTCGCAGTCTATCGGAGACTTCGCGACAACGCATTTGCGCACTTCGCAAAGCAGAGTGATGCAGGGGCGTCTTGTGCGGCCTCAGGTGTTTGACGCCCCTGTCGCTAGCCACATCGGATTCGCCTCCCCCTTCCGCACCCGCTCAATCGCCTCATCCATCCCTTCCCACGCCGGCTGCCCGGCCAGTTCCGTGCGCAGATACTGCGTGAGCGACTTCAACTGCGCATCACTCAGATAATCCTTGAACGGCGGCATGAAGCCTAGCGAGGGATCGGCGGGTGCCTGCACGCCTTCCAGCACGAAGCGAAGCAGATTGTCCGGCTTGTCCAGATACAGCGTGGAGCCCAACCACAGGGGCTGCTGCGCGCCGAAGCGTTCGCCCTGAGGGGCGGCTTCATGGCAGGCGACGCAGGTCATCGCGTAGATGCGCGCGCCATCGGTGTCCAGGCCACGCGTGGCTTCGGCCGCCCTGTCGTTGGCAGCCTTGCGCGCGTCTTCCACGGCTTGGGGCGATGCCTCGCCCGTGTACGAGGCAATGTACCGAGCAATGGCGCGCACATCGGATTCCGGGATCACCGAGGTGCCGTGCGCAATCACCGGGGCCATCGAGCCATTGGCCGTGCCTTGGTCAGCGGTGTGGCCATGGCGCAGGTACTGGAACAAGGCCTCTTGCGTCGAGGGCACGGCAGCCGGCGCGTCGGCGTTGAGCGCAGGCGCATGCCAGCCGTCCACGTCGCCACCGGCCAGGAAGTGCTTGCCGTCCTTTTCCGCGCCCAGCGCGTTGCGCGGCGAATGGCAGGCCATGCAGTGGGCCGCGCCGTGCACCAGGTAGGCGCCGCGGTTCCACTCGGCATCCTGGGCGGGGTCGGGCTGGTACACGCCCTTGTCCAGGAAGAGCAGATTCCAGCCGGCCACCAGCGCGCGCTGGTTGAAGGGGAAGGGCAGGTCAGTCTCAGGCGGCGAGACGGGCTCGGCCGGGCGCGACATGAGGTACGCGTAGACGGCGTGGATGTCCTCGTCCGACATCTTCGTGAAGGCGGTGTACGGAAACGCCGGGTAGAGATGGCTGCCGTCGCGCGCCACGCCTTCGCGCATGGCGCGTGTGAAGGCCGCCAGCGACCACTGGCCAATGCCGTGTTCCGGATCGGGCGTGATGTTGGTGGAGATGATCTCGCCGAAGGGCGTCTTCATCACGTGGCCGCCCGCGTAAGGCGTGCCGCCGCTGGCGGTATGGCACTCCATGCAGTTGCCGGCGGCGGCCACCAGGCGGCCCTGCTCCACCAGCGTGGTATCGAAGCTGTCGGCCTGCGGCGGCGCGATGGGCGCAATGGCGGCGCGCCAGGCGTAAGCCACGAAGCCGCCGATGCCCAGCACGATCAGCAGCACGACGATGAGGGTGTACTTGCGAAGCCGGCTCATGCGGTCCTCCCGGCCTGATCCTGGTCATTCTTCTGCGCTTGCAGCGCGTCCATGCCTGCCTTGACCCGTTCGGGCAAGAACGGCGCCTCGCGCAGCCGCACGCCGGTGGCATCGAAGATGGCGTTGGCAATGGCGGCGGGGCCCGGCACCGAGGCCGATTCCCCCGCGCCCAGCGGCGGATTGCCGTTGCCCGGCATCAGCACCGCGTCGATCTGCGGCACCTCAGGGAAGGTCAGGATCGGATAGCCGCCCCAGCTGCGATCCGTCACCCCGTGCGCATCGAAGTGCACGTGCTCCTTCAAGGATCGGCTCACCGTCTGCACCACATTGCCGTGCACCTGATGGCGCACGCCGGCCGGGTTGATCATCTCGCCACAATCGTGCGCCACGGTCACGCGCTCGACCCGCACGTAGCCCGTGGCAGGATCCACCAGCACGTCCGCCACCCAGGCGCACCAGGCCGCACCCGTGCCGGGAAACGCG
Organism: Verticiella alkaliphila; assembly: GCF_018904615.1. Classification (GTDB taxonomy): domain Bacteria; phylum Pseudomonadota; class Gammaproteobacteria; order Burkholderiales; family Burkholderiaceae_B; genus Verticiella; species Verticiella alkaliphila. The sequence continues at coordinate 212,451 of NZ_JADCNH010000003.1, read as the reverse complement.
CCATGCACGTATTGATGCTGCGAGAAGCCACGGCCCGCCAGCAGGCCATCCGCGCGACGTGCCTGCGGGTTCGGGCGCGCGCGTGGCTGCCAGCCGGCCCGCTCGGCCACGGCCTTCGTCAGGGCGATGGGCCGGGGGTCTTCCATGAACCGAAGGCGGAAGGCGATCGGGTCCTCGCCCGCGGCCACCGCGAGCTCATCCATGAAGGATTCATGCGCGAACACGTTCGGCAGTGCCGCCACGCCGCGCAGCCACGAGGCCCGCACGATGGGCGGCATGTCGCGGGCCACGATGCGCTTGTCCTGCACGCGGTATTGCGGGATGGCCGTGCGGTCGCCCATCTCGAAGACGAGCGGGTCCGCATCGGCCTGGCCCGTGTAGAGCGAGGCCATGAGCGGCGCGCCATTGGAGGGGTAGCTCACCCGGAAATCGTAGGCCAGCGTGCCCGCTGCCGTCAGCCCGCCGTGCACCTGCATCAGCTGCGCCGTACCCTTGGGCTCCCACTGGTGCTCGTCTTCGCGCATGTATTGCAGGCGCACGGGGCGGCCCGCCTCGCGTGCCAGCAGCGCGGCCTCCGCACTGACGTCGTCAGCGCAATTGCGGCCATAGCAGCCGGCCGCTTCCAACCGGCGCAGACGAATGCGCTCCGGCGGCAGACCCAGCAGCTTGGTCAGATCCTCGTGCAGATTGTGCGGATTCTGCGATCCCGTCCAGATGGTGACGCCATCGTCTTCCCAGTGCGCCACCGAACACGACGGCCCGATCGAACCATGCATCTGATAGGGCCAGACATAGGTGGCGCGCTGGATGATGCCATCACCGTTCAAGGCGGCCTGCACGTCGCCTTCATCGGCCAGCTCGCGCAGCGAATCCGGATTCTTGTCCAGCACCGTGGCCAGGTCGCTCATGTCGCGCAAGGCAGGCACGTCCGCCCACGTCACGGCAAGCCGCCGCGACGCCAGAATCGCATCCTCTTCGCGTTCTGCCAGCACCCCCAGCACGTCACCCAGACGCACGATGCGCACGGCGGGCTTCAAGTCGCCCAGGGAATCCGCGTCGTACGACCGCAGCACGCCGCCCACGAAATCGCCGGCGTCGCGCCCCGGGTACGGCGGGTGAATGAGCCGGGCGTGCAGCATGTCGGGCAGACGCACGTCGTGTACGTAGATGTCGCCGCCCGTGACCTTGGCCGGGATGTCCACGCGCGGAATCGATTGACCCACGATGCGATAGGTAGCGGGATCCTTGATGGGCGCATCCTCATCCAGCGCCATCTCCACCTGACGGCCTTCGAGCAGCTCGGCGTAATCCAGCGTGGCGCCCGTGGCCGGATTGCGGATCTGGCCGTCGCCCACCGTCAGGGTGGCGGCGTCCACGCCCCAGCGGGTGGCAGCGGCATTCACCAGATACGCGCGGGCCTGGGCAGCCGCACGCCGCATGGGCACGGCCGCCGTCTGAATCGAGGCGCTGGCAATCGTCGGGCCCTGGTTGGGCGTACGGTCGCTATCGCCCAGGACCATGCTGACGCGCGCGAGCGGCACGTCCAGCTCCTCGGCCACGATCTGCGCATAGGCCGTGCGAAGCCCGGTGCCGAGGTCCACATGGCCGTTGTGCCCAATGACGTTGCCTTCGGCCGTCACCGCGATGAACGACTCCACCCGGTCGCCCGGCACGAGCTTCACACCCGTGTCACCGCCAGGCCCCGCAGCGGCGTACGCATCCTTCATGAGAGGCAGCGGGGCGGCGTAGGCCACCAGCACATAGCCCATGCCCTTGAGAAACCCGCGTCGCGTGGTCTTCATGCCGGGGCTCCCTCATCCGAGCCATCGGCAGGGCGGCCCGCCGCGCGGCGCACCGCCCGCAGAATCTCGATGTGCGTGCCGCACCGGCACAGGTTGTGGGCAAGCGCCTGGCGAATGGTGGCGTCATCCGGACGCGGATTGCGCGCGAGCAGCGCCACCGTCGTCATGATCATGCCGTTGATGCAGTAGCCGCACTGCGCGGCCTGCTCGTCGATGAAGGCTTGTTGCACGGCATGCAGCGCGTCGCCCTGCGCCAGCCCTTCCAATGTGACCACCGGCCGGCCCGTGATTGCGCCGGCAGGCACGCTACAGGAGCGCGCCGCCTTGCCATCGATAGTGACCATGCAGGCGCCACACTCGCCCTGACCGCAACCGTACTTGGGCCCGTTCAGGCCCAGATCGTTGCGGAGGATGTAGAGAAGGGGCGCATCGGCGCGTGCGGTGACGCGGTGCTCCTGGCCATTGACGGACAGGGTGAGTGGAGCTGGTGTCATGAGCAACTTGTAAAAATTGCCCTTGAACCCGGCGCGCGTCGTGCGTGAAGGCGGCCTGCACACATGGCGGCCCAGAGAGAACAAGGGCGCGACGGCAAAACGCCGTCATGCTAGACAGCAATTCATGTGCCATAGTGGTGCATGAACTCGCCCGTCACCCCGATCAACCCCGCCACATGTCGCCGTTTCGGCTAAATGAAGACATGAGTCGTTGAAGTGTCGCTGGCGACGACATAAGCTGAAAACAGGCAGCCGAGCTGATTCCCAACCAGGCGATGCTGATCAACACCCTTCCGCTACTGGAGGCCAAAGACAGCTCGGAAATCGAGAACATCGTCACGACGACCGATCAACAGTTCCAGTATGCGCAGGGCGGCGACAACGCCGACCCTGCCACTAAAGAAGCTTTGCGTTACCGCGTGAGTTGCTGGCCAACTGGGAGCGCTTTCTGCACAACCAGACCGATCTGGATCCGTTGATCCGTATGGCCGTTGGCCACTACCAATTCGAGGCCATACACCCGTTCACTGATGGCAACGGCCGCACCGGCCGCGTGCTCAACATCCTATACCTCATACAGGAAGGGTTGTTGAACCTGCCGATCCTTTACCTGAGCCGCCATGTCATCGCTCAGAAGGCCGACTACTACAGACTGCTGCTTGGTGTGACGCGCGACGGTGCCTGGGAGCCCTGGCTACTTTTCATGCTGCAAGGCGTGGCCGATACGTCGAAATGGACCACGGGAAAGATCGCGGCCATTCGCAAGCTGGCCGAGCACACCACCGAGTATGTGCGCACGCGCCTGCCGAAGATCTACACACGCGAGTTGGTTGATGTCATCTTCGAGCAGCCCTACTGCCGCATCGGAAACCTGGTGGACAAGGGCATTGCTCAACGTCAGGCCGCTTCGCGCTATCTACACGATTTGGCCGACCTGGGTGTGTTGCGCGAAATGCCGCTTGGAAAGGAAAAGCTCTTCATACATCCCAAGCTGATGCAATTGCTCAGTCGGGACACCGACCGCTTCGAGACGTATGCATGAACACGGAATGCGTGACAGGAGCAGCCAAAAGCATGGGTTAATGCCCAGCCTCGCGTTGATCAAGGAAGCCGTCCTGAAGCAGGTACCCCTGGGTATTGATCGCCGACGGGCGCAACGCACGACAAAGCCCGGCTATTCGCGTAGACGTAGAAGTCGTCTCGCTGCCTCCGAGGTCGACGCAGGCACTCGCCTGGACTGCACCACGATGGCCAGCGCGGCGAGTTCCAGACCGGCGTCAAATATCGCTTTTGCGCTGCCTGCCCTGATCGCGGCGCCGGCGGGATTGCTGACCCCGCACCGCTCAAGCTCGTTGATCACCTCGTCCTTGGAAAACCTGCCTTGTGAGTGCTTTTCGAAGAGTTCGTAGTAGTCGACGAAGGCCTGCTTGCCCACTGAGTTCAGCCGTCTGACGAGCTTGTCGTGATCCATAGGATGCAATCCATGTTTGCGGTTCTGGCGAAGTAGTCTGCGATGCCCTCAACCGTTCTCCAAGCCTCCCGGCTCGTCTGTCGCTACATCCCTCGCGAACCGCGTCCGCACCAGTTGCCGCAATGCCGGCACCTCAGGGTCGAAAGCCTGCTCCATGCGCCGCACGTGCTCGACGAGCCAGTCGATCATCGCAGGCCAGCTTTGTCGGTCGTGGCCAGCGAATGGTGCTGCGCACTCAATCAGCGACACCTTCTTGTCATCCATACGGCGCCATATCAGTGGCCCTCCGAATGCAGCCTCTAGTTCGGCTCGGCGCGAAATGAGATAGTCGAACATGGCCTTGTTGGCTTCCTTGGGTCGAGCGCTCAGCGCAAAATCCACACGGGCCTCGTCGCGATTGAAAACCATGGAGTAGTGCACTCCGCTCATTCCGGAACCAGCATTAAGCCAGTGGTCGCGACCAGGGCTGACGTTGCTGTACAGCGTCACTCCTCGGGCACGCAGTGCCTCGAGCGCAGCGTGCCAGAACTCTGCGCGAAGCTGATGCCGTGTCGCCAGCCCGCGCTCTGCCGAGTGCTCTTCGTCCTCTTTCTCAGAGATGCCAATCATCAGTTCTTCGGCTTCGGGCAGTGGAATCACTTGCTCGACGGTAAGGAAAAGGTCCTGACCGTCCTGGAAGGGCGTGGCTCGGAAGCATTTCACAAAAACCCGGTGTTTGAGCAGCCACAACACGGTGGACGTCACTTCCTTACGGAACTGTGCTGCAACTAGAATCAGTCGTTGGTCGTTACCGGGATTCAGCACGACGTCGGCGAAGGCTTCCTCCTGCAGAAACTCGCAGATCAGCGCCTTCGCATCTTGACCTGGGTTCGCCTTGTCCAGGTACTTCTGGAAGATCTCTGCGATCTGCGATTTAGATAGGGTGGAGCAGTAGGAGGCGTACTTCAACGCTTGCCAAACCACATCCTTGCCCGAATCGTCCAGCTTGTTCTCGATGATGACCAGGTTGCCGTCTTTGTCGATAGCAAGCAGATCGAGCCGCTCGCGTGTGTCGTCGAAGCCGTCGAACTCTTTCTGGATGATCAGCAGTTCTTCGCCTAACGCGTCGGGCTGATTGGCAAGCCATTCTTGGAGGTGATGTCTTTCCGTAAAGCCCAGCTCAGAAAAGCGCACTTCCTTGAGCTTGGTGATGCGATTGGACGCGTGGTTGATGCGAAACATGTGGTGGGCCTGTGATGTCGGTGCTTCTGCGTTTTGCTGACGGCGGGCAACGCCATAGTACCGGAGTGCGAACATCCAAGAGCGGAGTAAACGAACGAAGCGCGTTGACGCAGACTGAGTCAACGTCGCCGGGCTTCACGGTTATCATTCCGCACCCCTGGCCGGCGGAGCTGCTCCCTGTCGCTGGCACCATACAGAAAGATTCTCGTCTTGCCTGAGGGACGTCTCGGATCAGCTGGCTCAGGCCGTGCGCGGGATGGAGTGAGCGGACACGTCGCCTGGGGCAGTTGCTGGCCGTTGTACGTCCCGCGTAGAGGCACAAGCCTAGCTTAGCGGGCCGCGCCCGGCCTTAATTCTCAGGTTTACGGCTGCCGCTGGGTTCCGGTGGCGGCTCTACCAGCAGCGTTGCTGAGCCCTTGTTACTACAGACCCAATCGGGGTTTCCTTTTCTAGACTTGTTTTGATGCACCTCTTTAGATCATTTCTCGCAATCGTCGTTGCTTCGGCCGCCGGTGTCTGCAATGGGGCCGTGGCCAGTGACCGTACTGCGTCTAAACATGGGTTAGTAGCCGTGGAACCCGACGTGTCCGTTGATCACACTCGATGGAAGCTGACCCCTGACGTTGCGGTAGGGTTATCTGCCGAATGCAGGCCGGCGTCGATCTCAAAGTTTATGGGTTGGCCGAGCGGCCTTGCTTGTCCCGAGCCGCGCGTCTCTCTGTCGGCGCGAGGCGGAGCGCAATACACGCTGGAGTACGAGGGAGAGCGGTTGCCATCGACGCGCTATGCATGGCAAACCTCTGATTTTTCCAGAAAAGCATCGGCCGTTGAGGATGCACTTGCTGTCACTCTATACAGACACACGGTGTCGGTTTTTGACGGCAAAATTAGCGAGAGCCAGGCCGGAAAATTCAATCTTCTCCGGTTTGCTGAAGAAATCGGTCGTTTGAAGAATGTTGCGAAACGTATAGCGCAAGCTCAAATTCGCGAAAAACAGAACGAACTAATCGTTAGCTTTTTCGTGCTTTTCGTTGGCGGAATTCTTATTGTTGTAACGCTTTGGCAGGCTGCACGTTGGGCGCGTGGAAAAAGTAGCGAGAAGATAGAACATCTGCGCAGGGCGAACCAGCAGCGAGAAGATGCGAAGATCATCCGTCATGCTGGAATCGACGAGGCGACAAGGCATGCAGTGCGCGCGGGGCTTTCGCAGGCTAATGAGGTGGAGATTGCTGCCCTACGCAAGCAGATCGTCGCCGCGGTGGAAGCAGGCGAAACCGAAACGGCCAAAACCTTAATGGGTATCTTGCAAAGATTGGAGAATAGCGCCGACGACGGTTGAATGCGTCGGGTGTTGGCAATCCCAATCCTCTTCAATTGCCAGAAGTGGCGCACGTCACGGTGGCCTTGCAACGGCGTGTGATTGTGTTTGCCTACGCCATCACGTGGTCTCAACGTTGGCGTTCGCGCTCAACGTATCTATCCACCCATCCAGGCTCCATCATCAAGCGGATGTTTCTTCGGATGCCCCCAATGATTCCGCTTAGGTCGATGAACGAGAAGTAGCGCTTCTGCAGCGCTGCCATTCTCTCTTCATCAAACTGGCTTTCCTGCACTAGCTCTGCAATCACGGAGGGTAGGCTAAACTCCAGTTCGAACCATCTTGCGCTGTTCTTCTCCACGGCCGTGGGAACGAACTTCCATTGACCTTTGGTGCCTTGCAAGACGCGGCATGGCAGGGTGTCGTTCTTGAACGCTGACGCGGGAAGCGGCTGGCGACGCAGAAGATGCAAAGGCCACCGCCCATTGAGCATGCCAAAGTAAGAGCCTTGAATCCTGCGACAGTACAGTGTGGCGGGGCCTCTCAACAGGGCCTTGCCGCGGTCGGTGAGAACATCCGCAGTGTCGTCGTTCCCCAGGAGGGCTCCTGCAAGGCGCTCCCTATAGTACCGCCGCACCTTGCCTATCGTGTCTTTCGACGCTGCTGAGTGTCGCGGACTTATGCAGTCGTCGCCGAACTCGTAGATGGCGTCAATCAGCGGCTGGATTGTTGGGATGTTTTCGTACTGAATCAGGAAGACCTGATGCGCGACTGCGTACTCGACTGCCCCCTTCGTGTAACCCGATGTCGAAAAAATGGCAGCGGTGTAGTTATAGCGAGCGGACTGTAGTGTTGCTCCGCTTCTCGTCACCGTGCTGAAGTAGTTCTCGGAGATGTCTTTCAAAACACCAACGCAGTTGCGCGGCACCTCGATGCCTATTGGGTTGCGCTTCGCATAACACTTCGCCTCAACCATTAGGTTCAGCGGATACATGAAAGCCGGGGAGTGTCTCCAGGTGGCGAACGCATCAATCTGGTGCCAGCTGCCTCTGCCGCGTACCTCGAGGCCGGACTTGCCCATCCTCATATGCGCGGTTGCCGGCATGGCGTGCGGATCGTAGACGTCATAGCCGACTTTCCCCAGCAAGTGGAGGACGGCCTCTTCCAACAAAGCGCCCCTGATCTGTCCCAGGCTTGCCACGCCTCACCCCTAGGTCACTGTAGGTATCATGCTAAATCCAACTGACAGTTCAAGGTCTAGCGACGATTTGCGTGCCGCGCGCTGTCTGGGGTGAGGATCACTTTCGCTGAGCGCCTGCGTCGAAGCAGCTGGATCATGGCGTCAGGAGCGCGGGGACGGCCAAAGTCAACTTGCGGGGCAACGTCTGCGTGTCGTGCCTCCTGTTTCACTAACTGCTTTGTTCTCACGGGTATCTCCACCTCCCATCGCGCCGCTTCCTCATGCGCATCAGCAGGGACGCACCAGCAGCATGGCAACGAACCCGCTGGGAATGGTCGCAGGCGCTGGAGCGTGCATGTAGCGCAGCGCCACGAAGGAGAGTGGCGCTCCCCAGGACACGGCAATAATCTGCCCGGTAAACAGAGACATTGTCGTCACTCAAGCCTGGGGCTGCGGTGGCAGTTCCGTGGAGAACTTCGTCAAAAGCATGCAGGCCAACCCCAGGCAGTTCCCGGATGTCGGGCGCCAAGTGGTAGAAATCTCGGCCGAAAGGCTGTGATCTGCGGGCGAGATGACCGGTTCGTACCGCTCGATACCGGATTGCGGCTCGTGAGCGGTCTGCAGCGGGCAGACCTTCACGTGTTCGGGCGCTGCGGCCATTGGGCGCAATGGGAGCATGCGGAGAAATTCAATCGAATGGTGCTGTCGTTCCTGGCCCGCTAAGGGCTTCACGTCGTCCCGATTCGAACTGCGCCCTATATCCGTCCCTGGAACCCCTCCGGATTCCGCACCTGCCATCGCCACCCATCCTCGCACATCGCCGTCAGCGATCGTTCTGCCTTCCAGCGCAGCACCCGGTGCGCCAACGACGGATCCGCCCACATGCTGGCCACGTCACCCGCTCGGCGCGGTGCCACCTTCACGGGCACCTTCACCCCACTAGCCTGCTCGAAAGCCTGAACGAGCTCCAGCACGGACGTGCCTCTGCCCGTGCCCAAGTTCATCGCCTGAAAGCCCGGCGGCTGGTGGGTGACGTAGTCCATGGCCTGCACGTGTGCTCGCGCCAGGTCATCCACATGCAGGTAATCGCGCACGCCCGTGCCGTCTGCCGTGGGGTAGTCATCCCCGTACACCGTTAGGTGACTCAGCCATCCGCGCGCCACGCGCGTGATGCAGGGAAAGAGATTGTTGGGCATGCCGTGCGGATCCTCGCCGATGAGCCCACTGGGGTGCGCCCCACCGGATTGAAGTAACGCAGCGACAGCACCTTGTTGCGCGGATCGGATGCCGCCCAGTGGGCGAGCATCTGCTCGGCAATGGCCTTGGTGTGCCCATAGGGGCTCGTGGGCGCGATGGTGTGCGACTCGTCAAAGGGCAACCGGCGCGGCTCGCCATACACCGTGGCCGACGAACTGAAGATGAGCTGATGGACTCCCGCCGCCGTCATCGACTGCAGCAAGCTGATCGTGCCGGCAATATTGTTGTCGTAATAGCGCATGGGATCCGACACGGATTCCGCTACCGACTTGAGCGCCGCAAAGTGCAGCACCGTCACCACCTTGTCGTGCGCCTGGAGTGACTTCAGCAACGGCAGCATCAGCTCGCTGTTCTTGATGTCCCCCCGGATGAAGGGCACCACCTCGCCCGTGATACGCGAGACCGCCGCGAGCGCCTGCGGGCAGCTATTGCAGAGGTTGTCGATGACGACGTACGGCACCCCTGCCTGATACAGCTGAACAAGCGTATGCGTGCCGATGAAGCCGGCGCCGCCGGTGACGAGGGCGATCATGGCGATCCCGAGAGCAGAGGCGAAGGTAGACCTGAGTACCGCAGGTCAAGCACCGTGCCTTCGCCAACGCCTGAGGTCACCGCGCCCGCATGAGCTGGAGAGCGGCCACGGGACGACATCTCCAGCCAGCCATCGACAATGCGGACTGCCGAGAGGCGTGCCGGCTTTCCAATGGTCGGGCATGCCTTGCTCGACGCGTCACCGGCAAGGGTCGAGCACGCTACCCCAACCGATACCCATGCCGCCGAGCTTAACGTCAGTCCTGGCCGAACAAATCCCGCGTATACACCTTCTCCACCACGTCATCGATCTCCGGCGAGCGCCGGTTCGCCACGATCACGTCCGACACCTCCTTGAACCGCGCCAGATCCTTCTCCACCCGCGAATTGAAAAAGGTTTCAGCCGCCAGGGTAGGCTCGTACACCACCACTTCCACACCCTTGGCCTTGAGCCGCTTCATCACGCCTTGAATGGACGAGGTGCGGAAGTTGTCTGACCCAGCCTTCATGATGAGACGGTAGATGCCCACGACTCTCGGATTCCGACGCAGGATGGAATCCGCGATGAAATCCTTGCGGGTGGTGTTGGCATCCACGATGGCGCGAATCAGGTTGTTCGGCACCTTGTCGTAATTGGCGAGGAGTTGCTTGGTGTCCTTAGGCAGGCAGTAGCCGCCGTAACCGAAGGACGGGTTGCGGTAGTGCGTGCCGATGCGGGGGTCGAGGCCCACGCCTTCGATGATCTGGTGCGAATCCAGGCCATGGACCTCGGCATAGGTGTCGAGCTCGTTGAAGTAGGCGACCCGCATCGCGAGGTAGGTGTTTGAGAAGAGCTTGATGGCCTCGGCTTCGGTGGAGCCTGTGAGCAACACAGGAGTATCGGGGGCGCTGCTGGCGTCCTTCATAAGATTGGCAAAAAGTCGACCCCAATCGCCTGTGTGGCCCACAACAATACGCGAAGGTCTCAGATTGTCTTCAAGCGCATGACCTTCGCGCAGGAACTCCGGCGAGAAGATAATCCGGTCGTAGTCGAAGCGTGTACGGAGCTCGCGCGTATAGCCTACCGGAATGGTCGACTTGACAACTATCAGGGCACTTGAATTCACTGCCAGCGCTTTGGCGATCACAGACTCGACAGTGCGCGTGTCGAATCGATGCGTTCGGGCATCGTAGTCAGTGGGGGTCGCCACGACGATAAGTTCTGCTCGTCCGAAGGCGTGTTCATGCTCTACTGTAGCTTCAAGGTGGAGCGGCGCCGACAGCAGGAAATCCGATAGTTGAGGATCATCGATAGGACATCGGCGAGCGTTCACTGACTGCACTCTCTCGCACTGAGGATCTAACGCAACAACATGATGTTTCCGCGCCAAGAGCGCGGCGTTCGACAACCCAACGTACCCGAGCCCAGCAATGGCAATGCGCATAGCAGCCCCGTAAATGGTAGCGGAGGCAACTATGGAGATCGAATGTTGCGGCGTCGTGTCACGCGGCGCAGCCGATTGCCTGCCACAGACGCTTGTAGGCAGAACACGTGCCTAGCTACATGAGGCCGCACGATGCCTCCAACATATGCATTGAGTCTGCGAAACATACTTAGGATTTTGCTGCTACGCCAAATTCCTTAGCGGGGACCCCATCCAGAGGGATTGGTGCGTTTCTCGGTAGTTGTACGCTGATCCAGCCGCAGAACACGCCGTTGGCGTGTTACGGCGTCTCAAATCGGTTGTCGTACATGCATTGCTGTCTCGGCGTGCGCATCCACATCTGACCACGCGGAATGGCAGCAGCCGGCTTGTTGTAGTGGAGTCTTGTCGGAAGCAGCAACCGCGTACCCGCGCGGCGTAGCCACGCGCCGTAACCACCGGCCGCCGGCAGGCCGGATCAAGCGTGGTCCATGCACCCGGCCGACCATATTGAATCGACGAGCCAAGACCTGCGACAAAGTTCTGTGCGCCGTGCGAGTCTAGCAACTGCGCGAGATGCCAATCCAGCAATACTCGCGTGTCGCCGACGACTAACATGCCCAGCGTGACAAGCAATCATCGTCTGCGCGGACACCACAGAGGTCTGTTAATCAGCGCTCACCAGGTATGATCGAACTGAAGACAGCGCTAGGGTGAACGGTCGAAAGCCGATAGGGCTCTTACAACATGGAGTCACTCTATGATCTGACATATTTCCGCAGCGCGGTACCCTCGTTTAAGCCGAGTCATTGTGCGAGGCACTGGTAGCCAAAGGACGACGACCCTTAAATGCCCCCTCTCGAATGTCGCGGCGGACTATCGACCGAACTCGGTGATTTTGCGTATCGGTAGTACGAGGCTCGGCGCGGGACATCGAATCTGCGGCACAAGTGATCTAACGGCACCACAAACTCGTCTGCAGCTTGGCCCCGTTAATACGAAGCATTACTTCAATTCCTGGTTCACCAGCGCTCGTAGTCAATTCGATAGGCCCACTTCCCTGTTCAAGCCAGCGTGAAGGAGAAGTAAATCTGACCCATCTACAGCAAGAGAATGGCATGAGCGATAGTCAAGCCGTCGCCGGAAGTCAGGCAATTGTTATCGGCAGCAAGTCGCTGAGCGGTTCGTTTCAATACTTTAGGCGGTTGGTGAAGCGCGCTGGGTGAATGGCTGGCCATATTACTCGCTTCTGCGTTCGCATTTTACGCATGCTGATAAAACGCTGAGCCCGACTCCGAGTCAGCGACGGCCCGGAAGGTTTTCCAGAGGCTCAATCGCGTTCTAAGAAGATAACGCATAGTGAAGTCAGAATGGGGTTCTAACCGAATTAAAGATGACGTGCCATCCAAACCATTCGACGAGATGACGAATGCTGCCGCTTAAAAGGCCAGTACCGTCAAGTCCAGAAGACCCTACGGCCGGATTAGTCCGACCTCAACCTCTTCATCCCTCAGTTTTCTCAACTCGACCGCTCCGGTGTGGTCAGGTTTATCGGTATGCAAGGAGAGAATCGAATTGTTCTCGTCTAGAACCACCCATTGATAGCCTCGGGACATCAGTCGGTCGGCTTGAAACGGAAAATCCGGCAAAGTGGGACTGAGCACGTCGGTATATTCAGCTAATGACCAATTGTGTTGCCAACCAGGCTGGGGCTCTCTCCAATCAATTCCGTAAACCGCGCCCAGGTAACCCTCGATATTGGATGGCAACGGAATCGGAGTTTCAGAAACTGTCCTAACGACTGCCGGGAACACGTCGGAATATTTGATTTTTTTCCTGGGCCCTGGTATGAAAGATAAGAAGTCACCTTCCTTAATCCCCACGAAAACGTCGACATCCTTTATCTCACGAGAGCGCGCCGCTTTACGGTGGCCGGGCCATTTCCCATATAAGAAATACCCTCTGCTCGCCAAATGTGCGGATAGTTCGGCTAATGCCTCGGTTAAGGACGCGTACGCCTCGGCTTCAACGACTACCAAAATATCAACGTCGTCGTCATGAGGAATAAGATCACCGCTCCGCTGAAAGCCTAAGGCGATGCCATAACCGAACACAACAAGGGGAAAACGCTCCTTAATCACGTTCAGCAAGTCATTAGCGCTCTCCAAATACTTCTTTCTTTCCTCTATAGACCAAAAACGAAATGACTTAAAAAGGCCGTGAGACGTTATCTCTCGATTGGTGCTCCACGCAATGTCCTGGTTTAATGAAAGCAGCACCATATTCATCGACGTCGCAGTAAGAGCTAACTGGTTCGCTTTGCCCAGAAGCTTCGGGACGTCAACGTTGTCTGACCTCAGTAGCTCAACTGCGGTCTCCATATAGAGCCTACATGCAGAGTCAGAAAAGAACTCAGACGAGAGCCAGAGGTTGGTCTCTAACTGTGCTGCAGCCCTCTCTCGTGACACACTGTCGAAACCGCTTTGCAGGACTGACGCGAGCGCGGCCTTCACTACAGTTCGGTAAGAATTCAACGCGTTCAAGATGCTACTCCAGATTGAATACGATCCTTGCAACGTGGGCGTCGTCTGACCCATACTTCGCCATTCCATTCCCCTCAATGAAATATAGCGGCTGCAAACCGAACTGCTCAGCTCTAGTCAATAGCTGAACTGGGTCCACAAAGCGACGAAAATGGCTTGGCGTAATCTTCGTCAAGTCTCGGTCACGTTCAGTGCGAAATTCAAGAGCCAAGTTTCCTCCAAACGCGGCAAGGAAATTCCTGCAATTTTTTAGGAAAGCGAACTCCTCGCACTCATCAATAGCATGAAGAAAGAAGCGGCCGTAAACTAATGGTCGATGGGAGAATTGCGACGACACAGGAAATAACTCGGTAAGTTCGACGTCGGACAAATCGGTGTGCTGGAAGCTCACTGGTAGGTCTTTAGCCCGACTCCTACCCACCTCAATAGCTGCAGCGCTTTGATCAATGCCCACTGCTGGCACTCCTTGACTAGCAAAAAAAATAGTGTCCCGGCCGTTACCGCAACCCACATCTGCAATCCAACAAGGATCGAGTTCCCCAAGAACGAATGCCGCAAATTGTGAAGGGTAACTTGGGGCCTTGAGATGAGAATAGTATTCATCCCAATGCAAAGCTCTTAGATCATTTTCCAAAAAACTCTCCGTTTCCTTTTGGTATCGTGTGTGCACTGATTATACTCGTAGGGAGCAGTTCATTTCAGATCGATGAAACTTGAGAGGTATGCAGCGTCGCGTAGAAGACAGCATTAAGAAATTCTACTAACCCGAGGCGGTACAAAATAGCTTGATATTGCTATATGCTATTGTCAGGTGTACACGTTGCGGAAAAGAGCTGTTTTAAGTGCTAGAAGGTTGGCGTTATCGCAGCGCATGATCTCTGACCTGGCGTATCTGAACTGAGGTGCTCGCGGTGCGCTGTTAGCAGTGTTATGCTCGAATAACTGTTAGGGCAGCTCAGTTTCCGTGTAGGGGATTATAGACAATGAACATATGCTTGGTCAGTCCAGACATTCTGGGGCCAGTCCGGAACGGAGGTATTGGAACCGCTTGCACATCATTAGCTAGATTTCTCAAGCACTCTGGCTGTGACGTCACTATACTTTTTTCACAGGTCGGATACGACCCAGATCGTTCGGCTGACTGGATCTCAGCCTACTCATCTCACGGTATCAATGTCGTTATTGCCATGCGAGAAGAATACTCTTGGGACACGCCGACGTTCCCTGATCACCCTGCCCTGAGGATGTCTCACTTCGTATATTACTGGCTGAAGGTCAGGTCGTATGACGCCGTGTTCTTTATGGAATGGCAAGGCCACGGCTTCTATGCGATGAATGCAAAAGCGGCAGGGCAGGCGTTTGAAAAAACCACTTTTGTTGTGCAAACGCATAGTCCGTCGTTGTGGCATGACATACATAACGCAGATCTAAGCTCTTCGCCGCTCCAAGCTATCACTTACTTTATCGAACGTAAGTCCGTTGAGTTGGCGGATGTGGTAGTCAGCCCAAGCCGATACATGCTGAATTGGATGCGTCAACACGGTTACCGTCTACCGCCAGCATGTCATGTGCTGCCTAACCTAATAAATCGAAAGTTAGAGAAGAGCCGCGCAATCAGGCAAAATGGGCTGATAGAAGAGATAGTGTTTTTTGGTCGCCTAGAGCACAGAAAGGGTCTTATCCAATTCTGTGATGCGATCGACATATTAGCCGACCTTGGACAAACGCCGAGCACCATAACGTTTTTAGGCAAATTTTCTTCGCTGGGCGGAGTGCATTCTGGTGTGTATATCGCGGAGCGTTCTGTCAAATGGAAATGCCGCGTGGAATTTCTTACTGAACTCGATCAGAATGACGCGGTAGAATACTTGAGGAGTGGCTCTCGTTTGGCGGTAATGCCTTCTGTCAGCGACAACTCGCCTTACACTGTGTATGAGTGTCTTACTGCAAAAGTGCCCTTCCTAGCTCGTGATGTCGGCGGCGTATCAGAACTTGTTAATGCTGCCGACCGAGATGCCGCACTATTTAACGATAATCCTCGCGATCTCGCTGCTCAGATAATTAGAGCCTTATCAGAACGCTCGGAAGCTCCCCGGTTATCATTCTCATTGGATAGAAACGAAGAGTTGTGGATCTCTGAGCTTCAATTTATTAGAAGCAAGCGCACGCCAGGAATCAAAACGAGACTTCCGCTTCACGATCAATTCCCGCTCGTATCTGTGTGTTTAGTCCACTACAACCGCCCGCAATACTTGATGCAGGCGGTAGAGTCACTCATCAGACAGGACTATCCCAACTTTGAGGTTATTTTAGTAGATGACGGAAGCACCAGTGCAGAAGCTCAGGAAGCGCTATTCACTTTGAAGCCTTTGTTTGTCGAGCGGGGATGGAAAATACGTCAGCAGACTAACTCTTACCTGGGAAAGGCTCGCAACAACGCGGCTGGTGTAGCTGCAGGTCAATACTTGTTGTTCATGGATGACGACAATGTTGCAAAGCCACAGATGCTGAGCTACTTTGTCAATGCCGCTCTGAGTTCCAACGCAGATGTCGTGACGGCGGCGTTTGATGTGTTTAGCGGTGATTCTCCCCCAAATGCTACTGACGTGGCAATAGAACGATTTCTCCCGCTAGGCGATATAGTTTCCTTTTCTATTTTCTCGAATGCGATTGGGGACGCGAACTCGCTCGTTAGGCGATCAACTTTCGCCGAGATAGGCGGCTTTAGCGAAGATTATGGTGTGGGACATGAGGATTTTGAGCTCTATCTTAGAGCCGTATTATCTGGCGCGAAGTTCGTCGTGTGCCCAGAGCCCTTGTTCTACTACCGGCGAAACCAAGTTTCTATGCTTTCAACGACTAATCGTCGAGCTAACATGATGCGCTCGTTCCGGCCATTTCTAGAACATCTTCCCGCGGGGGTCGGCGAACTTGCGGTGTTGACATTTAGTGCACATCCCAGTCTAAGCCAACAACAGAGCGAAAAGTCAGTAGACTTACCATACCAACTAACCTCTGCGGACCCAAATTCTAGTCAGGCAGCGGTAGAACTCGTAATGCATTTGCTGTCGCTCAAGCAGCCGGAAATTGCGCGCAGGTTCTTACAACGGCGAGTACAATCCGCTGGCGACGGGAGCAACGTCCTTCACGATCTTCTGAGCATAGTTTGCGCGATCACTGATCCACCTGGCTTTACAGACAAAAACGCCGTTGAGAATATGTTCGGCACGTTGAGCGAATGGATGGCGACTGATGGAGCCATGGGCGTGCGGTTGTACTCCACGCTCGTTCAAATCGGAAACGAGCCGATCCTTTCGAAGTTGATCTCCGCCGATTTCGTGAAGCTAGTAGCGAGCACTTGCAACGCTAGCGTCGGTCGCAATCTTGAAGTTTCTGCCGCATTGGTCGGTCGTTCCTTTTTAAATCTGGCCTTGCCGTTCGTAGTTCGTGCGGTAGAGGAAGCAGAGCTAATTTATCTGAGGGCTAGGGCGGACGTGCAAGAAGCTATACGCACAGGCGTTTTTGAAAGTGCCTTACATCATTTCTCCCTTCATGGACGGCTAGAGCGTGCTTCTGATTGGCCAGATTATCGTCGTTTCGCAGCGCTAGCCAGTAAAATTGCGCGGCAGACAGCGCAAATTCGTTCAGCTTCAACCCCGAACGATGCTGAGTTTCTGGTGCGACTGCTAAAATCTTTCGGGGCCGGAGCGTAAAAATAGTCAGCTGGGATGCCGAGGCGTAAAAATCGAGAGCGAGACGATTAAAGTCAGTTGTACCCGCGCGGATTTTTATATTGCCAGTTCCATCCGTCGCGACACATATCGGCGATTGAAAGCTTTGCAGTCCACCCAATAAGGTTTTTCGCTAGTTGAGGATTCGCCCAGGCGCTGGACACGTCCCCGTTTCTCCGAGTAGCGATCTGGTAAGGAATGCTCACACCGCACTGTAGCTCAAAAGACTGGACTAGCTGAAATACTGAGGTTCCAGTGCCTGTGCCGAGGTTAACTGCTTTGAAGAACCCTTCACTAGATTTTTCGAGATATCGGACGGATAACTCATGCGCCTTTGCCAGATCTACGACATGTAGGTAATCTCGGACTCCCGTTCCGTCTACCGTACTGTAGTCGTTGCCGAATATGTTAAGCCATGGCAGGTGTCCAAGTGCCACTCGAGTGATATAAGGGAAAATGTTATTTGGAACTCCGTTCGGATCCTCTCCGATGATGCCGCTGGGATGAGCTCCGATTGGGTTAAAATATCTTAATGCAATCGCCTTATTTTTTTTGTCTTGTTTCGCCCAATCGTCCAAGATCTGTTCCGCCATGGCCTTTGTATGTCCATATGGATTCTTCGGGCGTACTGGGTGATTTTCTTCGAACGGAAGCGCTTCTGGGTCTCCGTAGACGGTTGCCGAGGAGCTAAAGACAATGTTATTAACATTGCTTTTGGTCATCGCCCCGAGTAGCTTTAGTAATCCGCCAATATTGTTGTCGTAGTATCGCACCGCATGTGATACAGACTCTGATACGGACTTGAGGGCGGCGAAGTGGATTACTGTCGTTATCGGGCGCCCAGCTGCCGCTTGATTTTCGAAGATTTGCTGCAGAGCCTCTTCGTTACGCACATCCACATCAAAAAAACAAATCGGTTTATTTGTGATTTTTTCGACTGCGGTCAGGGCTTTCTGGCTGCTGTTCGAAAAGTTGTCTACCACGACAAACGAGTGATCAGCGGCGTCAAGTTCTACTAAGGTATGCGTTCCGATAAAGCCCGCCCCGCCGGTAACAAGTATAGTCATTAATGATCCGAATCTTTATTTCTTTAGCAGCAAGAGTAAAGTCTCGAGCTGCAAGTTTAGACTTTGAGTGAGTCACTCGTTTAAGAGCATGTCTCGGCAAGGATTTTTTTAATTTCTTTCGCTATAGCGCGTCCCATTGTTTGAGCGCCAAGTTCATTCAAGTGAAAGTCATCGTAAAAGATTTCGCACTGGTTTGAAAATTCAGCTTCTAGATCGATGAGCTTCGCATCCGTCTCGTAACAGTGTTGCCGCGTATTCTCGTTAACCAAGGATCTTTTTCTAGCAGATTCCTGAAAATAAGACAGGTTCCTTGACGAAAACTGATCTATACCCCGGTGGGCGAAGGTCGTGTGTATGATGGTGATTCCAAACTGCAGCCCAACCTGATCGATCGCTCTCAAGAGCCGCGTTCTATCAGAAAAGTCTATGGGAACGGTTACTCTGGACGTCGGCGGAGTTTCTGGCGTGGTGCGCAGCGGCGAGGCGAATAGTTGGTCAGTCCAAAAGCCTCGTTTGTCCTCCGCGCACTCGATATCGAGTATTCCAGTCATGATTATGACTGCTGCTGGCTTGAGAGGAACGACCTTGGCCAAGAGCGACAGAAAAGCATGCAACAAGGTTGTTCCTGAGACTCCCCCGTTACGTACACTAAATGGCGTCCCCATGGCGTTGAGTTCCGCCTGAACGCAGTCAGATAATCTGTGTCCTTCGGGTAAAAACATGCACTCGGTAATGCTGGATCCTAGAAAAATGATTGACGGCGTATTCTCGTTGGGCTTGTCGCGGCCGTCGTGTATAAATCCATCTGAGTCAGTACGCAGACGATAGGGGCCCGCGCCAATAGAGCCATCAGTGTGCGCCAAGTACTCAGGCGTGGGTACGCGTTGTTCGTCGACGTTAACTCCCCACTCTTTCAATTTAATGATTCTATGCATCGTTGATGAAGAAGGATATATGGAATATTGGTATGTTGATGGTTGCTGATGGTTGAGCTGCGCCTTTAGGTCTAATACGGCTCTTCCCAGTTCTACGCCACCTGTTTGAAACTACTTTGGGATGTCTCGAGAGAACTAGCAGCAGAGTGCGGAGCTGCGCGGACGTTACATTGCACGCCGAAAACAGTCAGCGATAGGGCCCTAATCGGTAAGAACATGATGAATCGGTAAGAGCTCGCGGCTGCGTCTGGTACCGTCCGGTTCGCTCGAAAGGTAAAGCTTAACTTTTGCTCACCTTGGACTGAATATGCGACGAGCTCAGAATCTTCCATAATGGTGTCTCGTTGACGGCGCAACAGCGACACTCCTTCGAAAGCGGATGCGGAGGAAGTGTCTATATCTATCTCTACGACGCCCTGTTCTAATAAATCAGCAGTATCGAATATGCATTCCAGGCTCAACCACGTGCTATTCTGGACTGTCGACACGATTAGCGTAGCTCCCTTTCTTTCGGAGATAGCCCAGTGCACGTCAGCGGTGGCATGGGAGTCGAAGCAGGCCGATAGTGAGTATGCCGTGGGTTGATAAGCTCGCGCCGGAATTTTCATCTCGCGTTCTGCTTGCGGCTGCTTATTCTGGAAATCCACGCCCAGCGCGTATGCCACTTTATCTTTGGGTGTAACGTTGGCAATCTTCCAGGCGGAAGACATGCGGAATGCGCCTATCTTGTGTGCGTAATCCGCTAAAGCTCTAAACCGTTCTTCTGAGTTTGGCTCAGCATGTCTGATACGCGCAAGTTCAGAGCGATTCGGAGAAACCTGCTCCAGCCACGAAGCTCTTCCTTTCACGCTTTCATCAATGTGCTCTGCTCCCACGCACCCCAGGAGGTCCATCCACTCACTGGGGAAGGCCTGGATGTCAATTACGCCCAGAACCCGAGACAAATTGGCCATAGCAGGAGTTGAAGAGATCATGCTGGGACGGTCTGTTTCATATAGATATAACGCTTCGGGAATCACCTCGATGGGTACTCGACACTGAAGCGCGCGCGCGAATAGTTCAAAGTCTTCAAAGCCCACTCCTTGAAGTTCGGAATATCCCCCCAACCGATCGAACACCTCTCGAGGGAACAGCGCGGTGGCCGAGCTTAGATAGTTCGCATATGGAACTGTGGAAATTGGGCCCCCAGATACAAAATGACTCACTTTCTGTTGGAATCCCTCTGGGTGGACAAGCGCGGCTCCACGTCGAGATTCTTCCATCGATAGATTTAGGGGCGCGATGATGGAGCCGGGCGAGTTCTGCGCGGCGGTGACTAGGGTCTCAACCATGCTGGGCAAAGCAAGGTCGTCGTCGTCAAGAAATATTAAGTACTCCGACGCACTTTCCTTTGCAATTCGATTTCTTGCTGCGCCTAGATACTTGTTGCTCTGGCGGATCACTCGCCCGCCATAGGGAGCGATGATTCGTTGTATTCGATCAAGGGTAGCGTTAGCTTCGTTGGAACTCGAGCCATCGTCTAGAACAAATATGCTGATGTTGTCGTATGTTTGGTTCAGCACACTATAGACAGCTTGAAGCAATTTCTGAGGTCGCTCATAGTGCGTAATTCCTAAGACGACTTTTGGCTGGATTTTCGACTGAAGGCTCTTAGAGATATTCTCGGGATTTTTTTGCACCCGCGTATGAGCGTCTAACCAGCGTTTACGCACGGAGTCGACCGACATAGCCGGTGCGCTCGTCTGGATTCCGGTGGTCAATGCCGACGAAATTTTTATCGCTAGGTCATTGGCAGACCCGTCGAAAGTCATGCTCTCGCGTAGCTCTTCGGGTATTAACTCGATCGCTCCCCCTCGGCTCGACGTTATTAACGGTGTCCCCTGAACAAGGTTTTCCAACACTGTGTAAGGTGAGTTTTCTTGTGTAGACGGGACGATAACGAGTGCACTCGGTCTTTCGGCAATGTATTGTGTAGCGTCATCACGTGACATATTCGTCAGAAGTCGGATAGGGAAATCCCACAGCCGCGTACGCTCAGTGAGCCAAATTTCGGAGGGCGACCCGTTGATTTCGCTGGGTTGGCCTAGGAATGTGACGATGACCTTTTTTTCTCCGATTTCTTCGCGTATTTTGGTCACGGCCTCGGTAAATGTAGAGATTCCTTTTCTAAATTCATGCCTTCCGAAAAAAATAATTTCTTTTACTTCTCTATGCTCTCGAGCGTGCTCGCCTTTGGTTTGAACAGGTGTTGAGATATTTGGAATGACCGTTGCCGTCCGAGGTTTCGGAAAGCCATTCTCCGTCATCCAGTCGAGTAAATACTGGCTTGGGCTAACCACCAGGTCCGCTTCTCCCACGGACCTCTTTTCCATGTAGTCGATCAAGAGCTGATCGGGGTGGCGAATAGGCGACATATTAGATGCTAACGCCCATCGCGTTGGGCCATGCGTCTGCACTATTAGCGCCGTATCACGAAACAAGTTCAGGAGCTTTTTTGCTTTAAGTGCGTAGAATGCCAGGCCGCCATATTCGTGAAAGTGAATGGCGAAGTATTGCCCAACTTTATTTCGTAAGGTTTGGTAAATTGCGTAGGATCGACTTAGGGGGGTGCTCGACCAAGTGTATGCACTGAACTCCACGAAATTGACTGATATCCCATTCTGGGCATAGATTTGCGGAATTGGACTGCTCGCCTCACCAGCATATAGGACGTCTACCTTGTAGCCATTTTCAGCGAGGACTATGGCGAGCTCTTGGAAAGCTGTGCCGATGCCTCCAGATGGACCTACGCCTGGAAGTTCTTGGGTGACTAGGCACACACGTTTGGGCGGTCTCTGGTTCAAATTGATCATTCGCGTCGATGGGTCTCAGTGAGTATGCGTGAGCGTTCGGGGGGGCGAAATGCTGTGCTCATTGACTATGGGTCGCTGTGCAGCTGTACACGGTAAGTGGTCATGGGTCCCCGGAAACGCGGACTTTGAGCTAAATGTCTCAAGTAACTTTACTGTTTTATAGCGACGCCCCAGAGGTCGTAAGACTCCCCTCGCATCACTCTTACATCTGCAAAGCCTTCATTTACAAGTTCTTGATGGAGGCGATTTGCAGTGAAGCCTGTCCGATGTGCCATGTAATGTTCACCTCTGGCTATGGATGCTTGGTGACCGAACAGCATATCGAGTGGAGTGATAGGGCCAGCGGGGGACGTGTAGATAACTTGACCGGCCTTGCCATCTACGATCATCTGTGCGATTTGGAATAGATCCGGGAGCGTGATCAAAACAAAGCCGCCGGGACGGAGCACCCGGTGGAATTCTTTTAGCGCTGTTGCTACCTCGTACCCTTCCAAATGTTCGATATTGTGAGATGACCACACGGCATGAACGCTGTCTGCGTCGACAACACTAAGGTCCGTAAGTGTTGCCACGATGTCAGGCTTCACCCTCCTATCTATATCGAGACGTACCTCTCGCCAGTCGGGGGCCTGAAAACACTTGGGAAGCCGAGAGCGAGGTGCGCTGCCGCAGCCCACATGCAGTAGGGTCTTCGTGCCGCGTTCGCGCAGCATCGGCACAATTGGTGCCAAATCGTTGTAGGTCGTTCTCATTGCGATTTTTGCCGTACGGCACTGACGGGCGATATGTTCACGCCTGCATAAGGTGCGCCACCCCAGTCATGGTTGAGTGCTCGATGGTATTGGGTTGTGGGTATCAGAGAATGGAATCTCGTCCTTGCTGTCATGTGTTCCCGGTTCGCTCGGGCGCGCTTCATCGCTTCGTTGTCCTTGCCACGGGTGGCGGATTCGGCATGGATGAGTTTGGCGGTGGAGTTCCACACGATGGTCTGGTCTCTGCCGGTGCGCAGGCAAAAGTCCACATCGTTGAACGCGACGACGAATCGGTCGGCATCCAGGCCGCCGCTCTGGGCGTAGTGCGACTTGCGCGTCAGCAGACATGCCGCTGTGACGGCAGCTTGCTGGCGATGTAGGTGGTTCAGCGCCAGGTAGCCGGCATCGTCGTCTCGCCAGCCGTAGCCGGCGTGGGCGGCGAGGCCATTCACCCCCACCACCACCCCCGCATGCTGCACCATCCCATTCGGCCACAGCAGCTTCGCCCCCACGATTCCCACACCCGGCTGCAGCAACTGCGCCACCATGGTGCGTAGCCAATTCGGCTCGATCACCTCGATGTCGTTGTTGATGAGGCCCAGGATCTCGCCGGTGGCGTGCTCCACGGCAAAGTTGTTGATGGCGGAATAGTTGAAGGGGTGGGGGTAGCGCAGCACCACCACGCCGCGGGTCTGGATCTCTTCCATGTAGGCCAGGGTGTCTGGGCACGTGGAGTCGTTGTCGACGACGATAATTTCCTTGTTGGGATAGTCCGTCTCGTTCAGGAGGCCTTCTACGCACGCGCGCAGCAGCTTGACGTGATCGCGCGTGGGCACGATCAGGCTGACTTTGGGCAGCTCGCCGTCTGCGGGCAGGGGCCACCAGGTTTGCAGCAGGGCGGGGTGATCGGGGTTGCTCGTCACATCCGCGCCCGGCGCGAGCTCGCTGGCCAGCCATTGCATGGCGGCGTGGCGGGCGGGGCTGGGGGTGTGCAGCTCGGGGCTGGTGGGCGCCGTGGCGCGCTGATGGTGCAGCACGCGCGGCACGTGGGCCACGATGCCCTGGATGCGCGTGGTGGCTAGCGCGATGGCGGCGGCCAAGTCGTGGATCTCGCCCGCGGGTGGGTGCGTGCCCAGCGTGAAGACACGGCGGATGATGTCCGCGCTCCAGATGGCGCCGGGCGTGACGATGTCTGCGCCCAGGAAAAGGTCGATGTCCCACGCGGGCTTGAGCCACGGGTGGGCACGGCGGCCATCGGGGCTGTCGCAATCGGTGTCGGCGTAGGCCCAGGCGGGCGCATCGAACGTCTGGCCTGTCTCGTGGCGCTCGTGCCAGCCGTCGGGGGCTGCGCCGCGTGTGGGTTGCAGGCGCACGCCCAGGGCTTGGGTGGCGTCTGCATCACCGGCCAGTACGGCTAGCAGGGTGTCGATGGCGTGCGGCGGCAGGTGATCGCCCACGTGCAGGGGGATGACGGCGTCGGCGTCCTGCATCAGCAGCTGGTGCAGGGCCTGGGGCAGGCGGCCGGGCTCGGCGCGCACGATGGCGTGGGCGGGCTGGCGCTGGGCCTCCAGGCTGGCGCGGCTGGTGGCTTCGGCGGCGGCGTTGGCCTGGGCTTGCGCGGCGTCCGAATCCAGTTCGCCTGCTTCGACGCTGCCGTACAGCAGCACGCCGGCCTTCAGGGCGCGTCCTGGGCCGTCGCGCAGGGGCGCGGGCTTCTGGTGCACGCCAAACCACTCGTGATAGTGCGCAAAGCCGATGGTGCGCGGCGCGCGGCGGTCCTGGTCTTCGGCCAGGCGCAGCATCAGGGCCAGTTCGGGGTCATCGGGCTTGCCGGGCCAGTGGCGGCGCAGCAGGGCCTGCATGCCTTCGGGCAGGGTACACACGGTGATGGGGCTGCCGGCCAGCGGGCGGCCCTGGTCGTCCTGCAAGGCCACGGTATGCACTTCGCCATCGGCGAGCGCCCAGGGCAAGTCCAGCAGGAATCCGTGTTCGGCGCTGTCGCGGTGGATCAGGGCGGGGTGGGGGCGATTGGCCGTGGAGCGGGCGATGACCTTGCCGTCCTTCAGCGCTACTACGTCGATGTGCCGCTCGGGTGCGTCCGGATCCCACGCCCAGCCGGTTACGGCCAGGCCGCCGGGGTACCAGACCTGGGAATGCCCCACGGGGGGCTCTTTGGGGGCTTGCGCGGGCAACACCAGCGTGCCTTCCAGCCAGGGGCCCTGGTTGGCTACGCGCACGGCGATGTGGCGGGCGTCTTCCAGCCAAGTCTTGCGCAATTCGATGGCAAAGCCATGAAAGCCGTCGCCGTCGTCCTCGGCATCGTGGGGCTGGGCGCGGTCGGCGCGGGCCAGCGCCACGAAAGCGCCGTCGATATACACCTCCACGGCCAGGCGCACGCCGGGCTGCGTGGCGTCTAGCGCCCAGCCTTGCAGGACGTCTTCATACAGGCCGGTGATGGCACCGGCTACGCCGGTGGGGGGAGTGACGGTAGTCAGCATGACAAGCGGGCGGCGGGCGCCGCGGAACTCGGGTGGGGCATGATGCGATCAGGCCGCGAGCGGCCAGCCGGTAGGAGGAACGAGGGCGGCAAGGCCGTGGGCGCCTGCGTCCTGCGCAGTGGCTGACGGGGGAGCATACAAAGGGATGCCGGCGTGTGAGGATAGGTGAGGGGCCATCCAGTATGCGTCTGGCGCAAGCTCCAGACTCAGGGCGGCTACGCAGCCCGACAGTTGCAGGCACTCGGGCAAGATGAGGCCTTCCACTTCCGGCAGGGCGCGGGCGATGCCCGTGGCTTGCAGGGCAGGCCACCAGGCAGAGGTGGCGGGCAGGAGCAGCAAGGGGCTCGGGCCGGGGCGTCGGGCCCACTGCCGGGCCAGGGCCAGCCATCGTTCGGCGAGCGCTGCGTCACCAGGCGCGTCCGCCACGAGGAGAGCGAGCGGGGCGGCGTCTGCCGCAGTGGCGGCACCGGTGATCGCGTTCGTCACCGCCGGCGTGGCGGCGATGGGCTCGGCGGGCCACGCGCTTGTCCGCACCGCCTGCGGCAGCTTGAGCGTGGCGGGAAGGCCCGCGAGCAGGGCGGGCGCGCCTTGGGAATGCGCGAACGTGATGCCGTTCACACCCAGTGTCTTTAGATCGCGGCGCAGTGCCTCGGTGTCGGCGGGCAGGGTGTAGTCCAGCTGCACAGGTAGCGTGCCTGACTCGGCGTGCACGGTGGCGCGGATCTCGGTCTGACCTTGAAGACGCCAATCCAGGCGCAGGCGTGCCGATTCTGCCGGCAGGCCCAGGTAAGCGCGACGCGGGTCGGCAATGCACAGCTGCCGATCGCCCGGAGGGCCGGCGCGCAGGCGGGCCGCCACGGCTTTCAGCCGGGCGCGCTGCAAGGCCTGGCGGGCCGGGTGCAGCGGATCCAGCCGTACAAAGCGGTGGAACCGCGCTTCGGCTTCGGGGTAGCGGCGGCGCAGCACGGCATTGTTGTGCTTCACGCGCAGGGGCTTCTCATCCCCAAACGACACGCCGCCCTCGTGCGTCACGAACACATTCGTGGCCGCGACGTGTTGCCAGCCCAGCGCGCGGGCGCGCAGGCACCAGTCGGTTTCTTCGCCGTAGCCGCGTTGCAGGTGCTCGCCGTCGAGCAGGCCCACGGCATCGAGCGCGGCCCGCTTGATGAAGAAGCAGAAGCCGCAGCCCACCTCGATGGGCACGGGCTTGGCGGGCAGGGTCTGGGCGGCGGTGTTCAATTGCGCAAGCTCGGCGTCGTTCGGCATGGCCGCACGCTCGCGCATCACCGGAAAGCTCAGCAGCTCGCCGTTGTTGGAAAAGGGCGTGGCGGTGGCGGTGGCCTTGCTCGCGTAGGCGGCTGCGCGCAGGCGGTCCAGCCAATTGCCATGTACGCGCGTGTCGGCGTTGAGCCAGACCACGTCGTGATCCGGGTTCAGCTGCATGCCGTGATTGATGTTGCCGATGAAGCCCAGGTTCTCCGGCTGGCGCACGTGCGCGATGTGGCCCTTGGCCGCCAGGTCGCGCAGCATGGTCTGAAGCGCGCGGTCGGTGCTCGCGTCGTCCAGCACGATCACGCGGTGCGGGGTGCGGTTGGCTCGGATGTGCTGCAGCACCGTGCGCAGGCAGGCCATGACGGCTTCGCCCCCGTTGTAGACGGGGATGAGCACGTCCACCGGCCGTGCGGTGCTGGGCGGCGGGGCGGCGCGATGCCCGGGGCGCGCGAGGCGGGTCGTGGTCGGTGCTGCCGGGGCGAGCGACCAGGTGCCGGGCGTGCGCGTGGGCGTCTCGGTCTGCGTGTCAGGCGCGTTAGGCGTGGGCGAGGCGGCGGGCTCCTCCGGCAAGGGCGCGCGCATGCGTTGGAGCTGCTCGCTCACGAAGCGGCGTTCGTCAGCCTGCATGTGCGGCCACGCCGCGTGCATCTGCCGCGCGGTCTGCACCGGGGGCTGGGACGCCACGCGGGCCGCCCATTGGATGGTGCGCAGTTGCAGGTGGCCGGCGTGGCGCACCCAGGCGGCGTCGAGCAGGCGGGCGGCCAGCGCAGGCTGTTGCTGATCCATCGCGGCGCGCCCCAGTAGCGCGGCCAGGCTGGGCTCGTCATGCAGCGTGCGCATGGCCTCGGCCAGCGCCAGGAACGCAGGCTGCGGCCGCTGGGCGCGCAACTGCAGGAGCGCGTGCTCGACGAGAGCGGGAGCGCGGTAGCGCGGCGTCTGCAGGGCCAGGGCGAGCGTGGCCCGGGCGCCGGCGGTGTCGCCGGCGTCGCGTTGCTGGGTGTAGCGTTGGAGGAGGTCGGGCGAGCCGTCCATAGCGAAACGTGCCGGACTGCCCTGGAATCGGCGCCCGGGCCGCGGGCAGGGCACGGCCAGGGCGACAGGGCGGTGCGGCAGGCCCTGGACCAGAAGAGAGGCCCTGCGGGGGGCCTTCCACATTTGGAAAGGGGCCTTGCGGCCCCTTTCCAAATGCCCCCAGGCCGTATCGGCCCGGGGATCGACTACCCGTGGATTACACGAGGCCGTCGATGTACTTCACGTTGACGATCGACTCTTCGCCTTCGTTCGAATTCGCGATCGCGACGATCACGTCGGCACGGTCTGCACCGTTCTCGAGCGTGTCCGTCCAGTAGGCGAGTTCGGATTCGGCGCCTTCACGGCCCAGGGCGTTCTGGTAGAGCGCGGCCACGAAGGCATCGTCGTCCAGAGCGGCCAGCGCTTGGCCTTCTTCCGTGAACAGGAACGCGTTGGCGATCTCGGTGGACGAGTAGCCGCGGTCGTTCAGGTCTTCCAGCCAGTACTTGGCGCCTTCGTGGTCCGCAGCGCGGCCCAGGGTGGCTTGGTACAGGCGCAGCGTCTCGGCTTCGTCCGAAGCGTAGGCGATGGCGATGGAGTCGCCGTCGTCCAGCTGGATGAAGTTGACGTTGCTGGCCGTCAGGCTGTTCGTTTCGTCATCGACGCGGGTCATCACGATCTGGCCGTCGACGATGTCGACGTTCCAGTCTTCGGCTGCACCGCCCACGTTGACGACGTCGTAGCCGGTGCCACCGAAGACGGTGTCAGCGCCAGCGCCGGTTTCGACCGAGTTGTCACCCTGCGTGAGGATGATCTGGTCGTCGCCAGCCGACGTGATGATGGTGTCGTTGCCGGCACCGGAAGTCACCGTGGCGTTGGCATCACCGTTGATCGTGATGAGGTCGTTGCCGTTGCCCAGCACGACGACGCGCTCGACGGAGGCTTCGAACGTCGCGGTCACGTCACGATCCGTGTCGAACACGGTGACGGGCGCGTTGTCCACGGCGTCAGGCAGCGTGGTGAAGGAGATCGGATCGGTGCTGTCGGCATCGGGGGTGATGACGACGAGCTCGGGATCCGTGCCGACCGGCGCGTTGACGGCATCGACGCCATTCCAGGCGCCAACGGTGACTTGGGACTCTTCGCTGATGTTCAGGATCGACGTGATGGCAGCGAGCGTGGCATCGTTGATACGCTCGTTGGCGGTCAGGCTCTGGGTAACAACGGAACCCGAATTGAGTTGATCGTATTGCATGTGAATTTAGCTCCAGGAAGGCATCAGGAGATCAACCCTGAGCCTTGTAGATTTTGGTGATGGCCGGGTCTTCCCAAGGAGACTGATAGCGGGGGGCGTTTGCCTCGGACTTGGGGACGATGGCCAGCGAGATGGCGACGAGAGGGTCCAGCCCGGTGGGGCTGGCGATTTCGTGGCCGTTCAGGATGGTTTGCGGGGGAGCACCCGAGAACACCACCTGTCCGTCCAGCTGAAACTGTTTCTGCTTCGGACCCACGAGCCCGAATGTGATAGCGGTAATGCCGGCGGCCTTCTGGCGCGTGCCGGCAAAGCGGCCGGAGAGCGCCGCGGGCTGCTTGCCCTGGCCCTGTACGCGCACGCTGTAGGCGAGATCCACGCCCTCAGGCTTGCCGGGCCAGTGAATGGTGAAGCCTTCGAGGCGGGCGTTGCCTTGCGGATTGCCGAGCCAGCCGGAATCCACCGAGACATCGCCACGGCGTTCGATGTGGCCTTCCAGGCTGAGCGGCACGGCGGCGGCCGGCGCAAGCTCGGGCGGCAGGCGGGGCGGCTCGGCCTTCTGCAGGGGCGACGTGCGCACGGCAGCCGGCGCGATGACGGGTGCGGGTACGGCGGGGCTTGCCGAATCCACCAGCACGCGCGGCGGCTCGGCCGGGGCGCGCTTGAGCAGGTTCTCGCTCGTGTCGATGCGATCCACGCGCAGGTTCACCTCGCGCGGGCGCTGGCCGGCCATGTGGTATTCGGTCACCAGCAGTGCGCCCGTGTCGCCCTTGACGCGAATGATCACGCAATCGCCCAGCTTGGAGAGCGTGTTACGCGCGACGCCTTCGGCGGGGAACAAGTCCACCGAGCCTTTGCCCAGCGGCGCCTGCTGCAGGGTGATGGCCACTTCCTCGCCCGCCGGCAGCTCGCTGGCATACCGGACGATATACATACCCACTTCCAACGCGAGAACTCGGGAGTTCAGACGCAGATTGGCATAGGCGGCGTTATCGGACTTGGACGTGGACATGGGGAGACTCGATGGAAAGATGCGGCGGAGACTTGCATTGCGGCATCCCTGACTGCGACAAATCTTAGCCCAGGGGTGTAGTGCCAACAAGGCGAGACTAGTGAATAGGGCGTGAGATGTGGATAGTTATTTGATAGATCTAGGCCGCTTATGCAACTTTAGCAGACGTTAAGTTACATTCGGTCATTTAATCGCCGGATATTTGCTCAAGAAAGTGGCAATCAACTTCACCGCATGTGACGATCGTCACATTGCAGTTGTTGCGTATATTTACATCTATGCGGGAACTATCGCGTAAACCTGGGTTGCGTTTTTGTAGAAGCGGTGTTTGTCAATGCGTGCAGCATCAACGCGTCACAAGCCCCGCAGGGTGATGCGCTACCATCGCCCGTCAGTGCCCCATCCGGTCGGGCCGAAATCTGTCTGAGTGCCGCGTCATGGATGTGTTGTTCGTTCACCAGAATTTCCCGGGTCAGTTCCGTCACGTGGCGCCCTTCCTGGCCGCGCGCGGGCACCGTGTCGTCGCGCTGGGTATGAACCGCACGGACGAGACCCTGCCGGGTGTGAAGATTCTCTGGTATGGCGTCAAGCGCGGTAACGGCAAGGACGTGCATCCCCTCGCGCGCGAGTTCGAATCCAAGGTGTTGCGCGGGGAAGCCTGCGCGCAGGCGGCGGTGCAGTTGCAGAAGCAGGGCTTCTCGCCGCGGGTGATCGTGTGTCACCCGGGCTGGGGCGAGGCCATGTACCTGAAAGCGGTGTTCCCGGACGCCCGTCTGATCTGCCTGATGGAGTACTACTACCGGGTGCGCGGCCAGGAGATGGGATTCGATCCGGAATTCCCGGTGCCTTCGCTGGATGACGAGGCCCGCCTGCAGGCCAAGAATGCCAATCTGCTGCTGGCCATGGAAGCCATGGACGTGGGCATTGCCGCCACGCCCTGGCAGGCGAGCAGGCTGCCCGCGTGGGCCCAGGCCAAGACGCAGGTGTTGCACGAAGGCATCGATACCGACGAAGTGGCGCCGGATCCGGCCGCCCAGGTCGGGCTGCCGGATCGTGGCATCACGATGCGTCCGGGCGACGAGGTACTGACCTTCGTGGCGCGCAATCTGGAGCCGGTGCGTGGCTATCACGTCTTCATGCGCACGCTGCCGCGCATCCTGCGCGAGCGCCCCAACGTGCGCGTCTTCATCATTGGCGGCGATGGCGTGAGCTATGGGGCCAAACCTGACGAGGGCGGCTTTCGGCAGCGCTATCTGTCAGAGGTGGCAAGCGAACTCGATCCCGCGCGCGTGCACTTCATGGGTCAGGTCTCGCGGCAAGTCTTCCTGCGCATGATGCAGATCACGCGCTGCCATGTCTATTTGACGTATCCCTTCGTGCTGTCGTGGTCCATGCTGGAGGCCATGAGCGCAGGCGCGCCCCTGGTGGCCTCGCGTACGGCGCCGGTGCTTGACGTGGTGCGCGATGGCGAGAATGGCCGACTGGTGGATTTCTTCGATCGCGACGCCCTGGCAGACGCGGTCGTCGACATGCTTGCCCGACCCGAGGCTTACGACGCCATGCGCCGAGAAGCCCGCCGGACGGTGGTGGAGCATTACGACTTGCGCCAGGTGTGTCTGCCGGCCTACGCCCGCCTGATCGAGGGCGGCTAGACTTCTTATAGAGAACGCCCGAGGTATGGGCATTGCTGTGACCCGCTTCCCTCGGCGCGCACGCGTCGGGATCCTTTGAAGGACGCTTGATGAGTCGCCTGCCCCCGACATCCCCGGAAGTGCCGCTGGACCCGGAGGAGAAATCCACGCTGATCCAGAGTCGGCTCGGGTTTCCCGTGGTGGGCCTGGGCGGCTCGGCAGGCGGCATGCGCGCGGTCACGCAGTTCCTCGCGCACTGCCCGGACAACACCGGCATGGCGTTCGTGGTGATCCTGCATCTGTCGCCCCGGCACGTGAGCCAGGCGGCCGAGATCCTGCAGCGGCATACGAACATGAAGGTGCTGCAGGTGACCCGGCCGGTGATCGTCGAGCCGGATCACGTGTATGTGATCCCGCCCAGCAAGATGCTGACGATGAACGACAGCTATCTGCGCCTGTCGCCGCTCGCGCGCGCGCACGGCGAGCGGCATGCCAGCGTGGACTTGTTCTTTCGCTCGCTGGGCACGGTGCATCGCGAGCGGGCGATCGCGGTGGTGCTCTCGGGGACGGGCGCGGATGGTTCGGTCGGCATTGCGCGGGTGAAGGAACAAGGCGGGGTGACGATTGCCCAATCCCCCGAGGAGGCGGAACACGCCGGCATGCCCCAGGCGGCGATCGCCACGGGCTTGGTCGACATCGTGCTGCCGGTGGCGCAGATCGCCGCCAAGGTCATGGATATCTGGCGCAATGCCAAGGACATGGAAATGCCGCAGGCGAGCGAGGACCCGATGGAATACCCCGATCCGCCGCCGCCTGAGCGCTCGGCCGGTACCGAGCAGGCGCTGGAAGACATCCTGGAGATGTTGTTCCGCGAGACCCGCAACGATTTTCGCCATTACAAGCGGGCCACCGTGCTGCGCCGGATCGAGCGGCGCATGCAGGTGACGAACACCGCCGATCTGGCGGCGTACCGGGATTACCTCGCGGCCCACACCGCGGAAGCCCAGCCGCTCCTGCAGGACATGCTGATCAGCGTCACGAACTTCTTTCGGGATCGTGAGGCCTTCGAGACGATCGAGCGCGACGTCATCGTGCCGCTGTTCCGCAACGCCACGGCCGAGGATTCCGTGCGGGTGTGGGTGCCGGGTTGCGCCACCGGCGAGGAAGCCTATTCGCTCACCATGCTGCTGTGCGAGCAGGCCGATCGTCATCCGCGTCCGCCCAACATTCAGGTCTTCGGCACGGACATCGACGAGCGCGGCATCGCCATCGCGCGCACCGGCCTGTATCCGGAATCCATCGTGACCGACGTGCCGCCTGGGCGGCTGAGCCGTTTCTTCGTGCGCGAGGACGAGCACTACAAGGTGCGCAAGGGCGTGCGCGACAAGATTCTCTTTGCCACGCACAACATCCTGCGCGATGCCCCGTTCTCGCGACTGGACATCGTGAGTTGCCGCAATCTGCTGATCTACCTGGAGCGCGACGTCCAGCGCGAGATCCTGGAGACGCTGCACTTCTCGTTGCGCCCGGGCGGGCACCTGATCCTGGGCACCTCCGAATCGGCGGATGCCGCGCCGCACCGCTTCACGCTGGTCGATCGCAAGAACCGCATCTACCGGGCGGTCAAGACCACCACCAAGGCGCGCTCGGCGCCCTCGATGCGCCTGGGCGATGCGCCGCTCACAGAGCGCGGCATCAAGCCCGTGGGCGTGAGCGCGCCCCGGCCCTCGTTTGCCGACATCCATCTCTATGCGCAGCAGCAGAGCTCGCCTCCCAGTGTGCTGGTGGACGAGAACGGCATGTTGGTACATACCGCGCGCGGCGCGGGGCGCTTTCTGCGGCTCTCGAGCGGCGAGCCCTCGCACGAGCTGCTGAAACTCGTGGCCGAGCCGTTGCGCCCGGGCGTGCGCAGCGTGCTGTTTCAGGCCGAGCGTACCGGCCAGCGCGCGCATGCGCCGGCCGTCGTCATGGAGATCGAAGGTTCGGCCCGTGCCGTATCGGTGGCGGCCCAGCCCTACCGTGACGAGACCACGGGCCTGGGCTATCTGCTCGTGAGCTTCGAGGAGGCCGATCCGGTATCGCGTGAGAGCGATCAGGACGACGGGCAGGATGGCCATGACCGCGTGCTTGCGCAGCTCGAGGAAGAACTGCAGCGCACGCGCCAGCAGCTGCAGGAAACCCTGGAGCGCTCCGAGACCTTCCACGAAGAGACTCGCGCGTCCAACGAAGAGCTGCAGTCTGCCAACGAGGAGCTACGCAGCGCTTCCGAGGAGCTCGAAACCAGCAAGGAAGAGCTCCAGTCGCTCAACGAGGAGCTCGTCACCGTCAACCACGAGATGAAGACCAAGGTGGAGGAGATCAGCAAGATCAATGACGATCTGCAGAATCTCATTGCCTCCACCGAGATCCCGACCATCTTCGTGGACCGCGCCTTGTGCATCAAGCGCTTCACGCCACGCGCCACGGACTGGTTCAACCTGCTGCCGCAGGACGTGGGCCGCCCGCTGCTGGACATCACCCATCGCCTGAACTACGAGACGCTGGCCGAGGACGTGACCGCCGCCGTGGCCGCGCGCCACGTGGTGGAGCGTGACATCACGACGGTGAACGGACGCTGCCTATTTGTACGAACATTGCCCTACCGCACCACGGAGAATCAGGTCGAAGGCGCGGTGATGACGTTCATCGACGTGACCGAGCACCGTGCCGCGCAGGCGAGCGTGCAGCGCAGCGAGAAGCTCTTGCGCGCGGTGATCGACAGCGCGCGCAGCTACGCCATCATCACGCTGGACGACGCCGGCATCATCACCAGCTGGAATGCGGGGGCGGTGAATGTGTACGGCTGGCGCGAGGACGAGGCGGTGGGCATGCACCACGACGCCTTGTTCGCGGGCAACGAGCGCGATGCCGGACGCCCGGCCTGGGAGCTTGCCGAGGCGCGCCGTCAGGGCCGCGTGGAAGCCGAGTACGCCTGCGTGCGCAAGGACGGCGTGGGCTTCTGGGGTGCGGTGGCCACCACGCGCCTGGAAACGGACGACACCGCGGGCTACGCCAAGATCTGCCAGGACGCCACGCAGGCACGGCAGGCCGAGGCCGCGCGCGAGGCCATGCTGCGCCATGAGCAGAGCGTGCGCCATGCGGCCGAGGCCGCCCGCGACATGAAGGACGAGTTCCTTGCGGTGATGTCGCACGAGTTGAAGCACCCGCTCAACCTCATCCACGTCAACGCCGAGCTGCTGCGTCGTCTGCCCGAGGCGCGTGCCGTGCCGGCCGTAGCGCGCGCGGCCGACACCATCTGCCAGACGGTGGCCGGCCAGGCGAAGATCATCGACGATCTGCTGGATCTGTCGCGCATGCAGACCGGCAAGTTCTCGCTGCACCCGCGCCGCGTGCCGCTCGCGCGTCTGCTCACGCCCATCGCCCAGGCCGCGCAGGCCGAGGCCTTGCAGCGCGGCCTCACGCTCGAGGCCAAGATCGAGACGGGCGATCTGGAGGTGTATTGCGATCCCGTGCGCATCGAGCAGATCGCGTGGAACCTGCTCAGCAATGCCCTGAAGTTCACGAATGAAGGCTCGGTGTCGTTCTCGGTGATCCAGGAAGGCCGGTACTGCCTGCTGCGCGTGCAGGATACCGGGCAGGGCATCGCCTCGGATTTCCTGCCGCGCGTTTTCGACATGTTCCGGCAGGCCGATTCCCGCACCACGCGGCGCACAGGCGGGCTGGGCATTGGCCTCGCGCTCGTGCGGCAGGTGGCCGAAGCCCATGGCGGCTGGGTGCAGGCGGCTTCCGAGGGCGAGGGCCGGGGTGCCACCTTCACGGTGTGGTTGCCGCTGCACGCCGGTGGCGAGAGCGAAGCGCCCGCCGCGGCCAGCGACCCCGTCGGCCTGGCGGGCTGCCGTCTGCTGCTGGTGGAGGACACACCCGAGACCCGGGAAGCGTTCGCCGAGCTGCTGAGTGCGGAAGGTGCCGAGGTGGTGCAGGCGGACTCCGGCATGGCAGCACTGGCACGCGCTCGCAACGAGCCCTTCGATCTCATCCTGTCTGACATCGGCATGCCGGGCATGGACGGGCTGGAGATGATGCAGCAGTTGCGCGAGCTGCCGATGCATCGCCAGACGCCTGCCGTGGCGCTCACGGGCTATGGACGCCCGAGCGATGCGGAGCGCGCGTTCGCTGCCGGTTTCAATGCCCATGTGAGCAAGCCTGTGTCGCTGGAATCGTTGTACGACGCCATCGCGAACGCCCGACAGGCTCAGCCCGAGTAGTGGCCCGCTCCCAGCGCGCGCTGCGGCGCGCGCGGGAACGCCGGTTGCGTTGCCCTGGCGCATGTCGTCCATGCACAGCGGAGGTGATGAAATGGCAAAGGCAACCTGGATCCACGCAGGCATCATGGCTTTGACGGCCCTGGGCGCGAGCGCCGTCGTGTCGGCGGCCGAAACACGCGGCGCCGCCGGCGGCGCGAGCGGCGTACAAATGACGCCGGACGGCCCGAAATCCGGCAGCAACGAGCCCGTGTGGCGCCGCGAGATGCCGGAGCGCAAGGGTGAGGGCATGCTCGACTCCGTGCCGCGCGAAGCCGGCAACACGGCCGGCGGCAACCGCGACATGGGCCAGGCCGTGGAGCGCGAGCAAGGCGGCCAGACCCAACGGCATTCGGGCGCCGAGGCTCGACAGGATGCCAAGGAAAACGCCGACTGGGCCAAGAAGGACCAGACGCCCGCGCGCCCTGGGCGCGAAGGCGCGCAGGATGCCCCCAACACGCCCCCGTCGCCCCGATAAGGTCAGCCGTTGCCCGGAGGCTCGGGTGGGCCGGTGAGCACGGCAGCGGGTAGCGCTCGTCGAATCACCGGTTTGAGCGTGAGCGCCTGGATGAGAATGCTGAAGATCACGACGCCATAGGTGCCGGCGATCAGCAGTTCGCTCTCCAGGCGGCCTGACAACGACAATGCCAGGGCGATGGACACGCCCCCACGCAGCCCGCCCCAGGTCATGACGAGCGCGACGCGCCCGCCATAGTGGCGCAGTCTCGGCGTGGCAAGGATCGGCACCGCCACGCTGAAGTACCGCGCGATCAGCACCACCGGCACGGCCAGCGCTGCAATGATGAACTCCCGGGGCCCTGGTTCCAGCGTGATGACTTCCAGCCCGATCAGGCCGAAGAGCATCAGGTTGAGCAGTTCGTCGACCACCTCCCAGAATCCAAAGAGCCGCGTCTGCGTGTGCGCCGACATGATGTCGTTGCGCCCGCGCATGCCGACGATCAGCCCCATCAGCACCACCGCGATCGGCGCGGACACACCCAAGGCTTCGGCTGCGGCGTAGCCGCCCGTGGCCAGCGCCAGCGTGATCAGGGTCTCGATGGCATACGAATCGATCGTACGAATGAGGAACACGCCGGCCATGCCGGCCGCCAGGCCGAACAGCACGCCGCCTCCGATCTCCTTGACCAGCAGCAAGGCCACGTCCGTGGCGCTGGGTACGGGCCCGCCCATGGCCAGCGACAGCAGCGTGAGGAAGATGACCACGCCCGTGCCGTCGTTGAAGAGGCTCTCGCCGGTGATGCGAGCCTCCAGGCTGGGGGGCACGCCCACGCGGCGCAGGATGCCGAGCACAGCGATGGGATCGGTAGGTGAGATCAGGGCGCCGAAGATCAGGCAGTAGAGCAGGGGCTGCGGGTGCCCGATCAGCCACGTCACCGCCCAGAAGCCCAGGCCCGCCAGACACGTGGACATCAGCACGCTGGCGGTAGACAGGATGAGGATGAGCCAGCGCTCTTGATGGATCTGCGCCACGCTCGCGTGCAGTGCGCCCGCAAAGAGCAGGAGCCCCAGGATGCCATGCAGCAGGAGATCGGCGAAGTCGATGCCGGCGAACAAGGCCTGCGCGGCATCCATGACCGGCGTGCCCTGACCCAGCGTGCCGATGAGCAGCGAGGCCACCAGCCCGATGGCGGCGATGCCGGTGGTATCGGGCAGGCCGATGAAACGGTGGTTCACATAGCCCAGGACGGACACCAGGGTGATCATCGTGCCGACGAGGGCGAGCAGGTTCATGGGGAAAAGCACAGACGCACGGCAGTGAACCCTGGCGATTCTACGCCTCGCATGGGAACGCCGGTTGCTGAACTCCGGCCCGTCCTGTGAATATCTCTGGAGGCTTTTTGATGACCACGTCTACTTCCGTCCAGCGCATCGCCTTGGCCGCTTTCTCCAGCCTCGTCCTGGGCGCAGGCGCTGCGATGGCGGCCACGCCGACGGCGACGGATCCCTCCCAGGAGCCAGCTGCGACGCCGGCCCAAGCCGAACAACCGCGCCTGCCCAACGCGAAAGACACGCACCGTGACGGCCCGACCCAGGCGCCCGAGGGGAGCGGCGCCGTGGCGGACGTGCCCGAGACGCTGCGCAGCGCCCCGAGCCGTGACGAGCTCGGTGCCTCCTCGGCCGATCGCATGGAAGCCGGCCGCGATACCAAGGAGAACGGCACGGCAGGCGGCGCAGCCGCCCGCTGACGTCAACCCGGCAGACCGTGATCCGAAGACAGGGCGGTGCGTGCAGACGCCCGCCCCGTTCGCATGGGCGCCATGCAGACGCCGTGCGCCTGCAGCCAGGCGACGAGCGCGGCTGCCGGCAGCGGCATCGTGTAGATCGCACCCTGAGCCACCGCGTAGCCCTGCGATTGCAGCACGCGGCGTTGCGCGGGGGTCTCTACCCCCTCGGCCACCAGCTTGAGCCCCAGGCTGTGGGCCAGGCCCAGGATCCCCGCGCTCAGCGTGCGTGCGGTGGCATCCTGCTCGAGCTCCGCCACGAAGCTGCGATCCAGCTTGAGTTCGTTCACGGGTAGCCGTCGCAGATAGCTCAGGCTCGAATAGCCCGTGCCGAAGTCATCCATCGACAGCTGCACCCCCAGGGCCCGGATCTCTGCCATGGTGCGCAGCGTGCTGGCGTTCGCGTTGAGCATGATGCCTTCGGTGATCTCCAGCGTGAGGTCCGCAGCCTGCAACCCATGTCGCGTGAGAGCGTTGCGGATACTGGCCGGCAGGTCCAGGTCTTGGAAGCTCGTGGGCGACAGATTGATCGACATCGCAGGCACCGCGAGCCCGTCGGCGCGCCACGCGGCCAGCTGCCGGCAGGCTTCGTCCAGCACCCAGGCACTCAAGGCGCCCATGATGCCGGCGTCTTCGGCGAGCGGGATGAAGCGCGATGGCGGCACGTTACCCCAGCGTGAGCGCGGCCAGCGGGCCAGCGCCTCCACGCCATGCAGCGTCCCGGCGTCCATCAGGATCTGCGGCTGGTAGTGCAGCTCCAGCGTGCGCTGAGCCAGCGCTTCGCGCAGGGCGGTCTCCAGTGCCAGGCGTTCCTGCGCAGCCTCGTTCATGCCAGGGCTGAAGAACGCCACCTGCCCGCGTCCCGCCGACTTGGCCTGGTACATGGCCATGTCCGCGGATTGCAGCAGGGTTTCCATGTCCTCGCCGTCGGTGGGGAACATGGCGATGCCGATGCTGCCGGAGCAGGCGAGCGATATGCCAGCAATGGCCGAGGGTTCGCCCAACAAGGCCACGATGCGCGCGGCGATGGCTTCGGCTTGCGGCGCCGTGCGTTGCGGCAGCACGATGACGAACTCATCGCCAGAGAGCCGGCCGGCGAAATCCGCCGCGCCCAGCAACTCGCCCAGGCGGGTGGCGACTGTACGCAGCAGGGCGTCTCCCGCCGGATGACCGAGCGAATCGTTGACCTGCTTGAAGCGATCCAGATCCAGGAAGAGCACGGCGAGCGAATCGTTCGCATGGCGCGCCGCGCGCACGGCCTGATCGGCCTGCGCAAAGAGCAGGCTTCGATTGGGCAGGCCCGTCAGCGTGTCGTAGAACGCCAGCTGGCGGATGCGCACACGCTGGCGCTCGCGCTCCAGGGCAAGGCCGCACAGATGCGCGCAGGCATTGACGATTTTGCGCAGGAAAGTGTCGGGGCGCGCATCGTCCCGAAAGTAGAAGGCGAACGTGCCGACCACGCCGCCCTCGCTTGAGCGAATCGGGGTGGACCAGCACGCCACGAAGCCCAGGGGCACCAGAATGGCCCGAAAGTCTGCCGGCCATGACGGATCAGTGGCGATATCCCGGGATAGCACGGGCGCGTTGCGGTAGGCCGCCGTGCCACATGCACCTACCGCTGGCCCGATGGCCAGGCCACGCACCGCGATCAAATACGATTCGGGCAGGCCCGGGGCTGCCAGGGGCTGCAGGCAGCCATGCTCGTCCAGGCTCAGGATGGAGGCGGTGATCTCGGGCACGATGCGCTCGACTTCCCGGCATACCGTGTCGAGCACCTGCGTGAGCGGCTGTTCGCGCGCCATGGCTTCCAGCGCCCGGTGCTGCAGCACCTCGTACATCTTGGTCTGGGTCACGTCGGTGAGCACGGAGACCGTGTTGATGAGTTGCCCGCTCTCGTCGATGACGGGGTTGGTCATCGCATTGACCCAGTAGCGCTGCCCGTTCTTGCCGACCAGGATGTCTTCATGGCGCACGGGTCGCCCCGCCTTGAGTTCCGCACGTACGGCATCCCACTGCGTGGGGGACACGTGCGGCGCAGGCAGACCGAGCGGGCCCGGGTAGGGCAGCTCGTCCGCGCGCCAGCCGAAAAGCCGCGTGAAGCCGGGATTGACGTGCTCGATGCGCCAGCCGCCGCTGCCGATGACGACGGCGGTATCGGTGGTGTCGGCCACGAGCGAGAGCCGGCGGGTGTGTTCCAGCAGCGCCATTTGGCGCAGCCGCTGCTGGGTGATGTCGGTGGCAACGACCAGCACCCGGATGATCTCGCCCTGCGCGCTGCGTAGTGGCGAGTAAGTGGCCTGCAGCCAGCACGTGCCGCCATCACGGCGCCGTCGTTCGCACACGCCGGAAACCGGTTGGCCGGACATCAGCGTCGCCCAGAAGCTGCGATAGGCGGTCGAACGGGCAAAAGCCGGGTCGCAGAAATCCTCGTGGGTGAGAAGCGCCGCAGCCTCTGCCGTGTAGCCGAGAAGTTCCAGATACCGCGGATTGGCGATCACCAGGCTGCCATCGGCCAGGAACTCGGCCATGGCCATGGTCTGATGCAGTGCCGCCAGCAGCGCCGTGGGCGACGAGGGATGTACCGAGGGAAAGCCGCGGTCGGGTGCCATGGGGGTCAGTGAATGGAAGTGCAACGGGCGCACCTCACCATTTATAACGGCAATTCCGGCCAAAACTAAGGGTTCGTGCGCCGCTTCGTCAAAATTCCAGTGCCGCAGCGATGGGCACGCGTCGCACTTCGTCCAGCGACATCTCCTTGGCCAGCAGGCGCACGGGCCCGGCCACGGCGCGAATTGACCGCACCTGTGCACCGATTCCTGCTCTGCCGTTGCAAGCCTGACGGCAAATCGGGCGTATTGGCACCAGGAATGACGCCGGATCGGGGTGGAACAGGGGTTGCGGCGCAAACGGCGCTGGCGCAACGCCAGCCTTCCACAGGAGAGGATCGATGACGCAAACGCAAGATACACATCGTGCCCGCCGCTGGGCCGGGGGAGCGCTCATGGCAGCCACCGTGTTGCTGGGCGGTATCGCCATTGCCGCGACCGGCACCGCGAACGACGCCACGGGCGGCTCGGGTGCCATGGCTCCAGCAGGGCCGGGTTCCACGGACACGCAACCGGGCATGCAGGGCGGTGAGGGGATGGGCGCGGCAGCGGGTCGCCACGCGCAACCCGGCGGCGAGCAGGGCCGGGATCAGCATCAGGGCATGCGGTCCACCGAAGCCGACGCCAGCCGCGCGGGCAACAGCGCCGACACGAGCGGGGGCAAGGCCCATTCCACGAGTCCGGCAACAGGCGCATCAGGCTCGAACTCGGGCAACGCGCAGCAAGCCGACGTGCCTACCGGCAATTCCACGCGCTGACGTCATGTCCGCGTCGACTTACCGTCTTCACGCGGACCGAAAGACCATCAGATAGAAAATGGTCA
Source organism: Verticiella alkaliphila (assembly GCF_018904615.1). Classification (GTDB taxonomy): domain Bacteria; phylum Pseudomonadota; class Gammaproteobacteria; order Burkholderiales; family Burkholderiaceae_B; genus Verticiella; species Verticiella alkaliphila. The sequence goes on along the minus strand of NZ_JADCNH010000003.1, from coordinate 171,245 downwards.
GGAAACGCGATGAAGGCAGGAAATCCCAGGATCGTCCGCGACGCACGAAGGTCAGGATACCCAGCACGAGATCCAGCGTGGCGGCCCCGTACAGCGCGACACCTTGAAGTTCGGGCGGCACGCCTGCGCGCGCGAGGAGGTCATAGCTCGCCTGGACGGGGTACAGGCCGAACGAGACGAGGGCCGTGCCGATCCATAGCGCGCCCAGGCTGGCGCGCAGCACACGCAAGCGACGTTGGAGTCGCCCAGTGTCGATCTCGTCAATCAAAGAACGCTGCCACAGCGCGAGGCGGATGCCCGATCAGCGCCGTGAGCGCGGTGGGATCGCCCGTATTGCCCCGCTGCAGCATGCCCCAGGTGTCCTTGTCGAGCAGGATGCCGGGGACGTGCGAGCCGGCCGAGGCGCTGGCCGCGATGATGGGGGCAGGGATGGACAGAAACCGCGCCCGGCCCTTGCCGAGCGCCAGACGCAGGCGGCCATAGAATTCGCGCAGGGTCATGGGAGCCGGGCCGACGAATGGCACGCGACGGTCGGACGACGTCACGGGCGCGCCCTCGACCAGCGCCATGACCCCGGCCGCGAGGTCTTCCCGGTGGACGGGTTGTACGCGCTGGTCGCCACGCCCTGGCAGCGGGATCACGGGCAGGCCCGCCATGAAGGTGAACATCCGTGCGCTGGCACCGCCCGGCGCGAATACCAGCGAGGGCTGCACGATGGCCGCGTCCACGTCCAGCCCGGCAAGGCAGTCGTCCGCGGCTTTCTTGCTCAGGTGGTAGGCGCTCTCGGCCTGTGCATCGGCGCCAAGGGCCGAGATCTGGATCACTCGGCGCACGCCGGCTTCCTTCGCTGCCTGAAAAAGGGCGCAAGGCGCCAGATAGTGCAGGGTCTCGAACTGCTGCGGGCCGCGCTCCTGAAGAATCCCGACCGCGTTGATCACCACGTCGACCCCAGCCAGCGCGGCCTGCCAATCGGCCGCTCGCGTGGCCTTGGCGAAATCCAGTTCGATGAGGTGAATCCCTGGTGCGTGCGTCTCCCGCTTGCTGGCGCGGCGCACGGGACACACGACCTCATGCCCGGCGGCATTCAGTGCGCGCAGCAGGCGTGAACCAATGAAGCCGGTCGAACCGGTGAGAAGCACTTTCATGGGGGCAGACTCCAGGCAGGCACCCTGTGGCGAACGCAGGTGCAGGAGGCACTCAAGAGCAAATCCCGTGCCTTTGTCAACGCCCTCAGCGCGGCTCGGCCACCAGCCTTGCCACGTGCTGAGTCGATGGCATGCGCCGATCCAGCGCTTCGAAGCGGGCCTCGTCGCGGGCCAGATTCTCGATGATCGCGAGCAGTACCTTGCGCGTCGTGGCGATGTCGCGTGCCGTCGTGCCATCCACTGCGATCTGGTTCACTTCCTCGGCCAACGGCACCAGCTTGTCCTTGAGCGCACGCCCCGCCTGCGTCAGGTAGACGTACACGTTCTTCTTGTTGTCCGGACGGCGCCGGCGCTCCACGTAGCCCAGGGCTTCCATCGCCTTCATGGCAGCGAACGTGGTGGGCTCCATGACGCCCGCCTGTGCGCTGAGCTCACGTTGCGTGACACCGTCTTGCTCCCACAGGATGCGCAGGAAAGTCCAGTGCCCGAAGGATACGGCGTGTTCCGTCAGGCGGATCTGCAGCGCGCGCACGAGCGCCCGCGTGGCGTCCTTGACCAAGTGGGCGAGACGGTCTTCAGGAACGGCCTCGTGCCAGTGCTTCAGGAGAACGCGGGTGTCATCGTCGGCTTTCATGCGCGGGGTCGTTCGGGTGGCGGGACGGCGCCCGGCGAGTGCGCGGGTGCGGCGGACGGCTCGCCCCGGTTCATGCGGATGAGGGCGCCGTCTGGTGCTCCAGGATGATATCGCGTTCCTCCCGGGCCGATGCCAGCAGGGCCAGGCAGACCTCGGTGGTGGCCGCAGACCAGCGCCCGTCGTGCAAGGGCGCGCGCCCTCGCGCAGAGCCCCCCAGAGTTCGTCGATCACTTCCGCGCGGGGGACGTCGGGCAGCGGCAGCGGATCAAGCCAGCGACGCGCGTCGTCATGCACCATCACGCCGTGGGGCGTGATCTCCAGGTCTGCCCGGTCGCAGCTGACCAGACAGTGTCCGAAGTGCGCGTGGGCATCGGGCGGGGTCGGCAGGCGGTGCGCGTGCCCGCCGTAATTGCCTTCGGCCTTGAGCCGGGCTTCCTCTTCGGGCGCGGGGCGGTGCGCCAGCCGGCGCCGGGCGGCGCCGTAGGTGTCGGCCGCCTTGCGTTGCCCCATCTCGCCGATGCCGTCGTGCAGCGTGTCGCTGTCATAGTGCGCGTAGCCGCTGTACGTGATGCTGGCGAAGATGCCACCCTCGAACTGGAGGAGGGCGCTGTAGGCCCCTTCCGTGGGGCGGGCCGGGTCCCAGGCGCCGGTGTGGGCGCGCACCGAGCGCACGCGCCCGCCGCCTAGCAACCGGACGATGTCGATCTGGTGTGCCCCCTGGCTGAACACCACGCCGCCGCCTTGGGCCGTGTCGAGCTCTTCCGGGCGACGGGGCCGGTACAGGAAATCCGTGTAGTTAAAGGCGTGGATCATGCGCACGCGGCCGTAGGTGCCGCTGCGGATGCGCTGCCAGGCCTGCAGCACCGGGCCGTCGAAACTGTGGCTGGGGCCGACGATCAGCACGCGCTGCGCAGCCTCGGCCGCCTCGGCCATGGCCAGGCACGCCTCGAGCGTGATCGCCATGGGCTTTTCCACCAGCACATGCTTGCCGTGGTGCAGGGCGCAGCAGACATGCTCGGCGTGCATCTGGTGGGGGGTGGCGATATACACGGCCTCGACCTCAGGATCCGTGCACAGCGCCGCCACGTCTGCATGGACGCGTCCGCCGAACTGCTCGGCAAAGCGCGCGCAGGCGGCAGGGTTGGGATCTGTGGCCGCCACCAGGCGCAGTCGGGGATCCTGCAGGAAGGTGGGCAAGAGCAGGCTGAACGCGCGGCCCAATCCCACCACGCCGAGTCGAAGCGGCACGGGCGCCATGTCAAAGCCCCAGCACGAGTTCGCCGCCGCAGGAGCGCGAGACGCAGATCATGATGTTGTCGGCCTTCTCCTCGTCCAGCAACACCATGTCGCGGTGTTCGACCTCGCCGGCGACGAGGCGCGTGCGACAGGAGCCGCACGTGCCGCTCTCGCAGGAACTGGCCACGCTCACCCCGGCCGCCCGCACCGCCTCCAGGATGGAGGTGTCGGCATCCACGTGTACCCGCTGGCCGGATGCCTGCAGGACGACGTCGAAGGGCACATTGGTACGGGTGAGCTCGGCCGATACGCCAAAGCTCTCGAAATGAACCGCATCCGATGGCCAGTGGCCGGTCATGTCTCGCACGGCCTCCATGAGGCCGCGCGGCCCGCAGCAGTAGACGTGCGTCCCTTTGGGGGTTTCCAGCAGCGGCCAGAAATCGAAGGCGGCATCCGGGTTTCCCTCGTCATGATGGATCACCACGTTCTGGCTGAATGGCGATTGCCGCAATTCGTCCAGGAAGGCCGTGCCTGCCGCATCGCGGGTGCAATAGACGAGCTTGAAGGGGGCGTCGTTGGCATGCAGGTGCCGCGCCATGGCGAGCACCGGCGTGATGCCGATGCCACCGGCGATCAGCAATGAACGCCTGGCCTTGGGGCTGAGCGCGAAGGCGTTGTCGGGTGGCGACACGCTGAGCGTGTCGCCCGGCTTGAGCCCGGCCATGCTCACCGAGCCGCCGCGGCCCTGGGCATCGACCTTGACGGCGATGACGTAGCGATCGTCTTCGGCCGGATCATTGCACAGCGAATAGCGCCGCACCGCGCCCGCGGGTGTGTCCACGACCAGATGCGAGCCCGCCGTGAAGGGTGGCAGCGGGGCGTCGTCGGGCGACCGCAGCTCGATCAGGTGGATGTCCCGGGCGATCTCGCGGATGTCCGCCACCTTCAGGCGCAGGCGCTCGTCGTCGCTCTTGGGCATTGTCATGACAAATCTCCTCCCTACGGGAAAACGCGGATACGGATAATATTAGATCTCTAATAATATTGCTGCAAGCCTGACTTTCCCTACCCACCCAGAAGAACGGAGACAACCATGTCCTTGACCGCGCTTGTGTCGAGATCCTGTCAACCGGTGGTCCGCGTCGTCGCGGCCCTGACCGTCGGGATGAGTCTGTGTCTGCCAGCCCTGTCCGCCGCGGCTGCCGCGGGCGACGCCAAGGGCTACCCCAACGATCGTCCGATCCGCTTCATCGTGCCGTATGCGCCGGGCGGCCTGCCGGACACGGTGGCGCGCATCACCAGCCAGCGCCTGTCCGAGCGGCTGGGCAGTTCCGTGGTGGTGGAGAATCGGCCGGGCGCCAACGGGGTGATCGCGGCACAGGCGCTCATGTCCCAGCCAGCAGATGGCCTGACATTTCTCGTGACCGACGGCTCGATGATGTCGATCAACCCGTACCTCTATCCGAATCTGGCGTACGACTATCAGCGCGATTTCGAGCCGGTCTCGCTGGTGGCGACTTCGCCGCTCTTTCTCGCGGCCCATGCCAGCTTTCCGGCCAATACGCTGGATGAGTTCGTCGCCCTGGTGAAGAAGCAGCCGGGCAAGTTCACCTATGGCTCGTCAGGCATCGGCAGCAGCCATCACCTGAGCATGGAGGCCATGAAGACGGCGCTCGGGCTGCAACTGGACCACGTGCCCTTCCGCGGCTCCGGACAATCCGTGCCGGCGCTCGTGGGCAACCAGGTGCCGATGGTGTTCTCCGCGTTGCCTTCGCTGTCGGGCTTCGTCTCGCGCGGCGAGGTCAAGCTGCTGGCGGTGAACTCCGCCAAGCGCTCCGATCTGGCGCCGAACGTGCCGGCGGTGGCCGAGCTCATCCCGGATTACGACTTCGCACCGACGGTGGGCATCCTGGCCCGCAAGGGCACGCCGCCTGCCGTCGTCGACCTGGTGAGCCGCCACGTGGCAGAGATCGCGCACATGGATACGGTGGTCACGACCATGCGCGGCCTGGGCATCGAGCCGGTGGGCGGCGACCCCGAGACCTACCGCAAGGCCATCGCCGCCGAGGCCGAGCGCTACGGCGCGGCCATCCAGGCCGCCGGTGTGAAGGGCGAGTAGGCCACGGATCATGTCGGATACTGATTGGTTCTCGCAGCTGCTGGCCACGCCCTGGCTGCTCGTCTACGTGGCGCTGACCTTCGTCGTCGCCGGCGTGGTCAAGGGCACGATCGGCGTGGGCCTGCCCTTGCTGGCCGTGCCGCTTCTTGCCCTCGTGCTGCCGCCCACGACGGCGATCGCGCTGTTGGCCGTGCCGGTGTTGGCCTCGAACGTATGGCAGGCAGTGGACGGCCGCGGATCGCGTGAGAACCTGAGGCGATTTCTTCCGCTGAGCGTGATGCTGCTGATCACGACACTGATCTCCGTGAGACTCGCGCTGTCGTTGCCGGCCGAGGTGCTCACCACCCTGATCGCCGCCTCGGTCCTGTGCGCGGTGGTGCTCATGCTGCTCGACCAGGGCAGCGGCATCGCCGGGCCGCGCGAGCGCTGGATGGGACCCACCGTGGGCGTACTGGCCGGCGCGATGGGCGGGGTGTCGTCGATGACGGGGCCCTTCATCATCACCTACCTCATGGGCCTGCGGCTGCCGCGCGAAGTCTTCATCGGCAGCATCAGCATCATCTACCTCTTCGGGATAGTTCCGCTCTACGCGTCCATGGCGGTGTACGGAACGCTGGGGCGCTCCGAAGCGCTGGTGTCTGCCGTGGGCCTGGTTCCCCTGGCGCTGGGCATGGCGCTGGGCAAGCGCCTGCGCCGCCGGCTGAGCGAACTTGCCTTTCGGCGCGTGCTCCTGGCCTTCCTGGCCGGTCTGGCACTGCTGCTCATCCTGCGCTGATACCTCTATCGGGAGACACCCATGTCAACCCTGACCGCCGACGACTTTTTCTGGACGGATGCCTATCTGCTGGGCGATCCCGGCATGGACGACACCCACCGGGAGTTCGTCGCGTTGCTGGACGCGCTGTTGCGTGCGGCCGACGACGACCTGCTGGTTTGCCTGGATGCGCTTGCCGAGCACGTCCAGGCGCACTTCGCCCAGGAGAACGCCGCGATGGAGCGCTCGCAGTTTCCGGCGCGCGGGTGTCACATCGACGAGCATGCCGCGGTGCTGGCGTCGGTGAGAGGCGTCCGGGCGCGCCTGGCAGACCAGAGCGACACGCAGGCCTGCCGGCGACTGGCGCGAGCACTGGCGGACTGGTTTCCTGCCCATACGGATCACCTGGATTCGGCACTTGCGCATTGGCTCTGCAAGCAGCGTGCTGGCGGCAAGCCGATCGTGCTGCGCCGGCATGTTTCCGGTCTGACGGCTGACAATGATTAGATATCTAAGTATAATGTTGGTACCTGGACTGCTCGACGAGAACTGCCATGATCACTCATGAAGAAAACGAACTGCTGTGCCGCGTGCAAGGCGATGCCCCCATGGGGCAACTGATGCGCCGGCACTGGACGCCGGTCTGCCTGGCCGAGGAGGTCGCCGAGCCGGACGGCGCGCCCGTCAAGGCCCGCGTCTTCGGCGAATCGCTGGTGGTGTATCGCGATTCGGACGGCAACGTCGGCGTGCTGGACGAGCACTGTCCCCATCGAGGCGCCTCGCTGGCGCTGGGCCGCAACGAGGACGGCGGCCTGCGCTGCCTCTACCACGGCTGGAAGATGGACACTGAAGGCAATGTGCTGGAGATGGTGTCCGAGCCTGCCGCCAGTGGCTTTGCCGAGAAGCTCAAGCACAAGGCCTATCCCGTGAAGGAGTGGGGCGGCATGATCTGGGCGTACTTCGGCCAAGCCGAAACGACGCCCGAATTCGTGCCGCCGCCCTGGGCGCCCACGGCACAGACGCGCGTGTCCATTGCCAAGGTGTGGGTGCCCTGCAACTGGGCGCAGATTCTGGAAGGTGCCATCGATTCGGCGCACAGCTCCAGCCTGCATTCGTCGGACATGGTGCCTGCGCGCGTGAGCAGCGCCGAAGCCACCGAGAACAACTGGCTGCGCCCCTCCACGGACAAGGCGCCGCGCATGCAGGTGGAGAACACGGGCTATGGCTTTCGCTACGCCGCGCTGCGTCGCCCGATCGTGAACGCGGCGGCCAACGAATACGTGCGCTCCACTGTGTTCGTGGCACCCGGTACCGTGCTGATTCCACCCAACAATCTCTACAACGTCGCCAATGTCAATGTACCGATGGACGACACCAACACGTCGTTCTATTTCATTGCCTGGGGGGCGCCTGGCCATACGCCGGAGACCCAGACCTGGCGGAAATTCCTGCGCCAGACGGTGGGTGTGGATCTGGACGAGCGCTATCGGCCGCTGCGCACCATCGAGAACGATTTCTGGCAGGATCGCCAGGCCATGAAGGCCGGCAACTTCACCGGCATCACGGGCTTTCCGAATCAGGACGTGGCGATGTGGCTCACGATGGGACCGATTGCCGATCGCACGAAGGATCGTCTTGGCGCAAGCGACCTGGCCGTCGTGGCCTTTCGCCGTCAGATGATCGACGCCGTGCGCCAGTTCCGCGAGGGTGCCGCCGCCATCGGCACGGGCGAGGACACCGTGAGCACGGCCGTGTGCGCGTTCCAGGCCATCGTGCCCAAGACCACCGATTGGCGCGATTACGCCGCGCAACCCGTCTGGGGGCCGGCCGGGCAGGCCGTGGATTCCTCCTACGTCGTCGATCAACGCTGAGCCCCGGAGCCCCCATGTCCAAGCTGCAACTTTCCGTCGCCATGGGCGACTACGATCGCACCCGTCCGCTGCTCAATGGCAGCGTGCAGATCGATGGCGCCGATCCCGTCTACATGACGCTGTCGCCGGAGGAGATGTTCTTTCGCGCCTTTCGCAACGAGGAATTCGACGTGAGCGAGCTGTCGTTCTCGAGCTATCTCGTGAAGACGGCCAAGGGCGAATGTCCGTACGTGGCAGTGCCGGTGTTCCTGTCGCGTGCGTTTCGGCATACCTCGATCTACGTACGACGTGACCGGATCCGGCGCCCCGAAGACCTGCGTGGTTGCCGGATCGGCATTCCGGAATACCAGCTCACGGCCATCGTGTGGGCGCGCGCTCTGCTGCAGGACGACTATGGCGTGCGCCCGGATGAGGTGACCTGGGTGCGCGGCGGCATCGACGAACCCGGACGCCCCGAGAAGATCGCCCTGCAGCTGCCGCCAGGTGTGGTGCTGGAGAGCGCGCCGGCAGACCGCACGATCTCCGACATGCTGGACGCCGGCGAGATCGATGCGTTCATCGCGCCGCGACCACCCTCGGGCGCAGCGGCACGCAACCCGGACGTGGGCTGGTTGTTTCCGGACCCGACGGCCGTGGCTAAGGACTACTACGCGCGAACAGGCGTGTTCCCGATCATGCACGTGGTGGGCGTGCGCAAGACGCTGGCGGCCCAGCACCCGTGGCTGCCCGGCGCGGTCTTCAAAGCGTTCAGCCAGGCCAAGACCCAGGCGCTTGCGCACCTGGCGGACACATCGGCCACCAAGATCACGCTGCCCTTTGTGGAAGAACAGTTGAAGGCTGCGCGCGAGACCCTGGGGGACGACTACTGGTCCTATGGCATCGAGGCCAACCGGCGCACGCTGGAAACCTTTCTGCGCCACCATCACGGGCAGGGTCTGTCAGCGCGGCAACTGTCGATCGACGAGGTGTTTCACCCCGCCACCTTCGAGTCGTACAAGATCTGACGGTATACCGCCCCTGTTGCAAAGCCCCCGACGACGGCCGATAGGCCTTCATACAGGGGCTTTGCTCAAGCCTTTCGATGGGCGCATCACGTGCGAGCGGTCAGACTCGCCACACCGCGTGGCACGCGGTGTACGGCCCACGAGACATCAGCGCTTGTCCTGCTTCTTGTCTTCGATGGCCTGGCCGGCCGGGTTCTCGCCCTTGAAGCCGCCGTAGCTGCTCTGGCCGGGATCCGCGCTGCGGCTCTTGACCTGCTCGCTGCCCTGCGCCTCATGAGCGCCGGAATGCTGGGCTTGCTGCTGTTGACCCTGGCCCTGCTGGCCTTGGGCCTGCGGCTGGCCGCTCGCGGGCTGGCCGCCACCGGATTGCTGCGCCTTGTTCTGGGCGTTTTGCTGCTGCGGTTGCTGGCCCGTCGGGTTCTGGGTGGGCTCGCGTGAGTTTTGGTCGCTCATGTCGATCTCCTGTGTCTGGCGCCGCAACGGACGTCGCGGCGAGTGCCAGACAGATTGCAATCGTCGTGCCCACCCTCGGAAGCGCCCGGGCGCGGGATAATGCGCACATGCGACTCTTTCCTCTTTTTGCCGATCTGGCCGGGCGCGACGTTCTCGTGGTGGGCGGCGGTGCGGTGGCCGCGCGCAAGACAGCGGCGTTGCTGGAAGCCGGTGCACGGGTCACCGTGGGCGCGCCCGCTTTCGAGCGGGGGCTGCACGATCTTGCTGCACAAGGCCGCGTGCAACTACGCCATGGCCCCTTCGAGCCGCGCTGGCTGGATGCCGCCTGGCTGGTCGTGGCGGCCACGGACGACCGTGCGGTCAATGCGGCCGTGCGTGATGCCGCGACCGCCCGGCGACTGTGGGTGAATGTGGTGGACGACCCGGAGCTCTCGGCCTTTCAGGTACCGGCCGTCGTGGATCGTGCACCGCTCGTGATCGCGATCTCCTCGGGAGGGGCTGCGCCGGTGCTGGCGCGCCGGGTGCGCGAACGCCTGGAGACGATGTTCGATCCTTCCTTGGGCGAGCTCGCGGCGTTGGCAGGAAGATCCCGCGAGGCCATTCGCGCGGCCTTTCCCGACATGCCCGCCCGACGCGCGTTCTACGACGAACTGTGGGAGGGTGAAGTGGCGGCTTTGCTGCGCGACGGCCGGCCGGCCGAGGCCGAGGCTGCGCTCGCGGCCGCATTGTCGCGCCCCGTGACGGCACGGCCCGGTCAGCTCGTGGTGCTGGGCACCGGCACAGGACAGCCGGGTGAGCTCACCCTGGCCGGCCTGCGCGCTCTGAATGAGGCTGACGAGATTCACCATCATCCGTCGGTGCCTCACGCCATTCTCACGCTGGCGCGTCGAGATGCCGAGCTCGAGTCCACAGTCGCGGCGGCCGAGCCGACGACTGCGCAATGGCAGGCCTGGGCAAGCCTTGCAGCCGGCGGCGCTTGCATTGTCGTGGCGGCGACAGGGGCAGGGCCGGCCTTGCCGACAGGGGACGCCTCCGCCTTGCAGGCGATGGTTGGGGCTGGCGTGGTGGTACGCGTGGTGCGCGGCGTGAGCTGACGACGCTGGGCGAGAGAGCATGGCTTCGCCTGGCGACTGGCCGGCGGGCTTGTCGCTTGCAGTTCCGGGCGTCCCGGCTCAGGTTTATGCTCTGGGCATGTCACACGCGCCCGGGCTGTGTCGTCTAGACAGGGCAACCTCACTTTTCCTGGAGCTCTGTCATGTCTGCCCGTCTCGATTACGTCGCCGTCGCCCCGGATCTGCTCAAGCCCATGCTGGCGCTGGAGCACACGGTGCGCAACGCCGGTCTCGGCCAAGCCCTGCTGGAGCTGGTCAAGATCCGCGCCTCGCAGATCAATGGGTGCGCCTTCTGCATCTACATGCACGCCACCGACGCGCGCAAGCATGGCGAGACGGAAATGCGCCTGCATCTGACGGCCGCGTGGCGCGAATCCACCGCGTTCACCCCGCGTGAGCGGGCTGCGCTGGCGTGGACCGAAGCGTTGACGTTGCTGCCACAGAGCCAGGCGCCGGATGACGTCTATGCCGAGGTCGCCGCGCACTTCGACGAGCGCGAGCGTGTGGCGTTGACGCTGCTCATCGTCACGATCAACGGCTGGAACCGGCTGGCCATGGGCTTTCGCTCCCAACACCCGGCGCTCGAGTCCACGGCCCGCGAGGCCGCATGACCTCGGCCACCGACCCCGCCGCGTCTGCCCTGCAGACGCACCGGCGCTATCTGCTCGGCCTGGCGTACCGCATGCTGGGCTCGGTGGCCGAGGCCGAGGACGTGCTACAGGAGGCCTGGCTGCGCTGGCACGCGCGCGATCCAGAGACTGTGGAGCACCCGCGGGCTTTCCTGGCCCGGGTCGTGACGCGGCTATGCCTGGATCAGCTGGGCTCGGCGCGTGCCCGGCGCGAGACGTATGTAGGCCCGTGGCTGCCGGAGCCGTGGGCGGAGGAAGCCACCACGCCGTGGCCAGCCCCTCAGCCGGTGGAATTGGCCCAGGACGTCTCGGTGGCCTTGTTGCTGGCGCTGGAGCGGCTCTCGCCCCTGGAGCGTGCCGTGTTCCTGCTGCATGACGTCTTCGATACAGACTTCGACGAGATCGGTCTCACGCTGGGCCGCAGCCCGGCCGCCTGCCGGCAACTGGCCGTGCGCGCGCGGGCCAACGTGCGCGCCGAGCGCCCGCGCTATCCGGCCGCGGATGACGCAGCGTTCGCCCTGGCCGGCGCCTTCATCGCCGCCTCGCGCGAGGGTAATGTGGCTGCGCTGCAGACCCTGCTCGCCGAGGATGCCACGTTCCAGTCGGATGGCGGCGGGAAGCGAGCCGCCGTGCTGCGCGCGGTAGTGGGTCGGGACAAGGTGTGCCGGCTCTACGCCGGGCTCGCACGCAAGGCGGGACCGGCGCCCGTGCCTTGGCGGCTGGTGCGGCTGAACGGCCAGCCGGCTGCCATTTCGCTCGAAGCCGATGGCCTGCCGCAGGCCACGTTGCTGGACATTCGCGATGGGCGTGTCGTGACGGTGTACGTGGTGCGAAATCCCGACAAGCTGCGGCACCTGTCGGCCTGGACGCCCATGGCGTGAGCTCAACGGCCCGGCAGAAGCCACCATCCGAGGGCTGCCGCGCCGAAGGCAAACATGGCGAGCACCTGCCCCACGGCCAGCCAGCGCCAGACGGCGGATGCGAGGCGGATGCTCGTCTTCCTTCCCTGCGTGGGCGCCAGCAGGGCCATGCCGCAATAGAACGCGGTGAGCAGCGGCGTGCCCACGGTTGGCGTCAGCGGTTGACCCGTGCGTCGTTGATGGCGGCGTTCAAACCAGACGTCGAAGACGAGGCCCACGACGACGATGTAGATCGCCGCAATCATGATGGTGAAGGCGATCCCCACCTGCAAAGGGTTGGAAGCAGTCGGCATCCGGGTAGTGTGCCACCGAAGCCGCTGCGAATCGCGTCAGTGCACGGGGCCTGCCGGCAGGAGTCCGGGCAGCTGTCGGAGATCGGGCGCGTGGGGCAACGAGGCGCAGGCGAGGGCCAGAGCCTCAATCTGGGGTGTCGCCCACCCGGCAGAGGTGGCGGCGTCTGCCAGTTTGGCCAGCAATGCCGTCTCCGAGAGCGGATCTTCGGGGTCGCCAGGCGCATCGGCACAATGGGCGCGGCTGCCGCTGCCCTCCGGCTGCACGGCTTCGACCAGGGCGCCGAAATGCGCGGGATAGCGGGCCTGGCAATCCGCGTCGGCGATCAGGCGCACCTGCTGGCGCAACGCGACGATCGCCGGATCGGTCAGGGCCGCTGGCTGGAAATCTGCCAGCCGGGGCTCGCCTCGCAGCCAGGCCACCGCCAGGGTGTGCTGCAGGCTGAACCGCGCCTGGGCTGCGTCTGTGGGGTGGGGGTTGTTGCAGAAGTCCAGGGCATCGGCATACGTCCGGACCGTCAAGGTCTGGATGGCTGGCAACGCGGCGCTGCGGCCCAGGAAGCCATCGCGCAGCGCGAGCGTGGCCGCGATGGCCGGGTGGGTATGGCGGCAGGCGGGCCACGGCTTGAAACTGGTGTCATGGATGCGCCAGTGATCCACGGGCTCGCTGATGACATGCGCAGCGTCGCCATCCGGGGCCAGCGCGGCGAAAAAGCCCTTGGTGCCCTCCAGCATGTGCGCGGGAGCGGTGAGCCCGGCGCTGGCTTGCAAGGCAGCCTGCACACCGGTCTGGGCCGCCTGTGCCGTGTGCCAGGGCTTGGCGGAGTTGGGCTCCAGACGCACCTGCCAGAGGCCAGAGGCACGCGTCGCGGCCAGGCCGAGGGCATGCGCCAGAAGGTCATGCGTATCCGGGCGGCCTTCGGCGAGCAGTGAGGCCGCAGCGACCGCGGCGCCAAGGCTGCCGCAGGTCGACGTCGGATGCCAGTAGGCGTAGTGCCTCGGGCCGGTGGCCCGGCCCACCCGAATGGCAGCTTCGTAGCCGCGCACGACGGCGTCGAGCACCTGGCGTCCGGACGATCCCAGCCTTCGGCCGAGGAACAGCGCCGCCGGCACGATGACCGGGCCCGGATGGCACAGCGCGGCGCGGTCGATGTCGTCCATCTCCAGCAGCGTGCCGAGAGATGCCTCGAAGCCGAGTGCAGCCCAGGGGTCCGCATCACCCGCCAGGCCACGGGCGCCGGCCCAGAGCGTGTGCGCCACGGGCAGCGTCGTTCCTGCCAGCGCACAGGCATACCAGTCGCGCACATGCAGGGCGGCCCGCGCGCGATCATGGTCCTGCACGCGGTGCAGGCACAGGCGGGCGAGGGTGGCGCTGATGCTCTGCGTCATCATTCCTGCGTCTTCATGCTGGCGCCGCGCGTGCGCGGGTCACGCAGCCAAGACTCACCTCGCTCGACGCTGTCGACGAGCGTGGCCACGGCGGCGTTGAACGCCTCTGGCGCTTCCAGGTTCAACGTGTGTCCGCTTCGCGGCAGCACGAGCAGGCCGGCGGCGGGCAGCGTCTGCTTGAGGAAGATCGACGCGGCGAGCGTGTGGTCATCCTCGTCGCCGGCGATCACGAGGGCCGGCACGGTCAGTGCCGCGAGTTCATCGCGCAGGGCATACAGCGAGGGTCGGCGCGCCTGCACGCCGCGCAGTGTGTAGGCCGCACCGCGAGGGTCGTGCTCGCCCAATTGCTCGGCGAAGCGCTGCCAGCCGTCCGGATCCTTGATCTGGAAGGGGATACGCGCGGGGCCACTGGCATACACGGGCGCAAATCCGGCACTGCCCAGGCGTTCGAACTGCGCCGCCGCCTCGTGGGACAGCGCCGCGAACTCCGCTGCCTGTTCCGGCTCGGCGCCGTAGCCCACGCCGGCCATCGTCATCGACCGCACGCGGGCCGGTGCGACGAGCGCCGCATGCAGCACGGCAAAGCCGCCCATGGACAGCCCGACCAAGTGGGCCGAGGGCAAACGCAGGGCATCCATCACCGCGAGGACGTCGGCGGCGGCGCGTGCCTGACTGTAGCGCCACGCCTCCTGCGGCACATCCGACGGTGGATACCCGCGCGCGGCGAAGACCACGCAGCGATGACGTGCCGAGAAGGCCGCCACCTGGGGCGCCCAGCTGCGATGATCCCCGGCGAACTCGTGCACGAACACGATGGGCGGCCCGTCGCCCGAGGTCTCCACGTGCAGGCGAATGTCGTCGTCTGTCAGGATCTCGGGCATCGCGGCCTCACACCGTGGGGGGCGGTTCGGCGCCGCGGAACCAGTCCGCGATCTGGCTGCCCGTCATGAAGCACACATCGCGGCTGCGCATGAGCAGGTCCAGCATCTGTTCGAAGTCGCCGAAGCGGTGCGGCACGCCCATCAGGTGCGGATGCAGCCCCAGGGCCAGCACGCGCGGCTGGCGGCGGGATTCGCGCTCGAAGAGCGCGAGCGTGCGTTGCAGGCGCAGCAGGAATTCCGGCGACGAGTGTTTCTCGATGGCGTAGATGATGGAGTCGTTCAACTCCAGGTTGTAGGGCATCTGGATCAGGTTCCCGGCCTTCACGCGCATCCAGTTGGGCACGTCGTCGATCACCCAGTCGCACACGTACTCGATGCCGGCGGCCGCCAGCAGATCGGGCGTGTCCGGTGTCTCGCGCAGGCCCGGGCTCAGCCAACCGCGCGGGCGCTGGCCCGTGAAGGCCGCGATCTTGGCGAGCGTGGCTTCGATGATCTGGGATTCGTCGCCGTGATTGAGCGACTGCTGGTGTACGCCGTGACCGATGAATTCCCAGCCGGCATCGCGCATGGCCTCGGCGGCAGCCGGGTAGGCGTCGATCACGCTGGCGTTGAAGCTCGTCGAGGCGGGCAGGCCGCGTTCGGCGATGGCCTCGATCATGCGCGGCAGGCCCGCGCGCATGCCGTAGTCCACCCAGCTGAAGTTGGGCACGTCCGGCACGGTCTCGCGCCCATGCGGCGGCGTGATGATCGTGCGCGGCATCGGCTGGTCGAACTGCCAGTTCTCCACGTTGACGACCAGGTGCACCATGATGCGGCCATCGGGTGGCGGCGCCAGCGGTGCGCGCTGGTGCGAGAAACGATAGGGGACGCGGGGGTTGGCCATGCGCGGGCTCCTTCGGGCTCAGTGCCGGATCTGGTGCATGATCTCGCGCTTGAGCGCGTTGAATTGCTCGCTGGTGGTGTGCTCCAGCGTGCGCGGGCGTTCGATGGGCACTTCGATGCGGGTCTGGATGCGACCCGGGCGCGCCGACATCACGTAGATCGTGTCGGCCAGCAGGATGGCCTCGTCGATGTCGTGGGTGACGAAGACGACCGTCTTGCGAAAGCGGTGCCATACCGACAGCAGCAGCTCCTGCATGGTGAGCCGCGTCTGCGCGTCCAGCGCGCCGAAGGGCTCGTCCATCAGCAGGATGCGCGAGCCCAGCGTGAGCACGCGGGCAATGCCCACGCGCTGACGCATGCCGCCCGAGAGCTGCACCGGCAGGTGGTTCGTGAAGGCCGACAGGCCCGTGATCTCGAGCATCTCCTTCGCGCGCGGTTCGTAGGCACTGCGTGCCTCACCCGCCATCTTCGGGCCGAACACGACGTTCTCCCAGACGGACAGCCACGGAAAGAGCGCGGCCTCCTGGAACACGACGCCACGCTCGGGGCCCGGGCGCTTCACGGCCTGGCCCTCGACGGTCAGCTTGCCGGCGCTGGGCTGCTCAAAGCCTGCGACCAGGTTGAGCAGGGTCGACTTGCCGCAGCCGGATGGGCCGAGCAGCGCGATGAACTCGCCCTCGTTGACCTGCAGATGGATCTCGTCGAGCGCATGGACTGGCGTGGCGCCCGGATAGGTCTTGGACAGATGCTGGATGGCAATGCCTGACATGACGAGGTCCTCAATAGTTCTGCAGCATGCGCCAGACCAGCACGCGACGTTCGATGAACACGA
Organism: Verticiella alkaliphila; assembly: GCF_018904615.1. Taxonomy (GTDB): domain Bacteria; phylum Pseudomonadota; class Gammaproteobacteria; order Burkholderiales; family Burkholderiaceae_B; genus Verticiella; species Verticiella alkaliphila. The sequence goes on along the minus strand of NZ_JADCNH010000003.1, from coordinate 155,094 downwards.
TGAGCCGATCGCTCAGAAAGCCCATGATCCCGATGGAGGCCATGTCGGCCAGCACGATGTCCATGCGGCCCACGTAATAGGCATCCCAGAGGACATAGCCCAGGCCGGACTTGACGGCCACCATCTCGGACACGATCACGGCTGTCCAGGAGATGCCCAGGCCGATGCGCAGGCCGGTGAAGATGGACGGCATGGCTGCCGGCAGCACGACGCGGCGCAGGAGTTGGGTGGGGGATGCGCCCATCATCGTGGCCGCGCGCACCAGGTTGCGATCCACATCGCGCGCGCCCTGGGTGGTGTTGACCACGATGGCGTAGAAGCCGCCCAGGAAGATCAGGAAGATCGAGCCGAAATCCCGGATGCCGAAGAGCGCGATGGAAAAAGGCAGCCAGGCCGTGATGGGGATCGGGCGCAGGCCCTGGACCATGGGATCGAGCATGAGCGCAATGGTGCGGCTCCAGCCGATCGCCAGGCCCAGCGGCACGCCCAGGGCCACAGCCAGGGCAAAGCCCTGGATCACGCGCATCGTGGAATACTGCACGTTGCTGGTCCACGTGCCAAGGTAGGGATTCAGCCCCATGCCGGGATTGCCGAAGATCCAGTCATACCAGGCCCGGGCACCTGCACGGGGGTGGGCATGATGCCGGCCATGCCGGGCCGCATGCCCACCCATTGCCAGAGGAGCAGGATGGCAACTGGCACGACAAGGCCCAGTCCCAGGCGGCGCCAGCGAGGGGCGCGGGGCAGGCGCAACGCGGGCGCCTTCAAGGTGGATGTATTCACGGCATACCTCGGCGATAGGGGCTGACCTGACGCATCACTTCATGACGTCGGCGAGCAGGCTGGGATCCCAGACCGTGTTGATCTCGGCGCTGGTGTCCTTCGGGATCACGCCCAGGTCATGGAAGGTCTTGGCCTGGCGTTGCAGCTGGGGCAGGTCGAGCACGCCGCCGAGCTTGATGAGCTTGACGGACTCCTGCGTCACGTTGAGCGGCAGGCCGGTGTATTGCGAGTAGGCCTGGGCGAACGCCGCGGGATCCTTGGCCAGCTCGGCCTCGCGGTTCTTGTAGTGCCACAGGAAGCACTCGAGCGCTTCTCGCTTGTTCTGGATGGCCGTGCGCGAGGCCGCGATCAGGCCCAGCTCGGCGCCTACCGCCTTGGATTGGCTGTAATCCATGTTCTTGGCGAACTCCGCGGTGCCTTCGGCCACCAGCTGGGATTCGAAAGGTTCCCACAAAGCCACGGCATCCACGTCGCCGCGCTGCAGCGCCTGCACGAAGGCCGTGCCGCCGCCCTGGATGTTCACGGGGGTGAAGCTGTTGTAGGGCGTGCCGTTCTCCGCGAGCGTGGCGGCGAACTGGAACCAGACGGCCGAGCCCGGGGCGATGCCGACGCGCTTGCCCTTCAGGTCCGCCCAGGACTGGATGCCTGCGCCCTTGCGCACCACGAGGTACTTGGGCGAGGAGGCGACGCCGGTGAGGCCCACGATCTCCTTGCTACCCTGCGACAACGCAATCGCCAGGTCCGCCGGGCCGATGCCGGTCACGTCCACCGAGCCCGACAGCAGGGCGGTGCGCGCATCGGCGTAGCGCACGAACTCCGCAGGCTTGACCTGCACGTTGCACTGCTTCATATCCTCGGCCATGAACTGCATGGGCGAGAGATGGCCCACCTTGACCATGCCCAGCGTCAGCGTCTGCGGCTGCGCGAGGGGCTTGGGTTGCGGGCCGAGCGCCAAAGCGGCGGTGCTGGCAGCGGTGAGAAGGGCGGTGACGGCGATCTGGCATAGCGATTTCATGTTTCTCTCCTGAGAAAGCAGGGCTAGCGGCGGGGGGTGATCGGTGGGGCGGCGCGCTCAGCGACCCGTGAACTGGGGCGGGCGCTTCTCGCGGAAGGCCTGTTGGCCTTCCCGGTAGTCCTGGCTCTCGAAGCAGGCTGCCACGGCATCGGCCACGGCACTTGCGCTGACGTCCTCGTCGCCCAGCAGGTGGCGAATGGACATCTTGGCCGAGCGCAGCGTGAGCGGCGCGTTGGCGGCAATCGCACTGGTCGTCTCGCGCACGGCGGCGGCCAGCGCATCCGGCGCGTAGCTCTGGTGCACGAAGCCGATGCGGGCGGCTTCGCGCCCATCGAAGGTGCGCGCCGTGAAGAAGAGCTCCGTGGCGCGGGCAGCACCCAGGATGTCGACCATGCGCCGCGTGCCGTCCAGGTCATAGCCCAGGCCCAGGCGCGCCGCGGGCATGCGAAAGCGCGCGTCATCGGCGCAATAGCGCAGGTCACAGGCCAGCGCCAGGCCCAGGCCGCCACCCATGCAGATGCCGCGGATCACCGCGATCACGGGCTTGCTGCAGGCAGACAGGCCTTCCTGGGCGTCACGCACCGCGTTGGCGTAGTGCGCCACCTGGGCGGGGTTGTCGCGCACCGTGGCGAATTCGGAGATGTCCGCGCCCGAGACGAAGGATTTGTCGCCGTCCCCCTGGAGCACGAGCACGCGCACGGCAGGATCGGCGTCGGCTTCGCGGGTGAGCTGGGCAAGGCTTTCCCACATGCCCAGCGACATGGCGTTGTAGCGGGCCGGATTGCTCAGGACAAGATTGGCCACACCGTTCTCGACGGTGGCGAACACGCGGCCCGGGCTGGTGGAGGAATCGGTCATGGTGGGTCTCCTCAGACGACGCCGTCGGCGTGCAGACGTTCGATGGTGGCTTCGTCGTAGCCGAGATCACGCAGGATGTCGGCTGTGTGTTCGCCCCAGCCGGGGGCCGTACGTGCGATGTCGGCGGGGGTGCGGGTGAGGGTCACAGGCTGGGTGATGAGCGTGCGCTCGCCGCCTTCGTGTGCAGCCACGGTGCGCGCGACGCCCAGCGACTGCACCTGCGGATCTTCGAACATCTGCGGCACGGTGTAGACGGGGCCCGCGGGCACGCCGGCGGCGTTGAGCGCATCGACCCAATGCGCCACAGGCTGCGTCGCAAAGAGGGCCTGGAGCTCGGCGTTCAAGCGCGGGCGATGGCGCACGCGCAGCTTCTCTGTCGCGTACTCCGGATCGCTCAGCCACTCGGGCTTGCCGAGCAGATCGCACAGGCGCTTCCAGTTACCTTCGCCCGAGGCGCCCAGGTTGAAGGGGCCGTCGGCGGCATCGAAGAGGCCCATCGGGCTGCTGGTCGGGTGATCGTTGCCTTCCTGCACCGGCACGTCGCCATCATTCAGATAGCGGGCGGCCTGGAAATCCATCATGGCGATCTGGGTGTGCAGCAGCGAGGCGTGCACCCACTGGCCCTCACCGGACACTTCACGCTCGAGCAGTGCCGTGAGGATGCCGATGGCCGCGTACAGCCCGGTGCTCGAATCGGCCACGGCCAGCCCGGCGCGCACCGGGCCCTGGTCGGGATGCCCCGTGACCGACATGAGCCCGCCCATGCCCTGGATGATCTGGTCAAAGCCCGGGCGCTTGGCGTAGGGGCCGTCCTGGCCAAAGCCGGAAATGCTGGCAAGGATGATGCGCGGGTTGATGGCGCGCAGCGATTCGTAGTCCACGCCCAGCCGCTTCTTCACGTCGGGGCGCCAGTTCTCCACGACCACGTCGGCGTCGGCCACGAGCCTCTGGAAAATGGCGAGCCCCTCGGGCTTCTTCAGGTTCAGCGCGAGCGAGCGCTTGTTGCGGTTCAGGTTCTGGAAGTCACCGCCCCAGCGATCGCCCGCGAACATGGCTTCGTTGGGATCCACGCCGCGTGGCGGCTCGATGCGGATGACGTCTGCCCCAAAGTCCGCGAGGATGCGTACGCAGGTGGGGCCAGCGCGCACGCGGGACACGTCCAGGACGCGAAAGCGCTTGAGGGCAGGGCTGGCTTGGATGCGTGTCATGGGTGCTCGCAGGGTCAGGCAGACAGGGAATCGGATAAGGCGGGCGGCGCCGGCACGAAGCCGGCCTTGCCGTAGTACCGGTGCTCGGCATCGGCCGCGAAGGCCAGCAGCAGGCGTTCGTCGCCCGGGCGTGCGATGGCCTGCACGCTGATCGGCCTGCCTCGGGCATCGGTGCCGATGGGCCAGGTCGCGGCGGGCAGGCCGAGATAATTGACAAAGCCCGTCCAGGCAAAAAGGCCCAACAAGGTTCGTGGCACGAAGCCAGGCGATTTCGTGTCGACCGCGCTCCAGTCCGGCACGCCCTGCGCGAGCATGGGCGTGATGAGGATGTCGCGGCCGCGCAGGTGGCGCGCCACGAAGCGTCGGCGCTGGGCATCCTGATCCCGGCGGGCCTGGCTGTACCACGGGGCGGGCAGCGTGCTGCCTGGCAGCACCACGGCGCGGGTCAGGGCGCCAAGCGTTGGCTGTCCGGTGCGCAAGGCCTGGGCGTGGACGTCCGCGGCCTCGACGTGCATGACGATCTCGGCCGCGCGCGTGAGCGCCGGGAGCTCGTCGAGCGTGGCGTCCTGGCATTGGCCCATCGTGTGAGCGAAGTCCCGCAGGGCCTCGGTGATCCCCGGGTCCGGCACGCCCCAGCGCGGATGCGCGAGCGCCAGACCGATGCGCCAAGTCTGCGGGACGTCCTGCGCGCGGCTCGAGCGGGCCTGGCGAACCACATCGAACAGCACGCGCGCATCATCCACGCTGCGCGTGAGGAGGCCAAGCGTATCCAGCGAGGGCGCGAGCGGATGCGTGCCCGCGGTCGGCAGCACGTCCGCCCCGGGCTTGAAGCCGAAGACGCCACACGTGGCCGCCGGGATCCGGACCGACCCGGCGGTGTCGGTGCCCAGCGCGCCGTAGCACAGCCCTGCCGCAACAGCCACGGCCGAGCCGCTCGAGGAGCCGCCCACGACGGCATCCGCGTCGATCGGATTCACGGGGCGCGGCAGGTTGGGATTCTCGCCCGTCGCCCCGCAGGCGAACTCGGCCATGGTGAGCGTGGCGAGGGTGGTGGCACCCGCCGACTCGAGGCGCCGCACGGCCGGCGTGCGCGCACCGCCGGCCTCCACAGGGTTTGCCGTGCCGCAGTGCGGCAAGCGCTCGCCGATGGCGAAGATGTCCTTGTGCGCAAGGCCGATGCCGGCGAGCGGCAGGTCGGCAGGGGCGGCGGGTGCGTCACCGAAGATGTGCGTCAGGCAATGCCAGCGGTCGTGCGCCAGAGCGGCGCGCTGACGGGCCAGCGCCGCTTCCGGGCTGATCGTGCCCGCCGCCAACTGCGCGCGCAGCGCCGTGAGCGTGGATGGCAATGCCACAGACGCGGACATTGGGTGCATCATGACGATTGGCCGTACCGGACGGGCGCAAGACGTTCCCAGGTGCGCGCCGCGCTGCGCAGTTCCGCCTCCGTAAAGACGATCTCTTGCGCCATGAGCAAGCTGCGCAGGGCGTCGGCCAGGGGCACCTCGGAAACGGTATCCGGCGATGCCGACGGCAGGGTATTCTGGCGAACCATACATTTACCCCCTCTCGTCCATATATATTACGGAAACGTAAATATATTTATAAGCGAAGGGTGGGACATTCGGCAATCTTTTTGTCATGAAAGTTAGCGAGCAGATCCGTCAATCGATCGAGGAAGACATTCGCCACGGCATCCTGTTGCCGGGCGACACCATCGACGAGCACGGCATTGCCGAGCGGTTCGGCGTGTCACGCACGCCAGTGCGTGAGGCCATGCTGCAATTGCAGGCGCAAAGTCTGTTGATCAGCGTGCCCCGCAACGGCATGGTGGTGGCGCGCATGGACGTGCCGCAGTTGCTGGCCATCTGGGAACTGCTCACCGAGATGGAGGGCGTGTGCGCACGGCTGGCGTGCGAGCGCATGACCGATGACGAGCGCGAACAGCTAAGCGAGATCCATGCCAAAGCCGCCGAAGTCGTCGCCAATGATGACGTGGCCGCGTGGAGCCGCGTCAATCACGATTTCCATGAAGTGCTCTATCACGGTGCACGCAATCCCTACTTGCGCCAGGAATTGATGCGTCTGCGTGCACGAACCGGTGCATACCTGCGCCATGCCTTCAGTGCCGTGGGCCGTCTGCCGGCCTCGCATGCGCAGCATGGCGAAGTGGTCGACGCCATTCTGGCGCGGGATCCCGCCCGTGCACACGACACGATGATGCGGCACATCAGCCTGGAGCAAGGCGCGCGCGATCTGCGCGGGTTCCTGGTGAATCTGCCCAAGTCGATGTTGAGCAGCTAGCGGCTCCTCGCGCTGTCCTGCCCTACACTGGCTGTCTCTCGGCGGCCTTCAGTGCCGCCATCCTTCAGGAGTGATGCGTGAAGATCGATCTTTCCCAAGTCGTGGTGCTCGTGACCGGGGCGAGCAAGGGTATCGGGCTGGCGTGCGCGCGCGCGTTCGCGCAGGCCGGCGCCACGGTAGTGGGGGTGTCCCGTAACCGTGACAACCTGCGCGATGCCGTGCAGGCGCTGGCTGCCGAGGGTCTTGCGATGAAGACCTATGCGGTGGATCTGACGGACGGTGATGCGGTGCTGCGGCTTGTCGAATCCATCGAGGACGAGGTCGGTCCGATCGGTGTGCTCGTGAACTCAGCCGGCGCGGCGCGCCGCTATTCGGTGGACGAACTCAACCCCGCTGCCTTTCGCCAGGCGATGGATGCGAAGTATTTCACCTATGTCCACGCCATGGAGCCCGTGCTCAAGCGCATGGCCGCGCGCGGCAAGGGCAGCGTCGTCAACATCGTGGGTCAGGGTGGCAAGCAGGCCGGTGTGATGCACATCGCGGGTGGCTCGGCCAACGCTGGTCTCATGCTGGCCTCGGTGGGATATGCCCGCGCATTGGCGGACAAGGGCGTGCGGGTGAACGTCATCAACCCTGGCCTCACCCAGACGAGCCGTGTGGAAGAGGGCTTGCAGGCCGCGGTGCGCGCCACCGGACGCAGGCGCGAGGATCTTCTCGCCGAGCAGTTGTCCGGCATTCCGATGGGACGCGCGGCCGAGCCCGAAGAGATCGCCAACGTGGCGCTCTTCCTGGCTTCCGACTATGCGAGCTACGTGTCCGGCGCCGTGATTCCCATGGACGGCTGCACCAGTTCGGTGATTTGACGCTGGCCCGTCCCTGCCGATGCGCGGGGGCTGCCGTTACACTGCCAGGATGACCGATTCTCCTGCCTCGTTGCCCGTGCCCGGCCCGCTGGATGCCCAGCTGTGCTTCTCGCTGTATGCCGCGAATCTGGCCATGCACAAGACGTACCGCGGCCTGCTGGCGGAGCTGGGGCTGACGTATCCGCAGTATCTGGTGATGCTCGTCCTGTGGCAGCAGGATGGGCTCACGGTCTCACAGCTGGGCGCGCAACTGCGGCTGGATTCGGCCACGCTCACGCCGCTGCTCAAGCGGCTGGCCAGCGCAGGATTGCTCGTGCGCGAGCGCGGTGTGGCGGACGAACGGCAGGTGGTGATTCGGCTCACGGACGCTGGACGCGCGCTGCGCGCGCCTGCCGGCCGGGTGGCTCACGGCATCGCGTGTGCCGTCGGATGCTCGCGCGACGAAGCCGATGCGCTGCGAACCCAGCTCGACGCCTTGCGGCATCGGCTCGACGGCGAGGGATGACACGCGCTGAGGACGCAAGCAGGCAATTTCTGCCAGATATAAATAGCGCACTATTTAATCGTGTGCTATCTTTATCGCATTCACTCTTTCATGGAGCAGCGTCCCATGGCACTCGACAAGATCCTCTACACCGCTCAAGCCAAGGTCAGCGGCGGCCGCCGCGACGGCCGTATCGCCACGCAGGACGGGCAGCTCGACACCGGGCTCACCATGCCGCGCGAACTGGGTGGTGCGGGCGGTCAGGGCACGAATCCAGAGCAGCTCTTCGCCGCTGGCTATGCCGCCTGCTTCCTGAGCGCGCTCAAGTTCATCGGCGGCAAGGAAGGCACGCCCGTGTCGGATGACGCGACGGTCGAGGGCAAGGTGGGCATCGGCCCCGTCCCCACCGGCTTCGGTCTGGAGGTGGCGCTCGTCGTGAGCCTGCCGGGGCTGTCGCCCGAGGCCGCCCAGGCGCTGGTGGACAAGGCCCATGCCGTCTGCCCGTACTCCAACGCCACGCGCGGCAATATCGACGTCACCCTCACGCTGGCCTGAGGCGCGTCACTGGACGGTGTAGCCACCGTCCATGACGAGATCGGTGCCGCACACGAAGGCCGCGGCGTCGCTGGCGAGAAAGACCGCAGCCTGGGCGATTTCATCGGGTGTTCCCAAGCGCCCGGCGGGATAGCCCGGTGCCAGGGCCGCCTCGGCCGCTGCCAGGCTGCCATAGGCTCGCGTGAGCCTTCCCGTGGCGATCGCCCCCGGAGACAGGCTGACGGCACGAATGCCGTCGGGGGCGTAGTCCAGAGCGAGCGAGCGCGTGAGCGAGATGAGGCCGGCCTTGGCCGCGCTGTAGGCAGCCCGTTGCGGCGTGGTGACGTGTCCGAGCTGCGAGGCGATGTTCAGGATGACGCCGCGCCGTGCGGGCAGCATGTGCGCAAGGCAGGCCTGCGCCACGATGAACGCGCCGGTGAGATCCACGTCCAGGGCGCGGCGCCAGTCGGCCAGCGGCAGGTCTGCGGCGCGCGCCAACGGCGTCAGGATGGCGGCGTTGTTCACGGCCACGTCGATACGGCCCCATCGCGCCACGGCGGCATCAACCGCGGCCTGGATCTGCTCGGGTTGCGTGACGTCGGCAGCCTGCAGGAGCACCGTCTCCGATGGCAAACCCGTGTCGCGGCAGCGCGCCGCGAGGGGGTCGGCTGCCAGGTCGATCAGGACGAGTCTCGCGCCCGCATCCGAGAACGCGCGGGCCATGGCCTGGCCCAGATCGCCCGCCGCCCCGGTAATGAGGACGACTTCGCCTTGGTGGAAGACGCATTGCATGGACATTTCTCCTGAGCGGAAACGCTGCCGCCAACGATGCTTAATGATATATGATTAACGCAAACGAACGTGACGCCGGTGCAGCGCACGCCCAACCCACGAGACTGCGATGACCGACGTGCACGCCCGCTTCGCCCATGTGCTGACGCCGATCCAGCTGGGTTCGCTCACCGTGCGCAACCGCATCTTCGTGCCAGCCCACACGACCAGCTTCGGCATCGATCACCTGCCGTCCGAGCGGCACCTCGCCTATCACCGCGAACGGGCGCGCGGCGGCGTGGGGGCCATCATCTTCGAATCCATTCGCGTGCAGAGCAATTGCCTGGGGCGCCCCCAGGCCGTGGGCGGCTTCACGCGGGACTGCATCGAGCCCTTCTCGCGCATCGCTGCGGCCGTGCGCGCGGAAGGCGCGCGGCTGCTCGGCCAGGTGATCCACCTCGGCCGGCAAGTGGATGGCGACTTCGAGCGCACGGTGTCGTGGGGGCCTTCGCCTGTGCGGTGGTCTGGCACGTCGGCCATGCCCCACGCCATGACGGAAGACGATATGCAGACGGTGATCGACGGCCACGTCGCCACGGCGCGCAATCTGGTGGAGGCAGGGCTGGACGGTCTGGAAGTCCAGCTAGGCCATGGCCACCTCCTGCAGCAGTTCCTCTCGCCCTTGTCCAACGCGAGAGAAGACGCCTACGGCGGCTCGCTGGAGAACCGGCTGCGCTTTCCGCTGGCGGTGGTGGCGGCGGTACGCGCGGCTGTCGGGCGCGACTTCTGCCTTGGCATCCGGGTGAGTGGCGACGAGTTCGTCGACGGCGGCCTGCACCTGGACGAGGTCTGTACGGCCGTGGCGGCGCTGGCGCAGGCGGTGCCACTGGATTTCGTCAATGTGTCGCACTCGGCCTATCACGCGAGCTACTCGCTGGCCACCCAGATGGCGGACATGGCGTTCGATCCGCAGATGTTCCGTCATTTGCCGGGCGCGGTGCGACGCCGGTTGCACGATAGCGGTCACGCCGTGCCGGTGATGAGCGTGTGCCGCTACGACACGCTGGCCGAGGCCGAGACGATTATCGCCCAGGGCGAGACGGACATGGTGGGCATGGCCCGCGCGCACCTGGCCGAGCCCGCGTTGGTGGCCAAGACCCTGGCCGGGCGCGAGGACGAGATCCAGCCCTGTATCGCGTGCAATCAAGGTTGCGCTGGCATGCTCGAGAAGAACATGCCGATCCGGTGCGTGGTCAATCCGCGGGCCGGGGTTGAGAACGAATGGCCGGTGCCGGCGACGCGCGCACGGCCCAGCCTCGGGACGTGCTGGTGATCGGTGGCGGCCCCGCCGGCCTGGAAGCCGCGTGGACAGCCGCCGCGCGCGGGCATCGCGTGCAGCTGTGGGAGGCGGGGCAGGCGTTGGGTGGCCAGTTGAATGTGCTGCGCGACGTGCCGTCGCGGGCGCGCTATCTCAAGCTGCTTGATCATCAGCAGGCTCAGGTGCTTCGCCATGGCGTCACCGTGCATCTGCAGCGCCGGGCCGACGTGGCGAGTGTGCTGGCCGTGCGTCCCGACGTGGTGGTGCTCGCCACCGGCTCGAGTCCGCAGGCAGCCCCTGCGGTGCCGGGTGGCGGCCCAGTCTACGACGTGACCCTTGCCGTGCGCGAGGCAGATCGCCTGGGCGACACCGTCGCGGTGGTGGACCTGACCGGCGAGTGGGCCACGCTGTCCGTCGTGGAACATCTGGCCGACCTCGGCAAGCGCGTCACGGTCTACAGCCCGGTTGCCGCCGTGTTCTGGCGCACCACGATCTACAGCACACTCGCCACGACGCGGCGCTTGCGGGAGAAGGGCGTGCGCCTGGCCCCGCTGCGGCGTCTGCAGGCGTGGGATGGGCGCGTGCTCACGGTGGAAGACGTCTCCTGTGGCGAGCTGCATCGGCACGAGGCCGATGCGCTGGTGCTCGCCCAATATCACATGGCCAACGACAGCCTGCGGGCGCCGTTGCAGGCCGCCGGGCTGCAGGTGCGGGAGGCCGGTGACTGCCTCGCCCCTCGCACGGCCATGGAAGCAGTCTACGAGGGCGCACGCCTCGCCTACGACATCTGAAGCAAGGTAATCTGTGTCATGAGCATTCTGGTCACCGGCGCGGCCGGTTTCATCGGGTTGAACGTCGTCGAGCAGTTGCTGGCAGACGGTCATGCCGTGATCGCGCACAGCCTGGGGCCCTTGCCCGGCTCGGCACGTGAGCGGTTCGCCGCGTTGCCCGGCAGTCTTGCCGTCGTGACGGGCGACGTGCGCGATGTCGATGCGTTGCGCGACGCCATGGTGCGTCATGGCGTGCAGCGTGTGCTGCACACGGCGGCGCTCACGGTGGGCCCGGCGGCCAAGGGTGCGGCGGCGGTACCGGCCTTCTCGGTCAACGTGGCGGGCACCAACGGCGTGCTCCAGTTGGCGCGCGAGACTGGCGTGCGCCGCGTCGTGTTCACGAGTTCGACGGCCGTCTACGGTGAAGCGCCCTTTGCCGAGGCGCCACTCACCGAGGAGACGCCAACGACGCCGCTCACGGTATATGGCTACACCAAGGTCGCCGCCGAAGCGCTGGTGGCCCAGGCGCGCACGTTTGGCCTGGACACGGTGTGCGCACGGCTCACGGCCATCTACGGCCCTTGGGAGCATGACTCTGGCGTGCGCGACACGTTGAGCCCGCCGTTCCAGATCGCGCGCGCGGCCCTGCGCGGCGAGCCGGTCGTGCTGGCCGAGGGCGGCGAGCGGGACTGGACATCGAGCACCGCCATCGCCCGTGCCTTGATCCGGCTGTTGCTCGCGCCTGCGCACCGCCACGACGTGTACAACCTGGGCGTCGGCCACACCTGGCATCCCGAGGCGCTGTGCGCGGCGTTGCGCGAGCGGGTTCCGACGTTCGCCTGGCGTCGGGCGGGCCAGGACGAGTCGCCCAGCATCGCGTACAACGACGACCTGGCCCGGCCACGCCGCTCGCCACCGGCGCCCACGCGGTTCGAGGCCGAGTTTGGTGCGGTGTTCAGCGAGCCGCGGGCGGCCATCGACGCCTATGCAGACTGGGTGGTGACCCAGGGACGAGGGCTGCTGATCTGATGGGTCGATGAACGCATTCCTAGCATGGTTCTTGCATTGTTCTCTGCTGCATCCGTCGTCCCTACGCTCGCGCATCGCAGATGCCGGGTGACTGTGTGCATGTCCTTTCGCGTGCGGGCGAATCACCGCCTGACGCGATTTCACTGAATCAGGAGTCGAAGTTGATCTTGCGTTTCCTCGGCAAGGCCGCGTTGGTTGCGGGCCTGTGCATCACCGGCGCGTCAGCGCAGGAGTTCCCCACCAAGCCCATCCGCATCGTCGTGCCCTACAGCCCTGGCGGTGGTACGGATGTGGTGGCTCGCCTGGTGGCCCAGAAGCTGTCGACCAAGCTTGGCCAATCGGTGATCGTGGAGAACAAGCCGGGTGCATCGACCAACATCGGCACGCGTGACGTCGCGACGTCGCCCGCCGATGGCTACACCATCCTGATCACCGCACCGAACATCGCCACCAGCGAATCGCTGTTCAAGAACCCGGGCTTCCGCCTGGAAGATCTCACCCCGGTCATCCAGTTGGCGCGCTATCCCAACGTCCTCGTCGCGGGCCCGGGCACGACGCTCACCACGCTCGAGGCCGTGCTCGCGCAGGCCAAGGCCGAGCCGCAGAAGCTCTCCTTCGGCACGGCAGGCGCGGGCTCGAACTCGCACCTGACGATGGAGCTTCTGAAGCAGCGCACCGGCGTCCAGATGGATCACGTGCCCTACAAGGGATCGGGCCCGCTCAAGATCGATCTGCTGGGTGGCCACGTGCCGCTGGGCATCGACGGCCTGGGCGGTCTGTCCGAGCTCATCACCACGGGTAAGGTCAAGCCGCTGGCCGTGCTGGCGCCCGAGCGTTCGCCGCTGGCGCCGAACATCCCCAGCCTGGGTGATGTGGGCATCAAGGACATCGATGGCACGGGCTACAACGGTGCGCTCGTGCCTGCCGGCACGCCGCCCGAGGTGGTTGCCCGCCTGAACGCCGCGATGGCCGAAGCGCTGCAGGATGCGGACGTGCGCGAACGCCTGGCCCCGCTCGGACTGGAAGCGGTGGGGGGCACGAGCGAGGAATTCTCCGCGTTGCTGTACCGCGAGCGCGCGAAATGGGCGGCCGTGATCAAGGAAGCTGGCATCACGTCCGAGTAAGTGGCCTGTGACCGGGCAAGGACCTGCCCGGTCACGCCATCTCAAGGATCAGTACGGCCCGGGAATGCCGAATTCCTTGGCCGCGCTCTCCCAGCAGTTCACGGCGTCGATCATGGTCGGGCCGCCACGATGCTGCAGCAGATACGAAATGCCTTCGGCCATCTGTTCGGTGGTGGCGCCCAGCTTGAACGCCCGCGCGAAGTGCGCGCGCATGCCGGCGGCATTGCCCAAGGCGCCGTGGCACACCACGGCGGCCACTTCGGCGATGGCCGGCGGCAGATTGCCGCGTGCCGTGTCGAACATGGCGAAGTAGCGCTGCATGGCCTGGTCTTCAGGCAGCCACTTGGCAAAGGCGTTCTGATTGAAGTGCAAGGCATCGAACGATTCGCAAGCCGCGCCGATGGCCGCCGAGTCGACGATCGATGCGTCATCCAAGCCACCCTGCGTGGCACGCTCGAAGTGGAATGTCGCGTAGCGCACGCGGGTGACCACGATCAACGCAATCCACACGATCTCTCGTTCCGCGAGATTCAGCGCGCGCTCGTTGAGCACCAACCGCGTGTACAGGTTCTCGTAGGCGGAAAGGATGCCGGGATCGGAGGCCGCCAGCATGCGGTGATAGGAGAGCAGGTAGCCCCGCTTGGCAAGCATCTCCTCGAGCAGTTTCGCCCCGGCTTCCTGTTTCTGGCTGTCCACGTTCAAAGCAACTCCATGATGAGGGTGTGGCCCGGATGGGCCGAAGGATAGGTCCAGGCGCGAGCCGCCCGCGCAGGGCGGCCGCATGCATGGCACGGCATTCGACGTCAGCGAGCGGTGTAGCCGCCATCGGCGCAGATGAGTTGCCCGGTGATGAACGAGGCCCGTGGCGACAGGAGAAAGCTGACGAGTTCGCCGATCTCCCGGGGCTGGCCCAGGCGCCCCATCGGGATATTCGATTCCATCGCGGCCTGCAGGGCGGGATCGGTCTTCGCCTTGGCGACCATGGGCGTATCCACCGGGCCCGGCCCGACGGCATTGACGCGCAGCCCCTCAGCCGCCCATTCCAGCGCCAGGGAACGCATCATGCCGTTGAGTCCTGCCTTCGAGGCCGCGTACGCCGCCGCCTTGGGGTGCCCCACCTCGCCGATCTGGCTGCTGATGAGCACGACGCTGCCTCCGCTCACGCTGGCGGCCCGCATGTGGGCAATACCCGCGCGTGCGAGCACGAAGGTGGCGGTGAGATTGATCTCGAGCGTGCGGCGCCAATCGTCCAGACGCATGTCGTCAGATGCGCTCTTCACATAGATGCCAGCGCAGCAGACCAGGCCCTGCAAGGGCTCACCCAGTGCCTCGGCTGCCCGCGCGGGCAGGCTCGCCGAGCCCGCCTCGTCCAGCAGGTCCTGAACCAGCAGGACCGCCTCCGGGATCTCGGCGCGTGCCGCAGCGGCCTGCGCTTCGTTCTGGACGACGGCTGCCACCTGCGCACCCTGCGCCTGGAGAATCTGCACCGTGGCGAGCCCGATGCCAGAGCCTGCCCCGGTCACGAGAATGCGGCGGTCGGAGAGTTCCGGGGAGAGCGTGCGGGTGGGGTGGGCGGCCATGCGTTCCGATCTGATCTGGTGAGATGAATGAGGCGTGCATTGGCGTCTGGTCGTGATGCCAATGGACCGACAATATACCGCGACCGTCTTCGTATCCGGCTATCTGTCGTCTTCGAGAAAGCTGTCGCGCAAGGCGGCAAGCGTCGGGACGCTCAGGCTGGCTTCGCGGCAGGCAAAGACGATGTCCGCGTCCTGTTCGGGCCAGTCGATGCGCAGCGCCGCCAGATCGAGAGATCGCGCATACAACGCCACCGCGCTCGCCGGGACGACCGTCAGCATCGACACACGCGCGGCCAGATGCAGGCTGCTGTGGAACGCGGCGCAGGTCATGGCGGGCGCCGGCGGCACGAGCCCGGCCTTCAGCCAGTGGGTGTCGAACGTGGCGCGCGTGAACGATTCGGGATTGGGCAGGATCCAGTCGTAGCCCGTCAGGTCTGCCAGCGTGGGCCGGCGCAGGCGCGCGGCGGGGTGCTTGCGTGGCGCGACGAGCACGATCGGCTCCTGGCCGATTGTCTGGTGCACGATGCCCGTGAACCGCGTGCGGGAGGCCTTGGGGGTCGGCAGCCGGCTGACGATGGCGTCCATGCGGCCCTCGTGGAGCTGCTCCCAGAGCGCATCCACCGTGCTCTCCACGAGCCGCACGCGCACGCCGGGCAAACGCTCGCGCAATCTGCCCAACGCGGCTGGCACGCGATGCAGCATCGCCAGCGGCAAGGTGCCCAGGCGCAGCACGGGTGCCTGCGGCGCGCGCGCTGCCGTGCGCGCGGCCTCCAGCGCGTGACGCGCCACGCGCAGGTGATCGAGCGCTGCCCGCCCAGCGGCCGTGAGCGCGACGCCACGCTGGCCGCGTACGAGCAACGCCGTGCCGAACGCCGCCTCCAGCCCTTTCACGATCTGGGACACAGCCGGCTGGCTGATGTGCAATTGCCCCGCCGTGGCATGCAGGGTGCCCAGTGCGTTGATGGTCTCGAGCACGAGGAGGTCACGCAGGCGGAGCTGATCCAGTCTTGCCATCAGGAAATCAAATCGATCAAGTCGATGAATCGATTATCGCTTAATCCTGGACGCGCCTAGACTGTTCGCACACGAACAACGATACGGAGACCTGACATGACCCGTTCTTCCTGGGCCCTGGCCGTTGGTGCTTTCGGCCTCGCCATGTGCGGCGTTGCCGCTGCGCAGACCGCGGCCAACTATCCGACGAGACCCGTCACGATCATCGTGCGCTACGCTCCCGGCAATGTCACCGATGTCCTGGCACGTTTCGTCGCCGAGGGGCTCTCTCGCGAATGGGGCCAGCCCGTGACGGTCGAGAACCGGCCCGGCATGGGCGGCAGCATGGGCGCCGCGCTGGCGCGTCGTGCGCCGGCAGACGGCTACACGCTGCTCTTCTCGGCCATGGCGGCCATGGCGATCAACCCCCATGTGTACTCCAACGTGGGCTACGACGCCCTGACAGACTTCGCGCCGCTGGTGTCGGTGGCGTATCCCCAGGGCGTGCTGGCAGTGAGTGCGACCGTGCCAGTCAAGACGTTCCCGGAACTGCTGGCCTACAGCAAGGCGAACCCGGGTGAGCTCAACTACGCCTCGCTCGGCAACGGCACCGTGCCTCACTTGAACTTCGAGCTGTTGAAGGCTGCCTCGGGGCTGAAGGCCGAGCACGTGCCGTACAAGGCATCCTCCGCCGCGGCCACGGACATGGTCGGCGGCCGCGTTCATTTGCAGCAGGAATCCACCTCCGTCCTCCTTCCCCTGGTGCGCGAGGGCCGTGCGGTGGCGCTCTTCACATCGAGCGACAAGCGGCTGGCGGACCTGCCGGATGTACCGACGGCGGCCGAGGTTGCCCCGGGCTTCACCCCGCTGCGGCCCTGGCTGGGTCTGTTTGCCCTGAAGGGGACGCCGGAGGACATCCAGGCCAAGCTCGAGACAGACATCCTGAAGGTGCTCAACACGCCTCAATTCGACGAGCGTCTGAAGCTGGCCGGCATGGTCGAACTGGGCGAAGGCCGCGACGCGTTCCGCAAGACGATCGAGGCCGACTACAACCGACTGGGCGACCTGGTGAAACAGCTTGGCGTGAAGGTGGACTGATGACCGACGCTGCCAACCGACCCATGCCGCTTGCCGGTATCCGGGTGCTGGATTTCACGACGGTGCTGGCCGGGCCCTACTGCACCTACCAGCTGGCGCTGCTGGGTGCCGACGTCATCAAGGTGGAACGCCCGGGCGGCGACTGGGCGCGCGGTGGTGCAGCCGTGCCCGGCGTGCCGGATCTGTCCGCGCAATTCACCGCGCAGAACGCCAGCAAGCGCGCCATCACGCTGGATCTGCACGCGCCGGAATCCGCCGACGTCATCCAGCGCCTGATCGCCCGCACGGACGTGCTGGTGGAGAACTTCACCCCGGGCGTGGCGGATCGGCTCGGCATCGGGTTCGAGGCAGCGCGGCAGCATCGCCCGGATCTCGTCTACTGCGCGATTTCGGGCTACGGGCAGACGGGCGAGTTCAGCCGCCGCCCCGCCTACGATCACGTCATCCAGGCCATGTCCGGCGTCACGATGCTCAATGGCACGGCGCAGACGGTGCCCAATCGCATCGGCCCGCCGATGTTCGACTACCTCGCCGGCATCTATGGCGCGTTCTCCGTGGTGAGCGCCCTGCGCGAGCGGGATCGCACGGGCGAAGCGCAATGCGTGGATGTCGCCATGCTTGACGCGGCGCTGTGCGCGATGGCCTCGACCGTGTCCGGCTGGACGAACGCCCAGATGGCGCCGAAGGCCCAGGGCAATACGGCAGCCAGCGGCAGCCCGGCTTCGGGCATCTTCCCCACGCAGGACGGCTTGCTCTCATTGGCGGCCAACCAGGAGCATCAGGTGCGGCGGCTGTGCGCGGTGCTGGGGCACGAGGCATGGCTGCAGGATCCGCGCTTTGCCGACCCGCAGATCCGCCGCGAGCATGCCGCCGAGTTCGGCGCGTCGTTGCGCGAGGCGCTCCTCACGCGCGATGCGCTGTCCTGGGAGCGGGCGCTCTCCGATGCCCACGTGCCCGCTGCGCGCGTGCGCGCATTGCCGGACGTGCTGGCCGAGCCGCATGTGGCCGAGCGCGGCGTGGTGCAGACGGTGCAGGATGCAATGAGCGGGGTGGCGTTGCGCGTGCCTTCGGTGGGCTTTCGCTGGAACGGTCAGGCGCTGGGTCCGGAGCGTGCACTGCCGCGCGTGGGTGAGCACACCGCAGCGGTCTTGGCCGAAGCCGGGCTCACTCCTGGGCAGATCGATGCCCTGAAAGCCCAGGGCGTGGTGTAGCGAGCCTGGCGCGCTGGGTGTCGCCCTGGCGAGGTCATTGCGGGGCCAGGTGATGCCCGGCCCCGCCGCGTGCGATCAGCGCAGCCCCGTCACCGGATGCGGCACGTAGTCCGCCTGCAGGCGCTGCAGTTCCTCGCTGCTCAGCTCGATGTCGAGTGCCGCGATGGCGTCTTCGAGGTGATGCAGCTTGGTGGCGCCCACGATGGGCGCGGTGATGATGGGCTGGTGCAGCACCCAGGCGAGCGCGATCTGGGCGCGCGGCACGCCGCGCTCGGCGGCGATGTCGGCCACGGCCTGCACGATGCGACGGTCGGAGTCTTCCGTGGCGTTGTAGAGGTTGCGCCCCACCAGATCGGTGTCTTGCCGGTTCGTGGTCTCGTCCCAGTCACGGGTGAGTCGGCCCCGCGCCAGCGGGCTCCAGGGGATCACGCCGATGCCTTCGGATGCGCACAGCTTGAGCATTTCGCGCTCTTCCTCACGGTAGATGAGGTTGTAGTGCGGCTGCATGCTCACGAAGCGCGTCCAGCCGTGGCGATCCGACGTGTACAAGGCCTTGGCGAATTGCCAGGCGTGCATGCTGGAGGCGCCGATGTAGCGCGCCTTGCCCGCCTTGACCACGTCGTGCAGGGCTTCGAGCGTCTCTTCGATGGGGGTGTGATTGTCCCAACGATGGATCTGGTAGAGATCGACGTAATCCGTGCCCAGGCGCTTCAGGCTTGCATCGATGTTGCGGAAGATGGCCTTGCGCGAGAGGCCTTCGGTGTTCGGTCCCTTGCTGTCGGAGAAGAACACCTTGGTGGCGATGACCACGTCGTCGCGGCTGGCGAAATCCAGGACGGCGCGCCCGACGATCTCTTCGCTGTGGCCATCGGAGTAGCTGTTGGCCGTGTCGAGAAAGTTGATGCCCGCATCCAGGGCTTTGCGCAGGAAGGGGCGGCTGTCGGCCTCGCTCAACGTCCAGGCGTGCTTGCCGCGCTGGCCGTCGCCGTAGCTCATGCAGCCCAGGCACAGTCGTGAGACTTGCAGGCCGGTCTTGCCCAGATGCGTGTAGTGCATGGTGAGGTCTCTCCCAAGGGTAGACCGTCATCCTATACGCGCAGGGCGCTGCCGTCACGGCCGCCGAGTCGGTCGCCGGCACCGCGCCATGGCGGACGGTGCCGGCCGTGTCCTCACGCGGCCAGTTGCCGGCTCGCTGCCAGCGCCGCCGAGGCGGCCCAGCATCACGGCGGACAGCAGCCCGTTGCCCGACAGATAGCCCCAGGCCGCCGGGCCGCACAGGCCACGGGCTGCACCGCCGCCGGCGAAAAGATTGGGCATGGGGCTGCCATCCTGGCGCAGGACGCGGGCGTCCGTATCCACCGTGAGACCGCCCTGCGTGTGGAAGAGCGCGCCGGTGATCCGGGCGGCGCGGTAAGGCGGCTTCAACGCCGGGCTGGTGGTGAAATCCCGGCCGAGCGGATCGGTTGCCTCGCCGGCGGCGCATGCCGTGGCCTGCGCCAGCGTCTCACGAAGGGCGGCCAGCGGCAGGTTCGTCACCGTGGCGAGGGCTTCGAGCGTGTCGGCCTGCTTGATGGCGCCCACCGCCTGCATCTCGCGGTAGTCGTGAAAGGCCAGGGCAGGGGCTTCGCAGCGGGCATCGTAGATGTCCCACGCGATGCCGCCAGGCTGCTTGAGCACTTCCTGCGCATGCTCGGAGTAGCCGCTCATCTCGTTGGCAAAGCGCTTGCCCTCGGTGTTGACCTGAAAGCCGCCCAGCGTGATCACGGCCCAGGTGAGCGGCGAACGGTGCGGGAAGGGCACGGAGCCGTGACCTTGATAGGCGCCCAGGTCGGCAAGCCCGGCGCCCAGGGCCTCGCCCCAGCGCACGGCGTCGCCGGTGTTCGATTCGTGGCCGCAGTAGGCAGCATCGGCCATCTCGGGGATGTACTGGCGCACCATCTCGGCATTGGCGCCAAAGCCGTTGCACGCGAGGATGAGCACGTCGCAGCCGACCGTCTCGCTGCTGCCGTCCGGGCGCACGAAGCGCACGCCGCGCACACGGCCGTCGGCGTCGGCATAGACGTCCTCCACCGACGCGCTGGTGAGCACGTCCACGCCGGCGCGCTCGGCCGCGACGAGCAACATCTGCTGGAGATCCGCGCCAGTCTGGGAATGCGGGCCGTGCATGCGCAGCTGCGAATGGCCGGGATAGCGAAAGCCTTCGACCAGGTGCAGATCCAGGCCGTGCGTGTCCATCAGCCAATCGATGGTCGGACCCGACACCTCGGCGACGGCACGCACGACCTCGGCATCGTTCTCATGGTGGGCCTTGGCCGCGATGTCGGCCGCGAAGATCGCCGGCGTATCGGCAATGTCCTTCTCGCGCTGCAGGCGGCTGCCTGCCGCCGGCACCAGCCCGGCCGAGAGCGCCGTGCTGCCGCTCGGGTTCGCATCGCGCTCCAGCACGAGCACGCCGAGACCGGCATCGGCCAGGGTCAGAGCAGCAGTGAGGCCGCAGGCGCCGCCGCCGACGACAACGGCAGGCACGTGAATATCGAACTGGGCTTGGGCGGGATCAAGGACGGGCATGGCGAATTCCAGGCGGAGGGCGGCGGCCGGCGTGCACCGGCCGCGCGCGACATCAATAGTTGGTGCGGGCTTCTTCGGGCACGCCGTAGCGTTCTTCCAGGGCGCGCACATCCTGCATGCCGACCAGATCGAAGAACTGCTGGAACGACGGCACCTCGGGGGCGATGCTGGCGATCGTGCCTTCGCTTTTGAGCGTCTGCAGCACGCCGGTGGCGGCCTTGATCGCAGCGAGCATCATCCAGTTCGGATAGATGATGAGCTTGAAGCCCAGGGCTTCGATCTCTTCGCGCTTGAGGAAGGGCGTCTTGCCGCTCGTGGCCATGTTGTAGAGCACGGGGTGATCCAGGCGCGGCACGATGTCCGGCAGCTGGGCCTGGCTTGGCGCCTCCACGAACAGCACGTCGGCACCGGCTTCCTTGTAGGCGAGCGCGCGATCGATCGCGGCATCGAAGCCTTCGACGGCGATGGCGTCGGTGCGGGCGATGATGACGAAGTCCTCGTCGCGGCGCGCATCCACGGCCGCGTGGATCTTGGCGACGAAGTCGTTCTTGGAGACGAGCTGCTTGCCGGCCAGGTGGCCGCAACGCTTGGGCAGGACCTGGTCTTCCAGGTGCAGGGCGGCGGCGCCGGCGCGTTCATATTCCTGCACGGTGCGGCGCACGTTGAGCGGGCCGCCGAAGCCGTTGTCCGCATCCGCGATCAGGGGCAGCTGCGAGGCCGCGACGATGCGTGCGGCGTTGTCCGCCATCTCGGTCAGCGTGAGCAGGCCCACGTCGGGCATGCCCAGGCGCGTGGCCGAGGTGCCGGCGCCCGTCATGTAGAGCGCGTCGAAGCCTTGCTGGACGACGATGCGGGCAAAGAGCGGGTCAGCCACGCCGGGGGCCATCAAGGCACGCGGGCCGGCGAGCAACTCACGCAGGCGGGTGGTGAGGCGTTGGGTCAAGAAAGTCTCCGGGAATGAGGAGGGCGGCCGCCTGCGGGCGGCCGCGAGGCAGGGATTACAGCCCCAGATAGGTCTTGCGCAGGTTCGGATCCTTCAGCACGTCCGCGGACTTGCCTTCCAGGACGAAGTGGCCCTGCTCGAGCACATAGGTGCGCGTGGCGACTTCGAGCGATTGCACGACGTTCTGTTCGACCAGCAGCACGGCGAGGCCTTCGGCGTTGATCTTCTGCACCAGGCGGAACATTTCCTCGACCATCACGGGCGACAGGCCGAGCGAAGGCTCGTCCAGGATCACCATGCGCGGCTCGGACATCAGCCCGCGGCCGATGGCGAGCATCTGCTGCTCGCCGCCGGACAGCGTGCCTGCGAGCTGCGTGCGTCGTTCACGCAGGCGCGGGAAGGTGTCGTACATGCGCTCGAGATTGCGCGCCGAATTGGCCGTGGCGCGCCGGTAGGCGCCGAGTTCGAGATTCTCGTGCACGGACAGATTGGGGAAGATCTTGCGGCCTTCGGGCACGTGCGCCAGCCCCAGGCCCACCATGTGGGCGGGCGAGGCGCCGGTCACGTCCTCGCCTTCGAAGCGAATGGTGCCTGCAGTCGGCTTGATGATGCCGCTGATGACGTTGTTCAGCGTGGTCTTGCCCACGCCGTTGGAGCCCAGCACCGCGACGATCTCGCCGGCCTGGATGGCCATGTCGATGCCGTGCAGCACGGCCACGGGGCCATAGCCCGCACGGATTCCAGAGATCTCAAGCATTGGCGTGCTCCGCTTTCAGGCGCTCGGCCGCGCCGTGGCCCAGATAGGCTTCGATGACGGTGGGATCGGCCACCAGTTGCTGCGGCGTGCCGTGGGCGATCATCTTGCCCTGGGCCAGCACGTAGGCTTCCTCGGACAGGCTCATCACCGCCTGCATGACGTGCTCGATGAGGAGGATCGTCACGCCCGAGTCGCGGATCTTGCGGATCATGGGAATGATCTCCAGGACTTCGCTCGGGATGAGCCCGGCCATCACTTCGTCCAGCAGCAAGAGCTTGGGCCGGGTGGCCAGCGCGCGCGCGAGCTCCAGGCGCTTGCGCCCGGCCACGGTCAGGTCCTGCGCGGGGCGGTCGAGCATGGCCTTCATGCCCAGCGATTCGGCCACCACGGCAGCCTCGGCGAGAGCGTCGGCGCGTTTGGGGTGGTGCAGGTGCGATCCGATCGCGATGTTCTCGCGCACGGAGAGCCCCGCGAAGGGCTGCACGATCTGGAAGGTGCGGGTGACGCCCATCTGGCAGATGGCATGCGGCGCCATCCCCGTGATGTCCTGGTTCTGGTAGGTCACGGTGCCGGTATCGGGCTTCTGGAAGCCGGACACCATGGTGAACAGCGTGGTCTTGCCCGCCCCGTTAGGCCCGATGAGTGCCACGATGCGGCCCTCGGCCACGTCGAGCGAGGCATTGTCCACGGCGACCACGCCGCCGAACCGCTTGGTCAATCCTTGTACGCGCAGCATCACTTGTCCTCCGGCTTCGCTTGGGCACGGCTGCGCGGCTTGAAGATCCCCATGAGACCGTCCGGCAGGAAGCGCAGATGATGAGCAGCACCACGCCGTAGAACACGAGGTTCAGGCCCGGGGCGCCGCCGATGGATTCACGGGCCACTTCGCCCAGGGTATGCAGCACCAGCGAGCCCAGGATGGGGCCGAGCACCGTACCGGCGCCACCGATGATGGGGCCGAGCAGGGCTTCGAAGGACATCACGGTACCGAAGCCGATCTGCGAATCCACGAAGAGGAACGTCTGCAGGTAGGCCACGCCGGCCGTGCCGGCCATCGCGCCCGAGAGCGTCATGGCCAGCACCTTCACGCGGAAGGTGTTGATGCCCAGCGCCTTGGCCGCTTCCTCGTTCTCGCGGATGGCGATGAGGTAGGCACCGAAGCGCGAACGGCGCACGGCGATCGTGATGGCCAGGGCGATTAGCACCAGGATGAGCACGAAGGTGTAGTTGTCCAGGCGCGAGGCGAATTGCAGGTTGGCGAGTTCGCGGCCGAGCGGCAGCGACAGGCCTTGCCCGCCACCCGTGACGGTGAACGAGCTCGCCAGCACCCGGAACACCTCGGCGAACGCCAGGGTGACGAGGGCGAAGTACGAGCCGCGCAGGCCATAGCGGAACGACAGGGCGCCGATGAAACCGCCGACCAGCGCGCCCACGGCCAGCGCCACGGCGCCAGCGAGCCAGGCATTGAGCCCCAGGTGCAGCTGCAGCATGGCCGTGGCGTAGGCACTGCTGCCGAAGAGCACGGCATGGCCGAAGGACATCATGCCGCCGAAGCCGCCGGTGATGTTCCAGGCGAGCGCGAGCAGGCTGAAGATCAGGATGTTGATGGCAAAGCCTGTCCAGGCCGCGGACAGGACGAAATACGGCAGCAGGGCGCACACGCCCAGAAGGACGGCGACGATGACGTTGCCGGTGTGCTCGCGCTTGATCATCGGGCACCTCGCGGCGAGAAGAGTCCGGCAGGACGGAAGAGCAGGGTCAGGATGAAGACGGCGAAGATGCCGATCTGGCCCAGGGTTTCACCCAGGAACAGGCCGCACAGGGCTTCGACCACCCCCAGGAGCAGGCCGCCCACCAGGGCGCCCACGAAGGAGCCCATGCCACCCAGCACCACCGTGGTGAAGGCCACCAGCACGAAGGCATAGCCCACTTGCGGGGTCACGTAGAAGGTCGGCAGCAGCAGGCAGGCCGCGGCGGCCAGGCAGGCCGTGCCGATGCCGAAGCACATGGCGTAGGCGTGCTTGACGTTGATGCCCATGAGCTCGGCGCCGCGCTTTTCCACGGCGATGGCGCGAATGGCCTTGCCGGTGCGCGTGCGCGTCATCACGAACCACAGCAGGCCCGCAAAGATGAGGGCGGCGATGAAGGCGATCAGGCGGGGCAGCGGGATGAACGCCGGCCCGATCTCGACCATCTCGAAAGCGTAGGCCAAGTCGACCGTGCGGGTGTTGGAGGTGAAGAAGTACAGCGCCAGGTTGTCGATGATGATCGACAGGGCCAGCGTGACGAGCAGGATGTTGCTGTCCTTGCCGTGGCTGAAGGTACTGATGACCCCGCGCTGCAGGGCATAGCCCAGCGCGAAGAAGCCCGCCACCATGAAGGGCAGCGCGACGTATGGGTCCAGTCCGAACAGCACGTGCAGGAAGTACACGGCATAGAGCGCCAGCATCAAGAGGCTGCCGTGCGCAAAGTTGATGATGTGCAGTACGCCGTAGATCAGTGTCAGCCCGAGCGCGACCAGAGCATAGATCGCTCCGGACATGAGCCCGTTCAGCACTGCGGGGACAATGAGACCCAGCATGCGCTTGCCTTTCTAGGGAGGGGGTGGAAGACCCGGGCCGTCTGCGCGGCGGCCCGGGGTGGTCAGGTGAGGCGTCAGCTGCGGGCCGGCATCGGGAACACCGGCTCGGCCGTGGCGAACTCCTTCGGGTAGATGAGTTCGATGTTCTCGCCGCGGATCTGCGTGTTCACGAGTTGCGCGCCCGCGTTGTTGCCCTTCTCGAACTTCGTCGGGCCGTAGGGCATGATCGTGTCGCCGAAGGTGTGCTCGGTGAACGTCTTGGTCAGCGCCTCGCGGTCTGCCGAGCCGGCCGTCTCCAGGGCTTGCGCGATGATCTGCATGCAGCCGAAGGACACCATCATGTCGTAGGTCAGATCCAGCTTGGCATCGGCCGTGCGCTTGGCGAGTTCCTTGGAGAGCTCCTTGCGCGGGTCGTACCAGTGGTTGGTGTCGATGATGTATTGCGCGGCTTCGTTGTGCTCGCGCACGAAGCGGATGTTCGAGGCGCCGCCACCGAAGATCGAATAGATGCCCTTCGTCTGCAGGCGCTGTTGGCGGATCGTGCGGGCAAAGAGGATGAACTCGTTGATGTAGTGCGACGGCATGATGAGATCGGGCTTGGCCTGACGCAGGCGCAGCACGATGTTCGTGAAGTCGCGCTGCGGCGTCGGGTGGCTGATCGTCTCGACCACTTCCAGGCCGATGCCGGGCAGGCGCTCGTTGAGCATCTTGGCCATGCCCGAGCCGAAGGGGCCGTCCTCATGGACGATCGCCACGCGCTTGATCGGGTTGCCGGCGGCCTTGTTCAGGCTGTCCAGGTTGCCGATGCCGGTGCCCACCGACGATTCCACACCCGGGGTGAAGCGGAACACGTTGGTCAGACCCCGCTGCAGCAGCTGCGGGGCGGTGCCGATGTCCACGACCTGGGGCAGGCCGAAACGGGCCGCGGCCTGCGTGGTGGCGAGCGTGATGGCGCTCGATTGCGCGCCGATCAGGCAGGCCACGCCGGCCTCGGCCAGCTTGTCGACCTGGGCCGCGCCCACGTCAGGACGCGATTCGGCGTCAGCGAAGATCACTTCGAGCGGCGCGCGCCCATGCTCTTGATGCCGCCCGCCTTGTTGATGATGTCCACGGCGAAGCGGATGCCGGCCTGGGCCTGCGTACCGTTGTAGGTCAGTGCACCCGTGAGCGGGCTGATCGCGCCGATGCGGATCGGCTTGGGCTGGGCCCGCAAGAGGCCGGCGCGCCCAGGGCACTCAACGCGAGGGCCGAACCCCCGACCTGCATCAAACGGCGGCGGCTGGTGCCGGCCTTCGTCAAGTGCGCACTGCCCTTCTCGTATTGCGACATGATAGAGATCTCCTGTTACCGGTCAGTTGTCCAGCCACTGCATGCGCGCGTGGTAATCGCGCTCGAAACTTTCGATCTGGGCGAGATGGCCCAGCGTCAATCCGATCTCGTCCTTGCCCTGCATCAGGCAGTCGCGCCAGAATGGGTCGATCGAGAACGAATGCTTGCTGCCATCAGGCAACGTGACTTCGGTCTTGTCGAGATCCACGGTGATCTCGGCACCGTCGCCGCGCGCGAGGCGCTCGCGCAGGGCGGCCGTCACGTCGTCGGGCAGGCGCACGGGCACCATGCCGTTCTTCAGGCAGTTGTTGTAGAAGATGTCGCCAAAGCTCGGGGCGATCACCGCACGCACGCCGTAATCGTGCAATGCGTAGGCCGCGCCCTCGCGCGAGGAGCCGCAGCCGAAGTTCACGTCGGTGACGAGAATCTTCGCCTGACGGAACGCGGCGTGGTTGAGCACGAACTCGGGGCGTTCCTGGCCGTGGTCGTCCAGGCGCAGGTCGTGGAACAGGAACTGGCCGTAGCCCGCGTCCTTGTCCACCTTGAGAAAGCGGGCCGGGATGATCTGGTCGGTGTCGATGTTGCGACCTTCCAGGGGCGCGGCCACGCCGGTCAGCGAGATGAAGGGTTCCATGGCTTGGCCTCTAGTCGGCGAGCAGCTGGCGCACGTCGGTCAGGTGTCCGGCCACGGCGGCCGCGGCGGCCATGGCAGGACTCACGAGGTGCGTGCGGGCATTCGGGCCCTGGCGGCCGACGAAATTGCGGTTGGAGGTGGAGGCGCAGCGCTGGAAGGGCGGCACCGCATCGCCGTTCATGGCCGCGCACATCGAGCAGCCGGCATCCAGCCACTGCAGGCCCGCATCGATGAAGATGCGGTCCAGGCCTTCGGCTTCTGCCGCGGCCTTGACCAGGCCGGAGCCGGGCACGACCATGCCGGGCACGCGCGACTTGCGGCCCTTCAGCACGGCGGCGGCGGCCCGAAGATCCTCGATGCGGCTGTTGGTACAGGAGCCGATGAACACCGTGTCGATGGCGATGGCGTCCAGTCGGTCCCCCGGGGTGAGGCCCATGTAGTCGAGCGCGGCCTGAGCCGTGGTGCGGCGCTGGGGATCCGTCATGGCAGCCGGATCGGGAATCACGCCGCCGATGGGCGCGGCCGCATCCGGGCTGGTGCCCCAGGTCACCATGGGCTCGATGCGGTCGCCATCGACCACGACTTCGCGGTCGAAGTGCGCGCCGTCGTCGGTGCGCAGCGAACGCCAATCCTGCACGGCGGCATCCCAGAGCGCGCCCTTGGGCGCCTGCGGCTTGTCCTTCAGGTAGGCGAAGGTGGTCTCGTCCGGCGCGACCATGCCGCAACGGGCACCGGCCTCGATGGACATGTTGCACACCGTGAGGCGCTCTTCGATCGACATGGCTTCGATCACGGGGCCGGCATACTCGATCGCATGGCCGACTGCGCCATCGGCGCCGATCTGGGCAATGATGGCCAGGATCACGTCCTTGGCCGACACGCCGGGCGCGCGCGTGCCGGTGACAGTGATGCGCAGCGTGCTAGGGCGCTTCTGCCACAGCGTCTGCGTGGCCATCACGTGGGCGCTTTCGGATTGCCCGATGCCGAAGGCGATGGCGCCGAGCGCACCGTGCGTGGAGGTGTGGCTGTCGCTGCACACCAGGGTCATGCCGGGCAGGGTGATGCCTTGCTCGGGCCCGATGATGTGCACGATGCCCTGGCGCGCGTCACGCAGCGGGAAGTGCGGCACGCCGCCCCATTGCATGTTGACGTCGAATTGCCGGATCATGTGCCCGATCTGCGGGCTGGCGGCCTCGTCGGCGCTGCGCGCGTGCGTGGGCACGTAGTGATCGGGCGTGCCGAAGACCTGCTTCGGGCGCCGGATCGACAGGCCACGTCGCTTCAGGTCGGCAAAGGCGTGGAATGAACCTTCATGGACGATGTGGCGGTCGATGTAGAGCAGGTTGGGCCCGTCTTCACGGGCCACCACCACGTGACGATCCCACACCTTGTCGAACATCGAGCGCGGGCGGCAGCGTCAGCCACGGGCAGCTCCTTCGGAAGCCTGGAACGCGGCCAGGATGTCGGCGCCGGTGGCAGCCCAGACTCCGTCATGCCCCAGGATGTGGTCGAGCGCTTCGCGCACTGCACCGATGCGGTAGGGCACGCCGGCCACCCAGGCGTGCAGGGGCAGGCTCATCACGCGGCCGCCGAACTCGGCGGACTCACGGTAGAGCACGTCGAAGCGGTCCGTGATCTGGCGCAGCCAGTCGTCCTCGGTGTGATGGAAGTCCAGCATCACCGTGCGATCGTCCGTCTCCTGCGCGTGCGGCATGGCGAAGATCGGGCCATTGGCGGTGCGCATGGCGTAGGGCAGATCGTCGTTGGCCCAGTCGCAGGCATAGGCCACGCCGTTGGCGGCCAGGAGCTCCGGCGTGCGCGACGATTGTGCGCGGCCCGGCGAGAGCCAGCCCGTGACGGCCTGGCCGCTCGCGCGGCGTAGCGTGTCCAGGGCGCCCGAGATCAGGGCCTGCTCGTCGGCCTCGCTCATGCCGCTATGCAGCACCTGGGCGGCATCCTGGCCGTGGGCGACGATCTCGACGTCGTGCGCGAGGAGCTCCCGCATCAGGGCCGGGTAGCGATCGGCGATGACGGCGTTCACGGCCACGGACGCCGGCACGTTGCGCTCGGCCAGCACCTTCAGGATGCGGAAGATTCCGACCCGATTGCCGTAGTCGCGGTTGGTGTAGTGACGGAAGTCCGGGAAGGGCATCGTGAGCCCGCCGGGCGCACGAAACGGCTTGCCTGTCATGTCCAGCGGGAACCACTGGAGAATGGGCATCACCCAGAGGGCCACGCGAGCCTGGTTCGGCCAGGTGATCGGCGCGCGCTGGAACATGTCCGACCAGTCATAGCGGTCGTGGTCCATGCGGTGCGCGCGTTCGGTGTATTGCAGGTAGTCGTCGTTCAGCGGCATCTTCGGCCCCCCGGTCAGCGGTTGGCGGCGGCGATGGCCTGGGCCATGGCGTCGTAGTGGTTGTCGAGGTAGTGCTGGGCGATCTCGCGCCCGGTGGCGAGCCACACGCCGTCATGGCCGGCGATGTGCTGCAGGGCTTCGGCGAAGGCGTCGATGCGGTGCGGCTGGCCGACGAGATACGGGTGCAGCGGGATGCACATCACCGTGCCCGATTCGGCGCCCTCGGCGTACAGCTGGTCGAACTGGCGCTTGATGGCCGTGCCGTAGTGGCGCGGGGTGTAGAGATTCGTGTTGTAGACGATGGTGTCGTTCATCTCCAGCGAGTAGGGCACGCTGATGAGACGGCCCGACTTCACGTTGATCGGCGTGGGCTGGTCATCGTGGAACAGGTCGCAGGTGTAGAGCACGCCGGCTTCGGCGAGCAGATCCATCGTCCAGGTATTGTTCGACAGCGCGGGCGCGAGCCAGCCGTCCATGCGCTGGCCGGTGTGCTTGCGGATGGTCTCGATCGAATCGCGGATGATCTCGCGCTCCTGGTCCGGCGTCATGCCGTAGGTGTAGCGCGTGTTGTAGATGCCGTGCGAGAAGAATTCCCAGCCGTGATCGGCGCAGGCCTTGATGATCTCGGGGTGATGCTCGCACAGGGCCACGTTCAGGGACACCGAGCCACGCATGCCGACGGCATCCATGGCTTTCAACATGCGCTGCCAGCCGGCGCGGTTGCCGTAATCGCGGTGCGAGTAGCTCAGCACGTCCGGCAGCGGGCGCGGCCAGGGGGTGCGCTGCGGGTTCGTGGGGGGCGCGTATTCGTAAAACTCGATGTTCGGCGCGATCCAGACGGCGATCTTCGCACCGTTTGGCCAGGTGATCTTCGGGCGCTGGCTGTAGGGCAGGTAGCCATACAGGCCGGGATCGCTGCCCATGGTCATGGTGACGTCGGCCTGGCTCATTTTGCCTCCTTGCCATAGGTGGCGAGGTAGTCGAACACATCCTTCACGGGGACCACGTCGCCGTACTTCACGGCGATGTCGTACAGGTTGGCAAAGTGCGGGCTCTCGTGCTTGTCGGCCACGCACTCTTCCGGCACGACCATGCGATAGCCGCGCGACAGGCCATCGACCACGGCGGCACGGATGCAGCCCGAGGTGGAGCCGCCTGTGAGCACCACCGTATCGCACTGGTGCCAGACCATCAACGAAGACAGATGCGTCTCGAAGAAGGCCGAGGCCATGCGCTTGTTGATGATCACATCCTTGACGTGATCGATCTCCAGACGCTCATCGAATTCCGAACGGCGCGAGCCCACCTTGATGTTCTGCAGCGAATCCGGGGTGTCGGTGCGGGTGCCCCACACGCCACAGTCTTCGCCGGATTCCATGTAGGCCACGTAAGTCCACACCACCGGCAGGCCGTGCGCGCGAAAGCCCTTCGCGAGCTCGTTCACGTATTCCAGCTGGCGCGGGTCGGTCTCGTAGGCCGTCGCGAACTCGCCGACACGGGTGTAGGCGTTCTGCAGATCGACGTTGACGAGGATGGGCTTGCGGCCAAAGCCGAAGCGCGGACGGGTCGGCTTCTCCCGGATCGCTTCAAACAGTTGGCGGGCTGTCAGGTTCGAGGTTTCCATCGCGAAGCTCTCCGAAAGCGGCATGCGCAGGGCGCAAAAGGAAAAAGCGAGTCGTGACGGGCGCTTGCGGCTCGTCATCGGCTCTAAATGAATTAATGCTATATCATTAGGTTCGAGGCCGCAATGGTGGTTTCCCCGGGGCGGCGCGGGTTTCTGGCATGCTTCGGTTTTATCGAATTCCGCATCTCTGGCGCCTACGAAGAATGACAACTCGACGCGCAACGCCCCTGGCGGGCCAGCCAGCCCGCAAGTCGGCCCGACGCAATAGCCCAGCCGCTTCTGGCCCGCTGGGCGAGGACCGCTCGCCCATCCCGCTGTACCACCGCCTCTATGTCATTCTGCGCGAACGTATCGTGAATGGCACCTACCGCGTGGGTGAAACCCTGCCTACTGAGGCCGAGCTGACCGAGACCTACGGCGTGAGCCGCATCACGGCCAAGCGCGCGCTCGACGAGCTCGCGGGCGAAGGCCTGGCCGTGCGGGTGCGCGGGCGTGGGACGACGGTGACGCGCTCCGGGGCCTTGCGCTCGGGCGGCGGTCCGATCGCCGCAGGCATCGACGGGCTGCTCGCCAACCTGTCGCTGATCGGCCATGGCACCTCGGTGGAGATGCAGTCCTTCGACTACGTGACGCCGCCGCCGGACGTGATCGACGCCCTGGATCTGCCGGCAGGCGCGCTCGTGCAGTGCGCCGTGCGCGTGCGGCATCTCGATGGCTCGCCGTTCTCGCGCTCGACGAGTTACGTCGTCGAATCGATTGGCCGGACATTCACCGAAGAGGAATTGACCGAGCAGCCCTTGATCGAGCTGCTGGCGCGCGCGGGCGTGGAGCTTGCCCGGGTGCAGCAGACGATCACCGCCACCGTGGCGGATCACGAGTCCTCGCGGCACCTGGACGTGAGCGTGGGGTCGCCCCTGCTCAAGCTCCTGCGGGTGTTCTATGACGCGGATGACCGCGCCGTGGACTACGTGGAGATGCTGTACCGCCCGGATCGCTTCGAATACCGCATGACGCTCTCGCGCGGGGCGAACAACCGCTTCCACATGGATCCAGTGGAAGCGGGCAAGGCCTGACGCGTCAGCGCGCGAGCAGCGCCAGGTAGTCGACCAGATCCGCCTGAGCCGGCAGCTGCTGCGTGGCCCGCAGCAGCGTCTGTGCGTGCGTGTCGCCCCACACCGGCGTGGCGAGCGCGAGAAACTTCGCTTCCACGTCTGCCGTGGTGTACGGATCTTCCGTATCACCGCGGTTGGTCAGGCTCTCGGCAGACAGCGTGCGGCCGTCCTTGAGCTTGACCGTGACGCGCGCCGGGCGAAGCGCCGGCAGCATTGCCGTGTATTCCTTCGATTCGCGCAGTGTCACGCGGCGCGCCAGGGCGCGCGTGGTCTCGTTGGTGAGGGCTTCGGCGCGGAATGCTTCCACGGAGGCCGCCCCATGCACGATGTGCGTGGCCAGCGAGTAGGGCAGCGAGAACTTGGCGGCGAGCGTGTTGTGCGGCGCCGGGCCCGCCAGTTGGGCGGCCCAGATGTAGGTATCCACCTCGATCGCGTCGACATCCTCGGCACGCAGCGCGGTGCCGAGTTCGGCCTTGATCTTCTCCAGCGCATCGAGTGCGGCATGGTTGTAGCGGCAGCAGGCGTGGCGCTTGAAGTAATTGCGGGCGATCTCCCAGCGCGTGCCGAGGTCTTCCGTCATGGCAGCGGGCGTCCAGTCGTCCGCTGCCACCGTGCCGAAGATCGTCGCCAGGCCGTCGGCCTCGCCGGTGAATCCGCTTGCGACCAGATCCCATACCGTCAGCCCGATCTGGTTGGACCAGCCGGCGAAGGTATTGCGCACCGTGCCGCCTTCGAGCATGGTGCGCCGGCTCGTGGCCAGGCCCAGGGTGGAGGACACGTTGATCACTTCCACCATCTGCTCAGCCGTGGCGCCCGCCAGGCGCGCCACCGCGACGGCCGCACCCACCGTGCCCCAGGTGCCGTGCGGGTGCATGGTCACGCGCAGCTTGGAGGCGATGCCGATGCGCGCACCGATCTCATAGCCCAGCGCGAGCGCGAGCAGCAGGTCACGTCCGGAGACCGCGTGCGTGGAGGCGTAGGCCAGGATCGCGGGCACCACGTGGATGCCCGGATGGCCGCGCGAATACTGGTTGCCCTCGTCGAGCTCCAGCATGGTGCCTGCCACGCCGTTCAGGAGCGCGGCCGTGGCTGCCGGCGCGTGCCGGTGCGTGCCGATGACAGGCGCCACACCGCCGTCGCCCGCCGGCGCGAGCCGATCGGCCAGCGCCCGCGTTTCCGGTTCCTGGGCGCCGGCGGCGATGGCGCCGACGCTGTCATACATCACCTGGACGGCGCGTTCCGTCACCGCGGGCGGCAGGTCTTCCCAGCGCACGTTGGCGGCGAAGGCCGCCCACTCGGTCAGCCACGCGGGGGTCGGCGGGCGTTCGGTCATGGGGACGACGGACAGGCTCATGGAAGGCTCCTCGGATGTTTGGGTCTTGTCTGCGGTCGATTCTCCCGAATAGTCTATTGGCATGTCAATATGACATTTACGACGAAGCGATACCGGCCGCCCCACCCCGCAGCTGCGTGACGAGGTGCTCGGCGTCGTCCGGCAGGGCATGACCTCGCCAGGCAATGTGCTGGTCGGCACGGCAGAGCACCAAGCCGTGTCGGTAGGCATCGGGCACGTTCCCGGTGACGTCCAGGACGGTCAGTGGAACGCCTGCCGCGTGGGCCGCCCGCACGAGTGGCTTCACATCGGCGCGCGGATCCAGGCGCAGCAGCGTGTAGTCCGGCCCCATCGCGTCATACAGCGATTGGCCATCGGCGAGCCAGAGATGCGGGGCGCGGCAGCCGGGCGCTGTCGAGGGCGTGAAGCTGCCCATGGTGTAGGGCGGCGCCGTCTCGCCGTCGTAGACGATGAGGGGCGACGCGTCGTAGAAGTAGCCGAAGTTCAGGCCGGCGGCGCAGAACTGCTGCACGTTCAGGTCGTATGCCTTGCGGCCCACTTCGCAGCGGATGGCGTCGCCGTGCGCCCCCGGGGCCTCGATGTCGGCCGGCACGGCGCCGCGCGCGGCGATCATCTTCTGGGCATGGTCCATGGCAAAGCGCGAGACCTGATCCGTGATGGGCTGGCGCTCCTGTTCATAGGCGTCCAGGATGCCCGCTTGAGCCCAGCCGCGCAGATAGGCCGACAGGTGCCACGAGAGATTCATGGCATCCGCAATGCCGGCGTTCATGCCATAGCCGGCGTAAGGTACCCACAAATGCGCCGCATCGCCGCACAGGAAGACATTGCCCTCGCGCAGCCGCGGCGCCACCAGCCGGCGGCCCACCCAATCCTCGCGGCTGATGATCTCGTACGTGAAGTCCTGGCCCACGCCCAGGATGGTGCGGATGGCAACATCCCGGTCCACCGCCTCCCCGTCGCCCTCGTGCGGTGCCAGGTGATTGTGGATGAGCCACGTCTCCTGGCCGTCGATCGCGAAGACGGTGCCGCACCGGCGCGGGTTGACGGCGTAGAAGCACCATGCGGGCGTGCCCGGCAGGCGTTCGAGCAGGCCGGGGGCACGGATGCAGGTGGACTGCACCTTCTGAATGACCGGGGTGCCTTCCAGCGGGATGTCCAGCTGCTTGCGTACGCCGGAGCGGCCGCCATCGCAGCCCACCAGGAAGCGGGCACGCACCGAGAAGCTGCTGCCGTCGGCCAGGCGTGTCGCAGGCATCGTGACGCCCTCGGCGTCCTGCGTGAAGGCGCCGGCCTCGACCTCGTGCATCAGGGTGATCCGGGACAGCGTGGCCGCATGGGCTTGTAGCGCGGGCTCCAGGTAGATCTGATTGATGCGATGGGGCGGCTCGGGGGTCGCCCACCCCCCGTCCGGGCCGGACAGGTCCGTGAAGCGCTGCGCCCGCGCGGGAATGCGCACGCGGGTGAGTTCCTGGCCGCACACGTCAGTGCGAAAGGCGATGTCGTGGGGATAGTCTGCGGGCAGGCCAAGCTCGCGCACTGTGGCCGCGATGCCGAGCCGGCGGAATTGCTCCATGGTGCGGGCCGAGACGTGATTGCACTTCACGCTGGGCAGTTCGCCGGCGGCCCTGCGCTCGAGCACCACGGTGCGGATGCCTCGTGTGTGCAGGTCCATGGCCAGGGTAAGGCCAACGGGGCCTGCGCCGATGATGACGACGTCGGTATCGATCGTGTTGGGCATGTGTTCAGTCCAGGCGTGTGCCGGCGGTGCGAATGACCTCGCGCCACTTGTCAGTCTCGGTCGCGATGAAGCGGCCGAAATCCGCTGGGGTATCCGGCGCCAGCGTGACACCCATGGTCTCGGCGTCGTGGGCGATCTGCGGATCCGCCAGCGCGGCCGTGATCGCCTGATGCCAGCGCGCCACCACCGGCACCGGTGTGCCGGCGGGGGCCACGAAGCCGAACCACCCCGTGGACGCATAGCCCGGCAGGCCGGCCTCGGCGATGGTGGGCGTCTCGGGCAGCGCCGACAGACGGGATTCGCTCGTCACGGCCACGGCGCGCAGTTTGCCCGCCTGGACGTGCGGCAGGGCCGAGGGAAGATCCAGCATCGCCAGGCGCACCTGGCCGCCCAGCACGTCCACAGTCGCCGGGCCGTTGCCGCGATAGGCGATCCCGGTGATGTCGGCCTTGCCCATCTGGCGCAGCAGCTCCACGGACAGATGCATGGCAGTGCCGTTGCCGCCGTGCGCCATGGTCAGTGTGCCGGGATGCTCACGGGCTGCGTCCAGGATCTGGGGCAGGGTCGCGAGGGCATCGTCGGCGCGGGCCACGATCACGAAGGGCACGTGAGCCAGAAGCGAGACGGGAGCAAAGTCCCGCTGGGCGTCGAACGGCATGTCCTTGTACAGACTGGCGTTGGCTGCGAGCGCACCGGCTGCACCCACGCCGATCACGTGCCCATCGGCATCTGCCTGGGCCACGGCGGCCATGCCGATGTTGCCGCCGGCGCCTGGCCGGTTGTCGATCACGGCCTGCTGGCCGAGCTGCTGCGACAGTCGTGGCGCGATCATGCGCAGGACGGCATCGGTGGAGCCGCCGGGCGGGAAGGTGACGACGATGCGCACCGGCTTGGTCGGGAACGCGTCTGCGGCGATGGCTGGCGCGCTGGCCAGGGCAGCCAGCAGCAGTACCGGCCCGAGTCGAGAATGGCTGGTCATGGGTGTCTCCTCGAAACGCAGCTCTGCAGGCTGCTGTGACGTTGGTGGCCCATTGAACCCCAGGCCAGGACTTTCTAGAATCGAAAAATTCCTAAGGATTCTTCACAATTCATCAAGTGAGGCCGCATGGGCACGGAGCAGCAGATCAGCCTGAAGCAACTGCGGGCGTTCGCGGCGGTGTACCGGTTCCGCCGCCTGGCGGCTGCGGCCGAGCATTTGTCGGTCACGCAATCGGCGGTGAGCGTGCTGCTGCGTCAGCTCGAATCGTCGCTTGGTGTGCGATTGTTCGACCGCACCACGCGGTTTCTCGAGCCCACGCGGGCAGCCGACGAGGCCATTGCGCTCGCCGAACGCGTGCTGGGCGACGTGCGTACCTTCGGTGACGGCATGCAGGCGCTGCGTCTGCGCCAGCGCGGCCGCGTGGAGGTGGCCGTGACGCCGGCCGTGGGTATGGCAGTGATGCCAGGGGCCGTGCGGCGGTTCCGGGCCGAGTACCCCGATATCCAGATCGTCCTGGACGACTGCGCGCCCGAGCAGTTCCTCGCGCGCGTGCTGAGCGGCAAGGTCGAGTTCGGCATCGGCACGCCGGAGCAGGCCGATCCGGGCATCGCACTCGACACCCTGGTGGAAGACACGCTGTGCGTCGTCTGCGCGAGCGACCATCCGCTGGCCGCACGCCGGCGGGTGCGCTGGACGGCGCTCGACGGCATGGACGTCATCGCGATTCGCGGCGGCTATGGCGTGCGGCGCCAGGTGGACGCCATGGCGGCGCAGCTGGGCGTGTCCTGGCGTGTCGTGAACGAGGCGGCGTTCCTCACTTCGGCCCTGTGGATGACGGCGAGCGGGCTGGGCGTATCCATCCTGCCGGGCGCGCTGGTGGCCACGGCGCCGTATCCCAACCTCGTCATCCGTCCGCTCGTGTCGCCAACCGTCACCCGCGCCATCAGCGTCGTCTCCCAGCGAGGCCGCTCGCTGTCACCGGCCGCCCAGGGCTTCGTGACCGTGTTGCGCGACGATCTGCTCGGGCGCGGCGTCGCGCACCCCACTGGCGACGGCTAAGCCCGCGCGAGCAGCACGACCCCGGTGATCAGCACGGCGCAGCCCAGAAGCCGGCCGGGCCCCACGCGTTCGCGCAGGAAGATCATCGCCAGCAACGCCCCCACCATCATCGACATCTCGCGCGCCGGGGCGACCAGGCTCAACGGGGCGCCGTGACTGAGCGCCTGGAGCACGAGGATGTAGGACAGCGGCGACAGTGCACCCACGGCCAGCGCCAAGCCCCAATGGCCGCGCATGGCCTCCCACGCCGTGCGGCGCCGGGCCAGGATGAGCGGGGAGAGCAGCGTGATGCGCACGAGGCCGGCGAACCAGTCGAGCACCACCGGAGCGATCAGCAATACCTTGACGCCATAGCCGTCGACGACGGTGTAGGCCGCGATGAGCAGGCCCGTCATGATGCCCCACTTCACGCCGACCCAGGCGCCGGGGCGCCGGAAGGTGGCCAGCCTGCCCTGCGTGGCGATCAGCACGATGCCCACCACCACCGCCATTGCGCCGAGCAAGCCTGTCGTCGTCGCGGGCTCGTTCAGGAGCAGGATGGCGCCGATGACCGAGATCAAGGGGCCCGTGCCGCGTGCCACCGGGTAGACCACCGACATGTCGGCTTCCCGGTAGCCGCGTTGCAGGCACAGGCTGTAGATGAGATGCAGCAGCCCGCTCGCGGCCAGTGCGAGGAAGACGGGCGCGCTCCACGGCGTGGTCTCGTGGATGAGGACCCAGATCACCAGCGGCAGATAGAGGATGACGGCGCACAGGCCGTACGCGAACACGAAGGCCGCCCCGACGGCTGCCGCGCGCTTGGCGAGCAGATTCCAGGTGGCGTGGATGAATGCGGCGAGAACGACGAGAGACAGGGACGCGAGGGACATGCAAAGGCTCCAGGACATGACGAAGACTCGACGTCTCCGCCTCTGGGCTTTTGTCCCTCGGGTGCAGCCCGGCCGAGGACGGCTTGGGCGCCGTCATCTCGGTCAGGTTTTCGCAACGCTCGGTCCTGCGCCGGGTGCGGCCGGAACCCTAGTTGCCACTCAGTCGATGCCACGATCATACCGTGGCATCGCTTCTCGTCTGGCTACTGCGGCTGGACGCCGGCCTCGTCGATCACGTGGCAGCAGGCACAATAGACCCCTGTGTTGCCATTGATTGTCGTCTGAATGCCCTATGCCTTATCGCCGTCGGCGAGGTGAAAGCACAGCGTCCTGCTAAGCTGCTAGAGGCATCGCGCCCTTATGGCGTCCATGCTTGCCTTGACGGCTGTGGCCTGTGCCAAAGTGTGTTTACGCAACGCAAGAGATTCACGAAAACTTATGGACATTGTTTCCTTGGGCGTCGGGCTGGTCATCGGGGTCGTCACAGGCGCCGCGGGTGCGTATCTGGCCGATAAGTTCACAGACGACCGTCGGAGAAGACAGTTAGTCCACCAAGAAGACAAAAAGTGGAAGGATGTTGAAGATCGGTTTCCCAAGCTGATTGCCGAGATGAGATCCGATTTTTCCACGCCGGACGGTCGAAATGTGCGTGCATTTTTCATAAAGACAAGCAACACGGTGATGGGATTCGTGAGCGAGCCGTCTTTTGAATACCACACTGATAAGCATCCTGACCTACGTCCGGCAATGTTATTGCTCATTGAGCACGGTTTCATTTCGGATATCACGCCGGCCGGGACACCCATGTATCGCGTGCACGAAAAACTAGTAGACCGACTGTTGGAACGGGAAGCTAAGGCATGAGCGTGCTGCCGATTCAGACCTGCTCGCATCGGATGCCTTCGCTGCAACGCTGATGGCGTTCATCAGTTAGTAAGCATGCTTGCCTTAAGTTGCGCGGTGTTCCGAAGCTGTTGCGTCTTTCGGGATCTCGGGCTCCAAATCCGCCTGTCAGCCGTTGATGACTATTGCTGTGAAGCGGCGTTTTTCGGCGATAGTCGATTGAAAGCCGCTGCTATTTACAGCGTCAACAGACACCCATCCCCAATGGACTCGCGCCACACCCGCACCGAGGTAACCGGCACGCGGCCCGCCAGATGCCGGGCGATGTAGGCGCACAGATTCTCCAGCGTGGGCTTGCCCAGCTCGGGGATCTCGTCGAGCAGCCGGTGATCGAGGCGCTCGCGCACGGCCTCGACTTCGCGGCGCAAGAGGCCCAGGTCCAGGACCATGCCGGTGGCCGGGTCGGGCGTGCCCTGCACGCTGACTTCGGCGTGGTAGGTGTGGCCGTGGATGCGCAGGCTGCCTTCGCGCTCGATCTGGCGATCCAGCGTGTGGGCGGCGTCGAACCAGAACCGCTGGGTGAGCGTGTACGTCATGGTGCCCTCAGCGGATGTGGGTGATCTTGTGGGTCTGCAGGCTCAGCCGCCAGGCAGGGCGGGCCATGCACTGGGCGATGCAGGTGGCGATGTTGCTCGTCTGCTCGGCGTTGTCCATGGGCGACAGATACCGGTGCTGGAACTCGCCCTGTTCCATGACGTCCAGGTCGATGCCGGGCTGGGGCCACACCACCTTGAGTTCATGGCCGCTGCGCTGCACCCACGGTGCACCCGCCTTGGGGCTCACGCAGATCCAGTCGATGCCGGGGGGGGCTTCGACCGTGCCGTTGGTCTCCACGGCGATCACGAAGCCGCGCGCGTGCATGGCGGCAATCAGCTCGGCGTCCACCTGCAGCAGGGGCTCGCCGCCCGTGAAGACGACGAAGCGGTGCGCATCGTCGCCCGCAGGCCACTGAGCGAGGATGAGATCGGCCAGTTGCTCGGCCGTGCGGAATTTGCCGCCCAACGTGCCGTCCGTGCCGACGAAATCCGTGTCGCAGAAGCGGCACACGGCCTCGGCGCGGTCCTGCTCGCGGCCGGTCCACAGGTTGCATCCGGCAAACCGGCAGAACACGGCCGGGCGACCAGCGTTCGCACCTTCACCCTGCAGCGTGTAGAAGATTTCCTTGACGGCGTAGGTCATGGTGTGTGCACCGCGGGCGCGTCCACCGCACCGGTCAGCCAGCGGGCGTGGCCGCGTGCGCGCAGCTCGCAGGCCGGGCAGGTGCCACAGCCGTGGCCCCAGGCGTGCGGCGCGCCGCGCTCGCCCAGATAGCAGGTGTGGGTGTCTTCGCGCACGATATCGACCAGCGTGTCGCCGCCCAGGTCCTGGGTGAGCTGCCAGGTCTGCGCCTTGTCGAGCCACATCAGCGGCGTCTCGAAGACGAAGGCGCGGTCCGTGCCCAGGTTCAGTGCCACTTGCATGGCCTTGATGGTCACGTCGCGGCAGTCCGGATAGCCGGAGAAGTCCGTCTCGCACATGCCGCCCACGATCACGTCCAGATCGCGGCGATAGCCCAGGGCGCCGGCCAGCGTGAGAAACAGCAGGTTGCGACCGGGCACGAAGGTGTTGGGCAGGCCGTTGGACTGCATGTGGACGGCCGCGTCGCGGGTGAGCGCCGTATCGCTGATCTCGCCCAGCACGTCCACGCGCAGCAGGTGATCCTGGCCCAGCCGGGCGGCCCAGGCGGGAAAGGCAGCCGCGATGCGCTCACGCACCGTCAGACGACAGTCGAGCTCGATGCGGTGACGTTGGCCGTAGTCGAACCCGACGGTTTCGACGTAGGCGTAGCGCTCGAGCGCCCAGGCGAGGCAGGCCGTGGAGTCCTGGCCGCCCGAAAACAGCACGAGCGCGCGCTGGCGATGCAGATTCATGATTCTTCCCTCAGGGCGTGAGCACCGGAACAAGGTGATACGCAAAGGCCGTGGCAACGGCCGGGATGCGGGAGCGTCGGTCAGGACGCCCGGTGTCTGTCCTTGGCGGCATTTCCGCGGGACAGACGGTGTGTGGCAAGGACTCGGTCCGGGCCACACGCAACCGGGCATTTTACCTCAGGGGCAGGGGGTGGCCCCGGGTTGTGCTGCGGGCTGCGCGCCGCATGGCCAGCGCCATCGTGACGCAGGCTGGTGCGCCATGCCTCGTCTCGGCGCATGCCGTGCGTGGCCTGGGTGCGGCGACGTGCGGGTGGTGTAGGGAGTTTCCCGCAGCTTGCGGGGGACATGCGTGTAAACCCCGAACTGGCATCCCTTTTGCAATGGATTCTTTCGTGATTAGATGCATGTGCATGCAAATGAATGGCCGAACGGCGCCAGACCGGATGCGCCGCAAGACACACACAGCGAGGCGATCATGAAGGTGGCGATTCTGGGTGGCGGGCATGGGTGCTACGCCGCGGCGGTGGACTTCACCGAGCGCGGGCATCAGGTCCGGTGGTGGCGGCGCCGGGCGGACGAGTTTCCGCAGGGTGGGCGGCTGCGGGTCAAGGATGCCAGCGGCGAACGCGAGGTCACCATCGGCGTGACCACCGCCGATCTCGGCGAAGCCGTGCGCGGCGCCCAATTGATCGTGCTGCCGCTGCCGGCCTTTGCCCAGGAAGACGTGGCGCGCGCACTCGCGCCGCACCTGGCGGATGGCCAGGTCGTGTTCCTGCCGCCCGGCACCCTGGGCAGCGTCGCCATGCTGCGCACCGTCCGCGCAGCCGGTTGCCGCGCCGACGTGGCCTTCGCCGAGACCGGCACCTTGCCCTACCTTGCCCGCAAACACGGCGAGGGCCAAGTCACCATCACAGCCTATGCCACGCGCTTGCCGACAGGCGTGCTGCCCGCTCGGCTCAGCGGACCGGCCTTCGAGATCCTGCAGGCGGGCTACCCGAGCGTGGAGCGCGTCGAGGACGCCTTGTCGGGTGCCCTGATGAACGCCGGGCCGATCATCCACCCGCCGCTCATCCTCATGAATGCGGGACCGCTGGAGCATTTCCCCGCCTGGGACATCCACAACGAGGGCACGCAGCCGTCGGTGCGTGCCGTGACCAACGCGCTGGATGCCGAGCGGGTGCGGGTGCGCGAGGCCCTGGGCTACGGCGCCCCGCACTTCCCGCTGAGCGACCACTACGAGAACGATCAGTGGATGTATGGCGACGCGCACAAGATGCTGGTCGACAGTGGCGACTGGCGCGAGAAGATCGACCTGCGCGCGCACCGCTACATGACGGAGGACGTGCATTACGGTCTGGCCCTGCTCGTGTCCGTGGCCGAAGCGACGGGTACCGACGTGCCGGTGGCGAGCGGTCTGCTCGCCATGGCCTCGGCGATCTGCGGACGTGATCTGCGCCAGGGGCCGCGCACGCTGGCCAGTCTGGGTCTGGCCGGGTTGACGACTGCGGAACTCAAGCAGCGCCTGGTCTCGGGAGAAGGCCTGTGAGTGCGCCCGATCTGACCCGTCCGGAGGCAAGGCCATGACGACGCTGACTTCGACTCGGCATGCCGCCGTGGGCGCCGGCCGCATGGGACGCAGCATCGCAGTGGCGTACGCCCTGGCTGGCCAGCCTTGCGCGCTGGTCGACCTGCGCGAGCGAACGCCCGAGGCCGCCACCCGGCTGCGCGACGAGGCACAGGCCGAAATGGCTGGCATCCTGGCGCATCTGGTGAGTCTGGGCCTGCTCGATGCGGCCCAGCGCCCCGCGGTGCTGGCCCGCATCCCCTGGGTGGACCAGGCCGATGCGCCTGCCGTTCTGGCCCAGGCGGAGCTGATCTTCGAGGCCGTGCCGGAGACGCTGCACGCCAAGCGCGATGGCCTGGGCGTGATCGGCGCATTGGCCGGGCTGCAGGCCATCATCGCCTCGACGTCCTCGACCATGCAGGCAAGCGAACTGGCCGGTTTCCTTCCCCACCCGGAGCGGTTCCTCAACGCGCACTGGCTCAACCCGGCCTATCTGGTGCCCCTGGTCGAAGTCGCCCCCCATGTTGGCACCGCACCTGCGGTGCGCGAGGCTCTGCTGACCGATCTGCGTGCGGCGGGCAAGGTACCCGTGGTGTGCAACGACGCGCCCGGCTACATCGTGCCGCGCCTGCAGGTGATGGTGATGAACGAGGCGGCCCGCATGATCGAGCAGGGCGCGGCCAGCGCCGAGGACATCGATCTCGCCATCCGGTATGGCTTCGGCATCCGGTACGCCGCCATGGGCGTGGCCGAGTTCATCGATTTCGGCGGACTGGACACCTTGTTCCATGCCAGCGGCTATCTGGCCGACCGCCTGGGCGACGCCCGCTACGCCAGCCCCGAGATCGTCAACCGCAAGATGGCGGCGGGCGAGCTGGGCGTGAAGACCGGGCAGGGTCTGTATGCCTGGAACGCCGATTCGGCCGCGCGCCTGCAGGCCGAGTCCATGCGGCGCTTCGCCGCCCTCCTGAAGCTGCAAGGCCTGGAGCCCGCCGCCCCGCCCGCCTGACTGTTGTTTCCCTTGCCCGACGCCCTTGCATCCGTGGCCGGGCCTGTTGCTGTCGCACCCTGCTAGGAGAGTGACCATGAAGGCAATCCCGTTCTGCAGACGCCTGGCCGCCCTGGCCGTGGGCGTGGCCGTGAGTTCTGCCGCTGCCGCCGAGGCCCCGCTGATCCGCGTGGGCTGGACCATTCCGGGTGAAGAAGCCAAGTACTGGATGCAGCAGCATCCGGAGGCCTTCCCGGGGCTGGGCAAGGACTACCGCATCGCCTGGACGCAGTTCCAGGGCACGGCGCCCATGGTGCAGGCCATGCTCTCCAATGCGCTGGACTGTTCCTCTCAGGCGCCGCTGTCGCTCGCGCAGGGCGCGCTCAACGGCGGGTTGAAGGCCTACGTCGTGGCCCAGCACGTGGGCGAGAGCCCGTCGTCCTTCTCGGTCTATTGGGGCGTGGCCGAGGACGGCCCGATCAAGACCGTGGCGGATCTGAAAGGCAAGATCGTCGGGGTGAACGTGTATGGCTCCGGGGTGCACGGCGGCATGGCCGCGGTGCTGCGCAAGCATGGGCTGG
This sequence comes from Verticiella alkaliphila, assembly GCF_018904615.1. Taxonomy (GTDB): domain Bacteria; phylum Pseudomonadota; class Gammaproteobacteria; order Burkholderiales; family Burkholderiaceae_B; genus Verticiella; species Verticiella alkaliphila. Next base: position 111,305 of record NZ_JADCNH010000003.1, on the reverse strand, counting down.
ACGCGGCCAACGACATCCGACTGGTGGAGACCGGCTTCCCGGGCTCCGAGTCCGCCCTGCGGGGCGGCCGGGTGGATGCGGGGGTGTTCGTCCAGCCCTTTGCCGCGCGGGCCGAGGCCAAGGGCGGCGTGCGCAAGCTCTTCTCCCTGCAGGACGTGATGCCCAATACGGCCCATGCCATCGAGGTCTGCAGCCAGGCGTTCGCCGACGCCAACCCGCAGGCTGTGCAGCACTACGTGCGCGACCTGACCGCCGCGATGGCCATGGCGCTGGCCAAGCGCGAGGAGACGGTGCAGGTGGTGGCCAAGACGACACGCGCCCCGGCCGACGTGCTCGAGACCTACCTGCTCAAGGACAACGACTTTGCCCGCAGCCCGGATGCGGCACCGGATTTCGCCGCGATCCAGGCCATGTTCGATCTGTATGCGGAGCTTGGCATGGTGAAGGCCCCGCTCAAGGCGCAGGATTTCCGGCGCGACGACATCACCGCGCCCATCCGCTGAGAGGCCGCCATGGCAGCCAAGCTGATCGAGATCTCTGCCCTGGGCAAATCCTTTGCCGCGCCAGGCGGGGCGCGCCACCAGGCGCTGGCCGGCATTGAGCTTTCCGTGGGGGCGGGCGAGTTCGTCTCCATCCTCGGGCCCTCGGGTTGTGGAAAGTCCACGTTGCTGTACATGATCGGGGGCTTCGTGGCGGCCTCCGAGGGCCAGATCCGGGTCGATGGTGAGCGTGTGACCGGACCCTCGCCCGATCGCGGTCCGGTGTTCCAGGAGTTCGCCCTGTTCCCGTGGAAAACGGTGCTGCAGAACGTCATGTACGGATTGCGGGTACAAAAGGTGCCGCGCGAGGAGGCCCGCCAACGGGCCATGGACTTGCTCGATCTCGTACACCTTGCCGCCTATGCGGATTTCTACCCCAAGCAGCTATCGGGCGGCATGCGCCAGCGCGTGGCCATCGCGCGCACGCTGGCCTACCGCCCGCGCATTCTGCTGATGGACGAGCCCTTCGGCGCGCTCGATGCTCATACCCGCACGCGGCTGCAGCACGAACTGCTGGGCATCTGGGAACGCGACCGCAAGACGGTGCTTTTCGTGACGCACGGCGTGGACGAGGCGGTGTTCCTGTCCGATCGCATCGTGCTGATGCACGGCGGGCCAGGCGGCATCGAGGAGATCGTCGACGTCGATCTGCCCCGGCCCCGGGTGCGCGCCGATCTGATCGCGAACCGGCGCTATCAGGAACTGGTGCTGCATCTGGAGCACCGGCTCGAATCCATGCAGGCAGGGGTGGGGTCGTGACCGCCGTGGCGCAGCGAAGCGCCGCACCTGCGCAGCCGCAGGCCGACGCCGTCGCGCTGCGCGCTGTGACAGTCGGCGAGCCTGCCTGGCGGCGCTGGCTGCCGCGCGTGTTGCCCGTGCTGGTGCTGCTCGCGCTGTGGGAAGTGTGCGCGCGTCGCGCCAACCTGGAGGAGATGCCCGGCCTGGCCGCCATTGGCGCGGCCCTGATCACCATTCTCGGCAATGCAGACGACGTGGCGGGCATCCTGGCCTCGCTGGGACGCATGGCGGCCGGCTTCGCGCTGGGGCTGGCCATTGCCGTGCCCACGGGCCTGGCCATGGGGCGCAGTCCTGCCTTTGCGCGGCTCGTGAACCCGCTCACCACGCTGGTCTACCCGGTGCCGAAGGCGGCCCTGATGCCCATCCTCATGCTGTGGTTCGGCATCGGGGATCTGTCCAAGATCCTGGTCATCTTCCTGGGCGTGAGCCTGCCGCTGCTCTATCACAGCTACCAGGGGGCGGTCGCGGTGGACGACAAGCTCGTCTGGTCCGCCCGCGCGATGGGCATGCGCGGGCCGGCGCGCCTCGCGCGCGTGATCCTGCCGGCGTCGCTGCCGGATGTGCTGCTCGGCTGCCGCGTGGGCATCGCCATGGCCCTCATCACCATGATCAGCTCGGAGATGATCGCGCGCCAGGAGGGCGCGGGCGAGCTGCTCTTCAACGCGCTGGACATGGCCGTCTATCCCGAGGTGTACGCCATGATCCTGCTGATCGCGTTGCTCGGCCTGCTGCTGGACGTGGGCTTCGAGCGACTGCGCCGGCGGCTGGTGCGCTGGTCCGACACCTTGCATGGGGAGGCGACATGACGATGGCCTCGATCCTGTCCAGGCTGCGTGGCGCTCTCGTCACCCTCCTGCCCATCCTGGCGCTGCTCGCAGCCTGGCAAGCGGTGACCGCCGCCGGTCTCATCAGCGCCAACCTGCTGCCCTCGCCCCTGGCGATCGCTGGGCGCCTGATCACGCGCCTGCAGGAGGCCGACTTCCTCTTCAACGTCGGCCAGACCCTGATCCGCCTGGGACTGGGCTTCTCGATCGCACTGGTCGCCGGCATGCTGCTGGGCGCGGCCATGGCCCTGGGCGCCGAGCGCTGGCTGGGCCCCGTGGTGCGCCTGCTCGCGCCGATCCCGAAGATCGCGCTGTACCCCGCCCTGGTACTGCTGTTCGGCTACGGCCATGCCTCCAAGGTGGCGCTGGTGGTGGCGGACGTGGTGTTTCCCATCCTGTATGCCACCTATCACGGCATGCGGTCGGTGCAACCCAAGTGGCTGTGGTCGGCCCAGGCGGCAGGCGCTGGGCGGGGTGCTACGATCCTGGGGGTCAGCCTGCCGGCGGCGATGCCCTCCGTGCTTACCGGGTGCCGGATCGGCCTCGTCATTGCCTGCATCAACGTCTTTCTTGCCGAAATGATCTCTTCCACCGACGGACTCGGCCACCTGCTCATGGTGGCAGCGCGCAGCTACCAGGTGGTGGACATGTTCGTGCCGCTCGTCCTCATCTCGCTCATCGGCCTCACGCTGGCCGCGACGCTGCAGTGCGTGCGCCGGCGTCTGCCAGGCGGGGAGGGCTGATCCGCATGGCCGCAGCACCGCCGTATCCCGGCCATGGGATGTTCCTGCCGTACCTCATCAACCGCACGACCACGCTCATCAACGCCCGCCTGCAGACCGTGCTCGAGCCGCAGGGTCTCACGCTCACGCACTGGCGCGTGCTGGCCTTTCTGACCACCGTGGATGAAGGGCTGACGTTGAGCGCGCTCGGTGATGCCACGCTGACCGAGCAATCCACGCTGTCCCGCTCGCTCAAGGTCCTGGAGGGGCGCGCCCTGGTGGAGCGCCGCGCCTGTACGGCCGACAGCCGGGCTGTGCAGATCCGTATCACGCGTCAGGGCAAGCGACTCTTCCAGACTTTGCTGAAGTCAGTGCTGGCGCTGGAGGCCGAGCTGCTGCAGGGCGTGTCGGTCGAAGAGACTGAGCTCATGCGCTCGGTCATGCTGCGCATCATCGCGAACGCGCCGGAGCGCTGAGCCGGCAGCCGGGCTCCCGTTCCCGTGCGGGCCGGCGTCGTGCCTGTACCTGCGGCCCTTACTGCGCTTCGATTCGCGCCGCCTTGACCACGTCGGCGTACTTGCGGAATTCGCTCTCGAAGTATGCCCGGCTGGCCGCCGGGTCGCGTGGGGCGATGCGATTGCCTTGCGCTGCCATCGCCCGTTGCGTCTCCGGATCCTCGAAAGCCTTGCGCGTGGCCTCGTACAGGCGTTGCGCCTGGGCCGGGTCCATGCCCTTGGGCCCGATGAGCGCGAACCAGCCTTCCATCTCGTAATCCGGAATGCCCTGTTCGGCCAACGTGGCCAGTTCGGGCATCAGGGGGCTGCGCGCGCGCCCGCACAGGCCCAGCGCCTTGAGCGCGCCGCTCTGGATGTGCGGCGCCACGGCCGGCAGCGACAGCACGCCGAACTGCACCTGATTGCCCATGATGTCTGCCGTCATGGGGCCAGAGCCGCGATACGGAATGTGCCGTGCCTTCACGCCGGCTTTTTGCAGGAACATTTCCACCGCCAGGTGCAGCGTGGTGCCGTTGCCGGACGAGGCGTAGTTGTACGCCTCGGGGTTGGCCTGCAGAAGCTTGACCAGTTCCGTCGCGTTGTTCGCGGGCAATGAGGGATGGGCCACCAGCACGAAGGGCGTGGCGCCGATCACCGAGATCGGGGTGATGTCGGCCAGCGCGTCGAAAGGCACGCTCTTGAAGACGCTGGGGAAGATGACGTGGTTGTTCGACACCATGCCCAACGTGTGGCCGTCCGGCGGTTCGCGCACGATGGCCGAGGTGCCGATGATGCCCCCGGCACCCGGCATGTTCTCGATCACCACCGTGTTGCCCAGCGCGCGCGTCAAGGCGGGGCCGGCGGCGCGGGTGATGGTGTCCACGCCCGAGCCGGCGCTGATCGGCAGGATGAGGCGGATCGGTCTGCCGTTGGTCTGGGCGACGAGCGGGCGCATGGCGAGCGCCGCCACGGCAAGGGCGCTGGCGGTGAGCACGCGGCGGCGTACGGGGCTGATGGGGGTGGTCAAGGCTGTCTCCTCGGAATGGCGTCGCCGGCTCAGCCGATCGCGCCTTGTTGTCGTAATGCGTGCAGCGTGGCGGCGTCGAAACCGAGTTCGGCCAGCAGCTCGTCGGTATGCTGGCCCTGGCGAGGCGGGTCGAGCCGCACCCCCAGCCGTTGATTGGCCATAGTGATGGGCATGAGCGCGGCCTGGACCGCGGTGCCGGCCCGTTCGCCGTCGGGCAGCGTGACGGGGGCCAGTCCGCCGGTCGCCGCCAGGTGCGGGTCGTCGAAGAGCCACTCGGGGCGGTTGATCGGGGCGAAGGGAAGACCGTGGCTTTCGAACAAGGTGGACAACTCGGCCACTGTGCGATGTGCGAGGCGCTCGCGCAGCACGGGCAGCAAGCTCGCCCGCACCCGTACCCGATCGTTGTTGGTGGCGAGCGTGGGGTCGGCCAGGAGGTCCTCGAAGCCGAGGATCGTGCAGAAGACCTTCCATTGCGCATCGCTCACGGCCGCGAGGAAGATTGGCCCGTCTGCCACCTGGAAGACGTCGTACAGCGCCCAGGCCGAGATGCGCTCCGGGAGCGGCGCGGCGGGCTGGCCCGTGACCGCATACTGCAGCATGTGCTGGGCGACGAGGAAAATGTTGTTCTCGAAGAGCGCGCTCTGGATCTCCTGGCCGCGGCCGGTCTCCCGGCGCTGGGCGAGGGCGCCCAGGGCGCCGATGGCCCCGAACATGCCGCCCATGATGTCGTTGACGCTGGTGCCTGCCCGCAGCGGGTCGCCCGGCCGGCCGGTCATGTAGGCGAGCCCGCCCATCATCTGCACCACCTCGTCCAGCGCGGTGCGATGCTCGTAGGGCCCGGGCAGGAAGCCCTTGCAGGTCACGTAGATGAGGCCTGGCTGGGTCTGGCTGAGCGTCGCGTAATCCAGGCCGTACTTGGCCATGACCCCGGGCTTGAAGTTCTCGGCGACGATGTCGGCGCTGGCGCACAGGCGGCGCGCGGCCTCCAGGCCACCTTCGGAGCGCAGGTCGAGTTCGACGCTCTTCTTGTTGCGGTTGAACATCGGGAAGAAGCCGGCGCCGGCGCCCAGCAGGTGTCGCGTGCGGTCCCCGCCCACGGGTTCGACCTTGATGACGTCCGCGCCCATGTCGGCCAGGATCATGCCGCAGGTCGGCCCCATGACCATGTGGGTGAACTCGACGACGCGGATGCCCGCGAGTGGCAGGGCGGGTGGGGGGGCTTCGGAAGGCGAAGACATGAGGGCTCCAGTCAGTGTGTCAGCAGGCGCGGCAGGCCGGCCAGGCTCAGGGCGCCGCGCAAGGTCTCGCCGTCGAGCCACTGCGCAGCCTGCCTGCGCAACTCGAGCAGCGCCGGCAGGGCAATGCCGGTGTCGTAGCCCATGGCGTGCAGCATGTAGGCGAGGTCTTCCGTGGCCGTGTTGCCGCTGGCGCCGGGGGCGTAGGGACAGCCGCCGATGCCTGCCAGCGAGCTGTCGAAGCCGCGCACACCCTGGCCCAGCGCGGCCACCGTGTTGGCCAGCGCGAGGCCGCGCGTGTCGTGGAAGTGGCCGCCCACCAGGCGGTCTCCCACCTGGCGCCGGGCGCGCTCGAAGAGCCGGGAGACGGCGCCCGGATCGGCGAAGCCCACGGTGTCGGCCAGGCTGACCTGATCGGCGCCGGCATCGAGCAAGGCCTGCAAGAGACGCAGCACCTCGTCGGGCGCGACCTCGCCTTGCAGCGTGCAGCCGAACGCGGTGCCCACGCCCGCCTCGATCCGGGTTGGCGAGCCGAGCGCGTCACGCTCGGCCCTGACGCGGCCCACTTCGGCCACGACGTCGTCCGGGGTCTTGCGCAGGTTCGCCAGGCTGTGAGCGTGGCTGGCCGACAGGGGCACGAGCAGCAGGTGGGCGCCGTGTTCCAGCGCCGCACGCGCGCCCCGCAGGTTGGGTACCAGCACCGACGCCGTCAGCCCGGAAAGCGTACGCGCATGCGCGAGCACCTGTGCGGTGTCCGCCATCTGGGGTACCCGATCTGCTGGCACGAAGGAGCCCACTTCGATCTGGCGGATGCCGGCCGCGTGGGCGGCATCCACCCAGGCGATCTTGTGCGCCGTGGGGACGATGCGATCCAGGCTTTGCAGGCCGTCGCGCAGGCCCACCTCCCGGACATGAACGGCCGTGCCGGGGTCCGGCAGCTGGAAGGGGGGAAAGGCAGTCGGCATGGGGGCGTCCTCGGCGTGATACCCCACTATAGGCATTCCGAATACATCGTTTGATGGTAATTTGGCACCTGTGAGTTTCCTGAAAGGAATATCAAGGGGCGCAGGATGAGGGATGTGGACCTGACCAGCCTTCGGCTCTTCGTGCGCGTCTGCGAAGCCGGCAGCATCACGCGCGTGGCGGAGCATGCGAATCTGGTGGGCTCGGCGATCAGCAAGCGTCTCGCGGCCCTGGAGGACACTCTCGGCCAGCGCCTGTTCGTGCGCCGCCGGCGCGGCGTGGAGGTGACGGCGGCAGGGCAGGCCCTGCTGCTGCGCGCCCATGCCATCCTCGCGCAGTGCGAAGGCATCGAGCGCGACATGCTCGAACATGCTGCCGGGGTGCGCGGCCATGTCCGCGTGGCAGCCACGGCCTCGGCCATCGCCGTGGGCCTGGCCGACGACGTGGCGCGCTTTCTACGGGATCCGGCGCATCGGCACATCCGCATCGAACTCGAGGAGGCCTTGAGTCCCGACGTCGTGCGTCTCGTGCGCGAAGGGATGGCGCCACTGGGCGTGTGCTGGGACGCGGCGGATTTCCAGGGGTTGGCCACGCGGCCCTACCGGTCGGACCAGCTTGCCGTCGTCACGGCCCGGGATCATCCGCTCGCAGGCGCGCCGCAGCTGCACTTCCTGGATACGCTCGACGAAGAGCACGTGTGCATGCCTGCGGCGGCGGCCGTCACGGCCGTGCTGCGCCGTGCGGCAGCCCAGGCCGGCCGTCTGCTGGTGCAGCGGGTCACCGTGTCCAATCTCGATTCGATGCTGCGGGTGGTGCAGGCAGGGCTTGCCATCAGCGTGGTGCCGCTCGAGGCGGCCCTGGCCTACGCCGAGGCACGGCAACTGGCCGTCGTGCCGCTCGCCGACGCCTGGGCCCAACGGCGCTTCGCGGTGTGTCTGCGCGAGGAACAGCCGCTGCCGGCGGCGGCCGAGCTGGTGGCCGAATGGTTGTCGAGCGAGGCGTCGACGAGCGCCGCGCCCGTCGATACGGGCGCCGTGCCGCCTCGCCGGCGGCGCAGGATTAGTCGATCACCCGGCCCGGATTGAGGATGCCCTTGGGATCCAGCGCCGTCTTCAGCGTGCGCAATGTGTCGATCTCGGCCTGACTGCGCGTGTGCGCGAGAAACGGCTTCTTGATGAAACCGATCCCGTGCTCGGCGCTGATCGTGCCCTGGCGACCTCGCAGTTCGTCGTAGACGCAGGTCTCCACGGCCAGCATGTCTTCTGGGCGATGCGGCCCGGTCATGAGGTGGATGTTGTTGTCGCCCATGTGCCCGAAGAAGAGATGCGTGGCTGCGGGGAAGCGTTCGCGCATGACGGCGTCCGCCCGCGCGATGAAGCCGTCCATCTCCACCCAGGGCAGGCCGCAGTCGAAATTCACGGTGGGCTTCAGATGCGTGAGCATTTCCGGAATGCTCTGGCGCAGCCGCCAGATGGCCTCGGCCTGGGTGAGGCTGGTGGCCAGCGTGGCGTCGAGGATGGTCTCTTCGCCCAGCGCGTGTTCGAGCGCATCCTGCAGGGCGCTGCCGCCGTCGGCACGGGGGTGTTCGGCGGATTCGATCAGCACGTACCAGGGCTGGCCCGGCGCGATCGGGCAGGTTTCGCCCGACAGCTGCGCGGCCATGTCGATGAAGGCGCCGGACATGAACTCGAAAGCCGTCAGATTGACCCCGGGCGCGCGCTTGAGCTCGCGCAGCAGGCCGGCAAGCGCCGTGGGTGAGGTGGCTGCCGCGAACGCGGTGACGGCCGGGGCGGGCGTGGGCTGCAGCTTGAGCGTGAGCCGGGTGATCACGCCCAGCATGCCTTCGGAGCCGATGAAGAGAAAGCGCAGATCCAGACCGGCGCTGTTCTTGACCAGCCGCGTGAGTGAAGACAGCACGGTGCCATCGGCCAGCACGGCCTCCACGCCCAGCACGCTGTCGCGCAGCGTGCCGTAGCGCACCACGCGCTCGCCGCCGGCGTTGGTGGCGGCATTGCCACCGATCTGGCAGGAGCCGCGCGCACCCAGGTCCACCGGGAAGAACCAGCCTGCCTCGGCGGCGGCCGCCTGCACCGCTGCCAGCGTGGCGCCGGCCTGCACGGTCATGACGCCTTCGAGCGTATCGATGGCCTCGATCGCGCTCATCCGTTCCAGGTTGAGCACGACGTCGCCATCGGCGGGGACGGCACCCCCGGCCAGGCCGGTGAGTCCGCCCTGGATGGTGACGGCCTGGCCCCGGGCATGGCAATCCCGCAGCAGCGCGCTCACTTCCTCCGTGTTGCGCGGCCGGTAGACCGCGCTGGGCGTGCCGCGTGTCAGGCCGCTCCAGTCAGCGCAGAAGCGCGGGTCGACGGTGGGATCGGGCTGGGGCAGGGCGGCGTCGGTCATGGTGTTCAGCAAAGCGAGATTACGCAAGCGCTCGCCCGGTCAGGCTGACGGCACCGGGGTGGCGCCGGGCGTTCCGGTGGTGAGGGCAGCCTCGCGCCCCCCAAAGCGCTCGATCAGCGCGCGCTGATCCGCCTTGGCATGGCGATCGACTGCCTCCGGGTCGAGCATGGCCCGCAATTGTGCCTCGAACCGGGCCAGGGTGTCTGCGTGCGCCGGATCTTGCGCGAGATCGTTCCGCTCGGCCGGGTCGGCCTGGATGTCGAAGAGCTCGGGCGGGTGGCCGACATAGGCGTGGTACGTGTGCTGAGCGTCTGCGAGCAGATAGGCCGCGGCCTCCGAGCCAATGGCGTGGTATTCGCTGAGCACATAGCGCGCGGGATCATCCGACGCCTGGGCGAGCGCTGTGAGGTCAAGGCCGGGCAGATCGGCGTCGGCCGGCGCCATGGGCGTGCCCGTGGCGGCCAGGATGGTCGGAAAGAGATCGACTAGCGACGCGGTGGTCTTCACCTCGCGGCCTGCAGGCACGCCAGGGCCACGCACGATCAGCGGCACGGCGGTCGAGTCCCGATAGAGCGTGCATTTGTTCCAGAGACCACGCTCGCCGAGGTTGTCGCCGTGGTCGCTGGAATAGATCACGGTGGTGTTCTCGGCCTGACCTGTCTCGGCGAGCGCATCGAGCACGCGGCCGAGCTGCGTATCCATGAAGGTTGTCAGACCCAGGTACGACGCGATGGCAAGGCGGCGGCGCTCGTCCGTGCCGAGCTGCTCGTCATGACGGCTGAACTGCGCATGGCGCTCCACCCAGGGGTGGCGCACGTAGCCGCGATCCGGGTGCTGGGTGGGCAGCGGGATGTCGGCCAGCGGGTAGAGATCCAGGTATTCCTGGGGCACGATCAGGGGAAAGTGCGGCGCGACGAAGCCCAGGAAGAGGACCCAGGGGCGCTCGTCGCCGGCATCGCGCTCGCGCAGCCACGCGATCGCCTGGTCGGCCACGCCCATGTCGAAGCGGTTGTAGCTGCTCTCGCCCGCGCCGATCTGCTTGAAGAGCGGTGCGGTCGGTGCCGGATCGGGCAGGGGCTCGCGCACCGAACCCCACACCTGGCCGATGCCATCCATGATGTGTGCCGCAAGCTGTTGGCGGTCAAAGCCCGTGCTGTCGGTCTCGTTGCGATAGTGGAGTTTGCCGATGGATTCCACGGGCACGCCCTGCGCCTGCAGTCGATGCCCCCAGCTTGCAGGCTGGCCCTGGTAGGCGATGGCATTGTCCCAGCAATGGTGCTCATGCACGTATCGCCCGGTGGCGATGCTGGCGCGCGCCGGCACGCAGATCGGCGAGGCCGTGTAGGCATTCGTGAAGCGCGTGCCCTCGGCCGCGAGCGCGTCCAGGCGGGGGGTGCGCACGAGCGGGTGACCCGCGCAGCCCATCACCTGGGCGTTGTGCTCGTCCGAGAGCAGGATGAGGACGTTGTGTCGTGGCATGGGCATCAGTTCGCGAAGGTGTCGCCGGTGTCCTTGAGCTCCTGCTGCCAGCGGCGGTAATCCGACTGCACGAGGCCCGTGAATTCGGCGAGAGAAGCGGGCGCCGGCACGAAGCCCTGCGTTTTCAGGACCTGCTGCAGGGCCGGGGTCTGCAGCGCCGCATTAATCTCAGTGTTCCATTGCTGAGCAGCGTCCGCCGATAGGCCCGCCGGTGCGAGCACGCCGAACCATTCCTCGACGGCGAGCTTGTCGTAGCCGAGTTCGCGCAACGTGGGCACATCCGGGGTGTTCGGGTCGCGCTTCTCGCCCGATGTCGCGATCAGGCGCAGCCGCTGATCGCGCACCATGGTGAGCAGCGACGGGACGGTGGAGATCACCATCGGGATCTGGCCGCCGACGGCGTCGTTGATGGCCGGGCCGGCACCTTTGTACGGCACGTGGACGATATCCACGCCGATGGCCTTGCCCACTTCCACGCCGACGTAGTGCGGCGACAGCCCCACGCCCGCCGTGCCGTAGGTGCGCAGCGCTGCATCCGTGCGGACCTGCTTCAGGTAGCTCGCCCAGTCTGTCACCTGAGTGCCCGGGGTCACGGCCATGCCGAGGGCGTAGGTCGCGACGCGGGCCACTGGCGTGAGGTCACGCTCGGGGTCGTAGCGGAACGTGCTGTGTGTATGCGGCGTCATCGTGATGCTGCCGCTGGGCAGGATGATGAGCACGCCGTCCTCCGGCTTGGCGCTGCGGATGTTGTCGATGGCGATCATGCCGCTCGCGCCGGGGCGGTTCTCGACGATCACGCGGCGTTTGCCGTCGCGGCTCAGGGCATCGGCGAGCGCGCGCGCAACGCCGTCCAGGCCGCCGCCGGCCTGAAAGCCGACGATGAGCCGTGTGACGGATTCAGCGGCGTGGGCGGGGGTCACGGCAGTGGCCGCGAGGGCCACGGTGAGCGCGATACGGCGAAGCGATGGCAAGGGCATGGTGTGTCTCCGGCACCAGATCTGTTTTGGGTATGGCCGCAGTATCGATCAGCATGGGAGGTAGGGGTAGTGATATATAGTCGTTGTCATATCACCATTTGGTAATGAATGCCGTGACCGACGCCCTGGATCTCGACCGCGCTTTCCGATCCGGCCTGAAGCTGGGACACCTGCGCGTGCTCGCCGCGCTGGAGCGGGTGGGGCGGGTAGGCCGCGTGGCAGAGCTCTTCCATGTGACGCAGCCAGCCATCTCCAAGCAGCTGGGAGAGATCGAAGGATTGCTTGGCATGCCGGTGGTGCAACGCCAGGGGCGCTCCGTGGTGCTGACGGCCGCAGGCGAAGTGCTGGCCCGGCATGGTCGGCACGTGCTGCACAGTCTGGACGCGGCGCATCGCGAGCTCGAGGATCTGCGCGAAGGCCTGGCCGGCACGTTGCGAGTGGGTGCGGTGGCCACCGTCATGCCCACCCTGGTTGCGCGGGGTGTCGCACGGCTACGCCAGCGCGCGCCCGGGGTGGCGCTCACGTTGAAGGAAGCCACCACCGACGAACTTTTTCCCCTGCTGCGCGAGGGAGCGCTGGATCTGGTGGTGTCGCGCACGCGCGTCGGGCGCAATCCGGGGGATCTGCAGGAGCGCCTGCTCGGGCGCGACCCGATGGTGCTGGCCTGCAGCGCACAGCATCCGCTCGTGGCGCGCAAGCGCGTGCGCTGGACGGATCTCGCCTCCCAACCCTGGATCTTGCCGCCTGAGGGCTCGGCCATCCATGCCGCGTTGCAGACCCTGTTCGACAAACACGGCATGCGCCCCGAAGGGCCCGGCGTGATCGCCAACTCGGTGGCGGTGATGCCCAGGCTCCTGCTGGACGGCGATCTGGTCGGTCTGCTGCCGCGTGCCTACGCGCAGGATCTCATCGACCGCCGGCAGTTGGCGGTGCTGCCACTGGAGGTGCCGAACGCGGCGCAGGAAGTCCGCGCGCTCTGGCGGCGGGGGCATGATTCTCGCCTGCTGCACCTGATGCTGCAGAGCCTGGCGCCCGAGAACGGCATCGCAGGTGCGCCGGCGCGGTGAGCAAGCTACAGTAGACCTTCACTGATAACGCTGCGAGACACCATGACATGCTACCGACTGGCCGGCCAGACGCCGGAGATCGCTGAGACCGCTTTCGTTGCCCGAGAGGCGACGGTCATTGGCAACGTTCGGCTTGGCGAGCAGGTCAGCGTGTGGCCCGGCGCGGTCATCCGCGGCGACAACGATCTCATCAGTATCGGCAATCGCAGCAACGTGCAGGAAGGCGCGGTGCTGCACACCGATCCGGGCATCCCGCTCACCATCGGCGAGAACGTCACGGTGGGCCACCAGGCCATGCTGCATGGCTGTACGGTGGGTGATGGCGCGCTGATCGGCATCCAGGCCGTGGTGCTCAACGGCGCGGTGATCGGCAAGGAGAGCTTGGTGGGCGCGGGCGCCATCGTCACGGAAGGCAAGGTCTTCCCGGAGCGCTCGCTGATCCTGGGCGCGCCGGCCAAGGTCGTGCGGACCTTGACCGACGAGGACGTGGCGCGCATGGCACGCGGCACGGCGGGCTACGCCGCCAAGAGTGCCGTGTTCCGCACGGAGCTCGAGGCCATCGACTGACCTCGGCCCCGCGCCGCCTCAGGCGGCGCCGTGACGTGCGCTCGCGCGTTCCATGCGCTCGGCCAGTTCGAGATCGAGCGACGTGACGCCGGGGCCGTCGTGCGTGGTGAGCACCACGTCCACGCGGCGATGCACGTTGAACCATTCGGGATGATGATCCATGCGTTCGGCATGGATCGCGATCTCCGCCATGAACCCGAAGGCCGCCGGAAAGTCAGCGAACGTGAACTGACGGCGCAGCAGGCCGCTGCGCTCATTCGTGTCGTACTGCCAATCCGGATGGCTGGCGAGCCAGGCCTGCACGGCCTCGGCCGCCAGGGGACGAGGCCGTGCGGGGGCGTGGGATGCGCTCACGATCGCCTCACTCCGCCTTCAGCACGCCGCGCTGGATCTGATCCCGCTCGATCGATTCGAAGAGCGCCTTGAAGTTGCCTTCGCCAAAGCCGCTGTCGCCCTTGCGCTGGATGAACTCGAAGAACACGGGGCCGAGCACCGTACCCGAGAAGATCTGCAAGAGCAGGCGGCGCTCGCCATTCTCGGAGGCGCCATCGAGCAGGATGCCGCGCTTTTGCAGCTCGGCCGTGGGCTCGCCGTGGTTGGGCAGCCGGCCTTCGAGCATCTCGTAGTAGGTCGCGGGCGGCGCCGTCATGAACACCGTGCCGGTGGCCTTCAGGGCATCCCAGGTCTTGACGAGGTCATCGGTGAGGAAGGCCACGTGCTGGATGCCTTCGCCGTTGAACTGCATCAGGAACTCTTCGATCTGGCCGCTGCCCTTGGACGATTCCTCGTTCAGCGGGATGCGGATCAGGCCATCCGGGGCGCTCATGGCCTTGGAGGTGAGGCCGGTGTACTCGCCCTTGATGTCGAAGTAGCGGATTTCCTTGAAGTTGAAGAGTTTCTCGTAGAAGCCCGCCCAGTACGCCATGCGGCCGCGGTAGACGTTGTGCGTCAGGTGATCGATGACCTTCAGGCCGGCGCGGCCGGGTGACGCTCCACGCCTTCGATGAATTCGAAGTCGATGTCATAGATCGACAGGCCTTCCTGAAAGCGATCGATCAGGTACAGGGGCGCGCCGCCGATGCCCTTGATCGCAGGCAGGCGAAGCTCCATGTAGCCGACGTCGACTTCCAGCGGCTGCGCGCCGAGTTCCAGCGCACGGGCATGGGCCTTCTGGGCGTCACGCACGCGAAACGCCAGGCCACACACCGACGGGCCGTGCTCGGCGGCAAAGTACGCGGCCGGGCTGTTGGGCTCGTTGTTGATGATGGCGTTGATCTCGCCCTGGCGATACAGCTTGACGGCCTTGGAGCGGTGATTGGCCACATGCGAGAAGCCCATGCTCTCGAGCACGGGTTCGATGACGTTGGGGGTGGGCGAGGCGAATTCGATGAACTCGAAGCCCATGAGGCCCATGGGGTTGTCGAAGAGGTCGGCCATGGTTGGCTCCTGGTGCAAAGCGGTGAATGAACGGAAAGCGGCAAGCAATGTGCCGCGAAGGGCGCGCGTCAAGGCGCGCCGGTGCGTTCAGACCGGCGGAGCACAGGGCCTGCCTCGCGTGCTGCGTGCGAGAAAGTCACCCAGGAGGAGCTGGAAACCGAGGGGGCGCATGACCACCTTCAAGGGGGCGCGGCGGGAACGCCGTGCGATGAGGCCGTGGGATGGCCCGGACCCTAGAGCTTAGACGGCTCAGAAGTGGTGTCAAGGAAAATCTCGGTTCGGGTGGCCCTGGTTGTCCGGCCGGGACCGTTCAGCTTCGCGCCATCCGCCGCCGCAGGAAGCCGCCGATCGCCGCATACGTGCGTGTGCACGCGTCCGGCACGAGCTCGTGCAGATTCAGGTAGGCGTGGATGAGGCCGGGCATGTGCAGATGCTCGTGCGGCACGCCGGCGTCGGCCAGGCGATGCACGTAGGCGAAGCCTTCGTCGCGCAGCGGGCACAGGCCTGCGGTCACGACGAGGGTGGGCGGCAGGCCGTCCATCGGTAGATACAGTGGGGAGGCTTGCTGACGGTCCTCGTTGTGCTGGAAGTAGTGGTCGAAGTACCAGCGGATCTTCTCGGTCTCGAGCAGGTAGCCACGGCCGTTCTCGTCCAGCGAAGGCTGCTCCAGGGTGTAGTCGAGGCTCGGGTAGATCAGCACCAGGCGGTCCAGGACGATGCTGGGGTGTCGACGCGTGATCGTGGCGAGCGTGGCGGCCAGCGCCCCGCCGCCCGAATCTCCGGCCAGGGCCATCTGTCCGGTCAGCTCGTGGCCTTCGAGAGCAAGGGCCTGTGGCAGATGATTGAGCACCGCCAGGGCATCGGCCAAGCCGGCGGGATACGGGTGCTCGGGCGCCAGCCGGTAATCGACCGAGGCGACAAGGCGCTCCGTGGCAGCGGCAAGCCGCCGGCAGATCGGATCGTAGACGTCCACGCTGCCGGCCATGTGGCCGCCGCCATGCAGGAACACGCACACGCCTTTGGCCACGCCGGGTTGGGGGTCGTATAGCCGCACTGGCACGCCGGTGGGGCCGACATGGATGTCCTGCACGTGCGCGAGCTTGGGGCCATGGCCGCCCTGCGTGCGGGTGAGCGTGGCCAGGCCCATCCGGGCCGACTCGGGCGTGTCGGGCACGCCGCGTCGACGGCCTTCGGACTGCGCGTGATTGACACGGTCCAGCCAGGCGCGAAGGCCCGGATCCAGCGTGGGTTCAGTCTCGGCCGCGCCGTCGCAGCCTGGCGTCGGGGAAGTCATTGGTGAAAGAGAACAAGGGCATTGCCGGTACACAGCAGGCGGCCGTCGGCCCCCGTGCACCGGGTGTGCAGATCGACCAGGGCCTTGTCGGCGCGCAGGCGCGTGATGCGTACGCTCGCGGTCAAGGGTTCAGCGATGCGGGCGGGCGCCACGAAGGCGAGTGACTGTTTGAGGTAATTCGTGCCGTGACCGGGCAAGTCCTCGCCGAGCAGGCACGAGAAAAGGGCCCCGATCAGGGGTTCGGGCAACTCCCCGGCCGGGCGGGTTGCCCAGCCAGCGCATTCCAGGCGCGCACATCGGCGACGTCGAACTGGCGCACGAGCCGCGCGGTGTCGCCCGCGGCGAGCGACAGGAAACGGTTCAGGCCCGGCGCAGGGTCGGCCTCGATGGCGGCCAGCATGTCGGGCTCGTCCGCCGCAGGCGCCTGGCCGCCCACCACACACTGGCCTTGCAGCCCAAGCCTGCCGTCCGGCTTGTGCACCTCTGTACGCAGCACCAGGCCGCCGTCGGGGGATTCCCCTTGCGGTTGCAGCACGAGCGTCAGGGCTTCTTCCGCGTAGGAGGGCGCGGGGAACATCAGCGTCTGATGCGTGAGCGGCTGATCCGGATAGTGTTGCGCGATCAGGCCACGCAGTCGGGTGAAGAGCAGCATGCCATGCGACACCGTGGCCCCAAAGGGCGTGCTCTCGGCGAAGCCGGGGTCGACGTGAATCGGGTTGTGGTCTCCGCTCAGGGCGGCGAAGGCATCGAAATCCGCCTGCGACAGCGTGCAGGCCTGCGCGATGCGGACATGGTCAAGCGTTTGCGGCATCGCGCAGCTCCTGTTTGATGACTTTGCCCAGGGCATTGCGCGGCAGTGCCGTGCAGACCTGGAAGACCTTGGGAATCTTGTAGCCGGCCAGGCGCTCACGGCAGAAGGCGCGCAAGGCCTCGGCGTCGGGGGCGGCAGCGCCGGCGACCACCACCAGGCTGGCGTGACCCACCTCGCCCCAGCGCTCGTCGGCGATGCCGATGACGGCAGCCTCGGCTACGTCAGGGTGCTGCAGCAGGGCGGCCTCGACCTCTGCCGGGTAGACGTTCTCGCCGCCGGAGATGAACATGTCCTTCCAGCGATCGACGATGTAGTAATCGCCATCCGCATCGCATCGCGCCACGTCGCCCGTGCGCAGCCAGCCGCCCTCGACGAAGGTGTCGGCGGTGGCGTCGGGCCGCCGCCAGTAGCCGGGCGTGACGCCGGGCCCACGCACCAGCAGCTCGCCTGGCTCGCCGGGCGCCACGTCCCGGCCTGCTCGGTCCACGATGCGCACTTCCGTGACGAGCTGGGGGCGGCCGACGGCGTTCGGCTTGGCGAGCACCTGGTCCTCATCCAACAGGAACACGGTGGGGCCGGTCTCCGTCATGCCCATGCCGGTGCGCACGCGAATGCCGGCCTCCGCATAGCGCTGCGACACGGTGACGGGCAGGGCCGCGCCGCCGCAGCCCCAGGAACGCACGCCCGCGAGCCGTTCGCCCGCGAACTGCGGCTGCGCGAGCAGCGCCTGATAGACGGCGGGCACGCCGAAGAAGATCGTGGCGCGTTGGGCCAGCACGTCCAGCGTGGCGGCCGCATCGAAGTTGCGCTGCACGAGCACCGTGCCGCCCAGGAGCAGCACGGCCGAGGAGTACAGGTTGATGCCGGCCGTGTGGAACATGGGCAGGACATTCAGGAGCACGTCCCGCCCGGAGAGCTCCACCGCCAGGCCGATGTTCAGATAGTTCGCGAACATCATGCGGAAGGTCTGGATCACGCCCTTGGGCTTGCCGGTGGTGCCGGACGTATAGAGCAGATACCAGGGCGTGTCCGGGTCGCGATCCGGGTGGGGCGTGAGATCCGGAATCACGCTGGCGAGATCCTCGGCATAGCGGCGCGCTGGCGCCTCGGCTTGCCCCAGCGCGATACGGACCATGCCGGCCTGATGCGGCGCGAGGCCGGCAGCCACCTCGGCGAACTCCGGGCCGTACAGCAAGGCGCCCGGCGTGCAATCTTCCAGCAGCACCGCGAGCTCGGGCGGGGCAAGCCGCCAGTTGAGCGGCACCAGGATCAGCCCGGCCTTGGCGCATCCGAAGAGCATCACGAAGAACTCGGCCCGGCTGTGCCCGAGATAGGCGATGCGATCGCCCAGGGCGAGGCCCCAGTGCGTGCGCGCCGCCGTGGCAAAGCGGGCTGCCTGCGCGTCCAGGGCGCCGTAGGTGTAGCGCGTGCCGTCCGCGAGATCTTCGAGCGCCAGATTCTCGGGGCCCAGGCGGGCGCGCCGCGCCGTCAGGTCGAACTGGTTCATGGTTGCAGCTCGCTCCAGTCAAAGCGCGTCACGCGGTTGCTGATGAGCGAGAACACGTAGACGGCGTTGCCGCCTGACGTGACGAGCTCCGCGTCGAAGAGGCCGCCGGGACGGGTGCCCAGGTCAGGATTGATCCAGTGCCCGCGATAGGTGGGCGAGATGACGCCTCCGGTGCCCGGCGTCACGGCATCGGGGTTGTTCCAGGCGCGCGCCACCATGTTGAAGCCATCGGCGACGAGGAAGGCATTCTGCGTGGCGTCATAGCCCAGTCCGGCGGGCAGGAAGAGCCGTTGCGGGTCCAGCCCGTCCGGATGGTCGTAGGTGCCGCCACCCAGGCCGAACTGGCCCAGGCGCGCGCCGGTGGTGGGCGAGAGGGCCTGCACGCGCTGGTTGCGCCGGTCCGTCACGTAGATGCGGTTGGCCAGCGCCTGCACCGCGCCGATCTGGTCGAAGGTGGTGGCCGCGCCCTGGTTGTAGAAGTTCGTGCCCAGATTCCAGCTGCTGCCGATGTCGGTGCCCTTGCTCGCGTCGGCGCCGCCGGCATGCCACACCCGCGTCAGGGTGCCACTCGCGGCGTTGTAGTCGAAGCGCCAGGCCCGGCTCGCGAAACTCGTCACGTAGATGGCGTGCTGGCGGCTCGTGGCAGAGGTCGAGCGCACTGACGTCGCCACCGGATAGTTGCTGGTGGTGAGCCCGATGGCCGGCACCGCCAGGCCGGTGGTCCGGTAGGTCAGGTTGAACGTGTGACGCAGGGTGCCGCCGCCGTCGTAGATGCGCAGGCTGCTGTCGCCGGTATAGGGCCAGGGCAGGGTGATATCGGCCCCCACCAGCACGGCCACGGCGTCGCCAAAGCTCGGGTCCTGAAAGCTCGCGATGCCGGTCACGCCAATGCTGATGTCGGTGCCGCCGAAGCGGCCCTGGTAGGCGCCGTTGGCGTCGTACACGTTGATGCGCGTGTTGGGCGTGTCGCTCACCAGGAGTCGGTTCGTGCCCGGCAGCCAGGCCATGCCGCTCGCCGAGTGCAGTTGGCCCGCCAGCGTGCGCGGATGCCCCCAGAACTCATGCGAGGTGGCGGTGCCCACGCCTTGCGAGACCGAGCAGCGCAAGAGGCTCGTGCCGGCCGAATTGGTCCAGCATTTCTTGATGCGGTTGTTGCCGCTGTCGCTCACCAGATGCACGCGGGCATTGGTGTAGAAGGTGCCCCAGGCCCAGATGTTCTCGCGCTGCACGTCGCCATCGGGCCGCACCAGCGGCACGAGATCGTTGGGCAACTGGAAGGCCGCGTCTTCGGTGCCGGCCGTGGTGGGCGCGCGCATCTCGACCTGATGGATGCCCAGGCGGCCATAGACCCAGGTTGCCTGGGCATCCGCCGAGCCGCTCGTGCGGTAGCGCACCGGTTGCGGGTCGGTGACGGCGGCCAGGTTGGGCAGGCGCAGGATGCGCCCGTTGTAGGTGTCCGCCACGTACAGGTTGCCCTGCGCATCGGTGCGCACGCCGCGCGGCCGCTTCAGGTGATCGACGTTGCCGCTCGCATCGCGGATGCGGCCGATCATGTCCAGCAGCGTCAGCTGTCCGGTCTGCGCATTGAGCGTGTAGATCTTGATGCGGTTGTTGCCGTTGTCGGCCACGTACACGTACGTGGCGCCGGAGGGCGCGCGAAAGTACGTGATGCCCTGCGGGATGCGAAAGCCATCGCGTTTTTGCGGGGCGCTCGCATAGTCGTCGTAGTTGGTGGACGGCGTGCCGTAGTTCTTGTCGATGCCGCGGATGATGGGGCCCGCGCCCACGTAGTGCCCGCTGCCGTCCTGCCAGCCGAGCGTCTGCACGAGCGTGGCCTGGTAGGCATTGTCCGGATCCAGGCGGAACACCTTCACCCGGTGGTTGAACTCGTCGGCCACGATCATGTAGCCCTGCGGCGTCACCACCACATTGCGCGGCAATTGCAGCTGGTTGCCGCCGCCAGAGCCCTTGGTGCCGAAGGAGGTCACGTAGCGAAAAGCGTCCGGATCCGTATCCACCGTGCGATAGAAATGGATCTGGTGCAGGCCGACGTCATTCACGTAAAGGCCGGCCAGGCGATCGTCGTCGGCTTCGCTGCGTGAGAGAAAGGCGATGCCCAGCGGCGCGCGGATGGTGGGGACGGTGGCGGCGGGACTGTCGGTCGCGCGTATCGTGTCGGCGTCGTCGAGCATGCCGATGGCGCGGCCATCCAGATCCAGGACGCGGATGCGGTGGCTCCCCATGTCGGCCACGTACACGCGGGTGCCTGCCGAGCCTTGCGCCAGCGTGTCCGCGTCATAGGTGACGGTGGTCGGCGTGTTGAACTGGTAGCGCTGGTGCGCCACCTGGCCGGCGAGCTCCGCGCTGCGGTCTTCGTCGGCGAACGTCTGCAGGGCGTGGGCGGCAGGGGTGCCCAGCGCGATTAGCGCGCTGGCCAGCAGCGCGCGCCATCGGGTGTTCCACAGCATCGGCAAGTCTCCTCGTGAGGGCTCTCGTATCGCGGCGGGTGCCGCTGTCAGGCGTCGGTGATGCCGAGGAAGTCCGCCATGCCGTGATCGGCTTCGTCGGTGTCGATCTGGGCCAGGAAGTGCGCGAGTTCCGCGGCAAGGCCGCGGCCCACGGCGTCCACGTCCGGGCGCATGAGGGTCAAGGTATGGCGCACACTGCCGGGCTTGGCCGCGGCGACCTGCGCTGCCAGCTGGTGCGCCAGGGGCCCGACGCCTTCGGTGTCCGGCGCGAGCTGCTGCAGAAGACCCAGGCGCAGGGCTTCCTCGGCATCCAGCCGCTGATTGAGCAATTGCACTTCCATGGCCCGGGCGCGGCCGATGCGGTCTGGCATCAGCGCCGTCCAGCCACCGTCGGGGCTGAAACCCACCGCGGTGTACCAGGGCGCGAACGAGGTGCGCGGCCCGCCCACGGCGATGTCACAGGCGAGCGCCAGGCCGACAGAGCCCCCGGTGACGAGAGCGTGGACGGCTGCCACGGTCGGGCAGGGCAGGTTCAGGAGCGCCAGAATGACCCGGTTGAGGGAGCCGACCACGCGCTTGGCGTACGTGCGGCGTTCATGTTGAGCCACGTCATAGAAGGCCTGCACATCGCCGCCGCTCGAGAACGAGCGGCCCGCGGCCGACAGGATCAGTGCCCGCGGCGGGTCGTCCGCCACCGCGACGAGGGCGGCCTCCAGCGAGACGAGCAGGGCCGGCACCAGGGCATTGTGGCGATCCGGGCGATTCAGTCGCAACTCGACGATGCCGTCAGAATCGTGGCGAAGAATCAAGGGTTCGGTGAGGCCGCCCGTGCGGGTCAGGCCGTCGTCGGGTCGGGTTGCGTGCCAGGCGGCGCGCGGTGCGATCGCACGTATCGTCATGATTTTTCCTTGCCGTCCAGGGCGAGACCATGGCGGAACAGGTCGCTCATCGTCGCGACCACGTCATCGATGGGGGTGTCCTGACCCCAGATGGCGAAGCGCAGGCCGAGAAAGTTGGCCATGCCCATGAGCGCCCAGACACGGACCTCATCATTGCCGGAGCGCACTTCGCCCTTGCGCGTGGCGTCGGCCAGCATGCGCAGGTAGCCGCGGCCAAAAGCTTCGTAGTACTCGCGGTAGATGGATTCGTCCACGAACTGCGCTTCCTGCAGCACGCGGTAGAGCGAGGGGTGCTCGGCCAGGTACTTGAGAAAGGCGCGCAGGCCTTTTTCCTCGGCGTCCAGGCGATCGCGTGCATCCAGGGTCTCGGCAGCCAGGTGGGCGCGCACTTCGCGGCCCATGTCGCGCACCAGTTCGCGCAGGATCTCTTCCTTGCCCGAGAAGTAGCAGTAGAGGGTGCCCTGGGCGACGCCGGCGGCCCGGGTGATGTCCGTGATGCCGGCGCGGTGATAACCCAGAGTGCCGATGGTTTCTTCGGCGGCCTTGAGGATCTGGGCGCGGGTGCGGGCGCCGCGCGCCGTCTTGGGGGCGCCGGGCGCTTCGCGCGGGCGGGGCTCGGCGTCGAGCGGGGCGGCGGGGTTAGCGGCCATGCAGGCTGTCTCGCTGTCTTGAAATATGAATCGGTAGTCAGAAAGCTACGGCTTGGCATTGGCGAAGTCAACGATTTCTCACCGATTCGCTCCTAGGTGTTTTCCCCCGTGGCCTTGCGCGGCGCAGCGTGATGGAATCTGTTCCAATTCATCTCAGCATCAAAAACATGACTCGGTAGTCATGTTCAACCGGCGAGTCGGCGTCTGACGCCCCTTCGCGAAGGAGACACTCCATGCAGCGCCTGCTCACCAAGACCGCCTTGGCCCTCAGCATCCTTGCCCTGGGTTCCGCCGCTCACGCCGCCGAGCCCTTCCGTGTCGCGCACGTGACGGATTTCACCGGTCCGCTGTCGGCCTACGCCCAGCAGCTGAGCGTCGGCATGAAGATGGGCTTCGAGTACGCCACGCAGGGCAAGATGGAAGTGGCCGGACGCAAGATCGAGATCCTGGACAAGGACAGCCAGGGTGACCCGGCCCGCGCCCGCACGCTGGTGGAAGAGGCCTACGCGGAGAACGATGCGCACATCGTCGTGGGCCCGGTGGCCTCGGGTGTGGCGCTGGCCACCCTGCCGATCGCCGAAGAGTACGAGCGCATCATCATGCCCGAGGGCGTGGCCGATGCCATCACCGGCGCCTCGTGGAACCGCTACGTGGTGCGGGTTGGCCGCAATTCCTCGCAGGACGCGGTTTCCAACGCGGTGGCGCTGGGCAAGCCCGGCGTGTGCGTGGCCACGATCGCGCAGGACTACGCCTTTGGCCGCGACGGCGTCGCCGCCTACAAGGAAGCCATGACGCCCACGGGCGGCAAGGTGGTTCACGAGGAATACCTGCCCACCGACGCCACGGACTTCACGGCGGCCGCGCAGCGTCTGTTCGGCGCGTTAAAGGACCGCAAGGATTGCGATCAGGGCAAGTACATCTTCGCGATCTGGGCCGGGGCGACCAGCCCGCTCGCGCGGATCCAGGATCTGCAGCCATCGCGCCACGGCATCAAGCTCGCCGCCGGCGGCAACATCCTGCCCGCGCTCGTGCCCTACGCCGATCTGGAAGGCATGGAAGGCGCTGGCTTCTACTACTTCGAGTCGCCCAAGAACGAGATCAACGACTGGCTCGTGAAGCAGCATTTCGAACGCTTCAAGGCCGCGCCGGATTTCTTTACGGCGCAGGGCTTCTCGCAGGCCATGGCCATCGTCGCCGCGCTGGAGAAGGCCAAGGGTTCGAGCGAGACGGATGATCTGCTCAAGGCCTTCTCGGGCCTGCGCTTCAACACGCCCAAGGGCGAGATGCTGATCCGTCCGGAAGACCAGCAGGCCATGCAGACCATGTACCACTTCCGCATCAAGCGTGAAGAACGCAAGGACTGGTTCGCGGATCGCACCGTGACGGCCGGCGTGCCTGAGCTCGTGCGTGAGATCCCGCTCGAGGACATGAAGATCCCGGTGCGCAACAAGCGCTGAGGCGCTGCGAGGGCCCTGCCTGCGGGGCCCTTCGCGCAGATGACCGCTCGCCTTCATCGGACTCGCCATGACAGCACCCTCCCATCCGCAGCCGGGTACGCCCGTGCTCGAGACCCGCGGTCTCACCATCCAGTTCGGTGGGCACGTGGCCGTGGACCATGTGTCCTGCGCGTTCCATGCGGGGACGCTGACGGCGATCGTCGGCCCCAACGGCGCCGGCAAGACGACCTGGTTCAACCTGATCTCGGGGCAGCTGCGCGCCACGGCCGGCAGCGTGCACGTGTTTGGCGAGGACATCACGGCACTGGGCGCGGCGGCGCGCGCGGACAAGGGGTTGGGGCGGGCCTTTCAACTGACCAATCTCTTTCCCAATCTGTCCGCGCTGGAGAACGTGCGCCTGGCGGTGGCCTCGCGGCATCGCATCGGCCACATCTTCTGGCAGACTGCGGCACGCCGTCGCGACATCATCGACCGCGCGGCCGACTATCTCGCCCAGGTCAATCTGGCGCATCGCGCGGATACGCCCGTGGCGAGCCTCTCGCATGGCGACCAGCGCAAGCTCGAAGTCGCGCTCATGCTGGCGTTGGAGCCGGAAGTCTTCATGTTCGATGAGCCCACGGCGGGCATGAGCGTGGACGAGGTGCCCGTGATCCTGGACCTCATCGCCGACATCAAGCGCCGCCAGGACAAGGTGATCCTGCTCGTGGAGCACAAGATGGATGTGGTGCGCGCACTGGCCGATCGTATCGTGGTGCTGCACAACGGGCAGTTGGTGGCCGATGGCGAACCGGCCACGGTGATTGCCTCGCCGATCGTCCAGGAAGCCTACCTGGGCACCCCGATGGAGACGCCGGCATGACGACGCCCGCCCCGAACACGGGCCCCGCCGCGGGCCAGGCCATTCTCACCCTGTCGGACGTGCACGCCGACATCGATCAGTATCACATCCTGCATGGGGTGAACCTCACGGTGCCCGTGGGCGAACTCACCGTGCTGCTCGGGCGCAATGGCGCCGGCAAGAGCACCACCCTGCGCACGATCATGGGGCTCACCACCGTCACGCGCGGCGAGCTGCACTTTCGCGGGCAGAGCATCCGCGGTGCCTCGACGCCGTCGATCGCGCGCCGTGGCATCGCGTTCGTGCCGGAGCACATGGGCATCTTCAGCCTGCTCACGGTGCGCGAGAACCTCGTGCTCGCGGCCATTGGTGGCGCGATGGACAAGGATCGGCTCGACTGGATCACGCAGGTGTTCCCGCCGCTGAAGAAATTCTGGGATCGACCGGCGGGCAACCTGTCGGGTGGCCAGAAGCAGATGCTCGCCATCGCGCGGGCGGTGATCGAGCCGCGCGAGCTGCTGCTCGTGGACGAGCCGACCAAGGGGCTCGCGCCTGCGATCATCAACGATCTGGCCGAGGCTTTCGAGCATCTGAAGGCCCAGCGCGTGTCGATCCTGCTCGTGGAGCAGAACTTCAATTTCTCTCGCCGGCTCGGTGAATCCGTGGCTGTCATGAGCGACGGTCGCATCGTGCACACCGGCCGCATGGACGATCTCGCGCGCGACGAGGCCTTGCAGCACGACCTGCTCGGCCTGGGCCTGGGCGCCCACCAATAAGGAAGCGATCATGGCTGCCGTTCCCGATACCACCGCCCGCACGGGCTCGCCCTGGCACTGGCTCACGCGCCTGCCGTCCGAGCGCCCGCACGTCTTCCTGCTCGGCGTGATGATGTTGCTGCCGCTCTTCATGATGAGCCTGAACACCTGGATCGTGCTCACCATCAGCGGGCTGGCGATGGGCGCCATGGTGTTTCTCATGGCCTCGGGCATGAGCCTCACCTTTGGCCTCATGAGCGTGCTCAACCTGGCCCATGGCGCCTTCATCTCGCTGGGGGCCTTCGCTGGCATGACGGTGCTCACGTTCTGGTTGGGCGATTATGCGCGCAGCAGTTCGATGGCCGCGAATGCGTTCGCCATACTGGCGGCGCTCGGTCTGGCGGGCATGGTGGCGGGCCTGCTCGGCCTTGTGTTCGAGCGGCTGGTGATCCGCCCGGTCTATGGCGATCACCTCAAGCAGATCCTGGTCACCGTGGGCGGCTCCATCGTCGTCTTCGAACTCATCGAGGTGATCTGGGGACATCGCGAGATCCCGGTGCCCCGCCCCGAGGCGTTGCGCGGTGCGCTCATCATGGGTGGCATGGCGCTGGAGAAGTACCGGCTCGCCGCCGTGGTGGTGGGCGTGGCGGTGTACGCCGCCCTCATCTGGGTGATCGAGCGCACGCGCCTGGGCATCCTCATCCGCGCGGGTGTGGAGAGCCGGGAAATGGTCGAGATCCACGGCTATCGCATCCGCATGCTGTTCCTGGGCGTGTTCGTCGCGGGTTCGGCGCTCGCGGGCCTGGGCGGGGTGATGTGGGCGATGTACCGAGAGATCATCTTCACGCACATGGGCGACGAGCTCATGATCTCGGTCATCGTCGTCATCATCCTGGGTGGCCTGGGCTCGATCCGCGGCTGCTTCTACGGGGCCATGCTGGTCGGCCTGGTCAATCTGTACGTGGGCTACCTGGAGCCGCGTCTGGCGGCCGTGGCCACCGTGGGGCTCATGGTCGCGGTGCTGATGTGGCGCCCGCAAGGCCTCATTCCCGTCATCAAGGTGTAGAACCGCCATGCTGAACACGCTGCTCTCCGGTGACCTGCCCCGCAGCCGCCTGCTCACGGCCCTGCTGCTGGTCATCCTCGTTTGCCTCGCGGCCGGGCCCTTTCTCTTCGACGGCACGCGGGCCTTCGCGATGCTGGGCATGATCTGCATCTTCATCATCGTCGTGGCCTCCTACGACCTGATGCTGGGCTACACCCACATCGTGTCGTTCGCCCATACGATGTTCTTCGGTATCGGTGCCTATGGCGTGGCCATGGCGATCGGCAGCCAGGGCAACACCTTCGGCGCGATCTTCCTGGGACTGGGTTGCGCGATCCTGCTGGCCATCGTGCTCTCGCTGTTGCTGGGGTTGCTCTCGCTGCGCGTGAAGGCCATCTTCTTCGCCCTCGTCACCCTGGCGGTGGCCTTTGCCTTCCTGAGCCTGGTCAACCAGCTCTATACGGTCACGGGCGGCGAGGACGGGTTGCGCGTGCAGGTGCCGCGCGAGCTCGGCCCGGCCTATCGCCTGACCGACGTCACGCTGTACGGCTTCAGCCTGGGCACCTTCCTGGGCGGCCTGTTTTCCGGTACCGGGCTGGGCGAGCTCGCTCGGGAAGCCGTCTTCACAGTGCGCATCACCGGGCGCGTGCTGATGTACTACGTGGCGTTCGGGGTGGCCGTGGTGGTGTTCCTGGGCCTGTTGCGCCTGGTCAACTCGCCCTTTGGCCGCGTGCTGCAGGCGATCCGCGAGAACGAGTTCCGTGCGCAGGCGCTGGGCTATCGCACCGTGCTGTACCGCACGGCGGTGGTGATCCTGTCCGCCGTGCTGGCTTGCGTCGCGGGCGCGCTCTTCGCGCTCTTCAATCGCTACGTCAATCCGGAGAACACGCTCAACTTCGAGCTCATGGTGTTCATCCTGCTCATGTGCGTGATCGGCGGCATGGGCACGCTGTACGGGTCCGTGGTGGGCGTGGCCGTGTTCCTGCTGGCGCAGAACTACCTGCAGGATGTGTTGCGCATGATTGGCAGCCAGTTCCCGGAAGGATCGTTCCTGGCCGAGCTTGCCGCACCTGAGCGATGGTTGCTCTGGTTTGGCCTGCTCTTCGTGCTCAGCGTGTACTTCTTCCCGGCGGGCATTGCAGGGCAATTACGTCGGCGCGCCACCCAGCACCAGACAGCGCAGGCTGCCAAGGGCCGGGAGAGCGCCGTCGCCTCGGTGGCGATGCCGCGTTGAGCGCCATGGCCCCTGAGGGCTTGGACTGAGGGCTAGTCCTCGATTGCGGCATACACCATGTTGCGCACGAGGCTGCGATAGGCCGTCCGGTGCTTGGGTGTCTGCACCATCAGGATCGCAAAGAGCTCGTTGGCCGGATCCACCCACATGTAGGTGCCGCCCGCACCGCCCCAGTAGTATTCGCCCACCGCGCCCGGGATCGCCGCGTCGCCCGCGGCCGTGCGCACGGCAAAGCCCAGGCCGAAGCCGTAGCCCGGACCGGGCAGGTACAGCGGTGTGCGCGCAATGCCTTCACCGGTGTGGTCTGCCGTCATGAACGCCAGCGTCTGCGGGCCGAGGATGCGTTTGCCATCGAGCGTGCCGCCAGCCATCAGCATCTGCAGGAAGCGGGCGTAGTCCGCCGCCGTCGATACGAGCCCGCCACCGCCGCTCTCCAGGCGCGTGGGCTGGCGCGGGTCGCTGATGTCCACGCCCACGCCGATGCTGCGATCATCGGCGAGCGGCTCGGCCAGACGTGCCTGGCGCGCGGGATCGCTGACGACGAACGCTGTGTCGGTCATGCCCAGCGGCGTGAAGATGCGTTCCTGCAGGAACGCCCCTAACGTCTGGCCACTCGCGACCTCGACCACACGACCCAGGACGTCGGTGGAATAACTGTAGTCCCAGGTGGTGCCGGGCTGGTAGGCCAGCGGCAGGGCGGCGAGCCGCCGCGCGAATTCGGCGTTGTCCGGGTCCCCAGCATTGAGTCCTGCCTCCTGATAGGCCTTCTTGACCAGGCCCGGGCCGAAGAAGCCGTAGGTCAGCCCCGAGGTGTGGCGCAGCAAGTCCTGCACGGTCATGGGGCGCCGTGCGGGAACCGTCTCCAGCGCGGGCTTGCCGTCGGCACCCGCCTTCTCCACGCCGACGGTCAGCTTGGCGTACTCCGGAATGTACCGGGACACCGGGTCGCTCAGGTGCAGCTTGCCGTCTTCGACCAGCATCATCGCGGCGACGCTGGTGATGGGCTTGGTCATCGAGTAGATGCGGAAGATGGCGTCGCGCGTCATGGGCGCATCGCGCGCGGGGTCGAGCTTGCCGAATGCCTCGAACCACGCGAGCTCGCCGCGCCGGGCCACCAGCATCACGGCCCCGGGGATCTTGCCCGCGTCGACGTCAGCCTGCAGCACGGCGCCGAGCTTGGCGAGGCGCTCGGCCGACAGGCCTACGCGGTCAGGGGCGACGACACCGGGAGGCGCGGTGGCGCTCGCCGACGCGACCGGGGCGGCGTCCGGCGCGGCAGCCCAGGCAGGTGCGCCCAGAACGAAAGCGGACAATACGAGCGCGCGGCGCGCGCGGTCCAAGCGGGTCATGGCAGTCTCCGTACTGTTGTTCGAATGATTCTTATGGCACTACAACGTCCGCCGCCAGGACGGCGACGGACGCAAACCACGTCCGCGAGCGGCCTTACTGCGCCGCGCTCGGGGTATGGATCTGCTCGGCCAGGCTTTTGCGCAGGCGATCGCGCTCGGCCACAGCGCCAGTGCGCGCCTCGCGCAGCTCGGCGATGCGGGTCTCCTCGTCCTCGAGCATCTTCAGGTAGCGCTGGCCCAGCGCGCTGTCGGCAGGCACGGCACCGAGGTTCTCGCGCACGCGGGCCTGATCGGCGGCCGCCTCGTCGAGTTGCGCTTCGCTCTCGTCCACGCGCGCCTGGGCCTGGGCCAGGGCGCGACGTGCCTCGGCCAGTGCGGTCAGCGTCTTGCGCGTCGCATCGTCTGACGCCGCGCCGGACCAGCGCATCAGGACGTCGGGCTCGGCCGAGACCAACGCGAGGGTGGTGGCTTCGGTGCGTTCGGCCACGGCCTCCAGCGTGGCCGTCCCGCCTGCCGGTACCTCGGCGCGCAGCCGATGGTGCGTCGGTGTCTCGCTGGTGGCTGCCAGCGAGGCGAACTTCCAGCCTGAGCGGCGCGGATGTTCGATCACGACGACCCGCGGCGCGTCGGCCGCGCCCTGGATGGTGTAGGTGGTCTTGCGACGCAGCAGCCGGTTCGCCTGGAGCACGCCCTCGGCGATGCGCACGTCGCTCACGCGTTCTTCAGGCGTGGTGTCGGTGGTGATCGTGACCTTGCGGTCCTCGGCAAAGCTGGCAAGACGGGATTCGCCGGCGGGAATGCCAGCCAGCTGGGCGTCGCCCGCGTGGGCGCCCGTGGTGTCGTACACGGTGAGGATGCCGGCGGGCAGGCTCGTGGCGGTAGCGTTCTCCAGCATGACGGCGGCCACCGGATGCACGCGGCCGCGCTCGGGCTGGAACACGGACAGGCGCTCGCCAGGCACGCTCTGGTCGATGAACGGCACGGACAAGGTCTGGCCCGCGGGCAAGGTCACCGGCTGCGGCAGCGCGAAACTCACCACCGTATCGCCTTCCTGCGCGTCTGCAGCCTGGGCGGATGCGGAGGGAGCGGGCGGTGGCGGCGCCATGGCCGCTTCCGCCATGACGGGGGCTGGCGCCGGACGGGCCATGCGCGCCGGGGCGCCTGCGGCACCCATGCCGCCGCGCGCACGGGTGTCGTCGACGCGGGGCGGCGCCGTGGCCCCGACCTGCACCGGAATGTCTGGACGTTCGTGCCAATACCGTTGGTGCAGACGCTGCGAGAGCATGACCGGTGCGCCGGAGCTCAGCGTCACGTGCACGCGGTCCCAGTCCTCGCCCGTGGCGTTCTCGAGCACGGCCCAGGCCTGCAGACGCACCTTGCCGTCGGCTTCGGTGAGCAGACGGTACGCGGTCTTCCACACGGGTGCGGCCACCACGTAGGCCAGCTCCACGGTGCGCGCCGTGGTGCCCGGCAACTCGACACCAATGCGGCGCACGTCGTCGGCGCGGGCACGCCCGCGCACGGCCGCTGCCTCGCGCAGGCGCGTGCGCATGGCCTCGTCACGGATGTCGAGCACCGTGTCGCCGCCCAGGCGCAACACCTGGATGGAACCGTTGTCGGCCAGCACGGAGAGCACGGGCAACGGCGGTGGATTGCCGTCGGTGCCGGGCTGGGATTCGGCGTCCGGGTTGGCCACGCCCAGCACCACGCCCTCGACGGCGCGCCCGCCCGAGGTGGCGCGCACGCGGGTGCCGGCCAGCGCGTTGGCCAGGTGCGGCACGGATCCCATCTGCTCGGCCGTGAACGGCAGTCGGGCAAAGGTCTCCTCCACGGGGGACAGCCCGTCGAGCGTGAGACCCGCCACGCCGCCCGCGGGATCCGTGACGAGCAGACTCTTCAGAATGTCGTCGACCTGGCGCAGCGGCGTCTCGATCGATAGCGTCGCGGGACCGTCGACCTGGGCCTGGCGATGGATCTCGGCCATGCCGCCGGCCGACAGCGTGATGCGATCGATACGGCTGGTGGGCGCGTCGCCGGGCGCCGCGGCGGCGCTTGCGAGGGCGGGAAAGATGATGGCACTGGCCAGACTGGTCAGCGCAAAACGGGAGAGAGACGGACGCATGGGCGGCACCGACGGACAGGAGAGGCTGCCGACAGCGCGCCGGCGCCGGGAGCGCTCAGGCAGAACGCGCCTGAGCGCGCGAGGGAAAGCGGGCGGCGTCATGCCGCCCGTTCGCTACGCCGTCAGGCGCGCGTGGCGTGCCAGGCGCCGCCGCCTTCGACGGTGCCCTTGAGCACCTTGTCTTCGAGCGTGCCGGTGTAGCGCTTGCCATCGGCAGTGAAGGAGATCTGGTTGCCCAGCATGCGGGCATCCGAGATGGCCGCGTCGCCGAGCGTGCCGGTCAGCTCCTGATTGATCTGCTCGAGCTTGAGCGTCTTGCCGTCGACCGACCAGCTACCCGCCACGTTGGCAGGCACGATCCACAGCAGCGCCGTGCACCAGTTGGTGCAGCCGTCGCCCACGGTGGCCTCTTCATCCGGCGTCCAGTCGCCCATGCGGAAGGAGTTGGCCACGATGCGCGTGCCCGGGTTCAACTTGAGCAGTTCCGGCTTCAGGCGCTCGTTGATCGAGGGCAGCAGGAACATGGTGATCACGTCGGCCTTGGACAGGTCGTACTGGAAGAGATCGCCAGCGGTGAACGTCGCCTTGTCGGCAACGCCAGCCGCCTTGGCATTGCGCTCGGCCAGGGCGACCATGTCCGGGTTGAATTCCACGCCATGCGCAGTGATGCCGCGCTTGGCCGCGGTGATCACGGTACGGCCATCGCCAGAGCCCAGGTCCACGACGAAATCACCCGGCTTGGCCTGCGACATGTCGAGCATCTTGTCCACGAGGGCCTGCGGCGTCGGCACCCAGACAACGTCCTTGCCCGCCTGGCCGACCTGCGGCTCGTACTGCGCCTGACCCGCATCGGGGGCGGCAGCCATCACGGGAGCCGCAAAGGCGGCGGCGGCCAGCAGCGACGCGGCAAAGAGCGGTGCAACGCGAAGGGACTTGCGGCGAAGGAGAGTGGCAGTCTGCATGGGGGTCTCTTGAGGTTGGACAGCAGCAGGAATCCGATACCGCGAGCCCGCGGGTGCGGCGCGCGCAGACAGGGAACTCCGTCTTTTATCACAGGCCCACGCCGGGGATGTGACGGGGGCCTATAGCAATTGATGTGCCGGGTGTCGGCGGACGGCATGAGGTGAGGTCGTTCCATGCGGACCGACGTGTGGATGATGTCGCTTGCAGGGCGGAAGACCGCGTTACGATGGCGACCGCGGTGCGGCAGGCAAGGCCTGCATTCGCGCGCGCCTTGTTCGACACCTTGCCTGGAGACTGTCATGCCCTCAGTGGACCCGCGTCCCAACCTGATCTTCATCCTCGCCGACGATCTCGGCTACGCCGACCTCGGTTGCACGGGGGCACGGGATGCGGCCAACCAGCCGGTGGATGTGTCGCCGCGCCTCGATGCCATGACGGCGCAAGGCGTGCGGTTCACGCGTGGATATTCGAACTCGGCCGTGTGCTCGCCCACGCGCTTCGCGTTGGCCACGGGACGTTGGCAGTATCGCTTGCGCGGGGCTGCCGAAGAGCCGATCCCGAGCGTGCACGGCGACAAGGTACTGGGGCTGCCGCCCAGCCACCCGACGCTGCCTTCGCTGCTGCGCGACGCGGGTTACGCCACGGCGCTGGTGGGCAAGTGGCACCTGGGCTATCCCCCGCACTTCGGCCCGCGCATGTCCGGCTACGAGGAGTTCTATGGCTTTCACGCGGGCGGCGCCGATTACTTCGCGCACTGCGATCCGCGCGGGCGGCCGGACTTCTGGGTCAACGAGACAGAACACCAGGAAGAGGGCTACCTGACGGACCTCCTGAGCCGGCGTGCCGTGGACTTCGTCGAGCGCCAGTCGGCCGACAAGCCGTTCCTGTTGAGCCTGCACTACAGTGCGCCGCACTGGCCGTGGCTCACCCGAGACGACGCCGAGGAATCCCGGCGCATCGCCGGTATCGGCAAGCACATCGACGGTGGCTCGCTTGCCGTCTACCAGCGCATGATCCACCACATGGACGAGGGCATCGGCTGGGTGATCGATGCGCTCGAGCGTCAGGGCATGACCGAGAACACGCTGATCGTCTTCACGAGCGACAACGGCGGCGAGCGCTATTCGAACAATTGGCCCTTCGTGGGCCAGAAGATGGATCTGCTCGAGGGCGGCATCCGCGTGCCGCTCGTGGCGCGCTGGCCAGCCCGCATCCCGGCGGGCACGGTGAGCGAGCTGCCCAATCTCACCATGGACTGGGCTGCCACCTTCCTCGATGCTGCCGGCGTCGCGGCGCACCCGGATTACCCGCTCGACGGCATGAGCTTGGTGCCGGCCTTCGCGGATGCGCAATGGCAGCCACAGCGCGACCTGTGCTGGCGCATGAAGCACCGCAACCAGCGGGCGCTGTTGCGTGGCGACTGGAAGTATCTGCAGGTCGATGGCATCGAGTATCTCTTCAATGTGGCCGAGGACCCGCGCGAGCGGGCCAACCTGCGCGAGCGTCAGCCCGAGCGCCTGGCGGAGCTGCGCGAGGCCTGGTCGGCGTGGGACGCCACGCTGCCACCCATTCCGGAAGACGCCAAGGTCTCTCTGGTTTTCACCACCAAGGAACTGCCGCAGGCGACGTTCTGAGCGTGACGCCGCGTTGACGCTTGCCGGGGCGTCGCGAGAGGCGGCATCAGCGATCCCCGCGGCGATCCGCATCGATACGGCCGATCCCCAACAGGCGAAGCAGGGCATTGCGCCCGGCCCGCAGGACGGGGTAGGCCAGACGGGCGACGCGCGGCGACGCAAAGAGCCGCGCATTGAACCGATTGAAGACGCCGCTCGTCGTGGTCATCAGCGACAGCCGATGCGCGGCATCGGCGCCGTGATACAGCTGCGGGCCGATCTTGAGCACGATGCCTTCATCGAGCTGCAAGCCTGCCGCGCGGATCTCTTCGCGCAGCGCACTGGGCTCGCGCGCATCGACCAGATGTAGTTGGCCCGCGGCCTGCTTCAAGCGCACGTGCTGGACATAGCTGCGACACACCGGGCATTCGCCGTCGTAGACGAGCCAGATGTCGGGGTGGGAGGCGGCATGCATGTCGACATGATGCCGCGAACCGTGCGGGTGACGCCAGCCGCGCGAAGACGCGCCTGGCGTTCAGGCCCTGCGCGTCAGAACGTGTGGCGCATGCCGACGGACACCCCGCGCAGATCTGAGCCGTAGCCGAACGGGGACACCGCCGGAATGGCCGAGAAGAGCGGCGTGCGGGCGCGGTCGTTGTTGCTGACTTGGCCGTAGCTTGCGTAGACCGCGGTCCGCTTGGACAGCGGGTAGTCGTAGGCGACGCCCAGCGTGGTCGAGCGGCCGTCGTCGTTGTCCTGATACTTGTAGGTGTGCCGGCTGACCTGGGCAAGCAGGTTGCCGCCGGCCAGCGGAATCTTCGCGCCCACCCAGGCGATCCGGCTGCGTTCCCAGGTGAAGGCGTTGACCGATGCGCCGGCCGCGCCCACCGTGGCAACCGGGCTCAGGTTGGACGTGTCCTTGCGGGGGTTGAACTGCGAGAAACCGGTGTAGAGCGTCGCCACGCCGAAGTCGTAGGAGCCGCCCAGCAGCCAGGTGGTCTGCCATTCGGCGCGGTCGGGATCGATCACCTGCTCCCGGTTCTGGCGCATGCGCGAGACGCCGGCGTTGAGCTTGAGGGGGCCATCGGCGTAGCCCAGCACGAAGGCGCCGTAGCGGCCCGTGCCTTGCGAATTCTGGTTGCCGCCCGCGACCATCGTGTTCGCCGTGACAGGGCCAAGCGTGTACGTGAAGAGCACCGAGTTGTCGGCGCGCGTGCCGGTCTGGAAGGCGCCGCCGCCCGGAGTGGCGCCCACCGGTTCGTAGCTGCCCGTCACCGCGCCACTGATGGCGCCCCAGTAGCCGCCGGGCAGCGCCATGGACGCCACCGCAGCGTTGTTCATGGGCGTGAGCTGACGGCCGCCGGTGAGCGACCAGTGCTTGCCAGCGAGGCCCACGTACGCCATCCGGCCAAAGAGCAGGCCGCCCTGGGTGCTGGCACCGTTGTTCACGTTGAAGCCCGATTCGAGCTGGAACTTCGCCTGCAGGCCGCCGCCCAGGTCTTCGACGCCGCGCAGACCGAAACGGGAGCCGGCTGATACGCCGGAGTCCATGCGCGTGGCGCTCTGGCGCGACGCCAGGACGCGGGTGCCGCCGGGCACGTCGACGCCAGACGATTCAGACGTGTGCCCGACGGCCACATCGACGACACCATAGAGCGTGACTGAGCTTTGCGCCTGTGCGGCTGCGCTCAGCAGACACAAGGCGGCGAGTGAAGGGATCTTCTTGTACATCGAGGATTGTCTCCATCCGGGGAAATGGCCCATCACCGGTTATTGGCGCCGGGCAGACTTCGCGGGCGTTTGCGTCGCTCGCATTTTTTTCGGCATGATGCCGATGAGCTTACCGGCTGGCAAGTAAAATTTATGAGATGTTTCTTGAGATCTGGCACTCCGCTCTCTGGCGCCGAGCCGCTGGCTCCGTGAAAACCCCAGGGTGGTCCAGCGTGCGCTTACACTAGGCGGCTCTACCGCGCGGTGGCCTTGACTCGGCGCGGCTCCTCGTTTCTCAGGACTTCGTCATGCAATTCGCCTCGCGTCTCGACAACGTCTCGACTTCCGCCATCCGGGAACTCTTCAAGCTCCTCGGCAAGCCGGGCATCATCAGCTTTGCCGGCGGCTTTCCGGATGCCGCGCTGTTCGACGTGGACGGCCTGCGCGAGGCGTCCGAGGCAGCCTTGGCAGAGAATCCCGGGCTTGCGCTGCAGTACGGCGCCACGGAAGGCTTCGATCCCCTGCGGGCGCAGATCGCCCACTTCATGGATGGCAAGGGCGTGGACGTGGCCCCCGATGGGCTCATCGTCACCACCGGCAGCCAGCAGGCCCTGGATCTCATCGGCAAGACGCTCATCTCCCCGGGAGACAAGGTCATCGTCGAAGGCCCGACGTTTCTCGCCACCATCCAGTGCTTCCGCCTCTATGGCGCGGATCTGGTGAGCGCGCCGGTCGATGGGGAAGGCGTGCGCGTGGACGAGCTCGAGCGCCTGATCGTCCAGCACAAGCCCAAGCTCGTGTACCTCATCCCGACCTTCGGCAATCCGAGCGGCGCCACGCTGAACGCCGAGCGCCGCCGCCGCGTGCTGGAGCTCGCCGTGAAGTACGGCACGCTCATCGTCGAGGATGATCCGTACGGCGACCTGTATTTCGACAAGGCTCCGCCGCCGTCCATCATGGCCTTGTCCAAGGACGTGCCCGGCAGCCGCGAGCATCTCGTCTACTGCGGATCGCTCAGCAAGGTGCTGAGCCCGGGGCTGCGCATTGGCTGGATGATCGGCCCGGCCGAGCTGCTGGCCAAGTCCGTCATGTGCAAGCAGTTCAGCGATGCGCACACCAGCACTTTTGCGCAGGTGACCGCGGCCAATTACCTCGCCACGGGTCGCATGCCCGATACCCTGGCCAAGGTGCGCGCGGTCTACGCCAAGCGACGCGATGTCATGGATGCGGCGCTGCGCCGCGAACTGGGCGACGCCATCACGTTCACGCGTCCCGATGGGGGTCTCTTCTTCTGGGTGAGCCTGACCGGCGCGAACGGCGCACTGGCCGACGCCGCCGTGCTGGCGCGCCAGGCGATCGAGCAGGGCGTGGCCTTCGTGCCGGGCGCGCCGTTCTTTGCCGAGAACCCGGACAACAGCACCCTGCGTCTGAGCTTTGCCACGGCCGACGAAGCCAAGATCGAAGACGGCATCCGCCGCCTGGGCGTGGCCCTGCGGCAGAGCGTGGGCGGCTGATCGTTAGGGGGCCTTGGCCGACTCGGCAGGGCCGTCGACGTGCGCCGCGTACCACGCGGCATACGGCGTGTTGCGGGCCATGTGGCGGTTGAGGTCCGGCGCGCCATCGTCCCACCACGGCGCGCCGCGCTCGCCGAGCGCATGCTTGACGCGGTCTACCGTCGCATGGGCTTGTGCTTCGGCATCCGCATCATGATGGCCACGTGCCGTCTTGACTGCCCGGCGCGCTGTCATGAGTTCATGAACGAGACGTTGCCGCTCGGCCTCAGGCAAATGGGGATTCGCCGCGCGCCACAGGCGGCCGCGCACGACGATGTAGCGGCCATCGGGGGTGTGCAGCACGGCCATGCCGGCGCTAGCGCTTGCCGGCCAGTTCGGGAAACAGCACGTCCGTGAAGCCGAACTTGCCGAAGTCCACGATGCGCGATGGGTAGAGCCGGCCGATGAGGTGATCGTGTTCGTGCTGCACCACGCGGGCATGAAAGCCGTGCGCGTCGCACACGATGCGCTCGCCCTGGGCATCGAAGCCCGTATAGCGAATACTCGCGTGGCGTGGCACCAGGCCACGCAGGCCGGGGATCGACAGGCAACCCTCCCAGCCGTCCTCCATCACGTCGGACAGCACGGTGAATTCCGGGTTGATGAGGACCGTTTCCGGCACGGGCAGGGCGTCGGGATAGCGTTCGCTGCGTCCGAACCCGAACACCATCACCTGCAGCCCCACGCCGATCTGTGGCGCGGCCAGCCCCACACCGCCTTCCTCGCGCATGGTGTCGAACATGTCGGTCACGAGCGCGCGCAGCGCGGGCGTATCGAAATCGGTGACCGGGTCGGCGGTCTGCAGGAGACGGGTGTCACCCATCTTGACGATGTCACGGTTCATGGGAGCGCGAGGTGGGAAGGGCAGGGATCTGCCACTCTAGCAGAGGCGGGGCGGCATCACGCGTCGTGCCAGCGCGCCACCCAGTCGAGGATACCCTGGCGCGTCTGGAATTCGTCCACCGAACGGGCGGGCACGTCTGGATAGCGTGCATTCCACATCCGTGCCAGGGCCTGCCCAGGGCCGATCTCCAGCACGCAGCGCAGTCGGCGAGAGGCCAGGCCGTCCAGGCAGGCATCCCACTGCACCGGGTGATCGAGCTGGCGGGCCAGCGCCGCCTGCAGTTCGTCCGGCTGGCGCACACGGCCTGCGGCATTGGTGAAAAGGACGGGGCCAGGGCGAGAAAAGGTGACGGCGGCGAGGTCCGCGGCGAAGTCCCGCGCGGCGTCTGCGAGGTAGGGCGTGTGCGAGGCCACGTTGACGTTGAGCTGGACGGCACGTCCGCCCTGGGTGCTCACGCGCTCAATAGCGGCCTGGACGTGCGCGAGCGGACCTGCCGCGACCACGCTGTCAGGGCCATTGTGAATGGCGATGACCAGATCGGTGGCCTTGCAGGTAGCCTCGATGCGCTCGCGTGTCAGGCCTGTGATGCCCACCATCACGGCCGGGTGTGCCGAGGCATCGCGCTCCATCCATGCTGCCCGCCGCTGCACCAGCCACAGGGCGGTGGCCGTGTCGAAGACGCCTGCGGCCGCGAAGGCCGCGACTTCGCCCACGCTGTAGCCAGCCACGGCCGCAGGTGTGGGGAGGGCGTCCGCCAGTTGCCGCCAAGCGGCCAGCGCGGTCGCGGTCAACACAGCTTGTGCAATGCCATTGCGGCCTGCCCAGTCCGGGTCGTTCAGATGCTCGCGCCAATCGTCGCCGACGACGTCGGCGAGCGCGTCCAGCACCGGGTCGGGCTGCAGCCAGGCAAGCATGCCGGCGTGTTGTGCGCCCTGGCCGGAGAACATCAGGCCCAGACTCATGGCGTCACCGTGGCGAGCGGCGCACCGGCGAGCGTGGCGTTGGCCGCCTCGGGTCGCATCGCCGCGGCGGGGGCGGGCAGGGCACCGATACGGGCCAGCCAGCAGGCGGCGGCCAGCAGGTCAGCCGCGCCGCCGGGGGACAACCGTCGAGCCATGAGTGCGTGGTGCAGGGTGCGTGCGCGTGCGATGCCCCCTGGCGCTGCGGCGCCGCCGGCGGCCATGAACTCGCGGGCAGCGCCTTGCACGTCGCGCAGCGCTGCCATGCCGCCGCGATGCACGAGGTTGCTGTCGTCCAGCTCGGCCATCACGGCGAACAACGTGTCCACGCGGGCGTGCTGTGGCGAGTCGCCACGCGCAAGGCCGCGCGCCAGCGTCGGTGCTGCCACCTCGAACAGCACCGGGAACCCTGCCGCGGCTTCGGCCGCAGCCCCGCGCAAGCCGTGGCGCCGCGCGGCTTGGCCGCCGGGCAGCAGGCTCGTCTGCGCGGCCTTGGCCGCCAGGGCCGGCCCCCATCGCCGTTGCAAGGTTTCGCGCAGCCGATGTGCCTGCAAAGGCATGTCAGCCCGACCCAAGGCGCCCGCGCTCGCGCACAGCAGGCCCAGGGTGAAGATCGCACCGCGGTGCGTGTTGACCCCGCCCGTGGCCGCGAGCATGCGGGTCTCTGCGGCGATGCCGCACGCCTTGAGTTCGGCGAACGCCGCACCGGTTTCGCCCAGCCGCGCCAGACGCACGAAGTCGTGCCGCAAGGTGAAGAGACTGCGCATGAACGTATGCGCATCCATGTCGCCGTGACTGCCAGCATCCTCGAAGGAGACGAGGCCCGGCTTGGGCGCCAGCGCCAGTTCGTCGTAGAGCGCCAGCACGGCGGCATGGCCAAGCGCGCGGGCGTCCAGCCGATGGACAGCAGCCTTCGCAGCAAAGGCGTGAGGCGGCGTGCGGCGGGCGTGAGCGGTCATGCGGATTCCTGCGGGGTGGTCGGCGTGGCGGCGAAGGTTGCGGCGGTGCACAGGCTCGCACCGTTGAGCTCGCGCACCAGCAGGCTGCGGGCCCGCCCCTCTCGCCACGTCTGCCACTCGCGCGCATTGACGGCTGCGCCCGCGGGGAACACGAGCTCGCCATCGCAGCGCAGGCCGGGCGGGCTTGCGCTGCCAAGGGCCGCGGCCACGGCATCGGCGTGATCCTCGCCGGCCACGCCCACCCAGAGATCAAGGTCGGACTCGGCATGGACGTAGTCCAGCCCGGTCAGGTGTTGCCAGGCATGGCTGCCGTAGACGTGGGCCTGCGCGTGCAGCGAATCCAGCGCGGCGATGAGCGGCTGCCA
The DNA here is from genome assembly GCF_018904615.1 of Verticiella alkaliphila. Taxonomy (GTDB): domain Bacteria; phylum Pseudomonadota; class Gammaproteobacteria; order Burkholderiales; family Burkholderiaceae_B; genus Verticiella; species Verticiella alkaliphila. The sequence continues at coordinate 71,375 of NZ_JADCNH010000003.1, read as the reverse complement.
GCTGGGTGCCCGGTCCGGGAACGTGTGCGCGAGCGCGTGCAATGGCGGGCAGGTGTCCAGGGATTCGATGGCGGCCTTGGCCACCTGAAGCGCGATGCGCCGCCGGCCCCAGCACCACGGCGCCGGCAGGCCCAGTGCCACCTCACCCGGTTGGATGGCCCTTTGCACGGTGACGACGAGCGGCAGCCCGTGCGTCGCCCAATGCGTCAGGCAAGCCCGTGCCTCGTTGTCCCAGGCACGGGTCAGCAAGGCCTGCCAGCTCTGCGGCGTCAGGCGAGCCAGCTGGTGGCGGCGCAGTGCAGGCATACGTGCCTCACGACGCCTGCAGCACGTCGTCGATGACCTGAGCCGCAAGGCGTCGCCCGCCGCGGACCGTGCCGTCGTGCGCGCGCTCGTCGGTCGTAGGCGTCTCGGCCAATGCGGCGCGCAGGGCGCCGGGCAGATCGTCGCGCCACAGGGCACGCACGCCACCCATCGCCACGTAGTTGTCGACGCCGGGGGCGAACACGGGATTGGTCGCTGACAGCGCCGCGAGCTGCTCTTCGGGCAGCTTGGTGACGCGGGCCATGGCCGGGATGCGCATCACGCGGATCTGGGCTTCGGGCAGGGCATAGCAAGCGTCCGCGATGAGACCGGATGTGATGAAGCCGCCCGACAGGGCCTGATCGTAGACCAGCCCGATGACGCGATGGCCCTGGCGGCGCGCGAGATCGATGCTCATGCCCAGGTGCGCCATGGCGCGGTTGATGCCGAGCAGCTCGTCCCGGCGGCGCAGTTGCTGCCCCTGGGTGTCGATCAACAGCAGCACGGGCCGGCCGGATGCTGCGCGGTGGTGTCGAGCACGACGCGCGCCTGGGCGAGGGCGAGTGCCACGCCGATGGGCGCATGGTTCGTCGTGCCGATGACGGTCATGGGGGCGCCGTCGAAGCTCGGCGTGCCCTGCAGGAAGTCGCCGTCGGCATGAATGCCGTGGTCGGGGCCGAACAGGGTGGTGGCGAGGGTCTGCCAATCCATGCGGGTCTCCTTCACGCGGAATGGGGCGCGAGCCGCGCGCCGGATCGGATCAGATCGGCCACCTCGGCATCTGGCACGCCGGCGGGGTCAGCCACGCCGAGCTGGCGCCACAGCGCCATGGCCTCGTCCTCGCTCGCAGTCACCTGCGGGGTATCGCGCCAGCGCGCCGACAGCAGGTCGTGCTCGGCCTGCAAGGCGGCGAGCGTCAAGGGGCGCTGCCGGGTCAGGGCATCGATCGCGGCAGCGCGAAACGCCTCCACGTCGTCCTCGACGAGCACGTCGCAATCCCCGGTCAGCCAGCGATGCTTGCCGCCGGTGGTGCGCCAGACGAGCGCGCGGTCCCGGGCATCGAACTCCTCCACGCCGTGCGAGGCTTCGATCACCTCCGGGCCGGACATGGCGAGCCGCCCGGTGTCGCTCATGATCACCGTATCTGCGCAACGCGCGACGATGCCCATGCCGCCGAAGCAGCCATTGGCCCCGCCGATCAGGAAGACGACCGGCACGCCGGCGGCTCGCGCGTCGAGCAGGGCACGCATCACTTCGGAGACGCCGATGAGACCGGCGTTCGCTTCGTGCAGACGCACGCCGCCGGATTCCGCCAGGATCACCACCGCATCCGGGCGCTCGCGTGCGGCGCGGCGCAGCAAGCCGGTGAGCTTGGCGCCGTGGACTTCGCCGACGCCCCCGCCCATGAACGCGCCCTCCTGGGCGGCCACGAACACGAGGCGGCCCCCGATCTGCCCTCGGCCGATGGCCACGCCGTCATCGAAGGCACTGGGCACGCCCAGGGCGGCCAGGTGCGGGCTCATGCGGCGCTCTGACGGCGGGAGCCACTCGTGAAAGCTGCCGGTGTCCAGAATGTGCGTCAGGCGCTCGCGCGCCGTGCACTCCGCATAGCTGAGGGCGATGCTCATGCGACCTCCGGCAGCTCGGCCACGGCCTGGTCCAGCCGCAGGCTGACCACGGCGGGCGTGGCGCCCATGTCATGGATCGTGATGCGCACACCCGCGATCGGGTGGCGCGCATGGAAATCGTTCAGTACGGCCTGCCAGATGGTGCCGAAGCCACGCGCCGAGGTCTGCACCTGGATCCGGCACTGGTCGCCGCTGGCCGGCTCGCACAACACTTCGAGATTGCCGGAGCCGACGACACCCACCAGGACGGGGGCGAAGGGGCCGGTCGGGCGCTGCCCGGTGAACGCGTAATCGAGGGACTCGAGGCCCACTGGGAGGGTCATGGCTTGGCTCCTACCAATTCCGGAATCGTTTGGGCGGTTGGTACCGGCCGCCTGAGGCGCGTACGAGGTCGCGCATGTTGCGCGCGGCGAGCCGATGGCGCGTGGCCTCGCGCGGGTCGATGCCGAGGTCTTGCGGGCGCTGGATGACGCCGCGATCGCGCAGGTTTTCCACCATGCGGGCGTCGCGGGCCAGGCCCACCGCCGTGTAGCCCGCCACACCGCGAATCGCCTGCTGGCGCTCTTCGTCGGTGCGGCAGAGCAGCAGATTGGCGATGCCTTCCTCGGTGAGGACGTGGGTGACGTCCTCGCCATAGATCATGATGGGCGGCAATTCCATGCCCGCCTGCTCGGCCAGCTGCCAGGCGTCGAGGGTCTCGACAAAAGCCTGCTGCATGTGCTCGCGGAAGGTCTCCACCATTTGTACCACCAATTTCTGGCCGCGCGGCGTGCCGGCCGCGCCATGTCGGCCTGCCCGCGCCTGCTCGCCGGCTTTCTTCCAGGCCGGGCTCACGTGGCGTCGGCCGCGCGCATCGGCCCCCATGTTGGGCGCGCCGCCAAAGCCGGCGATGCGCCCCAGCGTGGCCGTGGAGCTGTTGCCATCGAGATCCATCTGCAGCGTGGAGCCAATGAAGAGGTCGCACGCATAGTGCCCGGCGGCCTGGCAGAAGGCGCGGTTGCTGCGCAGCGAGCCGTCTGCACCCGTGAAGAAGATGTCGCCGCGAGCACGGATGTAGTCTTCCATGCCGAGCTCGGAGCCGAACGAGTGGATGGACTCCACCCAGCCTGCCTCGATCGCCGGGATCAGTGCCGGGTGCGGATTCAGCGCCCAATGCCGACAGATCTTGCCCTTCAGGCCCAGCTGCTCGCCATAGGTGGGCAGCAACAGCTCGATGGCAGCGGTGTCGAAGCCGATGCCGTGGTTCAACCGCTGCACGCCGTATTCCGCGTAGATCCCCTTGATGGCCATCATGGCCATGAGCACCTGGATCTCGCTGATCTGTGCCGGATCGCGCGTGAAGAGTGGCTCGATCACGTTGGGGCGCGGCGCCTGCACGACGAAGTCCACCCAGCCGGCGGGGATGTCGATGCGCGGCAGCGCGGTGCCTGTCGGCACCCGCTCGTTGACCTGCGCGATCACGATGCCTCCAGAGAAGGCGGTGGCCTCCACGATGGCTGGCGTGTCCTCGGTGTTCGGGCCGGTGTAGAGGTTGCCTTCGTTGTCGGCCGCATGCGCCGCCACCAGGGCGACGCGCGGCGTCAGATCGACGAAGTAGCGTGCAAAGAGCTCCAGATACGTGTGGATGGCGCCGATCTTCAGTTGGCCGCCTGCCGCGAGCTTGGCGAGCGCGCGCCCTGCGGGCCGGAGAAGCTGAAGTCCAGCCGGCTCGCCACCCCGTTCTCGAACACGTCCAGGTGCTCCGGCAACGCGAGCACGGACTGCACCATGTGCAGATCATGTACCTGCGCCGGGTCCACGTTCACCAGCGCCCGCGCCAGGAAGTCTGCCTGCTTCTGGTTGTTGCCTTCCAGGCAGACCCGGTCACCGGATTCGATCACGGCTTCGAGCAGGGCGCCGGTGGCGGCCGCGTCAACCCACCGGCCGTGGCGTTGCGCGCCCAGCGCGCGGTCGGCCCGGGCATGCCGCGCGGCGCGGTTCTCCGACTTCTGGTTCCAGGCGGCTTGAGACATGGGCGATCCGGCAAAAGGCGGTTGAGTCAGGGATGACCATACCGAGGCGGATGCCGTCGATCAATCAAGCCGGGCGCCAGATGATTACGCTCACCGTAAGTGTTGCGGGCCCATGCGCCGCGCCGCTGTTGCCTCAGGCCCCGCCCAGCACGTCCGAGGCGTTGCGGCACACACCGAGCAGGGCAAGCAGGTTGGGATCGCGTTCCCGCGTGCGCAGGAAGGACAGGCCGATCGTCTGGCGCATCTCATAGCGCGGGTGCAGCGGGATCATCTCGACCTGGTGGCTGAAGGCGCCCCGCACGCGGCCAGGCAGCAGGGTGCAGCCCACGCCGCCGCCCACCAGATTCATGAGCGAGAAGATGTCGCCCGTCTGCATGACCACGTTCGGCGTGAAGCCCGCCACCCGAAAGGCCTCCATGAATCCCGTGTAGGTGACGAAGCCTTCGGTGAGGCTCACGAAGTGCTCGCCCGCGCAATCCGCGAGATCGATCTCGGTGCGCCCGGCGTAGCGCGAGCCGGCTGGGGCGGCGAAGTAGATGCCGTCATCGAAGAGGGCCTGGGATTCGATGTCGGCTGCTTCACCAGACAGCCCCATCAGGGCCGCGTCGATCTCGCCGTTGCGAAGGCGCACGAGCAAGTCGGCGTTCGAGCCCAGGACGAGTTCGGTCTGCACGTGCGGCAGGCGCACCTTCAGGCCGATGGTGAGCGCCGGCACGGCCCGGATCGTCAGGGAATACAGCGAGCCGATGCGCAGCCGATCGGCCGCGAAGCCCGCAGCGGCGCGAGCGCCGCGGATACCGGCGTGCATGGTGCGCAGCACCTCCTGCGCGGCGTCTGCCAGCTCGCGCGCGGCTTCGGTGGGCAGCAGGTTGCGGCCTTCCAGACGAAACAGCGGGCAGCCCACGCCGCGCTCCAGAGAGTGCAGTGCGCGATGCACGCTCACCGAGGTCGTGCCCAGGCGTTCGGCTGCGCGACCGAGACTGCCCGCGTCGAGAAAGGCGAGCAGGGTTTCGAGCTTGCGAAAGGTGATGTCGTCGGGCAGGCGGGCGAGCATGGTGGGGTGATGCTACTCCGGGCGAGCGGACATCGTCGAGCCGCTGCCCGGGCCGGTTCAGGGTGGACTCCCACACATCGGGTATCGTCGGGAGAGCATCTCCTGCCGACCCCTGCCTGCGAGCCCATCATGTCCCATCGATTGCCACCGGCCCTGTCATGCCATCGTCTGCCCGTCGTCGCCCGTTGGCTGGCGGCGGGATCCGTGCTCCTCAGTGCGCCGCTGGCTGCGGCGCAGGCGAGCCCGGATGTCAGCAAGCTGTTCCAGGGGGCCTTCAATGGGGCCTTTGCGGGCACCGAGCCCACCCAGGCGCAGCCGCCAGCGGCGGCCGACCCGCGCGCCGGCGTGCCGTTCACGCGTTCGCGTTCCGTCACCAGCACGGTGGAGCGCGGACTCGCCGACAACCTTGCCACCAACTTCACGCTGCGCTTCGCGATGCGCGATCCCGCCGGCTTCCTGCGCTCGGGCAAGGCGCGCGAGGTGGCCACGCGCGAACTCAAGGCCCGCGGGTTTCCCGAGGACTCGGTGGCCGGTTCCACGGCATTGCTGCTCGCCGTGGCCTGGGAGCTCGCCAACGCCGGAACGCTCTCGGGCGAGGAGAACGCTGCCATCCTGCGTCAGGTCACGACGTCGTTTCGCGGCCATCCGCTCGAGCGCGAAGGCGACGAACAGCGGCAGATCCAGGCCGATCCGCGCCTGCTGACGGTCGGCCTGTGGCTGGAAGAGGCCTATCTGCGCGAGCCCTTCCCCGCGCAGAAGGAAGCCCTGTCCGATGCCGTGCAGCGGGACATGCAGACCATTTCGAAGAACGACATGCGGCGCAAACGGGTCACCGACGAAGGCTTCGTCGATCGTCCGTCCTGAAGGCAGGATCGGTCGGACGCCCTTGCCAGGCCGTCTGACCGGCGGTCACGCGCACGACATCTTCATGCGCTAAGCTCAAGAGTTATCGTCGCACCTCCTCCCGATCGCCTGCCGCCGATGTCTGACGTCTCCCTCGTCCTGCACCCCGTCTCATGCTGACCGCCGCGGAGTTCCTGGCGGGCCTCGGCCTGCTTTTCGTCGGGCTGCGTCTGGTCAGCCAGCATCTGCAGCAGGCCACAGGGCGTCGCATGCGCCGGGTGCTCCAGCGGGCTACCCGCTCTGGCATGACTGGCTTCTTTGCCGGCTGTGGTGCCGGTGCCGCGACGCAGTCGAGCAATGCCGTCACGCTCATCGCCGGCAACCTGGTGCGCGGCGGCTCGATCTCGGTGCGCGATGCGCTGCCCGTCATCGCAGGCGCCAATGTCGGCACGGCCGCGCTGGTCTTTCTGGCCTCGGTCGATTTCCGCCTCGCTGTGTTGTATCTCGTGGCATTGGTGGGGTTCGGGTATCAGTTACGCTTCGATCGCCACCCGCGGCGCCGGGAATGGACGGGCGTGGCCTTGGGGCTCGCCCTGCTCTTTCTGGGTCTCGATTTCATCAAGGGGGCGCCGGAGCACCTCGATCCTGACTGGCTTCGAGGGCTGCTTGCGCAAGGGCTCAACCCGTTTTCCGCCCTGCTCTTCGGCGCCGTGCTTGCCACCCTGACCCAATCCGCCTCCGCTGCAACGATCCTTGCCGTGGCGGCCACGCATGCGGGCATGCTCGCCCTGGACGACGGCCTGTGGCTCGTCATCGGTGCGAACGTGGGCAGCGGCCTTGCGGTCCTGCTCGCTGGCAGCGGCCTGAGCGGCAGCGGGCGGCAGCTGTGCATCGCTCAGGTCGTCATCAAGCTCGTGGGCAGTGCGGTCGTGGCGGCTGCGTGGCTGACAGCAGAGCGGGGAGTCGGGTGGTCGGTGACGACGCTGGTGGGTGAGGGCGGCGATAACGTGGCACCCATGCTCTCCGTCTTCTTCCTGATGCTGCAGCTCACCGGGGGATTCATCGTCGGGGTGTCGCGCACGGCCGTGGAGCGACTGCTCATCCGCGTGTCGCCACCGTCGCTCGAAGAGAAAGCCTCGAAACCTCACTTCATCCACGAGGCTGCACTTGCCGATCCGACCAATGCGCTCGCCCTGGCCGAACTCGAGCGCAATCGCCTGATCGGTCTCTTGCCGCGCGTGGTGCCGGATCTGGATGACAGCGGGCATTCGCCGGCCAATCGCCGGGCCCAGCTGGAGGGTAACGCCGCCGTCGCGCTCGAGACCGAAGCCTTCCTGATCGAGCTGATCGACCAGCACCTGCATCGCGATGACCTGCATCTGGCGCTGCGGCTGCAGGACTCGCTCAGCACGCTGCATGCGCTGCACGACACCACGGCCGCCTTCGCGGCCGGCGTCGATCGCTTCGGCGCGCAGCCCCCGGCACAGGTCTTTGGCTTGTCCGAGTCCTTGCGCACCCTGTGCCTGCTGCTGGCAGACGCCATTGCGCAGTCCCCGCGAGACCCTGAGGATTTCGTGCTGCTCGCCCGGCTCACGAGCGATCGTGGCGAGGTGCTGGAACGCCTGCGCCGCGATCTTGCACACGCCAGTGACGATGCCGGCACGCTGCGCCGGCTGCTAGCCGTCACGAGCCAGTTCGAGCGCGCCGTGTGGCTGATCGGCCGGCTGAACGGTGCCGTTGCCGGCGCCGAGGCGCGGGCCTCGCACGGGGCGCCCGGCTGACCGCTCGCGGCAGGCGCATCGCTTGCTGGCGTTGCCGCCTTACGGGCGGGATTCCAGGAGAGCGAATGTGAAGCCAAGACTGAAGGGATTGAACCACCAGGTGATGGTCATCACCGGGGCGAGCAGCGGCATCGGCCGGGCCACGGCCAAGGCTGCTGCCGCGCGTGGCGCGCGGCTGGCACTGGCCTGCCGCAACCGGGAGGCGCTGGATGCGCTGGTGGCCGAGCTGCGGCGCAGCGGCGCCGACGCCATCGCCGTGACCACCGATGTCGGCGTGTACGACGAGCAGGCCGCTCTGCTGGCCGCGGCACTCGAGCGCTTTGGCCGGGTCGACACCTGGGTCAACAATGCGGGGGTGTCCATCTTCGGCCTCCTGGCCGACGTGCCGATCGAAGACCAGCGCAAGCTCTTCGAGACCAATTACTGGGGCGTCGTGTACGGCTCGCTCCTCGCGGCGGCCTATCTGCGCAAGTCCGGCGGCGCGCTCATCAACCTCGGCAGCGAGGTGTCGGACCGTGCGGTGCCGCTGCAGGGCGCCTATTCGGCGTCCAAGCATGCGGTCAAGGGCTTCACCGACGCGCTGCGCATGGAACTGCAGGACGCCGGCGCCCCGGTGTCCGTCACGCTCATCAAGCCTGCCGCCATCCAGACTGGCTTCGTGCGCCACGCGAAGAATCTGCTCGACGTGGAGCCGCAATTGCCCCCGCCGATCTACGCGCCCGAGGTGGTGGCTGACGCGATCCTCTTTGCGGCCGAGCACCCTCAGCGTGACATCTACGTGGGCGGCGCCTCGAAGCTGATCTCGGCGGCGAGCGCCCGCATGCCGGGCCTCATGGATCGGCTCTTCGGGCCGATGCTCATCCGACAGCAGCGCACGGATACGCCCGCCTCGCCGCGCGCCGACGCGCTGCACCAGGCCGGCGAGGATGACGCCGAGGCCGATCCGACGGATCGCGTGGTGCTCCAGCACAGCGTGTACACGCATCTGTCCACGCGCGGGCGCGGCTGGGTACTCGCCGGCGCGGCCCTGGCGTTGGGTTGCGCGCTGGCGTGCGCTGCCACCCAGGTGCGGCGCGCCAGGTAATCGCAATGCACCCGGGTTGCACGGCCCGTCGCCACCCGGGGACGTGACACGCAGGCTCCGGGGCGGGCTCTGCCCATGGGGGCGGCTTCGGCGCGGCCGTTGTTAACGGATTGTTAAGGCATGGCCATAAAAAGGTACGCGACACCAAACGGCCGCGGACCAATAATTTTCCGGTCTGTCCTCCCCTATCCGCTGACCCCGTTCCCGGAGCCACACCATGCCGTTCCTCCCACGCCTTTCCCGTGTCGCCGCACTGACCGTGCTGTGTCTGAGCGGCCATGCTGTCATGGCGCAATCGTCGGCGCCGCTCAAGAGCGCCCTGGACCCGTCGTTCGCGCCGCAAGGCATGGTCAAGCTAGGGGGCGGCGTGCAAGGCTTCAATGCCGACCTGGGCGAAGAGCTTGCCAAGCGGCTCAACCGCAAGATCGAGATCGAGGCCACCGAATTCTCCGGCCTCATCCCCGGCCTGAACAGCGGCAAGTATGACTTCCTGCTCGCGCCCGTGACCGTGACGCCGGAGCGCGCCCGCACGCTGCTCTTCACGGAAGGCTATACCGAGACGAACTACACCTTCGTCGGCCGCAAGAACGCCCCGGCGCTCGATGCGCTGGAGGGCCTGAAGGGCAAGAAGGTCACGGTCAACAAGGGCTCGAACTACGACGCCTGGGCGCGCGACAACGCCGAGAAGTACGGCTTCACCTATGACATCTACGGCACCAATGCCGATGCCGTGCAGGCCGTGCTCTCGGGTCGCGCAGATTTCAACCTCACGGGCAGCACCGTGGCCGGCTGGGCGGCCAAGCAGAATCCGGCGCTGCAGACGGGCTACACGATCAAGACCGGTCTGGTGTGGGCCATTCCGTTCCGCCTGAACGACAAGGCCGGGCGCGACGCGGTGTCCAACGCGCTCAAGTGCATGAAGATGGACGGCACGCTCGCCAAGCTTGCGACCAAGTGGTATGGCGCCGAGCCCGCCGCGGACAGCGTCGAGCGCGTCGTCTCGCCCGGCCATGGCGTGCCTGGCACCGAGAACTACGATGCCACGCCCTTCACGCCGACCTGCGCCTGATCACCTGCCATCGCCACCATGAACGCTCCCATCCTTGAACTGATCGGCCTGCGCAAATCCTACGGCGAGCAGGAAGTCCTGCGCGGCGTGGACATCCGGGTGCGCACGGGGGAGCTGGTGTGCGTCATCGGCCCCTCCGGCTCCGGCAAGAGCACCATGCTGCGGTGCTGCAACCGACTGGAGGAGCCCACGGGTGGCCAGATCGTCATCGACGGCGAGGACATCATGCGGTTCGACGTGGACATCAACCGCCTGCGCCAGAGCGTGGGCATGGTGTTCCAGCATTTCAACCTCTATCCGCACCTGGACGTGCTCGGCAACATCACGCTGGCGCTGCGGCGTGTGCAGAAGATGGGCCGCGCGCAGGCCGACGCCGTCGCGCAGGAGGCCCTGTCCAAGGTGGGGCTGGCGCACAAGGCGTCGGCCTACCCGGGCCAGCTGTCCGGCGGGCAGCAGCAGCGTGTGGGCATTGCGCGCGCCATCGCCTTGAAGCCGCGCGTCATGCTCTTTGACGAGCCCACGAGTGCGCTCGATCCGGAGCTCGTCGACGAAGTGCTCAACGTGATGCGCTCGCTGCGCGACGAAGGCATGACCATGCTTGTCGTCACGCACGAGATGGCCTTCGCACACGCCGTGGCGGATCGGGTGATCTTCATGGACGGTGGCGTCGTGGCCGAATCCGGCACGCCGGCCGACATCTTCGAGCGCCCGCAGGGCGAGCGCACGCGCAGTTTCGTCGGCCGCTACATGAACAGCCGGGGCCGGGAGGCACGATGAGCGAGCCGGGCTCGGGGTTCTTCTTCACCTTCTTCAACGGTGAGGTCGCGGCGCAGTACGCGCCCGAGATCTTGCAGGGCGTGCTCATCACGGTGGGCCTTGGCCTCGCGGTGGTCGCCACTGGCCTCGTCTGGGGGCTGGCGCTGGCCATCGTGCGCGCCACGCAGCAGGTGGTGGCGCGCCGACTCATCATCGGCTTCTCGGACATCGTGCGCTCGCTGCCGCCGCTGGTGATCATCTTCCTGCTGTACTTCGGCCTGCCCACGCTGGGGGTGAACCTGTCGTCGTTCATGGCGACCTGGCTCTCGCTCTCGCTGGTGCTGGCCGCCTATGCCCAGGAAAGCATCTGGGCGGGGATCGCGTCGCTGCCGCGCGGGCAGACCGAGGCGGCCCGCTCCACGGGGCTCTCGTGGTGGGGCGCGATGCGCTGGGTGATCCTGCCCCAGGCCTTGCGCCGCGCGGTGCCGCCGCTCACCAATCGCGTCATCTCCACCACCAAGAACACTGCCCTGGGCTCGGTCGTCGCCCTGAGCGAGATCCTGAGCGTCTCGCAGGCGGCCTCCTCCAACTCGGGCAATCCGACGCCCCTGACGGTAGGCGCGTTCCTGTACCTGCTCGTCTTCCTGCCCATCGTGGTGTTCTCGCGCTGGCTCGAACGCCGCGCCGAGCAGCGCTGAACCGAGAGTCGCCGCCCGTGGACATCTTCCTGCACAACTTCTTCAACCTCGCGGTGTTTCGCGAGGCCTTGCCGCACTTGCTGAGCGGCTTCTGGACGACGCTCTGGCTCTCGGCTCTGGTCATCCCTCTCGGCGCAGCCGCCGGCCTCCTGCTCGCCCTGGGGCAGACGCAGTCCTCGAGCCGCTGGGTGCGTGGCGCGATCATCGTCTACATCGATTTCTTTCGGGCGTTCCCACCGCTGGTGCTCCTGATCTTCCTGTACTTCGGCCTGCCCTTCGTCATCGGCGATCTGCCCAAGCTGCTCGCCGTGGCACTGGCCTTCGTGCTGAACAACGCGAGCTACTTCGCCGAAGTCTTCCGCGCGGGCATCAAGACGATTCCCGTGGGCCAGATGGAGGCGGCCCGCTCCACCGGCCTCACGCAGCTGCAGGCCCTGCGCGACGTGATCCTGCCGCAGGCCACACGCAACGTGCTGCCGGATCTGCTGGGCAACTGCATCGAGATCATCAAGCTCACGGCCATCGCGAGCGTGGTGGGCATGCCCGAGCTGCTGCGCGCCGCGCGCGACGTGCAGTCGCTCGTGTACAACCCGTCGCCCATCGTGCTGGCCGCGCTGCTGTATCTTGCGCTACTGTGGCCGCTCACCCGGCTCCTCGCCCGACTCGAACATCGCAAGGCCCAGCGCATGGGCACCGCCTGACCATGACCGCTTCCCAGACTGCCATCACCATCCTGCATCTCGGCCCGTGGCTGGCCGACGAAGTCCAGGCGCGCATCCCCGCGCCGTATGTGCTCGTGCCCGTGCACGCTGCCGCCGATCCGTTGTCGCTCGTACAGGCGCATGGGGCCGAGGCGCGCGCGCTCATCTGCACGAGCGGGGGGCTTCAGGTGACGGACGACGTGCTGGCCCAGCTACCCGCGCTCGAGTTGATCCTGAATCTGGGGGCGGGCACCGAGACGATCGACCTGGACGCCGCGCGCCGTCGCGGCATCACGGTGCTCACCGGTGCCGGGCTGAACGCGGTGGACGTGGCCGAGCTGGCCATGGGCATGATGCTCGCCCTGGCACGCCGCATCCTCGTCGTCGATCGCGACGTGCGCGCGCTGCGCTGGGGGGCGGACGCCGTGCCCGTGCACCGCGTCAGCGGACGCCGTGCCGGCATTGCCGGCATGGGCGCCATCGGGCAGGCCCTGGGCAAGCGCCTGGCGGCTTTTGACGTGGAGGTGTCGTACTTCTCGCGCAACCCGGTGTCTGAGGTCGCCTGGCCGCGCGTCCCGGATCTCGTGGCGCTGGCAGCCGAGGTGGACTACCTATTCGTGACGTTGCCGGGCGGCGCCGCCACGCACCATATCGTCGGTGCCGACGTGCTCAGGGCCCTTGGCCCGGCGGGGTATCTCATCAGCGTGGGCCGCGGCACGGCCGTGGATGAAGCCGCGCTGGTGCAGGCGCTGGAACGTGGCGAGATCGCCGGCGCGGGTCTCGATGTCTTCGAGCACGAACCCGAGGTGAGCCCTGGCCTCATCGACAGCGACCGTACCGTGCTCACGCCGCACCGGGGCGGCTTCACGGCCGAAGCCCATGAGACGATCCTGGCGCTGACGCTGCAGCGCTTGAATGCGCACTTCCTGAAGGCCTGACCGCCCGAGCTCGCTGGCGCAGGATGCACCAGCGGCCGGCTGTCAGCCAAAGACGCCGGGAGGGCCGTGCCCCGCCACGACCCCACATCACGCTGCGTAAACGGCTTCCTCGGTACGAAACCCCTTCACTTCGATCGGATTGCCGAACGGGTCACGGAAGAACATCGTCCATTGCTCACCCGGCTCGCCCTCGAAGCGGACCTGCGGCGGCAGCACGAAATCGATGCCGGCTTGGGTGAGTCGCTCGGCCAGGGCCTTCCATTCGGGCAGCAGAAGAATGATGCCGAAGTGGGGCATGGGCACCAGGTGCTTGCCGACCTTTCCCGTGTCGGCGGTGGCGAAGGGCGTACCCAGGTGCATCGAGATCTGGTGGCCGAAGAAATCGTAGTCGACCCACGTGTCGGTGCTGCGGCCCTCCTGGCAGCCCAGCACGCGACCATAGAAGTCGCGCGCCTGGTCGAGATCGGTCACGTTGAAGGCGAAGTGGAAGGCGGAAGGCAGTTGCATGGCGGCTCCAATCATTGGGGCGATGACGACAGAAAGGGCAGCCGCCGGGAACATGGCGCTGCCCGTGGTGATTCAGTGACGCTCACCCGAGGGCCGAGCGTAACAGCGGAAGATCGACGTTGCCGCCCGACAGCACGATGACGGCGCTCTGACCGTCGAGCGAGAGCTTGCCCGCGAGCAGGGCAGCCAGGGCAACGCTGCCGCCCGGTTCCAGCACGAGCCGCAGTTCCTCCAGCCCGAACCGCATGGCGGCGAGGACTTCGTCGTCGGTCACGGAGACCGCGCCGGACAGGAGTGCGCCGTTGATGGCGTAGGGCAGCTCGGCGGGCGTGACGGCGGCCAGGGCGTCGCAGATGCTGGCGGCTGACGACGGATTCGTTTCACGCCGCCCGCTCGCGAGCGAGCGCACCGTGTCGTCGAACGCCGCAGGCTCCACCGCAACGCGACGCGTGTCCGGGCTGAGGGTGTCCAATGCCAGGCAGCAGCCCGCCATCAGTCCCCCGCCACCGCACGGCGCGGCAAAGAGGCCGAGGCGCTCCCGCGCATCGGCAGGCAGATCCTGAACCGCTTCGAGGGCGACGGTGCCTTGCGCGGCGAGCACCAACGGGTGATCGCCGGGCGGCACCAGCACCGCGCCGGTCTCGGCCATGAGGCGCATGCCGATGTCCTCGCGGCTCTCGGTGCGCCGGTCGTAATGCACGACGCGCGCGCCCTTGTCCAACGCCTTCTGCACCTTGTTGCGGGGTGCGTCCACCGGCATCACGATGGTGGCCGGTACGCCGAGGGCGCTGGCGGCCCAGGCGATCGCCTGGCCGTGATTGCCCGTGGAGTAGGCCACCACGCCGCGGGCGCGTTGGGCATCATCCAGCGCCAGGATGGCGTTGAAGGCCCCGCGCAGCTTGAAAGAGCCCGTCAGCTGCTGGCATTCGAGCTTGAGCCAGACGTCGCCACCCGCGCGTGCACTCAACGCCGCCGAATGCAGCAAGGGCGTGCGGCGCACGTGGGGAGCAATGGCCTGCGCTGCGGCTTGCACGTCGACAAAGCGCGGCACGCGCAGCGCGCCCAGAAGCTCATGTGCGATCGTCTCGGGCAGGCCTGCTGCGCGCATCGCCGTGGCCGGCATCATGCGGCTCCCGTGGTCGACGTCGCGGGTTGCCACACGGCAGGGGCCGCGCTGCCCGTCTGGCTGGTGATACGGGTGTAGGCTTCCAGGCGGCGGTGCTTGGCAAAGTTGAAGATCGTGTTGCGGCCCAGCTCGCACATGGCGAGGTTGCAGTCGGCCACCACCAGTTCGTCGTCCCAGCTCGTGGCCATGGCCATGATCTCACCCTGCGGATTGACGATGATGGAATGGCCCATCAATTCGAAGCCGTCTTCGTTGCCTGCCTTGGCCACGCCCACGCCGAAGGTCGCGTTCTGGTAGCAGCCCGCCTGGATCGACAGCTGCGAGTGGAAGTTGCGCAGGTGATGCGCCTCGAAGCCGCGGTTCTCCTGGTTCACGGCTGGGGTGTTGTAGCCCAGCATGACGAGTTCCACCTGCTGCAGGCCCAGCTCGCGCCAGGCCTCGGGCCAGCGGCGGTCGTTGCAGATGAGCATGCCCATGTTGACGCGCTCGACCTCGCCCACCGGCGCGCCCACGACCGGAAAGCCCAGATTGCCGACTTCGAAGTAGCGCTTTTCCAGATGCTGCACGTTGCGGATCTTGGAGAACTCCTTGTCGCCGGGCAGGTGCACCTTGCGGTACTTCAGCACGATCTCGCCCGAGGGCGCGATGATCACGGAGGTATTGAAGCGGCGCTTGCGCATGATGCCGGTCTCGTCCGGCTCGTAGGCGAGCTCGGCGTAGCCCAGGTAGCACGTGAGGCTGTACTTGCGGATGGCGTCGAAGAGGGGCTGGGTGGCGGGCGAGGGCAGGGTCTCTTCGTACCAGGCGTCAGCCTCGTCCAGATCCTCCACGTACCAGCGGGGGAAGAACGTGGTGAGCGCGAGTTCAGGAAACACGACCACGTTGGCGCCGCTTCGGTGGGCTCGCTCGAGCAGTCGGACCATGCGCGCGACGACGACGTCGCGTTCCTCGTTTCGTTGGATGGGGCCCAGCTGGGCGGCGGCGACAGTGATGGTGCGAGTCATGGCAAGCGGCAAAGGAGAGGAAAGTGTTCGATGAAGAGGGCGGGCGGCCGTCACCAGCCGAGGAGCGCACGGCCCAGGGCCATGGAGACCGCGGCCTGCGTGGGCTCGACGACAGGCACGCCGACCGCGTCCTGGAGCGCGTCGCGGAACCCCGCCATGCCGGCACAGCCCATGACCAGGACGTCGGCGCCCTGGTGCTGCACCAGATGGCGGCCGGCGTCGATCATGCGCTCGAGCGTCAGTGCGTGGTCGGTGAGCTCGCTCACCTGCAGACCGATGGCGCGTTCCCCCGCAAAGCGGTCGAGGATGCCCATGGCGCCGTAGGCGCGCAGGTGACGGGGAATCGAGGTATCGAGAATCGCGATGACGCCAAAGCGCTGCCCCAGCGTGAGCGCCGTCAGCAGGCCGCACTCGCTGATGCCCAAGACGGGCACCCGGCGCGGTGCCATGGCTTCGCGCACGGCATGCAGGCCTGGATCGCTGAAGCAGGCGATGATCACCGCGGCACAGTCCGCAGGCAGCGCGACGCAGCGTCTCACCAGGGGCATCACGGCCCCGTCGACATCCTGCTGGGTCTGCACACCGGGAGGCCCGTCTTCGGAGGTGAGGCATTCGATGCGTGGGCCGCCCGGCACGCGCAGCGGCTTCAGCGCCGCATCGATGCCCTGCGTCACGATCCCGCTGCGATTGGGGTTGATGACATAGAGAGTGCGCTGCATGACGTTATCCCCGTGACCGGTCTCGACCCGGAGACTGTACGGGAAAGCAAATGGCACAGAAATTGCACAAACGTCGGTGTGAATTAACCTTTTGTTAATCGAGGTCCGACGCCGGATGGCTTCCCTGAACCTGCGCCAAATCGAGGTCTTCCGAGCGGTGATGACCACGGGCACCATTGCGGGCGCTTCCCAACTGCTCTTCGTGTCGCAGCCCGCCGTGAGCCGTCTGCTGGCGCACACCGAGCAGCGCATCGGCTTTCCGCTCTTTCAGCGCATCAAGGGCCGGCTCTTCGCCACCCCGGAAGCCAAGAAACTCTTCCATGCCGTGGAGCACGTCTATGAATCCGTGCAGCGGGTCAACCACCTCGCCAAGGATCTCGCGCTCAATCGCACCGGCATCCTGAACCTCGTCTCGAGCCCCAGCGTGGGGCAGAGCGTGATCCCGCAGGCCGTGGCGAACTTTCGCGAGGTGCACCCGGACTGCAAGGTCACCTTCGCCTGCCACAGCTACGAGCACATCCAGAAGCTGCTGCTCAGTCACCAGGCGGATCTGGGCATCATCAGCCTCCCGCTGGAGCACCCCAATCTGGAGATCACGCCGCTGTGCCTGAATCGGCTGGTGTGCATCATGCATGACAGCCACCCGCTCGCGGCCAGGGACTCCCTGAGCCTGGACGACCTCTGCGCTTGGCCGATGATCGGCTATGGCGCCGAGACGCCCATGGGGCGCCTTATTGCTGGCCACGTCGAGTCGCGCGGCCGTCAGCTGTCCACGGTGGTCGAGGTGGGGTCTCCGCAGAACGCGGGCAGCATGGTGGAGACCGGCATGGGCATCGCGCTGGTCGACGAGTTCTCGGTACGCAGTTGGTCGAAGGCGCGCCCCATTCTGGTGCGTCCGATCGACGATGCACCCATATTGCAGGCCAATTTGGTGCATCTGCGCTACGAACCGCCCGCGCAACTCACCCGCAGCTTCATCCAGGTGCTGCGCGATCTGCTGGTCGATCACGGCTTCGAGGCTGTCGAGGAAGAAGCTGCGGAAGTCGCCATCGCTTAACGCGGGGTTAACGTCGCCCCACAAAAGAGACAGCGACAGCGACCCCTTGCCGCTGAACAATCCTGCAGCGGCGAAACTTCACGATGGAACAGCCATGCGCTATGACCTGACGATCCGCAACGGACGCGTCACCACCTCCACGACCACGGTCCAGACCGACATCGGCATCATCGATGGCAAGATCGCGGCCATCGGACCAGACCTGGCCCCCGGTGTGCAGGACATCGATGCTTCCGGCCGCTGGGTGATGCCAGGCGGCATCGACAGCCACGTGCACATCGAGCAGGCGTCAAGCACGGGCGTCATGTGCGCGGACGATTTCTACAGCGGCAGCGTGTCTGCCGCTTTCGGGGGCACGACCACCGTCATCCCGTTCGCGGCCCAGCACCGCGGCCATCGGGTGCCCGACGTCATCGCAGACTACAGCCGTCGCGCCCGCGAAAAGGCCGTGGTCGACTATGGCTTCCATCTGATCCTGTCGGAAGTCACCCCGGAAATGTTGGCACAGGACCTGCCGCGCGCCATTGCTGACGGCATTACGTCGTTCAAGGTCTACATGACCTACGACGCACTCAAGATCGAGGACTATCATCTGCTGGAGGTGATGGAGGCCGCGGGGCGCGAAGGCGCCATGCTCATGATCCACGCGGAGAACCACGACGTCATCCGCTGGGTGGCGCGCCGCCTGCTGGACAAGGGGCTCACGGCGCCGAAGTTCCACGGCGTGGCGCACGATCCGTTGGCCGAGACGGAAGCCAGCGCGCGTGCCATCTCGCTCTCGCGTCTGCTCGACGTGCCCGTGCTGCTCGTGCACATCTCCGGCCCGGAAGCGATTCACCTGATCCGGGGGGCGCAGCGCCTGGGCAGCAAGGTCCATGCGGAAAGCTGCCCGCAATATCTCTTCCTGACCGCCGAGGACATGGATCGCGACGGTCTGGACGGGGCCATGTTCTGCTGCAGCCCGCCCGCGCGCGACGCCGATGCGCAGGAGGCCGTCTGGCAAGGCTTTCTGGACGGCACCCTGCAGCTCTATAGTTCGGACCACGCGCCGTTTCGCTTCGACACCAGCGGCAAGCTGCCCAAGGGCGACGCCACCACCTTCAAGGAAATGGCCAACGGCGTGCCAGGCCTGGAGCTGCGCCTGCCGCTGCTCTTTTCCGAGGGCGTGCTCACGGGCCGCATCACGCCTGAGCAGTTCGTGCAGCTCACGGCCACCAACCACGCCCGCATGTATGGCCTGGAGCACTGCAAGGGCGACATCGCCGTGGGGCTGGACGCAGACATCGTGCTGTGGGATCCGAGCGTCAAACGCACCATCCGCTGGGACGACCTGCACGACAATGTCGGCTACACGCCCTACGAAGGCCGGGAGATCACGGGATGGCCTGAGACGGTGCTGAGCCGGGGGCGGGTCGTGGTGGATCGGGGCGAGCTCCTGGCCGAGCGTGGGCAGGGGCAATACGTGGCGCGCCGTTGCCCGACGCCGATCCTGGACGGCGCCATGCGGCCGAATCCGTCGGCGGCCTCGCGCTGGCTGGATCTGCGCGGCAAGGCCTGGAAAAGCTACGGAGAGCCATGTCAATAGGCAATCGGTGCTAGCAACATTGCGTGACTTCGTGATACGAGATCCCTATACTTTGTTGCGTTTTCCAACCGAGGGTCATCTCATGTCCAAGTCGCAGTCGTATCAAGAGTTCTACCAGAAGGTCACGGCTGATCCGGCCGCTGTCGACCGCTTGAAGCAAGCGCCCGAAGGCGAGCCCTTCTTCGCCGAGGCCGCCAAGATCGCCCAGGAAAAGGGTTACTCCCTGTCCGCTGATGACATCCGCGCAGCCGTGCAGGGTGAAGTTTCCGCTGGCGCAGAGTTGAAGGATGAAGAGCTCGAGGCAGTGAGTGGGGGCGCAGCCTACTACACGGATACTGCGCAGGACACGAAGTGCATGAAGCTCTATGGCTGGTGCCCTGGCCAGTAAGGCCGGTGGCAGACCCGAGGATCCGTCGGCGTGCCGCCGGATCCTGTTACCTTGCCAGAGAATTCTGTCATGTCTGAAGGGGCCGCAGCCGAACTCGTTGCCGAGGCGCTCACCCATTGTTCTCGGCTTCCTGTATCACCTGACAGTGTGGACGCCGTCCGCCATTGGGCCTCCCAGCTGCCCGATGAGTATGAGTCGTCGTCGGGCTTACTGGAACTGGACCTTGCCCAGCCGCAGCGTCTGGATGTCTCGCTGATTCCGGGATGGCGCTGGTCTCATGCGGACACCGTTCCCGAGGAATTGCGCCGTCTTGCCGACGTGTTCGACGTGATAGAGGCGCGCCGGCCCGGCGACCCTGCCTGCGTTTGCCTGCGCGAGGCCTGGGCAGAGTACGACATCGTGCGTCCCGGTCATGCCGCACAAGCCGCATTGTTCGTTGGCATTGAGCCAGACCACCGACGCGACAGGGCCTTGCTCTCTCGCGTCGCAGCCGCGCTGCTGGGCGCTTCCGAGCCCACCGACGCCCTCGACGCGTGCTGGCAGCGGTACGCCCTGGGCAACGGGCCCTTGCAGATCGGCTACGTGGCGGCCATGCCAGGGCGGCAAGGGCATCCGGTTCGTCTGAACATCGGTGGACCGAGTGCTGCGCACCTGGCGCTCCCCGGCGTGGCGGCCCTCCGAAGCACGGCCATGGATGCCGTGCTTGCCGCTTCGGACAATCTCGTGACCTGCATTGATGTGCGCGACGACGGCATCGGCCCTCGTTGGGGGCTCGAACTCGTGACGCGGCGGGGCGCAGGCATGCTGTCGCGCACTCGTGTGCTGCTGCAGCGGCTGTGCGCGACGGGCCTGTTGAGCGAACTGGCCAGTGCGGCCCTGCAGGGCTGGAGTGGTGGTCAGGCGTTGCCTGGCACATCGTACGGGGCGCAGCGTGCCCTTGCCGGCGAGCCCGGCATGCTATATGCATGGCGCACCATCAATCATCTGAAGCTCGTCGTCGAGCCGGGCCGACCCGTGGGCCTGAAAGCCTATCTCGGCTTCGGCCGTCGCTGGATTCCCGATGCGTGGGCGGCCGCTGCACCATGACGCGGGAGGATCGGTTGCGGTGGCGCGACTGGCGCAAGGTGCCCATGAACGCGGCCCACGTGCGCGGCCTCTTGCAGGAGTGGCAGCGGATCCTGGGCGATGGCGCCACGGTCCGGCGTCGATTGCGACGGTCAGAGGTCTCCGCCTTGGCGCTGCGGTCGTGGCTGATGGCCGGCAGCCACGCCTCGAGCCTCGAACGGCTCGACGGCGCACTGCCCCGGAGCGTCGGGGCGTCACCGGCGTGGGATCGGGCCGTCGTGGTGGTCCAGGCTGCGGTCGGCCTGGTTCCCTCGGAGCTGGACGCGCCGGCCCTTCAGGCCTATTGCGCGCCGGCCGTGGCCGCGGGCATGGAGACGCTACGCACCGCCTTGGGCGGCGAAGGCATCGCTCTGGCAACTCTGCTCTCGGCGAGAGCCGAGGCCAGTCTGGCCAAGGATCTCGGTCGTCTGCTGTGCGCGCACGTCGGCCTGGCGGCCCAGGCCTACCGCGCCACGCATCCAATCACCCGCCTCGTCTCGGCAGACGCGTTGGGCTGCCTGCCCGTCACGCTGGCGGCCTTGTGTGAAGCCTACCCGGCCGCCGCGCGCTTGCTGATCCGCGCCTGTGAGCATTGGATCAGCGCAAACATCGTGTTGCTGCGCAGGCTCGATGCGGATGCCGCGGCGCTGGCCGCCTGGCTGGGCGTGCCGACGGTGCTGCCTGTAACGCGCCTGGACCCTGACCAGGGCGATCCGCACCGTGGCGGGCAGCGCGTGAGCCGACTGACGTTGGCCGAGGGCGGGGACGTGGCCTACAAGCCGCGACCGCTGGACATGGAGGTGGCTTTCGCCGAGATCCTCGACTGGGCCCGCGCGCAGGGGACTGGGTTGGACCAGCAGACCGCCGAGGTCTTTGCGCGAGAAGGCTATGGCTGGATGCGATGGTGCCACGGCCGAGCGCCTGCAAACCTGGACGAGCGAGCACGCCTTGCCCACCGGCTGGGCGGATTGATGGCGCATTTCGCGGTGCTGGGCAGCTACGACATCCACGCGGAGAATCTCATCGTCGTCGGCGAGTATCCCGTGGCGGTCGATCTCGAATGCCTCATCGACAGTGGACTGGACCTGCTGCACCCCCCGCGCGAAGACGCTGTGCGCCGATTGCTGAACAACGGCATCCTGCCTTACTGGCACGCCGATCCCAACGCACGCGGCAAGTGGCTCAACACCAGCGTCCTGGGTTCTCCCCACCTGAGTGAGCTCGCGGCACATCGCGACGAACTCCTCGCCGGGTTCGATGCGGTATGGCAGCTCTGGCTTGCGAAAGGCCCTGCGCTCGCGGTGAATGGCCGTCTCTGCGGTCCGCTGCGCGGGCTGCGCTGCGCACAGGGGCGTCTGCTCCTGCGGCCGACGAATGCGTACGGTCGTCTTTTCGACATGCTGGGGCGGCCGGCGTGCCTGGCGGATTCCCGTCGCTTTGCCGTCCGTCTGGATGCGCTCGCGCCACGCTACCTACGTGCACCGCAAGGTGCGCGACTCTGGCAGGCGCTCGCTGCCGAACGGCTCTCCGTGAGCAAGCTGGACGTCCCCTACGCCAGCTTTCGCATGGACAGGCAGTCGATGTGGCTCGACGATCAGGAGGTCGGCACCCACGTATTGCCGATGCCGCCGGCAAGCGCCTTGGCGATAAGGCTATCCGCATTGAGCAAGGCTGAGGGCAATGCACTGCGCTGCACGCTCAAGAGCGTCTTGCAGACGCCGCCCGCGCCCGCGTTCCCGGATCGTCCAGCGGCAAACCGCGGATCGCAGGCCGAGGAGGACGCGTTCGCAGAGACGGCGCGCCGCATCGCTGATCATCTTCTTGCCACCGCCATCGACGACGGTCGCGGCGGCGCGGCTTGGCTAGGCGTGCGGTCAGAGGACGCCGGCGGCATCCTTCGCCTGCAGCAGCTCGGCGACGATTATTACGCGGGGCGTGCCGGCATCGCCCTCTTCCTGGCGATGGCCGGTCATGTGCTGAAGACGCCCGCGTACCAGGTGATGGCGCGAGCCGTCTTCGAACATCTCGCACCATTGTCCAGCGCAGGACTCGGCCGTGGCCTGGCGGGGCAGGCATTCGCCCGGCAACGTGCGGCGCTCGTGTTGCCTGGGTTGGCATCAGGCGCCTTGAGTGATGGCCAGACTGACGGGGCGGCGAGCGCGCCCCCATTGCCCCCGCTGGACTATCTGCAAGGCGCCTGTGGCTGGATCGTCGTTGCCTGTGAACGAGTGCGCCATGGTGACCTGCCCCCACCCGGACTCGCGAGGCAGGCCGCACGGCTGCGCGATGCGCTGACAGGGCTCTCGAGCGAGTCGCGCGTCTGGGCTGGACAGTCTCATGGGCTTGCTGGGGTGGCGCGCGCGGCAGCAGCGTTGGCGCGCTTGGCAGGGCAATGGGGAAAGCCGGACGGGGCTCGTCAGTGGGCCGCTCAGTCGCTGGCGCTGATCGAGCGCGAATCGGACTGGTTCGACCCTGTGCAGGGGGAGTGGCAAGACGGAAGAGGGGGGCCAGACAGGCCGGCCGCGTTCACCTCCGCATGGTGCCACGGTGCGCCGGGCATTCTGATCGCGCGTCTGTCGACGTCCCGGGATCTGCGCCATGCCGGATGCAGCCCCGACGTGCTGGCGCCCGTGGCGCGCGACATCGATCGGGCGCTGCGTCGGATCCATGCCACCGGGCCTTGCGCTGGCGACTTCTTGTGCTGCGGCGAGACAGGCTTTGTGGAAGCGCTACTGCTGGCGGGTCAGCATCTGGATCGCGCTCCGCTTATCGAGGTCGCGCACGAGCGCATGGGAGCGCTGCTGGCGCGCGCGGCGCAATCGGGCTTCAAGCTGGGCGACGATGCGCCCATGGCACCTGCCACGAGCGGTCTCTTCGACGGCTTGGCAGGCATCGGTTATCAGTGCCTACGTTTGCATGCGCCCAGTGCGGTGCCGAGCCTGCTGGACGTGTGAGCGAAGCCCCCCCTGCGGCGTGTGTGGTCGTCGATGGCAAGACACCTCAGTTGCCGGGTTCGACTCAGGCTTGCTGCATGTCGCTGAACCTGATCAAACGCGCCGCCGTGGTCTGCACGAAATCGGCGTCGTAGCTGGTGAACAGCACCAGGCTGCTGGTGCCCTTGTGCCGAAAAAAATCCGCCAGCACGCGCCGTGATGGGCCGTCCAGGCCGCTGGTTGGCTCGTCCGCGAGGATCACCCGCACCTGTCCCAGCGCGGTGGCCGTGAAGAACGTTTTCTTGCGTGTGCCGAAAGACATCTGGTCGAAGCGCTTGTCCAGGTGAGGCGTAAGCCCGAAGGCGTCGGCGAGTGCCATGGTGTCAGCGCCGAGCGCTACCTGACGTGACGCGGCTACGCCCGCAAGGAACGCGCGGCCCGATTGCGCAGGGTACTCGGCGAAGTCTTCGGGAATGAAGCTAAGGGCTGCGCGTGCGACATCCGGCGCATTCGACAAGGAATGGCCAGCCACGGTGACCTCGCCCCCGCCCGGCTCGGCCTGCCCGGCCAGAATGCGCAGCAACGTGGATTTGCCAGTGCCGCTCTCGGCATCCAGCGCAAAGCAGCCCGGACCAGCAGCCCAGGACAGATCAGTGAAAAGCACGCGCGTGTCGTAGCGATGGGACACGCGCTCGATGGTGAGCAAGGGCGTAGACATGTCGCGATTCTATGTCAATGCGTGCGCTCGGGCCCTGTCAACGCCTGCGTTCATCCCGGCGCGGCTGCCAGGGCGGGCGCGCCTTCGCCCGGCCGCCAGGCCCGACGGATCGTCGATGCGAACCCGCCTTCGACGCGGGAGAAGGGCCGCGCGCTCGTCTGCACCCGAGGCAACGCCGACCACGCAATCGCCACGCCGGCACCGACCAGGCGATCCACGAGCGCCTGATCTTCGCTGCACGCCAGGGCCTCGAATCCACCGATGGCCTGGTAGGTCTGCGCCGAGATGCCGAGATTGGCGCCGTGCACGTGCCGGTGATCATCGCGATCCTGGTAGGCAGCGAGGAATGCCTGCCGGGCCTGCGCGGCGTGAGGGCCGTGCCGCTCCCAGCCGACCACGCCCACCGTGCCGCAGACGACATCCGCGCCAAGCGACAATTGATGGTACAGCCAGGCCGGCGACACCACGGTGTCGGCGTCCGTAAACGCCAGCCAGCGCGCGCCCTCGGCCAACAGGTGCCCGGCGCCGGCGGATCGGGCCAGACCGACATTGCGCACCTGGGTGCTCAGGGTGGTGACGGGCCACGCTGCCGCCAGCGCGGCGGTGCCGTCGGTGCAGTCGTCCAGCACGACGACGATCTGCACCGATTCTCCGCTCAGCCCGGGATGGCGCGCAGCCACCAGCACCGAGTCTAGGCACTGCGCGATGTCGTGCTCCTCGTTGTGCGCGGGAATGCAGACGCCGATCATCGGATGCCTCCGGGAACGCGCCGCCAGATGTCCAGGCGGAACGCCTCGTCGACATGGGCGACGATGCGGCGCAGGTCCGGCATGGCGTCGACGACGTCGTGCAAACGATGAGTGGGCTGGCAGCGATCGTGGAAATCCCGCGTGTAGTGGCACATGGCCCAGTCGGCAGCCGGCGCCAGGCTCGCGTGGCACTTCGCGAAGAAGCGCGCAAGCGCCATGTCGTCGAAGTAGTAGGCGAGTTCCGAGACCACGATCAGGTCCGCCTGCTCCTGCTCGCCGAGTGGCCAGGCCTCGGGCAAGCGCATGACGGCGACATCCACATTGCACATACCGTCGGTAGACAAAAGCTGGCGGGACGATTCGACCGCCGTGGCAGACAGATCGACGGCGCGTACGGCGTCGCAGCGTGCGGCAAGCACACGCGTCGTCTCTCCCGTGCCGCTGCCTAGCTCCAAGGCCATGCGGTAGCGCTCGCGCGGCAAGGCGGCCATGAGGAGCGCGCGCTTGCGGCGCTCATACCAGGCACTACGCACCGACCAAGGATCCGCGTCGCGACGATACATCGCCTCGAAATCCGTCATCGCAGCAACACCTCAATGTCGCGCAGCGCCCGGTCCAGTGCGAAATCCGGCAGGATGGGCGCACGCCCCGTCGACGGATCGGCATCCAGCTGCGTGCGGAAGGTCTGGATGGCGTCGCGCTTCGCACCCTGATCGTCCGCATCCAGAGCGATGGCGATCGCACGCTCCGCCGGGAAATCGCCGCGC
The DNA here is from genome assembly GCF_018904615.1 of Verticiella alkaliphila. Lineage (GTDB taxonomy): Bacteria > Pseudomonadota > Gammaproteobacteria > Burkholderiales > Burkholderiaceae_B > Verticiella > Verticiella alkaliphila. The sequence continues at coordinate 45,851 of NZ_JADCNH010000003.1, read as the reverse complement.
TCGGGGTCGGCCCAATGCCAGCCCCAAATTGGCACTTCCAGGAACGTGCAGCCGCTCGCGTCGGCTGCGTGGCGGCTGGCCCGGCTCACGGCTTCGTGATCGGGATGTCCGTCCAGATGCCAGGGCGCAATGACGGTGTCGCCGGGCGACAGGCACCGCGCGAGACGCGCCGAAAGCCAGTCTTCCTGGGGCTCGACCCCGCCATCAGGCACCCTGAGGCGGTAACGTGTGGCCGGCACCCGCAGACGGTGCAGCGCCCATTCGCTTTCGCGCGTGCGTTCATTGGCCAGTTGCGCCGCAGGCCATCGTGGGGAGTCTGGGTGACTCGCCTCGCCATCCGTCACGGCCCACAAGTGAATGCTCGCCCCCAGACGGGCCGCCTGGCGCATGATCCCCGCGCAGCCGAGGATCTCGTCGTCTGGGTGGGGGGCAACCACGTGCAGGGCGCGCGCTGGGCTGACGATCTGCGCCGTGGTGGCCGCGGGCAATGGATGACGACGCAGCCACGCCTGCCAGACGGATTCGGGCGTGCCTTCGCCCTGGATGAAGCGCGAGCTCACAGTGTCCATGGTGAGGCGAGATTCTTTGGTGACAGTGCCAGCCCGAGTGCGGCGAGATCGCGCTCTGCGTGGCTTTGACGAATGAAAACGGGCAGGTCGGCCATCATCCTGGCAAAGGTCGCGTCCTTGCACATCGGCCCGGCACCCACGGCGCGCGGGGCACGGTGCAGCACGGTCTCGGCCGCGGCTTCGACGGCCAGACGCGCGCGTTGCACGGCTTGCGCGCAGGGGTCCCAGGGCGTGGCGTCGATGGCGTGGGCGGCTTCGCGCAGCAGCGCGCGCGCCTGGGCCAGGGCCACGTCGATCGCGCCAAGGTGCGCGAGGGCATGAGCGTCCTCGGGCCGCTGCTGGGCATTGCGCCGGACATGAGCGGCCAGGGCACACGCGCCGCCGTACCAACAGGCAGCCACGCCTGCGCCGCCGTGCAGGAAACCCGGGCGGGACACGTACTCGCCCGGGGCGCCCACGCGCACGCCGACGGCGCCATCGAATGCCACGTCCACCGTGGCGGTCTGGGCCATGCCCACCGCGGCCCAACCGTCGGTGCCCACCCGCACTCCCGGCTGCGCCGTGGCCACCTGTACCAGCTGTGGGCGGCCTTCGTCGTCCCACGTGCTGATGAGCGCGTGATCGACGTGAGCGGCTCCCGAGCACCAGGCCTTGATGCCGTCTAGTCTCACTCCGTCAGCGCCCCGCGCGCGTGACATCACCCTCTGCGCCGGTGGCTCGGCGCACCAGACGGCCCAAAGGCCAGGTGCAGCGTCCGGGTGGTCTGGTTCGAGTTCGCGCAGGATGGCGATCGCATCCACATGACTTTCGAAGAGCTTCGCGAGTGTGAGATCCCGCTCGGCAACGGCGGCCAGCGCGCGCCAGCGTTCCAGTGTCCGGCCGCTGCCGGGTCGAGGCAGGCCGTCGAGCCCGTCTTCGATCAGCCGACGAAGCTTGGCGAAGACATCAGGCGGGTGCTCGAGGCGCAGCCCAGTGGCGTTCACGGCAGGATCCAGTTCAGCGTTTTCAGGCCCGCAACACAGCGACGTGCTGCGGGGACAGCAAGACACAAAGCAAGCGGCATTCCCCTATGCAGCCGCGAGCCTGCTGTCGCGCTGCACTGCCGCAGCCTCTGGTCATGTACGTTGCAGTCACGCCGAATTGACAGTGGAATGACAGCGCATTGACAGGTCATGGGCAGAGGCATACGCTGCCACGATCGCCTCGCGTGATGACAACAAGAGAGAGAAGGGGACGGGCATGAAAGCGATTCAGTGGCTGAAGGCACTGGCGTTCGGGGCAGTGGTGTGCGCGGGTGCGGCGCACGCGCAGGTGAGCGTGATGCTGCCGGCCAATCCCGGCGGCGGTTGGGATTCCACGGGGCGGCAGGCCTTCCAGGCCATGAATCAGGCCGGCATCTACACTGGCACGGTCAATTACACGAACAAGGGTGGCGCCGGCGGCACGATCGGCCTGGCGGATTTCCAGCGGGCCTCCAAGGGCAAGCCGGATGCGCTGGCGGTGTTCGGTGCGATCACGGTGGGCGCTGTCACACTCAACAAATCCCCCATCGATCTCAGCAAGTTCAAGCCGGTGGCCCGCCTCACGGCCGAATACCTGGTGCTCGCCGTCAAGGCCGATTCCCCCTACAAGACGCTCGACGACTTCGTGAAGGCATTGAAGAGCAACCCCGGCGCGACGGCCGTGGGTGGCGGCTCGGCGGGCGGCGTGGACCACATCGCCCTGGCACTGCTCGCGCAAAGCGCCAGCGTGCCCCCGCAGTCGCTCAACTACATCCCGCAGGCGGGTGGCTCGGATACGGTGATTGGTATCGTCAACGGCACGCTGAAGGCCGGGATCTCGGGGGTTTCCGAGTTCCAGCAGTTCGCGCAGGATGGCCGGATCCGCATCCTCGGCGTCACCACCGCCGAACGCATGAAGAACCTGCCGGATGTCCCGACCTTCAAGGAAGCGGGCTACGACGTCGAGATCGCCAACTGGCGCGGCGTGCTGGGTTCCATCGACATGCCCGAGGCCAATCGCCAGGAATGGGTGGACCGCTTCACCAAACTCAGCGAGAGCGACGCCTGGAAGGCCGTGCTCGCCAAGCAGGGCTGGGATCCGTACTTCCTGCCGGGCGATCAGTTCGGCGCCTTCATGCAGAGCGAGAGCCAGCGCATCAATCAGGTGCTCAAGGACGCAGGCCTGGCCAAGTAATGGCCAACGCCGTCTTCTCTTGCGGTGACGCCTGAAGGAACGTGGATGATTGGGTTGCGCAAAGGCCCCTGGTGGCTGGGGCTGGCGGTGATGGGCCTGGGTGGCGTCTGCCTATATGCCTCGACCGAGCTTTCGGCCACGGCGCAGTACGCGGCGATCGGCCCGGGCATGCTGGTGTCGGTGGTGGGGCTCGGTCTGGTCGTGCTGGGCATCCTGCTGCTGATCCAGATCGCCCGGGGTGAGGTGTTCGAGCCTGAAGGCGCCGAGAACGCAGCGGCTGGGCAGCCCATGGACAAGCGGGCCTTCTTCACCGCGCTCCTGGCCGTGGTCCTGCCGGCGCTTGCCATCGAGACGCTGGGCCTGCCGGTGACGGCGATGCTGTCCTTCATGCTGGTGGCCCGCGCCTTCGGCTCGCGCCGCGTGCTGGCCGATCTCATCTATGGGTTCGTGCTGGGCGCGGTGTGCTGGTGGCTGTTTGGCTGGCTGGGATTGCAACTGGGCGGGTTCCTCCCGCTGGCGGGGCTGTGATGGACACCTTGGCGTTGCTGTTGCAGGGCTTCGAGGTGGCGCTCACGCCCACCAACCTCATGTGGGCCTTCGTCGGATCCGTGCTGGGCACCGCCATCGGCGTGCTGCCCGGGATCGGGCCGGCACTCACCATCGCGCTGCTGTTGCCGATCACCGTGTCGGTGGGGCCGGTGTCCGCGTTCATCATGTTCGCGGGCGTGCTTTACGGCGCCATGTATGGCGGCTCCACGACTTCCATACTCATCAATACGCCGGGCGAAGCGGGGTCGATGATGACCGCGCTCGAGGGCAACAAGATGGCCCGGGCCGGGCGCGGCGCCGCGGCGCTCGCGACGGCGGCCATCGGCTCCTTCGTGGCCGGCACGATCGCCACGTTGCTGCTCACTTTTGCCGCCCCAGTGGTGGCAGAGCTGGCCTTTTTGCTCAAGCCGGCGGATTACTTTGCGCTGACGGTGCTGGCCTTCACCTCGGTGGCCGTCGTCATGGGTGCATCCCGGGTCCGGGGCTTCGTGTCGTTGTTCATCGGCCTGGGCCTGGGCCTCATCGGCATCGACGCCATGACCGGCCAGCCCCGCATGACCTTCGGCGCGGCTGAACTACTCGACGGTGTCGAGCTCACGGTCGTCCTCGTGTCGGTGTTCGCCGTGGGCGAAATCCTCTACGTAGCCAGCCGCTATGTGAAGGAAGAGGACGAGATCGTGACCGTGAAGGGCTGGACCTTCATGACGCGCGAGGATTGGAAGCGCTCCTGGAAACCGTGGCTGCGCGGCACCGCGCTGGGCTTTCCGATCGGCACGATTCCCGGCGGCGGCTCCGAGATTCCCACCATGCTGTCCTACGCCATGGAGCGCAAGCTCTCGAAGCACAAGGACGAATTCGGCAAGGGGGCCATCGAGGGCGTGGCCGGCCCCGAGGCGGCCAACAACGCGGCCGCCGCAGGCATCCTCGTGCCCTTGCTGACCCTGGGGCTACCCACGTCCGCCACCGCGGCCATCCTGTTGGCCGCCTTCCAGAACTACGGCCTGCAGCCCGGCCCTTTCCTCTTCAACAGCAATCCCGAACTGATCTGGGGCCTCATCGCCTCGCTGTACATCGGCAACGTGATGCTGCTGGTGCTGAACCTGCCGCTGGTGGGCATCTGGGTCAAGCTCTTGCGCGTGCCCCGCCCGCAGCTCTACGCCGGGATACTGGTCTTTGCCATGATCGGCATCTGGGGCGTGTCGGGATCCGTGTTCGATCTGCTCCTGATGGCCGCGCTCGGGGTCATGAGCTACGCCATGCGCGTCTATGGATTCCCGATCCCCCCGCTGCTGATCGGGCTCATCCTCGTGCCGATGGCAGAGAACCAGCTGCGCACCGCGCTTGCGGCAGCGCAGGGCAACCTGTCGGTCCTGGTGCAGACGCCGGTGTCGATCGCGTTCCTGTCGCTGGCCGCGCTGTTCCTGTTCGTGCCGATTCTGGTCAATCGGGTGAAGAAGGTCGCGTAGTCTGCGCTCCACTTCGTGTCGTACGTGCGGCCCCGCAGGAGCTTATTGCCTAGGCGGATCCGTTACGGCCATAGCCGTACCGCAAACGACAACTGCGGCCGGACGTGGCAGCGCAGGTTGCATCTAGCACACTCAGTCTCTCAACGTTGATCTGATCGATCTTGATACAAGGCACGGAGGGTGCCTCAGGCCATATGTCGTCTTGCTCATATCCGCGCGATCACGCGGCGGATGGTTGTCAATGTGCCACCATGGCTGCAGGTGACGCAAAAAAGCCCGCCTTAGCGGGCTCATTCAGCAGACGACTCAGGCAGGCTCAAACTGCTCTTTCGTGCGAAAGGACTTCGAGGCTCGATCCGGAATTCCTTCGCTCTGAGTAGTAAGAGCATCGCGGCCGGTTCGCGTCAAGCGGATCCTACGCACCACCAGTTTCGATCCGGTAGGGGATACGAGACTGGTGCTCTCGATGTACTTACTGCCCGGACCCTTTGGAGTTTTGGGAGTAGTCATCTTAATACCTCCAGGTTACATAGTCTGCGATTGCGTCAACCAACGAAAGTATCTGCTCCTGAACTTCTTCGTTGTCGAACACGCCGCGACTACTTGAATCAAAGTAAATCACGCCGAGTGTCATTTGTCCACTCAGCGGATCGTCAGACGGCGGGGAGCGCCGCTGCCGCATGAGTAATAGCAATGCGAGCGTCGCGGCTCCGAACTCGACTACCCATTTTTGCTGCCACCACGGTAGGCGATCGACCCCGGGAATCGACTTTCCGGTTTTCACATAGACTCCTGTTTATAGTCGCGATGATGAGCGACTGCCGCTCGACCTTCAGCTCCTGGACTTCTGGCGCTCGTTCGTCGGATCCATGATCTCCCAACTGCAATTGCGGGATGTCATTGTGGCGGTCACCGGCCGCAATGACCATTGGTGCTGCCACGTAAATCGCTCAGACCAGCGCTGAGCCTTCGTGGGCCAACAGCATATGGGCCTGCCAGTGCACGGCAACTCGTCGGTGAGGCTTGAACAAGCAGCAATCGAGCACTGATCATTCATGAGGGGCCGGTCTTGGGGGCGCAACCATCGTCGATCACAGGCCGCCTTAAAGGCGACCGAAGCGCTCAGACCCATCACTGTCCGACGCCTCACGCCGCCACGAATGAGGACGCGAAAAAGGGGGCTGCACTCACGTGCAGCCCCCTTTGGAATTCCTTGGTGGCCTGGGGCGGAATCGAACCACCGACACGCGGATTTTCAATCCGCTGCTCTACCAACTGAGCTACCAGGCCAACGAAGACCGCAACTATACACCATATTTGACCCACGTCAAACCGTGTGCAGGACTTTTTTGTGCGTTCTCACGGTCGGTTGCTTATAATCTAGGCTTCCGCTTCCTGATTCGAGCTCGCTGCCGGCGCCCTGCGTCCGGTGCCACGGGCCTCACGTATGTCGGTCGACGTCATCACATTCGGTCTGAACCACACCTCCGCGCCGCTTGCCGTGCGCGAGCGGGTGTCGTTGACGGGTGACCTGCTGCGCCCGGCACTGGATGGCCTGCGCGCGGCGTTTGGCGGCGCGGTGCGCGAAGCGGCGATTCTCTCCACCTGTAATCGCACCGAGATCTACTGTGCGGCCGAGCCCCAGGCGGCCCGGCAGCTGCCGATCTGGCTGGCCGAGCATCAGCGCATCTCGGCAGACGATCTGCACCCCCATCTCTATCGTCACGACCAGGACGACGCCGTGCGTCACGCCTTCCGCGTGGCGAGCGGGTTGGATTCGATGGTGCTGGGCGAGCCGCAGATCCTCGGGCAGATGAAGGAAGCCGTGCGCACGGCAGATGATGCCGGCTCGCTCGGCACGCTGCTGCACCAGCTGTTCCAGCGCACGTTTGCGGTGGCCAAGGAAGTCCGCTCTCAGACGGCCATCGGCGAGCAGTCCGTCTCCATGGCGGCTGCGGCGGTGCGGCTGGCCGAGCGGGTCTTCGGCGATCTCACCCAGGTGAAGGTGCTCTTCATCGGCGCGGGCGAGATGATCGATCTCTGCGCCACCCACTTCGCCGCGCAGCATCCGCAGCGCGTCACGGTGGCCAATCGCACGCTCGCGCGCGCCGAGACGCTCTCCACGCGCATCTCGGGCGACACCATGAAGCTGTCGGACCTGCCCGAGCGGCTGGCCGACTACGACGTGGTGGTCTCCTGTACGGCAAGCTCCCTGCCCATCCTCGGCCTGGGGATGGTGGAGCGGGCTACCCGTCAGCGGCGTCGCAAGCCGATCGTGATGGTCGATCTGGCGGTGCCGCGCGACATCGAAGCCGAAGTCGCCCGGCTGGACGACGTCTATCTCTACTGTGTGGACGATCTGGGCCGGCTGGTGCAATCGGCCACGGACGCGCGCAAGGCGGCGGTGGTGCAGGCCGAGGCCATCATCGAAACCCGGGTGCAGCATTTCATGCACTGGCTGGGCACGCGTGAGATGGTGCCGGTGATCCGCGATCTGCACCAGGCGGCGGGCGCCATCCGCGCGGCCGAGCTCGATCGCGCGCGCAAGATGCTCGCGCGCGGCGAATCCCCCGAGGCCGTGCTCGAGCAGCTGGCCCACGGGCTCACCCAGAAGTATCTGCACGGCCCCCTGGCCGCGCTCAACCAAAGCGAAGGCGAGCACCGCGAGCAACTGCTCGCCTGGCTGCCGCGCCTGTATCCCCTGCGCGAGCGTTAGCGGCGCTCGGCTTTCCCGGGCCGTCTGCCGTGCGCAGGCCTTGCCCGTGCCGGCCGCCTGTGGCTGGCCCCTCTCGTCTCTTCATCCGTCTGGGCACTGCAAGCCCGCCGAACGTATCCGGAACCGCCGTCATGATCAAAGCCTCCATGCGCGAGCGACTCGAGCAGCTGTCGCGCCGCCTGGTCGAAATCGATGCCTTGCTGGCCACCCCTGAGGTGGGCAGCGATGTGGGCGAATTCCGCAAGCTCTCGCGCGAGCGCGCCGAGCTCGAGCCCGTCGTGCAGGCCTTCGATGCCTTCGTGCGGGTGGAATCCGACGTCGAGGCAGCGCGCGAGATGTTGGCCGACCCGGACATGAAGGCCATGGCGGAAGAGGAGATCGAGACGGGGCGCGCGCGCATGAGCGCGCTGGCCGACGAGCTGCAGCTGCTGCTCCTGCCCAAGGATCCGGACGATGCGCGCAATCTCTTCCTGGAAATCCGCGCCGGCACGGGCGGCGACGAGAGCGCGCTCTTTGCGGGCGATCTGTTGCGCATGTACCTGCGCCATGCCGAGCGCAATCGCTGGCAGACGGAAATCATGTCCGAGAGCCCGTCCGAACTCGGTGGCTACAAGGAAGTGATCGTGCGCCTGGCAGGCGAGGGCGCCTACGGCAAGCTCAAGTTCGAATCGGGCGGCCACCGCGTGCAGCGCGTGCCGGAGACCGAAGCCCAGGGCCGCATCCACACGTCGGCCTGCACGGTGGCCGTGATGCCGGAGCCCGACGAGATGGCCGAGATCAACATCAACCCGTCGGAGCTGCGCATCGACACGTTCCGCGCGAGCGGTGCGGGCGGCCAGCACATCAACAAGACGGATTCGGCCGTGCGTATCACCCATTTGCCCACGGGCCTGGTGGTGGAATGCCAGGACGATCGTTCCCAGCATCGCAACCGCGACAAGGCGATGAAGGTGCTGGCCGCGCGCCTGCATGACAAGGAAGTGCGCGAGCGTCAGGCCAAGGAAGCCGCGCAGCGCAAGAGCCTGGTGGGCTCGGGCGACCGCTCCGAGCGCATCCGCACCTACAACTACCCGCAGGGGCGGATCACGGATCACCGCATCAATCTCACCCTGTACAAGCTGCAGCACGTGCTGGACGGCGATCTGGACGAGATCACCGGGGCGCTGCTCGCCGAACATCAGGCCGAGCTGCTGGCGGCGCTGGGCGAGGCGTGAGCATGATCCGAACCGGCACGGCGGCAACGCCGCCTGCCCGGCCGGTTGCCGTGGCTGGGCAGCGCTTCTCGCGCGGCGCCCCCGCGAGCCGTCGATTCGGCGGCGCGTCAGGCGCGATGCGGGCGAGCCGCGCCGCGGCCTGGGGGCGCGCATGACCACCCCCGGGAATGGCAATGCCGCGGCAGCACGCACCGTCGCGCAATGGCTCCGGGATGCCGGCATCGTTGCCAGCGAAGCGCGCTTGCTGCTGTGTCACGTGCTGGGCGTGCCGCGCACGTGGCTCATCACGCACGATACGGACGCAATCGCCCCAGCCGACGCGGCGCGCTTTGCGGATCTGACCGCCCGTCGCGCCGCGGGCGAGCCCATCGCCTACCTGCTGGGCAGCCGCGAGTTCATGGGGCATGCCTTTGCGGTGTCGCCGGACGTGCTGATTCCCCGGCCGGAAACCGAACTCCTCGTGGAGACAGGGCTGGCACACGTCGCGGGACGCACCCGTCCGCGCATCCTGGACCTGGGCACAGGCAGCGGCGCGATTGCGATCTCCCTGGCCCTGGCCCGGCCGGACGCCGTCGTCATCGCCACCGACCAGAGCGAAGCGGCGCTCGCCGTGGCGCGGGCCAATGCCCGTGACCTGGGGGCGGAGGTGACGTTCCTGGCGGGCGATTGGTGGTCGGCGCTGGCGTCTGAGACGGTGGCGTCGGGCCCCGCGCGCGCGGCCATGCCTGCCGCGACCGGTTCGACGCCCGCCGACTTGCCGTCGCAGGAGGCCGCCCCCATCTTCGATCTCATCGTTTCCAATCCCCCTTACATCGTCGCCGGGGATCCGCATCTGACCCAGGGCGACCTGCGCTTCGAGCCGATCGACGCGCTCACGGACCACGCCGATGGCCTCGCCGCGCTGCGCATTCTGGCCCAGGGCGCTGCGGCGCGGCTCGCGCCGGGCGGCGCGGTGTGGTTCGAGCACGGCTATGACCAGGCCGCCGCGGTACGCGATCTGCTGGACCAGGCAGGCCTGCGTGACGCGCGCAGCCTGCGCGACCTTGCCGGGATCGAACGGATCACCGGCGCACTTCTATAATTGTCGTCATCTCTTCATTGCGAGGCAGCCATGAGCACCGTCCAGGAATTCCTCAGCCAGACCGTCACCGACAACCCCGTCGTCCTTTTCATGAAGGGCACGGCCCAGTTCCCGCAGTGCGGCTTCTCCGGCCGTGCCATCCAGCTGCTCAAGTCGTGCGGCTTGAAGCAGCTCATCACCGTCAACGTCCTCGAGGACGACGAAGTCCGTCAGGGCATCAAGGAGTTCTCGAACTGGCCGACGATTCCCCAGCTCTACGTGAAGGGCGAATTCGTCGGCGGCTCGGACATCATGGCCGAGATGCACGAGTCGGGTGAGCTCAAGCAGCTGCTCGACGGCGCAGGCGTCACGGGCTGATGTCCGGCGCAGGCCGGCCACGCCGGCTGATCGTCGGCATCACGGGCGCCACCGGGTCGATCTACGCGCTGCGGCTGCTGCAGATGGTGCAGCCGCTCGCGGATGTCGAGACGCACCTGGTGATCTCGCCATCGGGCGTGCTCAACATCAAGCACGAGCTGGACGTGGGGCGGGCGGAATTTCATGCGCTGGCCGACCATGTCTATGGCATCCGCGACGTGGGCGCCACGCTCGCGAGCGGTGGCTTTGCGACCGACGGCATGATCATCCTGCCGTGCTCGATGCGCACGCTGGCGGCCGTGGCCCAGGGCCTGTCAGACAATCTCATCACGCGGGCTGCAGACGTCGTCCTGAAGGAGCGCCGCCGCTTGCTGTTGATGGTGCGCGAGACGCCGTTCAATCTGGCCCACCTGCGCAACATGACGGCCGTCACGGAGATGGGCGGCATCGTCTTTCCGCCGCTGCCGGCGTTCTATCACCGGCCGCAGTCCATCGACGAGATGGTGGACCACACCGTGGCCCGAGTGCTGGGGCTCATGGGGATCGAGGTGCCGGGGCCCGAATGGCTGGGCACCCGGCCTGAAGTAAACGCCTGATACGGCAAGTCTGAGGCCGAACTCTCACAGGGCCTAGGCTCCGGGGCCAGCGTCTGACACGGCACTGACCCAGAACTCGCGCCGGGCGAGGCCCCGGCACCGCGGGGCTGGCGCCTCAGACAGCGCGCCAGCCCAGACTGCGCTCAATGCCCCAGGATCGCGTCGAGCGCCTTCAGCAGCGCGGCGCATTCCGCTTCCGTGCCGATCGAGATCCGCAGGAACTGATCGATGCGCGGCAGCTTGAAGTGCCGCACCAGCACGTTGCGATCGCGCAAGGCCTGAGCCAGCGCCGCGCCGTCGTGCCCAGGGTGACGGGCGAAGATGAAGTTGGTGTGCGAGGGCAGCACGTCGAAGCCGCGCTTTTCCAGCGCCAGGGACAGGTCATGACGCGAGTTCATGATCTTCTCGCGCGTGGTGCGGAACCAGTTGTCGTCCTCGAACGACGCCACCGCGCCGGCCTGGGCGAGCGCGCCGAGCGGGAACGAGTTGAAGCTGTTCTTGACGCGGTCCAGCCCTTCGATCAACGCGGCATTGCCTACGGCGAACCCCACGCGCAGGCCCGCGAGCGAGCGCGACTTGGAGAACGTCTGCACCACGAGCAGGTTCGGGTACTGGCGCGTCAGCGGGATGGCCGTCTTGCCACCGAAATCCACATACGCCTCATCGACGACGACGACCTGGTTCGGCACGCGCTTCAACAGCGTCTCGATGGCGTCCAGCGGCAGCAGGTGCCCCGTGGGCGCGTTCGGGTTCGCGAAGATGATGGGGCCGGCGCCCGCCGCGTAATCGGCCAGCACGATCTCGAAGCGCTCGTTGACGGGGCGCACCACGTGCGGGATGTCGTACAGCTTGCAGTAGGACGGATAGAAGCTGTAGGTGATGTCCGGCATCTGCAGCGGCTGCGCCTGGCGCAGCAAGCCGTTGAACACATGGGCGAGCACCTCGTCCGAGCCATTGCCCAGGAAGATGTTCTCCGGCTTCACGTGGTGATGCGTGGCGATGATGCGGGCGAGTGCCGAGCTGTGCGGATCCGGATACAGGCGCAACGAGTTGTCGGCGTGATCCTGCAGCACGCCCAGCACGTTGGGCGACGGCCCGTACGGGTTCTCGTTGGTGTTGAGCTTGATCAGCCCCGAGATGCGCGGCTGTTCGCCGGGCACGTAGGGCGTCAACTGATGAACGATGGGGCTCCAGAACTGGCTCATGACGGCTCGCTGCGGCAGGTGTGACAGGGAATGCTAGGTATCGGCGGGACGGCGCCGGAGGATCTGCACCGGGCGCAGGCCATCGTCCCGGGCGGGCTCGCCACAGGCTTCGTCGGTGGCGGCGCTCGTGGGCTCGACCGGATCGAAGGCGGTGTCGCCTTGGGGATTGGGTGCGCCCGTGGGCTTGAGACCGGCGAAATCGAAGAGTTCGCGGTCCATGAGATGGCTGGGCGTGACGCGGCTCAGCGCGTTGAACATGTTGTCGATGCGACCGGGAAAGCGCGCTTCCCACTCGTCGATCAGACGCGCGGCTTCCTGGCGCTTCAGGCCATCCTGCGAGCCGCACAGATTGCACGGGATGATCGGGAAGGCACGCCAGGCCGCGTAGGCGACGAGGTCGTCTTCCTTCACATAGGCCAGGGGCCGGATCACGGTGTGGCGACCATCGTCGGACACGAGCTTGGGCGGCATCGCCTTCATCTGTCCCCCGTAGAAGAGGTTCATCATGAAGGTCGCCACGATGTCGTCGCGGTGATGGCCCAGGGCGATCTTGGTCGCGCCGAGTTCATCGGCCACCCGGTACAGGATGCCGCGGCGCAGGCGCGAGCACAGCGAACACGTCGTCTTGCCTTCGGGCACCAGGCGCTTGACGATCGAGTACGTGTCCTGGGTCTCGATGTGAAAGGGGATGCCCAGCTTCTGCAGGTACTCGGGCAGGACATGTTCCGGAAAGCCAGGCTGCTTCTGGTCCAGATTGACGGCGATGATCTCGAAGTCGATCGGCGCGCGTTCGCGCAGCCGCATCAGGATGTCGAGCAGCCCGTAGGAATCCTTGCCGCCGGACAGGCACACCATGACCCGGTCGCCTTCCTCGATCATGTTGAAGTCGACGATGGCGCGGCCTGTCTCGCGCATCAGCCGCTTGGCGAGCTTGTTGCGCTCGAAGGCGAGCTTGCGCTCGGCAGCGGCGTCGGCAGGGGCGGTGGCGGGCGTGAGAACGGCGTTCATGGCAGCAAAAGCAGGTTGGGGCCCGGCACTCAGGCCGGGCGGGTGGCGAAGACTTCGATGCCCACGGCCGCGCAATCGGCGAAGGCCATCGGCTTGCCCACACGCAGCTTCACGCTCGTCACGTCGGCAAAGTCTTGCAGGAGCCGGGCGGCCAGGCGGTCGCACAGCGTCTCGAGCAGATTGACGTGCGCCTTGGAGCACTCGTCGATGATCGTCTCGCGCAGGCGCCGGTAGTCCAGCACGTCGTGGATGTCGTCGTGGCTCGCCGGCGGGCGCACGTTGACGGCGAACTCCGCGTCCACGTGCAGCGGCTGGGTGGTGCCGCGCTCGTGATCGAGGATGCCGATCTGGGAATCGACCGCCAGGCGAGAGAAGAAGATTCGTCGTTCTATCATGATTCTTGGGGGTCCCGCATCAGGCTGAAGTCGCGGGCGAAGCCCACCAGGTGCTGTCCGCCATCGACGACGAGCGTCGTGCCGGTGATGGCCGGGTTGCCGGCCGCGAAGACGACGGCGTCGGCCACGGATTGCGGATCGCTCGCGCGGCCCAGCGGCGACATCTGGTGCGTGCGGGCGAAATCGGCCTCGCTCTGCATGTGGCTGGGCAAGGTCAGGCCGGGCGCCACGCCCACCACGCGCACGGCGGGCGCCAGCGCCTGGGCCAGCATGGTGGTGGCCGCTTCCATCGCAGCCTTGGTGAGCGTGTACGAAAGGAAATCCGGGTTGTAGTTCCAGAGCTTCTGATCGAGCAGGTTCACGACCACGCCCCGGGCGTCTTGACCCCGCTCGCGCAGATGCGCGGCGAGATCTCGCGCGAGCGCGATCGGTGCCACGAGATTGGGCCCGAGGTGGGCGATCAGGTTGGCGCCCCGAAATGACGCGGCATCGTCGAACTCGAATACGCCAGCATTGTTGACGACGGCGTCCACGCGACCGAAATGCGTGGCCACGCGGGCGACGAGCCCGTTCACCGCCGCTTCATCCGCGAGATCACAGTCGAAGGCTTCCGCGGTGCCGCCCTGTGTGCGGATGTCTGCCACCGTCGCCAGGGCGTCTTCGCGCGAGCCGTTGTAGTGCACCGCCACCCGCCAGCCGGCCGCAGCCAGTGCCAACGCAATGGCGCGTCCGATGCGCTTGCCCGCGCCGGTGACGAGCGCCGCGCGCGCGTTGGCGAGCTGGGTGGGGGAGGGAGTCATGCTGGCATTGTAAGCGCCGCGGTTCGGTATAGTGGGCGCGCCAGGGCCTCGTGCGCCGCGCGAGCCCGCTTTTTTCGCAGAATCGAGCCTGTCATGACCGATACCGTTCCCTCTTCCGATACCGCGTTCCACGCCCGCTACGGCGCGGCTCCCGAGGCCGCCGACGCGATGGCCTGGAATCCCACCATCGCCGCGCTCCTGGCTCACCGCTCCGTGCGCCGCTACGACGACGCGCGTCCGGTCACGGACGACATGCTGCGCGCGATCGTCGCTGCCGGGCAGTCTGCCGCCACCTCGTCCAATCTGCAGATCTGGAGTGTGGTCGCGGTGCGCGACCCCGCCCGCAAGGCCGCCTTGGCCGAATGTGCCGGTGGCCAGCGGCACGTGGCACAGGCGCCGCTCTTTCTGGTCTGGCTGGCGGATTTCGCCCGTCTGCGTCAGCTCGCGGGCGATCACGCGGTGCCGCTGGATGGCCAGGATTACCTGGAAGCCGGCGTGCTGGGCTGCGTCGATGCGGCGCTCGCGGCGCAGAACGCCATGGTGGCCGCCGAATCGCTCGGTCTGGGCGGGGTGTACATCGGGGGCATCCGCAACAAGCCGGAGGCCGTGGCCGAGATCCTGAACCTGCCGCCGCACGTCTTTGCCGTCTTCGGGATGTGCCTGGGCTATCCCGCGGCGGACGACAACGCCACCGTGAAGCCGCGCCTGCCGCAGGCGGCCGTGCTGCACCACGAAACCTATGATCTCACAGCCCAACGGCTCGAAGTGACGCGCTACGAAGAGCGCGTCAATGCCTTCTATGCGAACCAGGGCATGGGCGAGAGCTGGGTAGGCCGTGCGCTGGCACGCATGGCCTCGCCCCAGTCGCTGACCGGACGGGACCGGCTCTCCGAGGCCTTCCGCAATCTGGGCTACCCGCTCAAGTAACGCCGGACGCGCTCAGTCCACCGTGGCGCCGGAGATCTCGACGGCGTTCTTCCACACCGGGCGCTCGGCCTCGACGCGTTGCGCAAAGTCGGCCGTGTCGCGGTAGGCGGCCAGATAGCCCAACTGTTCCAGGCGCTCGACCACCGCCGGCTTCTTCAAGGCGTCGCGCATGGCGTCGGCGACCTGACGGATGACGGGCTCGGGCGTGCCTGCGGGTGCGAAGAGACCCAGGTAGGACGCCGGCACCAGCGTCTTCACGCCGGCCTGGGCGAAAGTGGGCACGTCGGGTAGGCCGGCATACCGTTGGCTGCCCGAGACGGCGAGCGGCCGGACCTTGCCCGCCTGGATCATCGGCAGCACAGGGCCGAGGGCATCCACGCCGATCGGCACTTCGCCTGCAGCAACGGCAGCGACCGCCGCGGGGCTGCCCTTGAACGGCACATGCAGCATCTCGAGCTGATTGCCCGATCGGACCAGCTCCATGGCGAGATGGACCGTCGTGCCACTGCCCGGCGAGGCATAGGCCAACGGCTTCTCGGCAGTGCGCGCCGCCTGGATCAGGCTCGCGAGATCCTGGGCGGGAAAGCCCGCGTTCACGTAGATCACGTTCACTGCATCGCCGAACTGGGCGATGGGCGCCAGATCCTTGGCCACGTCGTAGCCCAGGTCCTTGTACATGTAGGGACTGATGGCGGTGTTGGGCGCTGCACCGAGCAGCAAGGTGTAGCCATCGGCGGCGGATCGCACGACTTGCGAGGTACCGATGTTTCCCGAGGCGCCCGGGCGATTCTGGGTGACGATGCTCTGGCCGAGCGGGCCGCTGATCTCCTGCAGCAGCACCCGGGTGGCCACGTCGATGGCGCCCCCAGCGGGAAAGGGGACGACCGTGGTGATGGGGCGATCCGGCCACGCCGCCTGGGCATGGCAGGTGCCCGCCACCATCATCGACATCACCAGAGCCTGCCAGCGCCAAGCCGCCATCACCATCTCCCGACAATCGCCGGGGCAGGATGACCCGCAGCGCAGTGAATCAAGAACGGCCAGCGTACAGAAGCACCGGCTCGTCGAAACTCGTCACATTACCTGATCGGCTTGCCGAGATTCGCGCCGATTCGCCGGAAATTCCGTCCACGAGATTCGTGTAACGCAAATTGTTGCCAAATTTAGTGCTTGACAATGCGGCAGGCGCATTTTCCTGTTCTGGAAGAATCAGCCAGACGGCATTGCCGGCACTCCTGGCCTCACCCATCAGGCCTCCGGGAACCGGCGTCCACGTCACGCCCGCGTCCAGCGGCGGCAGCTCGCTCAGGGCGCCGTGCAGGTTGCGGATGATACGGCTGCCCAGTTGGGGATTGCCCAGGCGATCGATCAGCCCGGCACGCGGAAAGTACCCGCGGTCCACGTCGGCCAGCGTGTCGAGAAAGATGGTGGCGCCCGGTACGGTCTGTGCACAGAAGGCCGCTTGCGCTGCGCGCATCGCGTTGTGCCAGGCATCCGGCGCACCCTGCGCCGGCGTGTTCGATGCGAGCCGGACGTGGACGTGCGCGTGCAATCCGCGGGCGCTGCAATAGGCAGCGGCTTCGGCGATACCGGCGTGCGCGGGGGTGGTGTGGCTGATACGAAACACCAGCCGATCCACGCCGGTCTGCGGGCTCAGTGTGGCCGCGTCTGCGAGATGCGGGTCGTCGGCGCCCTGGTAGCCGTGGTCGACCAGCAGCTTGATCTGCTTGCCATCGCGCGAACCGCCCGCCGCGCTCCAGAAGCGCGACACCGCGACAGGCACGCCCAACCTTGCCTGTAGAGACAGCAGTCGCTGCCCGTGGTCCTCGGGCAAAGGCCACTTGAGAATCAGCTCGATCCCGTCGAGCAGGAGCGCGTGTTTTTGCGCCACACCGAGCGAGTTTTCGTTCGGCCACCCGAAATGAAATACGGTAAAGTAGATCCCCAATTGGCGCAGGGCGGCCATGCGTTCACGCGTGGCTGGGTCAAGCAGGTCGTCCAGGGGCACGCGCAGGCTGCGGATCCCCATCTCCCACAGCGCCAGGATCGGATAGTCGTTGCGCGCCTTCTTGCGGCGGAACTCATCCAGCATGCTGCTGTAGGGAATGTCGTGCAACTCGGTCCAGCCGTGCCTCAGGTCGATGCCCAGGCGCGGCCCACGCGCCAAGGGTGCGGGCAGTGCAGGCCAGTCACGCTGAGGCGTGGGGTCGGCTTCGCGTACGCGCTCGAACGTGCGTACGAATCTCGGCACAACAGCCTGCGGATACACGTCCACCAGCATGAAGCCCAGCTTGGCGTCGTCGTTGCGCCCGTTCTCGTGGCCATCGGGCTGCGTCACGCGGAACATCTCGGCGTAGTCGGCGCGCACGAACGCGGTCGACGGCATGAGGAAGAACTGGGTATCCCCGTGCCGGTTGTAGAAAAAGTTATGGACGTGTCCGGTGAAGACCGTGCGTACCTGATGGCGTGCCAGGAGTGCCAGCAGCCAGCTGCGCCCGGGCTCATCGATGTTGTCGTAATGGCCCGGCTCGTCGGCTGAGGCTACGTAAGGAGGGTAGTGCATCATCAGGAAGCATCGCCGGTCCGCGTGGGCCGCCAGGTCTGCCTCCAGCCACGCCGCCTGCGCCTTCTCACGGTCGAGCCTCGCGTTGATCAGCGAGGTATTGATGACGATGAAATGGCAGCCATGCGTGTCGAAGCTATAGAAGTGCTGTCCGAAGTGCGTCTCGTAGCGCTCGGCATACGCTTCCTGGATCGATCCGGCGGGCACGTAGTCCGCGCACTTGTCCCCGGTGTCGTGATTGCCCGGCACCAGGTGCAATGGCGCCTGCAGCGCTGCCGTCGCTTCGCGGAACATCCGGACCGCCTGCGGGTACGACACCGCCTCGGGCACCGGATGCACCATGTCCCCCACGTGCACCACGAAATCCGGCGCTGCGGCGTTCACCGCTGCGATGGTATGGCGCAACCGGGTGTTCGTGAGCCGATGGGATGCGAACGGCGAGATCTCGTCGATGTCCGACGGGTTCACGTGCGAATCCGCGATGACGGCAAAACGAAACAGCGGAGATTCGGACATCGGTTTCCTGGCACGCATCCATAAGCAGGGTTCATCCGTAGTATGTCGTAATGCGTCCAATCAATGAAGTTCAATTTTCTGATCCAAGAATAAGAAATTTTCATGGTTACCATCAAACAGCTTAGGGCGCTGATTGGCGTGGCCGAGACGGGCAGCTTCACGGCTGCCGCCAGACGGCTGGCGGTGACCCAGTCGGCGATCAGCGTCATGATTCGCGAGCTCGAAGAACTCGTGGGCGAGCCGCTCGTGGTACGGGGGCGCAACGTGCACCTCACGGCGGCTGGCGAGACGCTGCGCGCAAGCGCATTGCGCTCCATCACGGATTTGAATCGCACGCTGGACGGCATTCGCACAGGACGTGAGCAGGAGGGCGGCCGATTGCGTCTGGCCGCAGGGCCGCTGGCCGCGGCGACGTTCATGCCCCGGGCATTGGCACTCTTTCGCGAGCGCCAGCCCATGGTGTCGGTCGATCTCGTGGACATGCCGGTGCAGGACGTGGCCCAGGGCGTGGCGGTCGAGCAGGTGGACATTGCCGTGGGCGCGCTGGGCAACAACCCGCGTCTGGCAGGTCTGCTGCGCAGCGAGCCGCTGCTGAACGATCGGGTCTATGCCGTCTACGGTGCCGGCCTGGCGCCGGAGCTACGCGGCAAGTCCAAGCGCCTGCCGCGCGCCGTGCTGCAGGATGCCGAGATCATCCTCACTGGCCGGGTGACGGGGCAGTGGCGCGATTTCTTCCTGCAGTTCTCCGAGGAAGGCATCACGTTCAACATCGCCTATGAGGTGTCGCTGTATTCCACCGTGCTTCAGATGGTGCGCTGCGGCCTGGGTATGACGCTGCTGCCGGCATTCGCGGCGTCACATCTGGATCCGACGGTGTACGACGTGCGCGCGATCGATCACGGCTCGGCACGCTGGCCTGTGCAATGGATCACCCGACAAGGTGGCGCTCCGTCGACGGCAGCACTGGCCTTGCGCAAGGCGGTGGATGACACGCTGGCCGAGCAGCGCAACAGTCACCCGTTGCCCTGAAGCGCAGCGCGTCTACATGGCGATGGACATGCCGCCGTCCACGACGAGCACGTGGCCATTGACGTAGGACGCCGCTGGGGATGCCAGAAAGACGGCGGCGCCGGCGATTTCCTCAGGCCGGCCCCATCGTCCCACCGGCGTCCTGCTGGCAAAATGCGCCCCTACCGCAGGGTCCGCCACCATGGCGGCATTCGCTTCGGTGGCAAAGCCACCGGGCGCGATGCCATTGCTGGTGATGCCGTGCGGGCCGTATTCGGCGGCCAGGGCACGCACCAGGCCTGCCAGGCCAGCCTTGGCGGTGGCATAGATCGCGTCGCCCGCGCGCGCCTGCGGACCTGCGATCGAGGTGATCGCGATGAGCCGGCCGCTGCCTTGCTTGAGCATGCGCTGCGCCGCCTCGCGGGCGAGCAGCACGCCGGCGGCGAGGTTGGTGTGCAGCAGGCCGAGGATCTGCGCATCGTCCAGCGACTGGAGCGGCTGGCGCAAACGGCCGCCGACATTGTTCACGAGGATGTCCAGACGACCGTGTTCCGCATCGAGGCGCGCGAACGCGGCCCGCATGGCGGGAGCGTCGCCGACGTCGAAGGCGGCCGCCGAGGCGCTGGCGCCCTGCTCGCGCAGTGACTGCGCCGCCGCTTCCAGTGCGTGCGCCTCCCGTCCATTGAGGACGACGTGCGCGCCGCAGCCGGCCAACGCACGGGCAATCTCCCAGCCCAGCCCGCGACGGGCACCGGTCACGAGGGCAACCTGCCCCGCGAGCGAAAAGCGCGAGAGCCAGGCCGGCGCGGCGGCTGGCTGCGCAGCGTCCTGCGCGAGCGCGGGCGCGTCAGTCCCTGGCGCGCCTGGGAGGTGGGTGGTCATTCCGCCACGAATGCCGGTTCAGCCGGCGCGGCCTCGCCCAGGCGCACGCTGAAGGCGCGCAGCTCGTCGCCGCGGAAGGCGTGGATCGTCACGCTCGCGCCCGGCTGGTAGCGCGCGAGCAAAGCGTCCAGTCCCGCGGAGCCTGCGATGCGCAAGCCATCGATGGCCACGAGCACGTCGTGTGCGGACAGCCCCGCGCGATGCGCTGCGCCGCCTTCCAACACGGTGGCAAGCACGGCATCCGTGCCTTGGGCGCGCACGCGCACGTCCAGTCCCGCCGCGGTGACGGCCTTGGGCGGGCGCGTCGCGATGCGTTGCGTGGCGAGCAGTTCGCGCACGGGCACGTCCTCGCGGCCTTCGGCGTAGCGCGTGATGAAGGCGCTTGCGTCCACGCCGGTGGCTTCTTCGATGAGGGCGGGCAGGGCGTCTTCCGGGATCCCGCGAGGGCGACCCTGATAGAAGTCGCGTCCATAGCGGGTCCACAGCAACCGCATCACGTCGTCCAGCGAGCGTTGTCCGCCCGTGGCATTGCGCAGCGTGATGTCCAGGCCCAGCGCGATCAGCGAGCCCTTGGTGTAGTAGCTCACCAGCGCATTGGGCGAGTTCTCGTCCTGCCGGTAGTAGCGCGTCCAGGCATCGAACGAGCTCTCGGCCACGGACTGCTTGTGACGCCCCGGCGCCCGCTCGACCCCCGCCACCGTCTTGGCCACGAGCTTGAGATACGCCGGCAGGTCGATGACCCCGCTGCGCAGCAGCATGAGATCGTCGTAATAGGAGGTGAAGCCCTCGAACACCCACAGCAGCCGGGTATGGTTCTCGCGCGACAGATCATAGGGCGCGAAGAGCGCCGGCTTGATCCGCTTCACGTGCCAAGTGTGGAAGTACTCGTGACTGACCAGACCCAGGAAGGTGCGGTAGCCATCGCTCTGCTCCGCGCGGCCCGTCACCGGCAGATCGGCGCGGGCGCACACCAGGGCCGTGCTGGCCCGGTGCTCCAGGCCGCCATAGCCATCCGGCGTGATCTGCGTCATGAAGACGTAGCGCTGTGCGCTGTCCAGGAAGGGCGCGCGGCGCGTTTCTGGTTCGAAGAACGCGATCTGGGCTTCGCAGATGCGCTTGGCGTCCGCGGCGATGCGGCCGAGGTCCAGCCCGGGCGCGGTGCCGGTGAATACGAGCTCGTGCTCGGCGCCGTGCGCCACGAAGCGCGCCACCTGGGGGGTGCCCATCTCGATCGGGTGATCGATGAGGGCGTCGTAGTCCGGGGCCTGGTAAAGACCATAGCCATGCCGGCGTGCAGCGCCCGCCACGCCCGTGGCCTCGGGCAGGCTCGTGTAGACCTGCCAAGGCGTGTCCGCGAACGTCTGGCGGCGATCCGGCGCCACCAGTTCCAGCAGGCAGGGCGAGGTTTCGCGGCCTTGCACGCGCAGGAACACGCTCGTGCCATTGAAGAAGCCGTGGGATTGATCCAGATGCGCCGAGCGCACGGAGAGATCCCACGCATAGATGACGCACGTGATGACGAGCGGACCGCGACAGGGCGCGGCGTGCCAGGTGTTGCGATCCAGCTTGGTCAGTGCCACGCGCTCGCGACCAC
This sequence comes from Verticiella alkaliphila, assembly GCF_018904615.1. Classification (GTDB taxonomy): domain Bacteria; phylum Pseudomonadota; class Gammaproteobacteria; order Burkholderiales; family Burkholderiaceae_B; genus Verticiella; species Verticiella alkaliphila. The sequence goes on along the minus strand of NZ_JADCNH010000003.1, from coordinate 24,209 downwards.
TGCGGGCCTCGATCGTTTCGATCTGGCGAGCGAATTCGCGCAGCAGATAGCTGCCGGGAATCCACGCAGGCAGTGAGACGATCTGGCCATCGGCGGCGGGCTCGTCGATCGTGAGACGTACCTCGCAGCGGTGGCCAGCGAGGTCGATGGGGGCAAGACGGTAGCGGATTGGGGTATCGGTCATGAGTTCGGAGAGGGGCGGGTGCCGGCTTGGCTGCCCGCCGGGGTGACTGGCACAATGCTGCGAGCCATCATACCGTCCGCGGCGCCTCGCCGCGGCACCGTCAGGAGACATCCATGAGCGAACCGCTGGTCCTCGTCGAAACCCACGGCCGCGTCGGCCTTCTCACCCTGAATCGGCCCAAGGCGCTGAATGCCCTGAACGACGCCCTCATGGACGAGCTCGGCGCCGCACTGCTCGCCTTCGAGAACAACCTGGACATCGGTGCTGTCGTCATCACCGGCAGCGAGAAGGCCTTCGCCGCCGGCGCGGACATTGCCGCCATGCAGAACTGGACCTACATGGAGGTCTACGGCACGGACTACATCACGCGCAACTGGGAAACCCTGCGCCGCATCCGCAAGCCCGTGATCGCTGCCGTGGGCGGCTACGCGCTGGGCGGCGGCTGCGAACTCGCGATGATGTGCGACATCATCATCGCGGCAGACAACGCGCGCTTCGGCCAGCCCGAGATCAAGCTCGGTGTGATCCCGGGGGCGGGCGGCACCCAGCGTCTGCCGCGCGCGGTGGGCAAGGCCAAGGCCATGGACATGGTGCTCACGGGCCGCATGCTCACGGCGGAAGAGGCCGATCGTGCCGGGCTCGTCTCGCGCGTGGTGCCCGCCAAGGATCTGTTGAACGAAGCGATCGAGGCGGCCACGATCATCGCCGGCATGTCGCTGCCCGCCGTCATGATGGCCAAGGAATCCGTGAACCGGGCCTTCGAATCCTCGCTCGCCGAAGGCCTGCTCTTCGAGCGCCGGGTGTTCCATTCGGCCTTCGCCACGCGCGATCAGAAGGAAGGCATGAAGGCCTTCATCGAGAAGCGCCAGCCGCATTTCGTGCACGAGTAGGCGTGTCTGCCGCGTGCCCCGCGCGGGTCTCGGCGTGGGGCACTCAACGGTTGCGCAGCGCCCGCCGGGTGGCGAGCTCGCCGGGGCCTGCCTCGAGCGCGACCAGATGGATCCCAGGCAGCAGCTCGGCGGCCACGTCGGGCTTCTCCATTGCGTATTCCATGTTCATGCAGGCGATCTCCACGTGCTCCTCGCACAGCGCCTGCACGCGATACCCCTGACCGTTTTCGATCGCCTGCACCATGGCGTGGTGCTGGCGCTGCGCCTGTTTCATCCATTGGTGTCCTTCGTCAAAGGACGACTGCATCGGCAGCATCGCACTGGCCGCTGCGAACGGCTGGCCATTGAGCATGTTGATGGCGCGGATCAATGCCAGGTTGCCGCTGCCATTGACGAGCAGGTGATGAAAGCGCGTGTTCACTTCCACGTAGGCGGCATAGTCGTCCAGATCCATGCTCGCCTTGCCTACCGTCGCATCACCAGCGTCCAGGCAGTCATGCAACTCGCGCAGCAGTTGTCGTGAGGCGCCCTGTTCGGCCAGCGTGCGCGCGGCCATGCCTTCGAGCACGCCGCGAACCCGGATGGCGTCCGTCACTTCCCGCCCGGTGAACCGGCGCATCTGGTAGCCGCCGCTGCCAGATGGCTCGATCAAGCCTTCGTGCTCCAGCGCGGCAAGGGCCAGGCGCACCGGGGTACGCGAGGCAGCCAATCGTTCAGCCAGCGGAATCTCGGCTAGCCGTTCGCCGGGCGCGAACGCGCCCTTCAGGATCAGGTCGCGCAATTGGACGAGAACGCGGGATTGCTGCGAGGACATGGTGGCTTCGGGGCGTGGGAGACGATATTCAGATTGTACTGACTGCATGCAGTGATCGTGGGTGGACGATTTTGGCTCACATATTGCATACAACGTAGGCTCGTCTGACTGCAGCGTTTGTCTTGCACCAAGGCCGGGCATCGTTGCACGTTTGCTGGTCCGCGTGCACCAGACCAGCTGCTACGCCGCCTGCAGGGCAATGTGGCCGTGCGCGGCGCCGTGGGGAGCCTTGAGTGGCTCCGTCGGATTGCGCCCATTCCCGTTGCTTTGCATGCAGCGGGATCCATGGGTGATGGGTTGTCGGTCCATGTCATTGAGAGGGCAGCATCCATGCATGTGGTAGTCATAGGGACAGGTATCGTTGGCGTCTGCACGGCGGCGTGGTTGCAGCGCGGTGGCCACCAGGTGACCTTCGTGGATCGCTTGCCGCCGGGTGAGGCCTGTTCGTTCGGCAACGCCGGCTCGCTCTCGCCCAGCGCATGTCTGCCCGTGGGCATGCCGAGCATGTGGAAGAAGGTGCCCGGTTGGCTGCTTGATCCGTTGGGTCCGCTCACGGTGCGCTGGCCCTATCTGCCGCAAGTACTGCCGTGGCTCATGCGCTTTCTGCACCACAGTTCGCCGCGCGAAGTCGAGCGTATCGCCACGGCCATGCGTCAGCTGCTCGCGCCCATCTTCGAGAGCTACGAGCCGTTGCTTGCGCGGGCCGATGCCCAGCACCTGGTGCGCCGCACGGGGTGTCTCTACGTGTATTCCTCGCGTGAGATCGCGCGGCAGTGGCAGTGGGGCATGGATCTGCGGCGTCGGCTGGGCGTGGTGATGCAAGATGTCGAGCAGGACGAGCTTGAGCATCTCGAGCCGGACCTGCAGGGGCGCTTCCGCTTTGGCATTCTTGCGCCGGAGAACGGCTCAACCCTGGATCCGTCTGAACTCGTCAAGGCCCTGCACGCGCAATGCGAACGCGATGGTGCGCGCACCGTGCTGGCGACGGCTACCGGCTTCGTTCGACAGCGCGACCAAGTCCGCGCGGTGCGGCTGGAGGCAGGCGAACCGATCGCGTGCGACGGTGTGGTCATCGCGGGCGGGGCCTGGTCCGCGCAGCTGACGCGCGCGCTCGGCCTGCGCGTGCCGCTGGAGACACAGCGCGGCTACCACGTCACCGTCAACAGCAACAACCTCGCCCTGCGCCACACGGTGATGGCGGTTGAGCACAACATGATGGTCAATCCGATGGCCAAGGGCCTGCGATTGGCGGGCTCGGTGGAGTTTGCCGGCCTCACGGCGGCGCCCAACTATCAGCGCGCCGACGTGCTGCTGCAGCGCAGTCGCGACATGTTCCCGCATCTGGACGTCAGTCGATACACCCAATGGATGGGCCATCGTCCCTGTCTGCCCGACAGTCTGCCAGTGTTGGGTCAGGTGCCTCGCGTGGCCAACGCCTGGTGCGCCTTCGGCCACGGCCATGTCGGCATGTGCGGTGGGGCGAGCACCGGACGAGAGATCGCCGCGCTCATCGACGGGCGCCCGCCCGCTGTCGATCTGGCCCCTTTCTCGCCGGGGCGATTCGCATGATGGCCGCAGCAGCCCGCGAGGGCGAGCGCTCGTGCGCCGGGGTCGTGGACATCGCCATCGACGTGGGCGGCACCTTCGTCGACGTGGCCGTACAGGGTCCGGCAGGGCTTGCGACCGCGAAGTATCCCCGGGTGCCAGGGTCCGCCGCGCAGGCCGTCCTGTCCGCGCTGGATGCGATGGCGCGACAGCGTGGGATCACGCCAAGCCGTGTGCGGCGATTGCTGCATGGTTCGACCATCGCCACGAACATTCTGCTGGAGCGCAGCGCGGCGCCCGTGGGCATGATCGTCACGCGTGGGTTCGCCGATGTCCTGACCCTGGGCCGCCAGGACCGGCGCGACCTGTATCGCTCGGCCATCCTGCCGCAGACGCCAGCGGAACTCGCACCCGAGGCCTGGCGCTGCGAGATCGCCGGGCGCCTGGATGCGCAAGGCGCCGTGCAGGAGGCGGTGGTGCGTGCGGAGGTGCAAGCTGCGGCTCGCCGGCTGTGGGAGGCGGGCGCGCGCAGCGTTGCCGTGTGCCTTCTCTTTGCACACGTGAACAGTGATCAGGAGCGTCAGGTGCGTGACTGGGTGCACGCGGTGGCCCCCGGCCTGGCAGTCTCGCTCTCGAGCGAGGTGGACCCCCGGCCGCGCGAGTACGAGCGATGGTTGTCCACCGTACTGGACGCCTACGTCAAGCCGGGTGTGGCGGGCTACCTCATGGCGCTGAGCGAGGGATTAGCCGAGCGCGGGTATCCACCGGTGCTGATGATGCGCTCGCTCGGCGGCGTGGCGCCCGTCGCCGTCTGTCTGGAGACACCGGTGAGCCTGGCCATGTCAGGGCCGGTGGCGGCGGCACTCGGTGTGGCGAGCATGCTCGACACCTCCGCCTCGGCCGGGGCGGTGGTGAGCGTGGACATTGGCGGCACGACCGCCGATCTGGCGCTGCTGCGCGAGGGGGGCGTGACGCACACCCAGACATTGGACGTGGGTGAGCTGAGCCTGCGGATGCACTCCGTGGACATCACCTCCATTGCGGTGGGCGGCGGCAGCCTGGCGCGCGTCGACAGCGCCGGCGGCATTCTCATCGGCCCGGACTCGGTGGGTGCCAATCCCGGGCCGGCGGCCTACGGCAGAGGTGGCCAGCGTGCCACCCTCACGGATTGCCTGGTGGTGCTCGGCATGGCGCCCGACCGCCTGGCAGGGGAGGTGAGGCTGGATGTGGCGGGCGCTGAGCGCGCGGTGCAGCGAGATCTTGCCGATCCCCTTGGGGTCGGGGTGCGGGAGGCCGCTCGCGCCGCCCTGGACGTGGCCAATGCCATGCTGGCAGAAGCGATCAAGGCCGTGGCGATCGGCGCGGGCCTGGACCCGCGCGCAGTCACGGTGGTGGCCGCTGGTGGTGGAGGTGGACTGCATGTGGCCGAGGCGGCTGCGCGCGCTGGCGTGGCGCGCGTGCTCGTGCCGGCGCTGCCCGGTGTGGCCGCGGCGATCGGCCTGCTGCACAGTCCGCTGACCCGGGTGGCCGAACACACCCTGGATGTCGCGCTGGATGCCGCCGGATTGGCTGCGGCACGTGCGGCGGCCGGCAACCTGGTGCTGGCGCCGTGCTTGGCGGACCTCTATCCGCGTGTCGACGCGCAGTGGTTTCTCGACATGGGCTACGAAGGGCAGGCCTTCAGCCTGGCCGTGCCTGTCCATTGGGAGCGCGATACGGTGGCTGACCTTCGCGCCCGCTTTGACGACACGCATCGACAGGTGCGAGGCCAGGTCTTCTCCGCCGCCCAACGCCTGCGCGGCCTGCGATGGGTGCTCGCGCAAGGCTTGGAGGCATCGCCATCACCGGACTGGATGACGCCTGGGGGACTGCGGAAGGCCGAGCGAGCAGACGCCACCAGAGATGGCGCGGATGCCGCTGTCGAGTGGTATCGCGCAGACCTCGCGGTGGGGCAGACCGGGAAGGGGCCTGCCCGCATCCTGGCTTCGGACACCACCATCTGGGTGCCGCCAGGATGGCAATGGCGGGTCGCCCAGGATGGCACGTTGGCGATGACCGCGGCGGTGTCCGTCCAGGCTGTCGACGTTGACGGCACCGCTGGGCTCGATGTGCTGCGGCTGCGGCTGGAAGGCATTGCCGAGCGCATGCAGCAGGCCTTGGTGCGTTCAGCCGTCTCGTCCGTGGCGCGCGAAGGCATGGACTGCGCCGCCGCCCTGTTCCTGGCGGATGGCCGCATCCTCGCCCAGGCGCGCTCGCTTCCCCTGCTGCTGGGCAGTCTGATTCCGGCGGTAGCCGGCATCCTGCGGGTCTTTCCGGTCAGCAGCATGGCCGAGGGGGACGCCTATCTCCTCAACGATCCGTGGTCGGGCGGCACGCACCTGCCGGACATCGTGATGCTGCGGCCGGTGGTGCGGCAAGGCGTGGTCGTAGCCTTTGCCACCAGCATTCTTCACCACCAGGACATCGGCGGCTCCGCGCCCGGATCGGTGCCGCCCGATGCACTCGACATCTATCAGGAGGGCCTGCGCATTCCTCCTGTACGCTGGCGTGCGCGCGGTGTCGTCGATCCGGGGCTTGCCGCGCTGCTGACGGCCAACTCGCGCACGCCGGAGAACCTCCTCGGTGACCTGGATGCCCAGTGGGCCGCCGTGTCTCTGGGCGTGCGCGAACTGCTAGCAATGCTGGAGGAACGACCCACCGATGACCTGGCCCAGGTGGGGGCTGCCCTCATGGATCGCGCCGAACGGATGACGCGGGCGGCACTGCTGGCATTGCCGGATGGTGAGTTCACGCATGCGGATGCCCTGGATGCGCTGGCCACGGGAGAGCCGGCCCGTCTGTGCGTGCGGGTGCACAAGCAGGGCGAGTGCATCACGCTGGATTTCACGGGCACGTCGCCGCAGGTGCGGGCACCCCTGAATGCCCCGCCGGCAGCCATGCTGTCGGCGGCGTTCTTCTTCATGCGCACATTTGCCCCTGCCGCGCCCAACAACCATGGGTGTCTTGCCCCGCTCACCTTGCAACTGCCGCCGGGCTCGCTCGTCAATCCGGCGCTGCCAGCGCCCGTGAATGCCCGCACGGCCACCGTCAAGCTCGCCTGCAACGCCTTGTTGGCCGCCTGGGCTCAGGCCGACCCCGAGCGCGCGGTCGCTGCCAATGCCGGTGTGGCCGTGGTCATGTCAGTCGGAGGAGAGGACGACGCCGGCCGGCCTTTCTTCTTCACCGAGATCGTGGCCGGTGGCGCGGGCGCCCATGCCGCCGGCCCCGGGGTGAGCGGAGTGTCCACCGACGTGGGCAACGCTCGCAATCTGCCCGCCGAGATGCTCGAGGCTCAGGCCCCCATCCGCGTGGAATGCCACGCCCGGCACGTCGCGTCTGGCGGCGTCGGCCGGCACGCTGGCGGCGATGGTGTGCTGCGCCGCTACCTGTTGCTCGAGGGGCGAGCCACGGTGTCGTATCGCGGAGAGCGCCACGAAGGGCGTGCCGCCGGTGCGGCGGGCGGGTCTGCGGGATCGTCCTCCCGCGCCTGGCTGGAGCGCGCCGACGGCTCGCGCATCGACATTGCCTCCAAGGCGCGGTTCGGCTGGCAGGCCGGCGAGCGCCTGGTCATCGCCACGGCAGGCGGTGGGGGCTGGGGAGACATACAAGACCTGTCCCATTCAACGTCCGTTCTGTCCGGGAGTCACTCATGAATCGTCTTGCATCGCTTCTGGGCGTCGTCGCCCTCTGTCTCGGCGCCAGCGCCGCCGCGTCGGAGTATCCCTCGCGGTTGACCACGCTGGTCGTGCCGTTTCCGCCTGGCGGCAGCACCGACGTCCTCGCCCGCCAACTGGCCGAGCGCCTGAGCAAGGCATCGGGCCAGCCCGTGGTGGTCGAGAACAAAGCCGGGGCGGGGGGCACGGTGGGCTCGCAAGCCGTCGCCCGCGCCGCCCCGGACGGCTACACACTCGTGATGGGGGTCACGGGATCACATTCGGTGAGCTACAGCCTGTACGAGAAGCCACCCTACGACCCGGTCAAGGACTTCGCTCCCGTATCCATGATCGTCAGCGCACCGCTGGTGCTGGCAGTCAACGCCAGTCTGCCTATCCAGGACACCGCCAGCTTCATCGCCTATGCCAAGGCGAATCCGGGCAAACTCACGTACGGCTCGCCGGGCAACGGCACCTCCATGCACCTGACTGGGGAAATGTTCGACCTCGCCGCGGGCACGGACACGCTGCACATTCCCTACAAGGGCAGTGCGGCAGCCACCAATGACCTGCTGGGTGGACAGATCGATGCCATGTATGGCGACGTGCTCGTGCTCATGCCGCATCTGACGTCCGGCCGCATCCGGGCCATCGCGGTCACCGGCGCACAGCGCCATCCCATGCTGCCCGAGGTGCCGACGATCGCCGAATCCGGCGTGCCCGGATTCGAGTCGCTGTCCTGGCAGGGCTTGTTTGCGCCGGCAGGCACCCCCGAGCCGGTCATTCAGGCCTTGAGTCGAAATGTAGGTACCATTCTGCGCGATCCCCAGGTGCAGGCTTTCTTTGCCGGCCAGGGTTTCACGGTCGCGGGCAATTCACCTGCCGAATTCGGCGCGTTCGTGCAGGCAGAAACCGCCAAGTGGGCGGATATCGTGGCCAAGGCCGGCGTGGAGCGCAATTGAGCGCGCCGCGCCCTGGCATCACCCGCCTGGGCGGGCCGGTGATGCGAGCAGGCCAGCGCCAGCCCATCACGCCGGTCGTCCTTGCGAACGGCCCGCTGGCCTTCGTGTCGGGGCAGGTGCCCATGATCGATGGCCGGCCGGCTGCGGACGACATCGCCGGCCAGACCCACGCGACGCTGGACATGATCGAAGCGCTGCTCGCGCACGCCGGGGCAAGACTTTCCGACGTGGTGAAGGTCAATGTCTGGCTGACGCGCGCTGAAGACTACCCCGGTTTCAATGCGGCCTACGCCGAGCGCATGGGCGAGGCGCCACCTGCACGCTCCACCGTCATCAGCGGGTTGATTGCGCCGGTGCTGGTGGAGATCGAGGCGGTGGCGGTTGTTCCCGGCACGGCGTGACGGCCCGACTGACCCGACACCACGATCCGACGACATCTTTGTATGCAATGCAGTGCATTGAGTAAGTCAGGGTTTTCCCGGTCCCGGATGGTGCACGGTGCGTCATGCCGGTGCCGTCATGCATCATGATGGATGTTTTTCTTTCAAAATCAATTTATTGAAAGGAAATTCGGCATGGATTTCATGTGTTTTCAGGCTCGGAATGTCTTGACGGCGTCACAGCCTGAAACTCATAATCCCATCATATTGCATACAACGGAATGCAGGAATCACAGGAGATCGCCGTGATCAGTGCCGAACAGAATGACCTCATGACCCGCGTCGGCAAAGGGACGCCAGCCGGCGCGCTGCTGCGGCGCTATTGGCAGCCCGTGGCCATCAGCGACGAGCTCGAAGGCCCACGGCCTGTGCGCCCCGTGCGTCTCATGGGGCAGGATTTCGTGCTCTTTCGCGACGAGGCCGGCAAGCTCGGGCTCCTGGACCGCGACTGTCCGCACCGCGGGGCCGATCTGGCCTTCGGCCGACTGGAAGATGGCGGCCTGCGCTGCCCGTTCCACGGCTGGCTCTTCAGCGTCGAGGGCAAATGCCTGGACATGCCTGCCGAGCCCGTGGGCAGCAAGCTCTGTTCGCGCATCCGGCAGGCGTCCTATCCCGTCGTCGAGCGCAGTGGCATCATCTTCGCCTACATCGGCGAGGGCGAGCCGCCGGCGTTCCCGGATTTTGACTGCTTCGTGGCGCCCGGCACGCACACGTTCGCCTTCAAGGGCCTGCTCGAATGCAATTGGCTGCAGGCACTCGAAGTCGGCATTGATCCGGCGCATGCGTCCTATCTGCATCGCTTCTTCGAGGATGAGGACACGTCCGAGAGCTATGGCAAGCAGTTCCGCGGCGCGTCGGCCAACTCGGACATGCCCATCACTCGCGTGCTGCGCGAGTTCGGCCGCCCCGAGATCCGCGTGGAGCCCGTCAACCACGGCATGCGCCTCACGGCCCTGCGTAAGCTCGACGAGACCCATACCCACGTGCGCGTGACCAATCTCGTGTTCCCGCAGGCCTTCGTCATCCCCATGAGCGCCGAAATGACGATCTCGCAGTGGCACGTGCCCGTGGACGACACCTCCTGTTATTGGTACGCCATCTTCACGAGCTTCACCGAGCCGGTGGACAAGGCGCAGATGCGCGCCCAGCGCCTGGAGCTCTATGAGCTGCCGGATTACGTCTCGCGTCAGAACAAGCGCAACAACTACGGCTTCGACGTCGCCGAGCAGGCCAGCAAGACCTACACCGGCATGGGCCACGACATCAACGTCCATGACCAGTGGGCGATCGAGTCTCAGGGCCCGATCCAGGACCGCACCCGCGAGCATCTGGGCACCTCCGACAAGGGCATCATCGCCTACCGTCGCATGCTGGTCGATGCCATCGAGCGCAACCAGCAGGGCGAGGGCGTACCCATGGTGATCCAGGCCGATCAGGCGGGCGAGTATGCCGGCCCGCCATCCATCGACGGCATCGGCCCCTCGGACGATACCGACGGCTACTGGCGCACCGAGGACCGTCGCCGTCGCGAGGCCTCGAGCTGGGCAGCCGACACGAAGGCTGCCTGAGGCCCGCGCCATGTCCTTCTCCGAACGATTCGGTCTCTGGACGAACGATCAGGAACACGCAGCGCGCGAGCTCCTGGGCAGCCTGGATGCACGCGGCATCGAGGTCGTGCGCTTCGCCTTTCCCGACCAGCACGGCGTGTTGCGCGGCAAGACGCTCGTCGTGGACGAAGCGCGCGCCGTCCTGCGCGATGGCGTGAACATGACCACCACGCTGCTCGCCAAGGACACCTCGCACAAGACGGTGTTCCCGGTGTTCTCCAGCGGCGGCGGCTTCGATTTCCCGGGAATGCAGGGCGGGGCGGACTTCATCATCCTGCCGGATCCGACCACGTTCCGCGTACTGCCCTGGGCCGAGAACACCGGCTGGGTGCTGTGCGATGCCTATATGCCCGATGGCAGCGCCTCGCCGCTCGCCACGCGCCAGATCCTGCGTCGCGCCGTCGATCAGCTGGCCGGCACGGGCCACGAGTTCCTGGCAGGGTTGGAAGTCGAGTTCCACGTGTTTCGCCTGCTCGATCCGCGCATGGGGTTGAACGACTCCGGTCAGCCAGGCACGCCACCATCCGTGGAACTGCTCTCGCATGGCCACCAGTACCTCACCGAGCTGCGCTATGACGCGGTCGATGAGGTCATGACGCTGCTGCGTCGACACATCCAGGCCTTGGACTTGCCCTTGCGCTCGCTGGAGATCGAGTTTGGCCCCAGCCAGTTCGAGCTGACCTTCGGGCCGACGCTGGGCATGGCCCCGGCCGACGCCATGGTGCTGCTACGCAGCGCCATCAAACAGGTCTGCCGCCGCCATGGCTATCACGCCACCTTCATGTGTCGTCCGCGCATCCCCAACGTGATGTCCAGTGGTTGGCACCTGCATCAGTCCCTGCGCGGCGTGGGTGATGGCCGCAACGCTTTCATGCCCTCGCCCAGCGGCCAGGATCTGAGTCCGATCGGCGAGCAGTATCTCGCAGGGCTGCTGGCGCACGCATGTGGCGCGGCCGCCCTTGCCAGCCCGTCCATCAACGGCTATCGCCGCTACCGGCCTTTCTCGCTGGCGCCCGACCGTGCAGCCTGGGGACGCGACAACCGCGGCGCCATGCTGCGTGTGCTGGGGGGCGTGGGTTCGCCGGCCACCCGCATCGAAAACCGCGTGGGTGAGCCGACCGCGAATCCCTATCTCTACCTCGCCTCGCAGATCTTCTCCGGTCTGGACGGCATCGAGCGGCGCCTGTCGCCCGGCCCCTCGGCCGATGCGCCCTACGAGACGCCCGCGGAGAAGCTGCCCACGTCGCTCGCGGCTGCCCTGCAGTGCCTGCGTGCCGACACCTATCTGTGCGAACGCCTCGGCCAACGCTTCGTGGACTACTACTGCCACATCAAGGAAGCCGAGATCGCCCGCTTCCAGCTCGAGGTCTCCGAATGGGAGCATCGCGAGTACTTCGACATGTTCTGATTGCACCCATGCCCCAGATCCACTTCATCCTCAAGGACGGCTCGACCCGCGCGGTCGAGGCCACGGCCGGTCACAGTGTCATGGAGACCGCCATCCGCGCCAACGTGCGCGGCATCGACGCCGAATGCGGCGGCTCCTGTGCCTGTGCCACCTGTCATGTCTACGTCGACGACGCCTTCTTCGACCGGCTCGATCCGCCAGACGAGGAGGAGGCCGAGATGCTCGATGAGGTCGCCGTCGACCGGGAACCGAACAGCCGCCTGTCCTGCCAGATCGTCGTCACGGCCGAGCTCGACGGCCTGACGGTGCGCGTGCCCCAGCGCCAGGCGTAGACCGTCGATGCGATGTCCCCTCGGTGTGCGGCACCTTGGGCCACGCACCGGCTGATCTGACCCTGCCGCACCATCCGGGCTTTCGGCAAAGCCCCTGTATCCGCCCTGGAGAAACCGATGTCTCGCAAGATCCCGATGTTGCCTTCCCTCGCACTCGCTGCCGCGATGTTCGCCTGTTCCGCCCACGCGGCCGACACGCTGCGTATCGGCGTGATCGCGTCGTACTCGGGCCCCTATGCGGATTACGGTCGCCAGTTCGACAGCGGCATCCAGCTGTACCTGAAGGAGCACGGCGGCAAGATCGCCGGCAAGGACGTGCAGATCATCAAGCGTGACACCGCCGGCCCCGCGCCCGACCAGGCGCGCCGCTTCGCGCAGGAGCTGATCGTGCGCGATAAGGTCAACGTCATCACGGGCCTGGACTTCAGCCCCAACGCCTACGCCGTGGGGGCCGTGGCCTCCGAGGCCAAGGTGCCCGTGGTTGTCATGAACGCGGCCTCCTCGGCCATCACCACCAAGTCGCCCTACGTGGCGCGCGTGGCCTTTACCGTGCAGCAGGTCTCCGCGCCCATGGCCGAGTGGGCGCTGAAGGACGGCGTGAAGGAAGCCTTCATCGTGGTGGCCGACTACGCCTCCGGCATCGATGCCGAGGAGGCCTTCGAGAAGGCCTTCACCGCCGGCGGCGGCAAGATCGTGGGCAAGCTGCGCACCCCGATGAACAACCCGGATTTCTCGGCGTACGTGCAGCGCATCAAGAACGAGAAGCCCGAGTCCGTCTTCATCTTCTTCCCCTCCGGCGTGCAGCCGCCCGCCTTTCTGAAGGCCTGGCAGGAGCGCGGCCTGGAGGCCGACGGCATCCGCCTGCTCGCCACCGGCGAGGCCACGGACGACAGCTATCTGCAGGCCACGGGTGATGTGGCGCTGGGCCTCGTGACGAGCCACCACTATTCGTACGCCCACCCTTCCGAGCTCAATCAGAAGTTCGTGCAGAACTTCCGCACCGAGTTCGGCGACAAGCTGCGGCCGAGCTACTTTGCCGTGGCCGCCTATGACGGCATGGCCGCCATCGCCAACGCGCTGGAGAAGACGGGCGGTGACGTGAACGGCGAGAAGGTGATGCAGGCGCTGGCCGGGCTGCAGTTCGAAAGCCCGCGCGGTCCGATCCAGATCGATCCGCAAACGCGCGACATCGTGCAGAACGTCTACATCCGCAAGGTCGAGCGCGTGAATGGCGAACTCGTGAACGTCGAGTTCGATCAGTTCGATCAGGTCAAGGATCCGGCCAAGGCCAACTGAGCGGAGTCTGCGCGGCAGGGTCTCGCCTGGCACGACGTGCCGGGTGAGGTTCCCTGTCCATTGCGCGCCACCCGCCCGTCGTCCACCTGGCCCCATCAGGCACCCACCGCGAGATCTACCGCATGGCCGCAGTCATCTTCGGCGTCCTCTTCGATGGCATTGCCTATGGCATGCTGCTCTTTCTCATCAGTCTGGGCCTGTCGGTCACCATGGGGCTGATGGGATTCGTGAATCTTGCCCATGGCGCCTTCGCCATGCTGGGCGGGTATCTCGCCGTCGTGCTCATGCAGGAGGCCGGCTGGCCGTTCCTGGCCACGTTGCCTGCGGCCTTCGTCGCCGTGGCGCTGGCCAGCGTCGTGGTCGAGCGCCTGCTGTATCGCCGGCTCTATCGACGCGGCCCCCTGGATCAGGTGCTCTTCACGATTGGTCTGACATTCGTTCTGATCGCCGCCGTCACCTGGCATTTCGGTCCTTCGCAGCAGCCCGTGGCGCTGCCGGCCTTTCTCCAAGGTCAGATGTCGCTGCTCGGCATCCAGGTCGGCGTCTACCGGCTCTTTCTCATCGTCGTCGGCCTGGCCGTGGCCGCCGCGGTGGTGCTGGGCATCGAGCGCACGCGCTTTGGCGCGCGCATCCGGGCCGCGGTGGATAACCCGGTCATGGCCACGGGGCTCGGCATCAGCGTCGGTGGCGTCTTTGCCATCACCTTCGCGCTGGGCAGTGGTCTGGCCGGCGTGGGCGGCGCCCTCGGCATCCAGGTGCTGGGCCTGAACCCCGCCTTCCCGCTCAAGTATCTGGTGTTCTTCCTCGTCGTCGTGTCCGTGGGCGGCATGGGCTCCGTCACCGGCACGCTGCTCGCCGCCTGCCTCATCGGCGTGGTCGATGTCGCCGGCAAGTATTTCCTGCCGCAGACAGGCGCCTTCATCATCTATGCCGTCATGGTTGCCCTTCTCATGTGGCGCCCGCACGGCCTGCTCGGGAAACCGCAATGAACGAGTCCACTTCCCCGGTGCCGGCTCGCGCAGATCAGCCGCAGCCTGTGTCGTCGGCGACGGCTATCCCGGCAACTGGCCCGTCCGAGACGCCCTGGCTGCGCCGCCGCGGCCTCGAGATCGCCCTGTGGCTGGCCATCCCGATCATCGTTTGGATCGCCTTTCCAGGCTACCTGGTCCTTGCCAGCCAGATCGCCGCGATCGGTCTTTTTGCCATCTCGCTGGACCTGCTGATCGGTTATGCCGGGCTGCTGTCGCTCGGGCACGCCACGTTCTTCGGGCTGGGTGCCTACACGGCCGGCATGCTGTCCGTGGCGGGGTGGGGCGAGCCCGTTACCGGCTTGGCCGCTGGCGCACTGGTCGCGGCCGTCGCAGGCTTTCTCACCAGCTTCATCGTCGTGCGCGTGCGCCATCTGGCCCAGCTCATGGTCACGCTCGGGATCGGCCTCATGGTGTTCGAAGCTGCCAATCGCCTGCGTCAGTACACCGGCGGCGATGACGGTCTTCAGGGCATGTCGGTCTGGCCGCTCTTCGGCGTGTTCGAGTTCGATTTCTGGGGTCACACGGCCTATTGGTATGCCGTGGGCGTGCTGGCCGCGTGCTTCGTCGTCATCACGCGCATCATCGATTCCCCCTTCGGCCTGGCGTTGCGCGGCCTGCGCGGGAATCCGCAGCGCATGGCGGCCATCGGTACGCCGGTGGCCGCGCGGCTGCGCAAGGCCTACACACTGTCCGCCCTCTTCGCGGGCGTCGCCGGCGCCGTGCTTGCACAGACCACGCAGTTCGTCGCGCTCGAAACCCTCAGCTTCCAGCTCTCGGCCGACGTGCTCATCATGCTCGTGCTGGGCGGCGTGGGCTATCGCTACGGCGGTCTGCTCGGCGCTGCCGCGTTCCTCATCGCCCGCGACATCCTCTCAGGCCTGAGTCCGGAGTTCTGGCAATTCGGCCTGGGTATCGCGATGATCCTGGTCGTGCTCTTCGCGCCTGGAGGCGTGCTGGGCGGCGCGCACTGGATCGGCGCGCGCCTGGGCTTTCGCCGCACCGAGGCCACCGCGGGGCGACCGGCCGGCGCGCATCCCGCCAAGGAGCCCACATGACCCCCGCCTTGCAGACCTTGGGCCTGAACAAGCGCTTCGGCGCGCTGGAGGTGACGCGCAACGTCGACTTCACGCTGCCCGTCGGTGCGCGCCATGCCCTCATCGGCCCCAACGGCGCCGGCAAGACAACCTTCATCAACCTGCTGACGGGCACGCTGCCCGCGTCGAGCGGGCAGATCCAGCTCCTGGGCGAAGACATCACCACCCGCCGGCCGGACGAGCGCGTCAAGCGTGGCCTCGTGCGCACCTTCCAGGTCACTTCGCTCTTTCCCGAGCTCACACCCCACGAGGCGGTGACGCTGGCCGTGTGCGAACGCCTCGGCATCACCCACCGGTGGCATCGCCGCACCGGGGATCACACGGCGGCGGTGGACGAAGCCCTCGCCATCCTGCATCGCCTGCGCCTGGGCCAGGTCGCGCATCAGCGCACACGCACGCTGCCGTACGGCCAGCAGCGCATCGTGGAGGTGGCGCTGGCACTGGCGCTCAAACCGCGCGTGCTCCTCCTGGACGAGCCTGCCGCCGGCATTCCCACCACGGAAAGTGCCGAGCTCTTCGAGATCATCGCCGAGCTCCCGGACGACATCTCCCTGCTTTTCATCGAACACGACATGCACCTTGTCTTTCGCTTCGCCTCGCGCATCACCGTGCTCGTGGCGGGCGGCGTGATGGCCGAAGGCACGCCCGAGGAGATCGCCCACCATCCCGACGTGCGCACCGTCTATCTGGGCAACGCGGAGCACGCCGCATGAGTACGCACGCCGCAGCCATGCCCATTGCCAGCGACGATCGCCTGTCCCGGCAGGAGAGCACATCGACAACCGCACCGTTGCTCGAACTCCAGGACGTCCACGCGGGCTACGACCGTGCCGTCATCCTCGAAGGCGTCAGCTTCACCTTGGCCCAGGGCAGCAGCCTCGCCTTGCTGGGCCGCAATGGCGTGGGCAAGTCCACGCTCATCGGCACCTTGATGGGCGCCACCCGCCTGCACCGCGGCTCCATCCACTTTGAGGGCAAGCCGCTGCACACGGTGCCCGCGCATCGACGTGCCGCGGCCGGGTTGGGCTGGGTCGCGCAGGAACGCTGGATCTTCCCCTCGCTTTCCGTGCGGGAGAATCTGACGGTGGCCGCGCGCAAGGGGCTGTGGACACTCGCGCGCATCTTCGAACTCTTTCCCCGTATCGAGGAGCGCCAGCACAACCTCGGCAATCAACTCTCCGGCGGCGAGCAGCAGATGCTGGCCATTGCGCGTGCCCTCATGCTGCAGCCGCGCCTGCTCTTGCTGGACGAGCCCCTGGAAGGCCTCGCGCCGGTCATCGTGGAGCAACTCACGCACGCGATCCAGGCCATGGCGAGCAGTGGCGAACTGTCCCTCATCCTGGTCGAACAGCACGCCCAACAGGCGCTGGCCATGACACGCCAGGCGCTCGTGATGGATCGTGGGCGCGTCGTCTACGACGGCGACAGTGCTGGCTTGCTGGCAGACACGGCGCGACTGGAGCGGCTGATCGGGCTTGGGTAAGGTGCGCTCGCCGTCTGGCGTCGGCAGGGGCCACCGAAGATGACATTTCGCCAGCGAGCCAAAGCCGGGTCAGGGTTTTTCTGTATACAAAAATTGTGTAGACTTTCCCAAACCCGTTCCAGGAGTGTGCGCGCATGTCCGACTTCGCTGCCGATGCCGAGCGCATCATGGCCTGGGCCGATGAGTTGGCCGCCTTCACGGAAGAGCCCGGCAAGCTCACCTGCACCTTCCTCACCGACGCCCATCAGCGCACAGCACTCTGGCTCGCAGACACGATGCGCGCCTGCGGCTTTGACGAGGTGCGTCGGGACGACATCGGCAACGTGATCGGCCGCTACGGCGCCGACGCTGGCATGATCGACCCTCGCCGTGTGGTGACGGGCAGCCACTACGACACCGTGCGCGACGCGGGCCGCTATGACGGACGGCTCGGGATTCTCCTGCCCATGGCCCTCGTAGCGCGACTGTCCGCGCAAGGGCGCCGCCTCCCCGTGGACCTGGAAGTCGTGGCGTTCGCCGAGGAGGAGGGCGTGCGTTTTGGCAGCACCTATCTCGGCTCGTCCGCGTTCGTCGGCCGATTCGATCCCGCGCTGCTGGAGCGCGCAGATGCCAGCGGTGTCACCGTGCGCGAGGCTGTGCAGGCCGCAGGCGGCGACCCCGACGCACTGGCCCGGCCCGCCACGGCGCCGTCACCCGCCATCGCTCACTACTTCGAAGTCCACATCGAGCAGGGCCCGGTGTTGCTCGATGCCGGGCAGCCGCTGGGCGTTGTGACAGCCATCGCTGGCGCCGAGCGCCGGCGCTTGCATCTGGCTGGCACGGCGTCCCACGCGGGCACCACGCCCATGCATCTTCGACGCGATGCCGCGTGCGCGGCCGCCGAGATCGTGCTCGCCGTCGAAGGCCTTTGCGCCAACGTGCCCGGCCTGGTGGGCACGGTCGGTCAACTGAGTGTGCCGGATGGCGCCGTCAACGTCGTGCCTGGCGCCTGCGTACTCTCGCTGGACGTGCGTGCCGGCGCGGACGACGTGCGGGACGCCGCGCTGGCACGGATCGATGCGGCGATCGATGCGATCACCGCCCAGCGCAATATCGACTGTGGCCGCCAGACCCTGCTGCGCGGCCCTGCCGTGCCGTGCGATGTTTCAGGGCAGGCTGCCTGGCAACGGGCACTGTCCGCGGTGAACGTGCCAGCTTATGCCTTGCCCTCCGGCGCCGGCCACGATGCCGTCATGATGTCGTCTGTCACCCCCGTCAGCATGCTCTTTGTACGGTGCGGCAATGGCGGCATCAGCCACAACCCGCGCGAGATCGTCGACGTCGCAGACGTGGCCCTGGCGCTGGCAGCGACCCATGCGTTCCTGCTCGAGGGCGCCGGGCTGGGCGCCTGAAGCTGCTTCTGGGTCGAATGATGGCGCGCGGCTCGCGATGGGGCTGCCGCGTTGCGTGACCCGCAGCGTTGCCGGCGGCGGCGTGTGCCTCGAATGTGTCGCATCTGCCGTCCGCGGGGTCTTAACGCTGCTCTGGTCAGGAAGCGCCCAGCATCTCCGCCAGCGTCAGCGTGACCACGTCCGTGGCCAGCGCCAGGTCACCCAGACGGATGTTCTCGTCCACATTGTGGCCGCCGGCCTCCGCCAGCGTGCGCGGCCCCGCCCCATAGAGCACCGTCGGGATGCCGGCCGCCGCATAGTGCCGAGCGTCTGTGTAGAGCGGCGAGCCCGTCACCGGAATCGTGTGACCGGTCTGCGCCTGCGCATGCCGGGTGAGTGCCTCGATGAGACGGTCCGCACGTGGCAGTCGGGGCAAGGGATCGGCGCGAAGCAATGTGCGGATCTCAATCGTGATGCCAAGGCGCGCCGCTGCTGCTTCGGCCAGGAGCGCCCGCAACTCGGCCTCGACCGTCGCCATCGATTCCTCCGGAATCACGCGGCGGTCCACCCGGAAGCTCACCCGATCCGGCACCACGTTGGTATTGATGCCGCCCTCGATCAGACCGATGTTCAGCGTCGGGCTATCAATGCCGTCAGTGGCTGAATGCTGCCGCGCCAGCGCTGTCCGGCTCGCATAGAGCGCGCTGAGCAGGTGGGTGGCCGCCTCCAGCGCGTCCACGCCCGTGTGCGGCAGCGCTGCATGCGCCTGGCGCCCGCGCACCGTCACTTCCAGATGCAGGCAGCCGTTGTGTGCCGCCACGACCCCGTACGCAAACCCCGCCGAGATCGCGTAGTCCGGGCGGCTCAGACCATTCGCCAACAACCGCGCGGGGCCGATCTCTCCACCCGCTTCCTCATCGAACGTGAGGTGCAGCTCGACGGTGCCCGCCAGTGCCGCGCCTGCCTGCTCGGCCTCCTTCAGGGCCAGCAACGCCCAGGTATACGTGGCGAAGTCCGACTTGGACACCGCAGCGCCGCGCCCATACAGGGTCGGTCCGTGTTCCGGATGCTCGACGATCTGCGCGCCATAAGGGTCGTAACCCCAGCCATCCCCTGGCGGCACCACGTCCCCATGCGCATTGAGCGCGATGACCGGACCGCCTGTGCCAAACCGGTGTCGCACGATGAGATTCGTGACGGCGCGCATGCCGTTGGCCTGCACCGCGTCCGGCGGCACCGCATCGGTTTCCACCGTCAGGCCAAGCGCCTGCAGCGCGTCTTGAGCCACCTCGGCCAGTGCCTGGCAATCGCCAGGCGGATTGTCAGACGGCGTGCGGACCAGCGCCCGCAGGAATTCGGTCTGAGCGTCGCGTTGGGTCGCGAGGTAGGACAGCAGCTGCTTTGGCGTCGAGGACATGGGATCTCACGGTCTATTTTGTATCCAAAATAAGGATGCAATTTTAGTGCCATAGGATCGTATGAAATTCGGTAGACTAGGCCCCCATGAGCACGCCCGACATTCCCGCTGACGCCAGCGCCGAGCAGATCGCCGCCAGCATTGCCAACGCCATCGTCACCCGCCAGCTACCGCCTGGGGCGCGCCTGCGCGAAGAGGCGCTCGCCCGGGTCTATGGCGTGAGCCGAACCAAGATCCGTGCGGCACTGCTCATGCTCACGAAGGACAAGCTGGTGCGCACCGTGCCAGAGAAGGGCGCCTTCGTGAGCCGGCCCAGTGCTGCCGAGGCGCGCGAGATCTTCGCCGTGCGCAAGATCCTCGAGGCCGCCCTGGCGCGCGAGTTCGTCGCCCGCGCCAAGCCGGCAGATTACAAGCGCATCGAGCAGCACCTGCGCCAGGAGCGCAAGGCCATTGCGGCAGGCGACACGCATCTGCGCAATCGCCTTCTGGGCGACTTCCACATCCTGCTGGCCAATGTCGTGGGCAACACCGTGCTCACGGAGATGCTGCAGGAGTTGTCGGCGCGCAGCGCCGTCATCACGGTGCTCTATCAGTCCGGCATGGATGCCCAGTGCTCGTCCGACGAACACGCGCAGTTCATCGAGGCCGCCAAGGCCGGTGATGCCGATCGTGCCTGTGCGCTCATGCTCGCGCATCTCGCGCACGTCGAGGATTCCCTGGTGTTCGACGAGCCGGCGGCCAACAGCGCGGACCTCGTCTCCGCGCTGCTTGCCTGATCTGGCATACCGCCCGGAAAGCCAGGGGGCACCACCCCGTGCACGCACCTGAGGCCGGTGGTCACGGATTGGCACCATCCTGGTGCTGACTGCACCACCCTCGGGCCGGCTAGCTGAACCCACGTCCGGAATGACAGCGCTTCGAGCGTGCACCCTGGCGGCCAGGATCCTCCCGCCATGCTCCAGGCATAAAGATGGCACAGCCTTTGCATCACGTTTTGTATACGAAATTCGTGTGCACTTGGCCGCACCGGCCGCCTCAGGAGATCCACATGTCCTTCCGGCAAGTCTTCGCTTCTCTCGCGGCCGTCGCCGCTTTCGCCGTCCCTTTCGGTGTCGCCCAGGCCAACGCCTTGGAACAGATTCAGAAGGCCGGCGTGCTGCGCGTGGCGGTTCCGCAGGATTTCCCGCCGTTCGGCTCGGTGGGCCCCGACATGCGGCCGCTGGGCTACGACATCGACACGGCCAATCTGATCGGCCAGAAGCTGGGCGTGAAGGTCGAGATCGTACCGGTCACCAGCGCGAACCGCGTGCCCTTCCTGCAGACCGGTAAGGTCGATCTCGTCATCTCCAGCCTGGGCAAGAACGCCGAACGCGAGAAAGTCATCGATTTCTCCGTGCCGTATGCGCCGTTCTTCAACGGCGTCTTCGGCGGCCCGGCCATCAAGGCCGAGGGCGCGTCCGACCTCTCCGGCAAGACCATTGGTGTGACGCGTGGTGCGGTGGAGGATCTCGAGCTCACGAAGATCGCGCCCGCCGACGCCACCATCCACCGCTTCGAAGACAACAACGGCACCATCTCGGCCTTCCTCTCGGGACAGGTGCAGCTCGTGGCCACCGGCAACGTCGTGGCCGCCGCCATCCTGGCGCGCAATCCGCCCACGCGCCCCGAGACCAAGTTCCTCATCAAGAACTCGCCGTGCTTCATCGGCCTGAACAAGAACGAGCCGGAGCTGCTCGCCAAGGTGAACGAGATCATCACCACGGCCCGCTCAGATGGTTCGCTCGACGCGATCTCCCAGAAGTGGCTTGGCATGGGCCTGCCGGCCGATCTTTGAATCCCCCATGCGTGATGAGGCGACGGCATGAACTACGCCTTTGACTTCTCGGTGCTCACGGGCGAGAACCTGGATCTGCTGTGGCACGGCATCCAGATCACGACCTGGCTCACGCTGGTGGGTGCGGTGGGCGGTGGCGCACTCGGCATCTTCTGCGCCTGGAGCCGATCACTCGGCCCGCGCTGGCTGCGCCCGCCCGTCGTCGCCTATATCGAGCTCACGCGCAATACGCCGTTCCTCATCCAGCTCTTTTTCATCTTCTTCGGGCTTCCCGTGCTGGGCGTGAAGCTCACTGGGATGCAGGCCTCGCTGCTCGCCATGGTGGTGAACCTGGGCGCCTACAGTGCCGAGATCATCCGTGCCGGCATCGAGGCCACGCCGCGCGGTCAGTTCGAGGCGGGGGCCAGCCTCGCGATGAGCCGGATGCAGGTCTTCCGGCACGTCGTACTCATGCCCGCGCTGCAACGCATCTGGCCGGCGCTGTCATCCCAGGTGGTGATCGTCATGCTGGGCTCGGCCGTGTGCTCGCAGGTGGCCGCCCAGGATCTGACGTATGCGGCCAATCTCATCCAGGCGCGCACCTTCCGGGCGTTCGAGGCGTACTTCGCCACGACGCTCATCTACCTGATGCTCGCCATCCTGCTGCGCCAGGCGCTGCGCGCGCTGGGCTGGGCGCTCTTCGCACGCAGGAGCCCCGCATGATCGAATTCACCACGTGGGACATCCTGCGCAATCTCCTTCTGGCCGCGCGCTGGACGGTGCTGCTGTCGGTCGCCGCCTTCATCGGCGGCGGCCTCCTCGGTCTCGCGATCCTCTCGATGCGCACGTCGCGCCGCGCGTGGCCCCGTCGCCTGGCCTGGGGCTACATCGAGCTCTTCCAGGGCACGCCCCTTCTGATGCAGCTCTTTCTGGCCTTCTTCGGCCTGGCGCTGCTCGGCGTGAATCTGCCGGCCTGGGTCGCCGCGGGGCTTGCACTCATCCTGTGGTCCGCCGCCTTTCTCGCCGAGATCTGGCGCGGTTGCGTGGATGCGGTCGCCCGAGGGCAGTGGGAGGCGTCGGCCAGCCTGGCCATGAACCGCTATCAGCAGATGCGCCATGTGATCCTGCCCCAGGCCTTTCGCGTGGCCATTGCCCCCACCGTGGGTTTCTCCGTGCAGGTCGTCAAAGGCACGGCGCTCACGTCCATCATCGGCTTCGTCGAGCTCTCCAAGGCCGGCAGCATGATCACCAACGCCACGTTCCAGCCCTTCACCGTGTTCGGCTTCACGGCGTTGCTGTACTTCGTCCTGTGCTGGCCGCTTTCCCTGGCCAGCCGTCATCTCGAGAGGAGATCCCATGCCGCTTATCGTCGTTGACGAGGTGCGCAAGCGCTTTGGCGACAACGAAGTCCTCAAGGGCGTGTCGTTGAACGTCGACCCGGGCGAGGTGATCGCCATCATCGGCAAGAGCGGCTCGGGCAAGAGCACGCTCCTGCGCTGCATCAACGGGCTGGAGACGATCGAGAGCGGCGCCATCATGGTGGGCGACGCCCACGTGGGCACCGACGAGATCCGTCTGCGTGCGCTACGCCTGCGCGTGGGCATGATCTTCCAGCAATTCAATCTCTTCCCCCACCTGACGGCTGGCCGCAACGTCATGTTGTCGCTCAAGGTCGTCAAGGGCATGAAGGACGATGAGGCCGCAGACATCGCCCGCCGCATGCTCACGCGCGTGGGGCTGGAGCACAAGTTCGATGCCTGGCCGGATTCGCTGTCCGGCGGTCAGCAGCAGCGCGTGGCCATCGCGCGCGCCCTGGCCATGCAGCCCATGGCGTTGCTATGCGACGAGATCACCTCCGCGCTGGATCCCGAGCTCGTCAACGAGGTGCTGGCCGTGGTGCGCGAGCTTGCGGCCGAGGGCATGACGCTCATGATGGTGACGCACGAAATGCGGTTCGCCCGGGAAGTCTGTGATCGCGTCGTCTTCATGCACCAGGGGCGTGTGCACGAGGTCGGACCTTCCGAGGCAGTGTTCGACAACCCGTCGACGCCGGAACTGCGTCAGTTCCTGGGTATGCTGTAGCGGTCTACCCGGGCTACATACGAGGGGCTCCCTATATATAGCGAACACCACATATCGTGGTCCGGCATCTCATGGCGCCTTTCCGCAGAGGGTCCGTTGCGGCGAACGGCACTTCCTTGAAGATGCCGCACGCTATATATAGGGGCGCATAAGAGGAACGACGCCGTTAATGGCGATATTTTGTCTTTCGAACGAACATGCTGTTGCACAACTCGAAAACCGTGCTATAGTTCTTGGCTCGGCACTTGAAACGCAGCGCAAAGCGCGACGGATTGGGTGACGGGCCTGACGCCAAGTCGGGTTGGTGAAGAAAGCTTCTCTCAGCGCCAACTTCGATTTGCCAGCACGAAAATAAACGTGCTATAGTTCAGGGCTTCGCTGATCACGCATCACCACGGTGATGTCCAGACAAGCACCCGGCAGTACGCGGCAACGCGATGGGGTGGTGAACAGCAGAGGCAAGCGGGGTTGAAAAGAAATTTTCGGTTTCGCAACACGGATGAAATAAACGTGTTATAGTTGAGGGCTTCGCTGCTACGGCGCTGATCACTACGGGGACGCGGCCAGGCAGGCGAGCCAAGTGTCCTGGAAGGGGTGCGGCGAGCGATTCGTTGAAGGTTCTCTAGCAAGAACGTTGAACAAATCGAGCGTGAAGAAGTTGGCCGTTAAGTGAGCGAAAACGCTAGCTTGACAAGCTTCAAAAACTTCTTCATAATCTCGCTTCTCTGCTGATGACGGCGCCGCAGCGA
>NZ_JADCNH010000039.1 GCF_018904615.1 Verticiella alkaliphila | reverse complement strand
CGCCACCACCCCGCACACCGCACCCGTGGCGACCACCGGCGCGACAGCGCCGCGCGACCGACACGTGGCCGCGCTCCTGGCGCGCGTGGCGCATGACTTCGCCGCCCCGCTGCAGCCACTGCTGCGCGAAGGCGTGCGCCGCCAGCTGGATTACCAAGACGTGGCCTATGCCACCACCTATCTGGACCGCATGGCGCGCATCGTGCGCCTGCCGGACGACAGCAGTGGCGTGCTGGCCGCCACCGTGGCCCGCCACCTGGCGCTCTGGATGTCCTACGAGGACACCATCCGCGTGGCCGACCTGAAGACCCGCGATTCGCGCTTTGCCCGTGTGAAGGGCGAGGTGGGCGTGCAGGGGGACCAGGTGGTCGCCATCAAGGAATACATGCATCCGCGCCTGGAGGAGATCTGCGAGACGCTCCCGGCGTCGCTCGGACGCTGGCTGGCCCGGCCGAACTGGGCCAATCGCCTGGTGGGCCGTCTCACGCAGCGCGGTCGCATCATCCACACCAGCTCGGTCGCAGGCTACCTGATGCTCAGCACGGTGGCTGGCATGCGCCGCTGGCGGCGCAGCACGCTGCGTTTTCTGGCCGAGGACGCCCGCATCGAGGCCTGGCTCGCGCGCATCGAAACCACGGCACGGCGCAATCCGGCGCTGGCGATCGAGGTGGCGCAGTGCCAGCGCCTGGTCAAGGGCTACAGCGATACCCACGCCCGCGGCCTGCGCAACTACGAAACCGTCATGGCCGCGCTGGCCCGTGCCGACGACGGACTGCCGCCTGCCACCCTGCGTGAACTGCGGGAAGCCGCGCTGGCCGACGAGCATGGCAAGGCCTTGCAGGCAAGCCTTGTCCGGCACGCGCTGGCCTGACCCAATCCACCCCATTCCCCCCGCCTGAGCCCTGCCGGCATCCTGACTGTCCGACCGAGAGAGACCACCGCCATGACCCGCCCGCTGCTGTCCTCGCTCTTTGCCGCTGCCCTCCTCGCCGTGGGGGCCACGGCCGCCAACGCCGCGGAAGTCACGCTGCGCGCCATCAACTCCTTCCAGGAAGGCACCTACTTCGCCGAGAACTTCGAGGCCTTCGTGAAGAAGGTCAACGACGAAGGCAAGGGCCTCGTGCAGATCCGCTACATCGGCGGGCCCAAGGCGATTCCCACCATGGAGCAGGGGGCGGCCCTGCGCAACGGCGTGGTCGACATGGCCCACACCACGGCGGCCTTCACCGCCGGCGTGGTGCCCGAATTGATGGCGCTGAACTACGCCACGCGCCCCCACCACGAGCTGCGCACCAACGGCGCCATCGATTACCTGAACAGCATCATGCGCGCCAGAACCTGATGTACTTCGCCCGCACGGGCGACCAGGTGCCGTATCACATCTACCTCACCAAGCCGATCGACAAGCCCGATCTGAAAGGCCTGAAGATCCGCATCGCGCCCATCTACCGCGAGTTCTTCCAGACACTCGGCGCGAGCGTGGTTCAGACCGCACCGGGCGAGGTCTATACGGCGCTGGAGCGCGGCGTGGTCGACGGCTACGGCTGGCCGGTGCTGGGCCTCTTCGACATGGGCTGGCAGAACGTCACCAAGTACCGCGTGGATCCGGGCTTCTACGTGATGGAGCTGGGCATCCAGTTCAACAAGAACGCCTGGGAGAAGCTCAGCCCCGAGCAGAAGGCCTTCCTCGAGAAGCAGCGTGACTGGCTCGAGCAAATGTCCCTGGAGAAGTCCGTCAAGGACGTCGAGCGTGACCTGAAGCGCCAGGCCGAGGCCGGCATCCAGCCCATCACCTTCAGCGAAGCCGACACCAAGGCCTTCCTGCAGGAGTCGCTCGACAAGGGCTGGGACGGCGTGTTGAAGGCAAGCCCGCAGCACGGCGCGAAGCTGCGCGAGCTGATGGTTTCTCCCTGACCCCGTCGCCTGCCCGGAGACTGCCATGTCCGCCTCCCTGCGCACTGACGTGCTGCCCCCGGCGCAGCGCACGCTACCCGCGCTGCTGCGCCATGCGGCCCGGCAGCACGGGCAGGCGCCCCTGCTCACCCTCGGCCAGACGCAGTGGCGGCACGCCGACGCGGCGGACCACGCCGCCCGGCTGGGCACGCAGCTGCGGGCCGCCGGCATCCAGCCCGGCGATCGCGTGGCGATCCTCTGCGGCAATCGCATCGAGTTCCTCCAGGCCTTTCTCGCCTGCGGCTGGATCGGCGCCGCGCTGGTGCCGATCAACACAGCGGCCATGGGCCCGCAGATCGCCTATCAGCTCGCCAACAGCGGCGCGCGTCTGCTGTGCGTGGAGGATGCGCTCGTCGAACGGCTGGCGTTGTCCGAGCTCGACCCGGCCGTCCTCCAAGCCATCTGGGTGATCGGCGCGCCCCCTGCCGAGCCCACGCTGCAGGGCGTGGCTTGCGTGGCCTTTCCGGACACGGACGTCGAGGCTGCCGAGCCTGAGGCGGTACGGGCCGGCGACATGCTGGCCGTGCTGTACACCTCGGGCACCACGGGCCCGGCCAAGGGCGTGACCTGCCCCCAGGCGCAGTACTACTGGTGGGGCGTGCACACCGCCGACATCCTGGACGTCACGGCCAAGGACGTACTGGGCACGACGCTGCCGCTCTTTCACATCAACGCGTTGAATACCCTGGCCCAGGCCCTGGTGACGGGCGCGAGCGTGGTCTTCGAGACACGCTTCTCGGCCTCGGGTTTCTGGCCGCTCATGCAGCGCAGCGGCGCCACCGTGGTGTATCTGCTGGGCGCCATGGTGCCCATCCTCCTGGCCCAGCCGGCGAACGCCAGCGAGCGCGCCCACGGAGTGCGCCTGGGCCTGGGGCCCGGCGTGCCGCCCAGCGCGGCCTCGGCGTTCCTCGAGCGCACGGGTGTGCGTCTGCTCGAAGGCTACGGCTCCACGGAGACGAACTTCGTGATCGCCGCGTCAGCCGATGCCCCGGTGGACGGGCGCATCGGCTTCGTGCGCCCGGGCTTTCAGGCCCTCGTGGTGGACGACGAGGACGTGGAGCTGCCGCCCGGCGAGGCCGGTGAGCTCGTCCTGCGGGCCGAGGAACCGTTTGCCTTCGCCACCGGCTACCTGGGCATGCCGGACAAGACGGTCGAGGCCTGGCGCAACCTCTGGTTCCACACAGGCGACCGCGTGGAGCGTGACGCCCACGGCAGCCTGCGCTTCATCGACCGCATCAAGGACGCCATCCGCCGCCGAGGAGAGAACATTTCCTCCTACGAAGTGGAGCAGGTGCTGCTGAGCCATCCGGCCGTCGGCACGGCAGCGGTGTTCCCCGTGCGCTCCGAGCTCGCCGAGGACGAAGTCATGGCGGCTCTCATCGTGAAGCCCGACGCCCGCCTCGACATGACGGAACTCGCCGAGTTCTGCGCGCAGCGGCTGCCCTACTTCGCCGTGCCGCGCTACGTGGACGTGGTGGACGACTTGCCGCGCACGGCCAATGGCAAGATCCAGAAGTTCGTGCTGCGCGAGCGCGGCATCACGCCCACGGCGTGGGATCGCCTGCCCTCAGGCGGACGCGGGGGCCGGTCATGAGTGCAGTCAGCACGCTGGCCGGGCAAACCGTCGTCATCACGGGCGCCGCCCAGGGACTCGGGCTGGCCATGGCACACGCGTTCGCCCAGGCCGGCGCCAGCGTGGCACTGGCCGATCTCGCCGACAGGGCCGTGGCCCCGGCCCAGGCGCTGGCCGCCCAGGGCGCCGACGCCCTTGCACTCTCGCTGGACGTACGCGACGAAGCCGCCTTCACCGATGCCTTCGCCCAGACGATCCGACACTTCGGTCAGGTCGACATCCTCGTCAACAACGCCGCACGCACGCCCACCACGGATCTCTGGGCCATCGACGCCGCCGAATGGGACGACGTGCTCGCCATCAATCTGCGTGGCACCTTCTTTGGCTGCCGCGTGGCCGGGCGCCACCTGCGTGAGCGGGGCGCGGGCCGCATCCTGAATCTCGCCTCACTGGCCGGCCAGCAGCCCAGCCGCGCCACGGGCGCGCACTACGCCGCGGCCAAGGCCGGCATCGTCGCCCTCACCCGCAGCTTCGCGACCGAGCTCGCCCCGCACGGGGTGACAGTGAACGCCATCGCCCCCGCCGCCATCGACAGCCCGCCGCTGCAGGCCTTGCCCGGCCCCCAGCGCGATGCCCTGCAGGCCAGCATTCCGCTGGGTCGCTTCGGCCACGCCGACGAGGTTGCCGCCGCCGCGCTGTATCTCGCTTCCCCTGCCGCCGCCTTCATCACCGGCGCCACCCTGGACATCAATGGCGGACGCTTCATGCGATGACGCCTTCCCCCGTTTGCAGCCCCCTCGCGCGTCCTGCGCGCCCCCTGGCAGTCTGACCCCTGGAGTCCGTCCCATGAAACGCCCGCTGCTGTCCTCGCTCTTCGCCGCCGCTCTCCTCGCCGTGGGGGGCGCTGCCGCCCACGCGCAAGAGGTCACCCTGCGTGCCATCAATTCCTTCCAGGAAGGCACCTACTTCGCCGAAACCTTCGAAGCCTTCGTGAAGAAGGTGAACGACGAAGGCAAGGGCCTCGTGCAGATCCGCTACATCGGCGGCCCCAAGGCCATCCCCACCATGGAGCAGGGTGCCGCGCTGCGCAACGGCGTGGTGGATCTCGCCAACACGACCGCGGCCTACACCGCCGGCATCGTGCCCGAGGTGCTGGCGCTGAACTACGCCACCGTGCCCTTCCAGGAGCTGCGCAAGAACGGCGGGCTGGATTACCTGAACTCGGTGATGGCCAAGCACAACCTCATGTACTTCGCCCGCACGGGCGATCAGGTCCAGTACCACATCTATCTCACCAAGCCGATCGACAAACCCGATCTCAAAGGCCTGAAGATCCGCATCGCGCCCATCTTCCGCGACTTCTTCCAGTCCATGGGCGCCACGGTGGTGCAAACGGCCCCCGGCGAGGTCTACACGGCGCTCGAGCGCGGCGTGGTCGACGGCTACGGCTGGCCGTTCCTCGGCATCTTCGACATGGGCTGGCAGAACATCACCAAATACCGCGTGGACCCGGGCTTCTACATGCTCGAGCTGGGTATCCAGTTCAACAAGGCCTCCTGGGACAAGCTCACGCCCGAGCAAAAGGCCTTCCTCGAGAAGCAGCGCGACTGGCTCGAACAGATGTCCCTGGAGAAGTCCAAGGCTGACGTGGCCACGGACCTGAAGCGCCAGCAGGACGCCGGCATCCAGCCCATCACCTTCAGCGAAGCCGACACCCAGGCCTACCTCAAGCAGTCCCTGGACGCGGGCTGGGCCGGGATCCTCAAGAACAGCCCGCAACACGGCGCCAAGCTGCGTGAGCTGATGGTCGCGCAATAAGCACCGGCATCACCCTGGTGGGAGCCATCATGAAACTGTACGACCTGATCATGAAAGCCTGCGGAGCCATCGCTGCCATCCTGGTGGCCGCGATGACCGTGCTGGTGAGCTACGACGTCATCGCCCGCAACCTGGGGCTGGGCAGCCTGGACTGGATCCTCGAGATCAGCGAATACATGCTGCCCGCGGCCATCTGTGCGAGTGCGCCGTGGCTCATGTATCGCAACCAGCACATCCGGCTGGACGTGCTCAACATGGTGCTCTCACCGGCCGCCCTGAAGCGGGTGGACCGACTCGCCGCCCTGGTCGGCGCCATCGTCAGCGGCATCTTCGCGTGGTACGCGGTGCGCCTGATGCTCGACGCCAAGGCCTCGGGCAGCCTGGTATTCAAAAGCCTGGTGTTCCCGGAATGGTGGGTGTTCGTGCCCGTGCCGATCGGCTTCGGCCTGCTCGCCATCGAGTGCGCGCGCCGGGCGCTGCTGCCGCGCAGCGTGCATGACGAAGCCCATGCTGCCGAAGGAGGTGCATGATGGAATGGTGGCAAGCACTCATCGTCTTCTTCGGTGGATTGACGGTTCTCCTGATGATCGGCCTGCCGGCCGGTTTCGCCTTCATCACCATCAACCTCATCGGTGCGGTGGTGTACTTCGGCGGCGAAGTGGGCCTGATGCAGGCAGTGCGCAACGGCGTGTCGTCGGTCACGAACTTCTCGCTCACGCCGATACCGTTCTTCCTCCTGATGGGCGAACTGCTCTTTCACACCGGCGTGGCGTTGAAGGCCATCGACGCCTTCGATCACGTCATCCGGCGCGTGCCTGCACGTCTGTCGGTGGTGGCTGTCGTGGCCGGCACGGTGTTCTCGGCCATCTCGGGCTCCACCGTGGCGACGACAGCCCTGCTCGGCAGCCTGCTGCTGCCCGAGATGCTGCGCCGGATGTATCACCCGCGCATCGCCATGGGCCCGATCATGGCCATCGGCGCGGTGGACATGCTGATCCCGCCCTCAGCGATCACGGTGCTGCTCGGCAGTCTCGCGCACATCTCGATCTCGGGCCTTCTGATCGCGGGCGTCATGCCGGGCCTCATCCTGTCCGTGGTGTTCGTGAGCTACATCATCATCCGCGCCAAGATGAATCCGTCGCTGGCCCCCTCGGGCGACGAGGGCGACACCTCCGTGAAAGGCTGGGCGCGGTGGCGGCCGCTCGTGGTGCACGTCTCACCGCTGGTCGCGATCTTCGTGCTGGTGGTGCTGTCCATGACGCAAGGCTGGGCCACGCCCACCGAGTCCGCCGCCCTGGGCGCGCTGGCCAGCTTCATCGTGTGCCTGCTGTACGGGTCCGTCACCTGGTCGAACCTCGCCAAGTCCCTGACCGGCACGGCGGCCATCACGGGGGTCATCCTCTTCATCATCATCGGTGCTTCCACGTTCGCGCAGATCCTGGCGTTCTCGGGGGCCACGGATGGCTTGGTCACGCTCATTCGCGACTCGGAGCTGTCGAGCTGGACCGTGCTGCTCCTCATGATGGCAATCCTGCTGGTGCTGGGCTGCTTCGTGGACCAGGTGAGCATGATGCTGATGACGCTGCCCTTCTTCATGCCGCTGGTGGCCTTCTACGGCTGGGATCCCCTGTGGTTCGGCGTGATGTACCTGATCTGCATGCAGCTGGGGCTGCTCACCCCGCCGTTTGGCATGCTGGTCTTCACGATGCGCAGCGTGGCGCCCAAGGAGATCGCCACCAAGGAGATCTTTGCTGCGGTCACGCCCTATGTGCTCTTCGGCCTGCTGATGCTCATCGCGGTGATGCTGGTGCCGGGGCTGGCCACCTGGCTGCCCAACTTCATGCTGAACTAGGAGCACAGCATGCATGTGGTGATGATGGGAACCGGTGCGCTGGGCGGTCTCTTCGCCCACCACCTGGCGCTGGGCGGGGCCGAGGTGCTGGGCGTGGACAACGCGCCCGCACACCTGGCAGCGATGCAGGCGCATGGACTGCGGGTGCGTTCTGCCGAGGGGGATGTGCGCTCGCCGATCCCGGCCTTTGCCGCCACGCCACCCGCCCGTGTGGCGGACGTGCTGGTGTGCTTCGTCAAGGGCTTTGGCACCGTGGCCGCCATGGCGGCCGCGCGTCCGGCCATTGGTCCGAACACCTTGCTCGTCACACTTCAGAATGGCCTGGGCAATGCCCAGGCCATCGCCGACGCCTTCCCCGGCAATCCGGTGCTCTACGGCCTGACCACCCTCACCAGCGATCTCGTCGCGCCGGGCGTGATCGAACCGCTCTCGACTGCCGCAGGCAACACGGATCTCTGGGGTGATACGGATGCGGCCCGGCAACAGGGAGCAGCCTTCGTCGACGTGCTGCAGCGCGGCGGCATCGCCGCGCGACTGGCGCCCGACATCACCCTGTCGATCTGGAAGAAGCTCGCCGTCAATTGTGCGCTCAATCCGCTGTGTGCCCTGACCGGAATGCGCTGCGGCGAACTGGTGGATCTTCCTGCCATGGTGCCGGCCATCGATACGCTCGTGGATGAAGTGGCCCACGTGGCGCAGGCGCTGGGCGTGCCCCTGCCTGCGGACAGGGCACGCGCTTACGTCCATCAGGTGGCGCAGGCATCCCGCCGGCACTACCCCTCCATGGCCATCGACGTACGCCATGGCCGGCGCACCGAGATCGAGACGCTGTGCGGCGCGGTGCTGCGCGAGGCCGACCGCCTGAACCTGCCCGCTCCCGGCCTGCGCCAGGCCTCTGCCCTCGTGAGCGCGCTGGATGCGCGGCTCGCATCATGAATCTTCCCGCGCATTTAGTTTAGTTGTAAACTATCTCAGACTAAACTTCTTACCCAGCGGCAGCGAGGCACCCATGAAGATCGTTTGCATCGGCGGCGGCCCCGCCGGCCTGTACTTTGCCCTGCTCATGAAGCAGCAGGATCCGTCGCACGACATCACGGTCGTCGAGCGCAACCGCCCCTTCGACACCTTCGGCTGGGGCGTGGTGTTCTCCGATCAGACGCTCGCCAACCTGCGCCAGGCCGATCCGGTCACCTCGGCCCAGATCCTGGATGCCTTCAACCACTGGGACGACATCGAAGTGCGCATCGAGGGCGAGACCGTGCGCTCGGGCGGTCACGGCTTCTGCGGCATCGGCCGCAAGCGCCTGCTCAACATCCTGCAGGAACGCTGCATCGCGCTGGGCGTGAATCTGGTCTTCGAGACCGATGTGCAGAGCGATGAGCAATACCCCGATGCCGATCTCATCATCGCCGCCGACGGTCTGAACAGCCGCATCCGCGCCAAGTACGCCGCCACATACCAACCCGACATCGATCTGCGCCAGTGCCGTTTCGTGTGGCTGGGCACGAACAAGCTCTTCGAGGCCTTCACCTTCGCCTTCGAGAAGACCGAATGGGGCTGGTTCCAGGCGCATGCCTACCGCTTCGACGACAACACCTCCACCTTCATCGTCGAGACCACGGAAGACATCTGGCGCGCCGCGGGGCTGGAGACGATGGAAAAGGAAGACGCGATCGCCTTCTGCGAGAAGCTCTTTGCCAAGCATCTGGACGGCCACGCGCTGGTGTCCAATGCCTCGCATCTGCGCGGCTCGGCCCAGTGGATCCGCTTTCCGCGCGTGATCTGCCGCAAGTGGGTGCACCACAACGGCAACGCGCCCGTCGTGTTGATGGGCGACGCCGCCCACACGGCGCACTTCTCGATCGGCTCGGGCACCAAGCTCGCGCTCGAAGACGCCATTGATCTGGCGCGGAACATCGGCGAGCATCCCGGCGATCTTACGGCCGCCCTGGAGCGCTACGAGCAAACCCGCAGCGTGGACGTGCTGCGCATCCAGAACGCCGCGCGCAACTCCACCGAATGGTTCGAACACGTGGACCGCTACACCGGCCTGCCGGTGCAGCAGTTCGCGTATTCGCTGCTCACGCGCAGCCAGCGCATCAGCCACGAGAACCTGCGCGAGCGCGACGCCGGCTACGTCGAGAATTTCGAGCGCTGGCTGGCCACCCAGGCCGGTCAGGCGGACAAGGCGCCGCCGCCCATGTTCACGCCGTTCACGGTGCGCAGCGTCACACTGAAGAATCGCGTCATGGTCTCACCCATGGCGCAGTATTCCTGCGTGGACGGCATGCCGGCCGATTACCATCTCATGCACCTGGGTGCGCGTGCCATGGGCGGCGCCGCGCTCGTCATGGCCGAGATGACCTGCGTCTCGCCCGACGCGCGCATCACGCCGGGGTGCCCGGGCCTGTGGAACGAAGCCCAGCGCGACGCCTGGAAGCGCATCGTCGACTTCGGTCACGCCCACGGCTGCGGCGCCAAGATGGCGATCCAGATCGGTCACGCCGGCGCCAAGGGCTCCACGCGCCTCGCCTGGGAAGGCATCGACCAGCCGCTGGACGAGGGCAACTGGCCGCTGCTCTCGGCTTCGCCCCAGCAATACCTGGAGGGCGTGAGCCAGCACTCGCGCGCCATGACGCGCGAGGACATGGACCGCGTGAAGGCGGACTTCGTGCAGACCACGCGCTGGGCGGCTGAAGCGGGCTTCGACTGGCTGGAGCTGCACTGCGCGCACGGCTACCTGCTCTCGTCCTTCATCTCGCCCCTGACCAACCAGCGTGATGACGAATACGGCGGTTCGCTCGAGAATCGCCTGCGCTATCCGCTGGAAGTGTTCAAGGCCGTGCGTGCCGTCTGGCCCGAGCATCTGCCGATGTCGGTGCGGATCTCCGCACACGACTGGGTGGAAGGCGGCATCACGCCGGACGACGCCATCGAGATTGCGCGCGCCTTCAAGGCCGCGGGCGCGGACATGATCGACTGCTCGGCCGGGCAGGTGAGCAAGGCCGAGAAGCCGGTGTATGGCCGCATGTTCCAGACGCCGTTCGCGGATCGCGTGCGCAACGAGGCGGGCATCGCCACCATCGCGGTGGGCGCGATCTCCGAGGCCGACCACGTGAACAGCATCATCGCCGCCGGACGCGCCGATCTGTGCGCCGTCGCGCGCCCGCACCTGGCCAACCCGGCCTGGACGCTGGACCAGGCCGCCCGCCTGGGCTTCACCGATCTGGAGTGGCCGCCCCAGTACCGCGCCGCCAAGATGCAGCTCGAGCGCAACCTCGAACGCGAACGCAACCAGGCCGCGGCCGCCCAGGCCCTGGCCGTGGCGCTGGCGGAGCAGGCATGAGCGGCGTAGCCCTGGAAACGGGCACCGTGGCATCCGCCGCGCCGGGGAGCGTCGTGGCGCAACCGGCCGAGAGCGCCGCCGCGGTGACCGAGACGCAGGGCTCGTCCCTTGTGGGCGGGCGCCTCGCGGGCCGCCATGCTGTCGTCACGGGCGCCGCGCGCGGTATCGGGGCAGCCATCGCCCAGGCGCTGGCCGCCGAGGGCGCACGCATCACCCTGCTGGGGCGCAAGCTCGACAGGCTGCGTGAGACCGAAGCCATGCTGCCCGGCAGCGGGCATCTGGCGCTGGTCGTGGACGTAGGCGACGAAGCGGCAGTGACTGCAGCCTTTGCCGCGGCCCGCGCCGGCATCGGCCCGGTGGACATTCTCGTCAACAACGCCGGCCAGGCCGCCAGCGCGCCGCTGCACAAGACCAGCCTGGACCTGTGGCAGCAGATGCTTGCGGTCAACCTCACGGGCGTCTTCCTGTGCAGCCGCGCGGCCATCACCGACATGACGGCCGCCAAGCGCGGGCGCATCGTCAACATCGCGAGCACGGCCGGCCAGAAGGGTTACGCCTACGTCGCCGCGTATACTGCCGCCAAGCACGGTGTGGTGGGCCTGACACGGTCCATGGCGCTGGAGTACGCGCGTGCGGGCATCACCGTCAACGCCGTGTGCCCCGGCTATACCGACACCGACATCCTGCGCGAGGGCGTGGCCAACGCCGTGGCCAAGACGGGCCGCGACGCGGACGAGATCCTGGCCGAGTTCCTCGCAGGCAACCCCCAAAAGCGCGCCATCCAGCCCGATGAAGTGGCCGACGCCGTGCGCTGGCTGTGCGGCGACGCCGCCGCCAGCGTCACCGGCCAGTGCATCTCCGTCTCGGGTGGCGAGGTCACATGAAAGACGACGTATCCCACGAATGGCTGCGCGATGCGCAGGGCCTCGGCCACGAGGCCCGCGTGCACCCGGACGATCACTCCGCCCTCAAGCTCTGGCTGCGCCTGCTCGCCTGCACCCGGCAGATCGAGACGGACATCCGCCAGCGCCTGCGTGCGCACTTCGACATCTCCCTCGCACGCTTCGATTACATGGCGCAGCTCTACCGCTATCCGGAAGGCCTGAAGATGCGCGAGCTCTCGCAGCACCTCATGGTCACGGGCGGCAACGTCACCGGCCTCACGGACGAACTCCAGAACGAAGGCCTCGTCGAGCGCCGCCCGAGCCCGAACGACCGCCGCTCCTGGATCGTGAGCCTGACGCCCCAGGGCCGCACGAGCTTCGAGGCCATGGCGAACCAGCACGAAGCCTGGATCGTGGAGATGCTCTCGGGCATCAGCGACGCCAACGTGCGCCAGCTCTACAAGGGGCTGGGCAAGCTGCGCGTGCACCTGCATACCTCAGACCCCGCCCTTGCCGGGCGCGGCGACAACCCGAAGGAGACGACATGAGCACAGTTCCGACCGGCAATCCGATGGCCGGCCAGGCCAAGGCGTTCGCCAACCACACGGCGCGCCACTTCCTTTGGGAAGTCTCGGCCGACGGCAAGGTGGGCACCATCACGCTGAACCGCCCGGACCGCA
Source organism: Verticiella alkaliphila (assembly GCF_018904615.1). Lineage (GTDB taxonomy): Bacteria > Pseudomonadota > Gammaproteobacteria > Burkholderiales > Burkholderiaceae_B > Verticiella > Verticiella alkaliphila. Next base: position 25,672 of record NZ_JADCNH010000039.1, on the reverse strand, counting down.
AGAACCCGCTCACGTTCGATTCCTACGCCGAGCTGCGCGACCTCTTCCGTGGCCTGGTCTACGCAAGCGACGTCAAGGTCGTGGTGATCGCCGGCGCCGGCGGCAACTTCTGCTCGGGTGGCGACGTGCACGAGATCATCGGCCCGCTCACGCGCATGACGATGCCCGAGCTCATGGACTTCACGCGCATGACGGGCGACACGGTCAAGGCCATGCGCGCCTGCCCGCAGCCCATCATCGCCGCCGTGGACGGCGTGTGCGCCGGCGCCGGTGCCATTCTGGCCATGGCCTCGGACATGCGCCTGGGCACCGAAGCCTCGCGCACCGCGTTCCTCTTCACGCGGGTCGGGCTTTCGGGTGCGGACATGGGCGCGTGCGCCATCCTGCCGCGCATCATCGGCCAGGGGCGTGCCGCCGAGGTCCTCTACACCGGTCGCGCCTTTGGCGGCGACGAAGGCCTGCAATGGGGCTTCTACAACGCCCTGCATGCCTCGGATGCCCTGCTGCCCGCCGCCCAGGAGCTGGCTGCGCGCATTGCCGCCGGCCCCACCTTCGCGCACGGCATGACCAAGACCTGCCTGCACCAGGAATGGTCGATGGGCGTGGATGAGGCCATCGAAGCCGAAGCGCAGGCCCAGGCGATCTGCATGCAGACCGAGGACTTCCGCCGTGCGTACGAGGCGTTCGTGGACAAGCGCAAGCCGGTGTTCGAGGGCAACTGACCATGAGCCACACACCCCTGCCCGGCAACCGGGACACGAGCTGGCTCGGCTGGCCGTTCTTCGACGCGCGCCATGACGAGCTCGGCCACACGCTGGATGCGTGGGCCGCGCAGCATGTGGCGAACGTGGATCACACCATCGACACCGACACCACCTGCCGCACCCTGGTGCGCACGCTGGGCGAGGCCGGCTGGCTGCGCTGGTGCGTGCCTGCGGGCCCGGATGGCAGTTGGGGCGGCAAGCTGCCCGAGATCGATTCGCGCGCGGTGTGCATCCTGCGCGAAACGCTGGGCTACTACGACGGCCTGGCGGACTTCGCCTTTGCCATGCAAGGCCTGGGCAGCGGCGCGATCTCGCTGGGCGGCTCGGACGCCATCCGCGCGCGCTACCTGCCGCGCGTGGCCGAAGGCAGCGCCATCGCCGCCTTCGCGCTGACCGAGCCGGACGCGGGCTCCGACGTGGCCGCCATGACGTGCACCGCGCGCCTGGACGGCGATCACTACGTGCTCGACGGCGCCAAGACCTGGATCTCCAACGGCGGCATCGCGGACTTCTATTGCGTCTTCGTGCGCACGGGCGAAGCGCCGGGCGCGCGCGGCATCAGCGCCTTCGTGGTCGATGCGAATACGCCGGGCCTGGATGCGTCCGAGCGCCTGGACGTGATCGCACCGCACCCGCTGGCCACGCTGCGCTTCACCAACTGCCGCGTCCCGGTAGGCAACCGCCTGGGCGAGGCCGGCCAGGGCTTCAAGCTCGCAATGCAGACGCTGGACATCTTCCGCGCCTCGGTGGCCGCGGCCGCCCTGGGCTTTGCCCGGCGCGCGATGGACGAGGGCGTGCAGCGCGCCCGCACCCGGCCGATGTTCGGCGGCACCCTGGGCGATCTGCAGCTCACGCAGGCCGCGCTCGGCGACATGGCCACGGCCATCGACGCCTCGGCCCTGCTCACGTATCGCGCCGCCTGGATGCGCGACGTGCAGGGCACGCGCACCACGCGCGCGGCCGCCATGGCCAAGATGACGGCCACGGAATCGGCGCAGGCGGTGATCGACCGCGCGCTGCAGATGTTCGGCGGCGCCGGGGTACAGTCCGGGATGATGGTCGAGCGGCTCTACCGCGAGATCCGCGCGCTGCGCATCTACGAAGGCGCGACCGAAGTGCAAAAGCTCATCATCGGCCGCGACATCCTCAAATCCTGACCGACTGATACCCACCGCATGCAACCCGCCCCGTTCGAATCCACCACCGCCATCCGCTTCGGTCATTGCGACCCGGCCGGCATCGTGTTCTATCCGCGCTATTTCGAGATGATCAACGCGCTGGTGGAGGACTGGTTCGAGCAGGGCCTGGGCATCAGCTTTCACGAGTTGCACACGGTGCGCGGCGTGGGCACGCCCACCGCCACCATCAACACGGATTTCCGCCGCCCCAGCCGCTGGAACGACACCATCCGCCAGCGCCTGACGGTGCGCCAGATCGGCTCGGCCTCCTTCGATGCCGAAGTCACCCTGAGCGGTGCCGAGGACGACCTGCGCGTGCGCGCAAGGCTCACCATCGTCACCGTGGATCTGGCCACCATCCGCCCCCGCTCGCTGCCCGAGGATCTGCGCGCTGCCATGCAGCGCTTCCTGATCCCCGAGCCCGCGCCGCTTTCATGACCACACTGGACGAGACCGCCATGGAATTTCTTCAACCGCCCGATTGGAAACCCCCGCGTGGCTACGCCAACGGCGTGCTGCATCGCATCCAGCCGGGCGACGCCCTGATCTTCGTGGGTGGGCTCATCGGCTGGAACGCCCAGCAGGAATTCGAGACCGACGACTTCGCACTGCAGGTGCGCCAGGCCCTGGCCAACGTGGTGGCCGTGCTCGCCGAGGGCGGCGCCAAGCCCGAGCACATCACCCGCATGACCTGGTACGTGAAGAACAAGCGCGAGTACGTGGCCGCCTATCCGGAGATCGGCAAGCACTACCGCGAGTTCATCGGGCGTCACTTCCCCGCGATGGCCGCCGTCGAAGTAGCCGACCTCGTCGAGGACCGGGCCAAGGTGGAGATCGAAGTCACGGCCTGCGTGCCCGGCGAATGACGTTCCTGTGGGCTAATGGTGCGTCCCTTATTTAAGGCAATACACGCATAAAAAGGGACGCACCACCCTCGCACAAGCGGTTTTTGACCTCTACAATGCGGCGATCACCCCCTGACGCCTCATTGGAGAGTTCTGCATGCCCGCGACCGAACGTCTGCCGTCCTACCTCGACGCCAACCATTTGGGCCCTTGGGGCACCTACCTGCAACAGGTGGACCGCGTCATCCCGTACCTGGGTTCGCTGGGTCGGTGGGCAGAGACGCTCAAGCGTCCGAAGCGGGCGCTGATCGTCGACGTGCCGATCGAGCTGGACAACGGTGAGATCGCACACTTCGAAGGCTACCGGGTCCAGCACAACACGTCACGAGGCCCCGGCAAGGGCGGCGTGCGCTTTCACCAGGACGTCACGCTCTCCGAAGTGATGGCGCTGGCTGGCTGGATGTCGATCAAGAACGCCGCCATCAACGTGCCCTTCGGCGGCGCCAAGGGCGGCATCCGGGTGGATCCGCGCGGCATGTCGCGTGGCGAGCTCGAGCGCATGACGCGTCGCTACACCAGCGAGATCGGCATCATCATCGGCCCGACCAAGGACATCCCGGCGCCCGACGTGAACACCAACGCCCAGACCATGGCGTGGATGATGGACACCTACTCCATGAACGAGGGCTCCACGGCCACGGGCGTGGTCACCGGCAAGCCCATCGCGCTGGGCGGCAGCCTGGGGCGCACCGAGTCCACGGGGCGCGGCGTGTTCGTGACGGCCTGCGAGGCGGCGGCGCGCCAGGGCGTGGATCTTCAGGGCGCCCGGGTGAGCATCCAGGGCTTCGGCAACGTGGGTGGCACGGCCGCCCGGCTCTTTCACGAAGCCGGCGCGCGCGTCGTCGCCGTGCAGGATCACACGGGCACCATCCACGCGCCGGGCGGCATGGACGTGCATGAGCTGCTCAAGCACATCCAGAGCACGGAAGGCGTGGCGGGCTTTCGCGGCGCCGAGGCCATCAGCAACAGCGACTTCTGGGGCGTGGAGACCGAGTTCCTGATCCCGGCCGCGCTGGAATCGCAGATCACGGCCGCCAACGCCGGCGACATCAAGGCACGCATCGTGGTCGAAGGCGCCAACGGGCCCACGACCCCGGCAGCGGACGACATCCTTGCCGAGCGCGGCATTCTCGTCGTGCCCGACGTCGTCGCCAACGCGGGCGGCGTGACGGTGAGCTACTTCGAGTGGGTGCAGGACTTCTCCAGCTTCTTCTGGTCCGAGGACGAGATCAACCAGCGCCTGGAGCGGATCATGAAGGATGCCTTCGCCGCCGTATGGCAGGTCGCGGGGGATCACAAGGTCTCGATGCGCACCGCCGCCTACATCGTGGCGTGCACGCGCATCCTGCAGGCGCGGGAAGTGCGCGGCCTCTACCCATAAGCCGTCCTGAACATGGCAAGTCGTCTGCCTCCAATGCCGGAGACGGCGATGAGCGCGGCCGTCATCGATGCACAATCCAACCGCATGACGAACTCATGCTTGGAATGGGCGATGACGCCGCATGGTGATGCACCACAATCGCAGGACCTCGATTTCCACTGCCCGGGTCTGGCTTGTTAAGGTGCGTAGGCTGCTCAGCAGGCTTGCTCCCGCCAGTTGTTCTTGCCTATCGTCTCTTACGGTGTCAGTGAAACGAAACTCAGGCCGGTGAGTTGAGCCGCCGCAGCGATCGCCGCCCTGGGATCATCGATCCCAACCACATGAACATCAACATTTGCCAAGTTGATGAGTCCTGACGACACCATGCGCCAGACTTCAGCCATCGTCTGGCTTTTATACATGCGCGAACCCTTGATTGTCAGACGTCGACGAAGGACTTCGCCATAGGGAAGGGGAACATCGCAGCGAGTGCCGCTCATCAGGACCATCGTGCCGCTGTCACGCATCGCTCCGAACCCCGCAAGAATGACGTCAGGATTGTCAGAACCGCCCACCGCATCTATTACGACATGGGGGGATGCGATCGACGAGATCCTCTTAGTGTTCTCTTCGACATTTCCAGACAGGACGACGATGGATACACGCTCATCCAAATCAGCCAGCCTCTGCAACGCCGGTTCGTTCCTCCCGGCGGCGATGACGCGCGATGCGCCTCGAGCGAGCGCCACCAAGACTGCCGCGCCACCCATTTGACCAGTGGCACCCAGGACAGCAACGACATCCCCGGGGCGTTGGTCTGATTGCACCACGCCTTCAGCAGCGATGGCGAGCCAAGTCAGAAAGCCGAGTTTCGCGACGGGCTCGGATGAGTCTGCGTAGCGCTCACCTTTAGGAAGGCGAGTGACGGCGGTCGCGGGTATGACCACCCTCTGTGCCATCGTCCCATCCCGCCATCCATCACGTATGGCTTTGACGGTTTCGGTCTCTGCGCCTTTGCCGCCTATTTCACCCAAACCCATCAGGACGTCCTCTGGGGAGTCTGCATTCCCGTTCTCCAACAAACAATCCAGGGAGACAAGATCGCCGCACTTCACCGAATGCACGTCGCCGGCGACCTCGCTTACTTTGCCGACGCCACCGGCCCCAATCACAAGGGGCACAGGCAGGGGGATCTCCGTGCTGTCCACCATTGCGGCCAGATACGCCGGTACATGGACGGCAAGGACGTCGACGACGATCGAGCCAGGCCGCAGGGTGGGATCAGGAAGTTCGACACATGCCAGAGGGCTGTCGAGAGTCTCTTTGTACCAGGCCTTCATTACGCTTTCCTTTGTCGCTCAGATTGCGTTGACGACAGATGCGGATTCGCACCCTTGAATCGTCGAACGGCGCCTCATCGATAGATGAGGTTGAGGAAAGACGTTATAAAATCTCAACCATTGTTGAGGTCAAGCGGTAACCTTGTAACTAACATGTTGGCGCGGAGAGCGTGATGGTGAAAGGCTTAACGGTTGGCGAAGTGGCACAGCGTAGCGGTGCGCCGGTATCGACCCTCCATTTCTATGAGACAAAAGGCCTCATTCAGTCTTGGCGAACCGATGGCAACCAGCGCAGGTACGCTCGCGACGTTCTTCGCAGAATAGCGGTGGTCCGTATCGCCCAGCGCGCAGGCATTCCGCTCGCCATGATCAAAGACCATCTCGATTCGCTACCGAGTGGCAAGCCCATTAGCGCAGGCGAGTGGCGAACCCTGACGATTGCTTGGCGCGCCGAGCTCAACCAAAGGATTGAGAAGTTGATACAACTTCGAGATCACATGGATCGATGCATTGGCTGTGGGTGCCTGTCGCTGTCGGACTGTCCGCTACGAAATGCAGATGATCGATTGGCAATGGAAGGGCCGGGCCCACGTCTGCTTGTCTCCGCGGGCGGTGAGGGCTGAGCCGTGCGAGCGACAGCAACTTAAGGCCTCAAGGCATGCGGCACCCACTAGAATGCCGCATGCCCCCGGTTTCCTCCCCTTCCGCCCCCGCCGGCCTACGCCCCGCCCAGCAGCAACGCAGTCAGGCCACCCTCGCGCGCATCCTGCGCGCAGCGCGGCAGCGGATCTCGCGCGCGGAGCTCGATGCCGTGTCGGTGAACGAGATCGTCAAGGCAGCGGGATGCTCGGTGGGCGCGTTCTACACGCGCTTCGAGAACAAGGAAGCCCTCTTTCGCGCCCTGGTGGCGGATATGCTGGCGGGTGGGCGGCGGCATCTGGATGCGATGTACGCCGACACGCCGGACGCAGATCTGCTCGATACCGTCGTGCACCAGGCGCTGCTGCGCACGCGTCGTCATGCCGGCATCCTGCGCTCTGCCATCAAGCTGGGCCTGACAGACCCTTCCGTGTGGGAGCCGATCCGCGCCTACGGGCAGGAGAATGCGACGCGACTGTGCAAGCGCCTTGCACGCCACGGCCCCGTGGACGAAACCCGCGTGCGCTTTGCCTTCCAGGTGCTGCACGGCAGCGTGCTCAATACCCTGCTGCACGATCCCGGGCCCTTGCGCCTGGACAGCCCGGCCTTCGCGCAGGAGCTGACCCGGGTCTTTCGGCTGGCCGTGGCGGCTGACTGAACCGGCCCGGCCAAGCCGCCTAGGTCACTTTGCCTGGAGCGACCTCGATGATTCAGGCGGCCTGGGCCTGCGTCGCAGTCGTATCGACATACGCCTGAAGCGCGCAGCCATCCAGTGTGATGCGGTGCATCACCCGGCGCTGCCCGTGGTAATCGTTGGCGGCGTTGTGCCAGGTCTTGCGGTTGTCCCACATGGCGATCGAGCCCGGGCGCCACGTGAAGCGGCAGGTGTGCTCGGGGCGCGCGGCATGGCGGTACAGATACTCCAGCAGCGGCTTGCTCTCGGCATCCGTCCAGCCCTCGAAACGCAGGGTGAAGATCGGGTTCACGTACAGCACCGGCTCGCCACTCTCGGGGTGCGCGATCACCACCGGATGCACGGCATCCACGGCGGCCGCGTCGGCGTTGCGGAACATCGCCTTGCCGGTTTCCTCTGCGAGCTTGGCCGAGCGGCTCTTGCGCCCGAACACGTGCTCGGCCGAATGCACGGCGCGCAGGCCCAGGAGTGTCTTCTGCAGCCCGGGCGAGAGTGTCTTGAAGGCCAGGCTCAGGTTGGCGAAGAGCGTGTCGCCACCAAACGCGGGCAGCTCGCGCGCCACGAGAATCGAGCCCATGGCCGGGACCTGGTCGTAGCTGTGATCGGTGTGCCAGTCGCCCCCGATGTTGGCGGTATCGAACTCGCCCTTGCTCACCGTGGCGATCTCGGGATATCCCTCGACCGGCACGAAGAAGCGGTTGACCACGATGTCGCTGAGCGAACGCGCGAGCGCCAGGTGCTGTTCGGGCGTGATGCGCTGATCGCGGAAGAAGACGACGCCGTGCTCGACATACGCCCGGCGGATCTCGGCCACCACCTCGGCAGACAGCGGTGCGTCCAGACGCACCCCATGGATCTCGGCCCCGCAGCCGCCCGACACGCGGCGAATTTCGATCGACATAGTCGCCCCTACTCACATTAAGAATCAGAATTCTAATTCTGTTTTTGGAGCTTGACCAGATTGTGCGGAAGCGACGGGGCTCCGCACGCGAATGGCAGATTACAACGCCGCCTGATTCACTCGCGCGGCTGCCGTTGCAGCGGCCTCCTTGCGCTCGCTGTACCGGTCCAGCAGGTACGGCATGGAGGCCCGCGACAACAACGTGAACTTCATCAGTTCCTCGACGACATCCACGATGCGATCGTAGTAGGGGGATGGCTTCATCCGGCCCGCTTCGTCGAACTGCTCATAGGCCTTGGCGACGGAGGACTGGTTCGGGATCGTCAGCATGCGCATCCACCTTCCCAGCACGCGCATCTGGTTGACGGCATTGAATGACTGAGAGCCGCCCGACACCTGCATCACGGCTAGGGTCTTGCCCTGCGTCGGCCGCACCGCGTCCAGGGCAAGCGGGATCCAGTCAATCTGCGTCTTCATCAGTCCACTCATGGCGCCATGGCGCTCCGGGGAGCTCCACACCATCCCCTCCGCCCATTGGACCAGCGCGCGCAGCTCCTGAACCTTCGCATGCCCGTCGCCGACATCGTCCACGAGAGGCAGGCCTGCCGGGTTGAAGATGCGGACCTCGCCGCCCATGGCCTCCAGCAGCCGGCCGGCTTCCTCGGCAACCAGGCGACTGTACGAGCGCGCGCGCAGGGAGCCATAGAGCAACAGAAACCGGGGCGCGTGCGATGGGACGACGCTCGGGAACAGCTCGGCGGGGTCCGGCCGTCGAAACACGGATCCGTCCAGGTTGGGCAATCGCCTCGCAAGCTCAGACACGGCGCCCCTCCTCATCGATCACCCGCTCGCCGTCCTCCTTGGTGAACGCGCCACGTTGCGGCCGCGGGAGGATGTCCAGCACGACTTCTGATGGGCGACAGAGACGGGTGCCCAGGGGCGTCACAACGAACGGCCGATTGATGAGGAGAGGGTACTGGAGCATGAAATCGATCAACGCCTCATCCGTCCACGTCGGATCCGCCAGGCCCAGCTCGTCGTATGGTGTGCCCTTCACCCGCAGCGCTTCACGCACGGACAATCCTGCCGCGTCCACGAGCTGCTCGAGCGTCTGCCGATCGGGAGGTGTCTGCAGGTACTCAATGATGATCGGGTCTTCCCCACTGTTGCGGATCAGCGCAAGCGTATTGCGCGACGTGCCGCACGCGGGATTGTGATAGATGGTGATGGAACTCATGAAGTCCTCGGCATTTGATTGTGGCGCCCGTCACGCTCGTACCAGCCGCGGCTGCGGTTCACGATGCGCACCACCAGGAGCATCACGGGCACCTCGATGAGCACTCCGACCACGGTCGCCAGGGCAGCACCTGAGTGAAAGCCAAAGAGGCTGATCGCGGCAGCCACCGCCAGTTCGAAGAAATTGCTGGCGCCGATGAGCGCAGAAGGGCACGCAATGCTGTGCTTCTCGCCCAGGCGGCGATTCAACCAGTACGCGAGGCCGGAATTGAAGAACACCTGAATCAGGATCGGCACCGCAAGGATGACGATCACGAGCGGCTGCTGCATGAGTGCCCGCCCCTGGAATGCGAAAAGCAGAACCAGCGTGAGAAGCAAAGCCCCCATCGACAGGGGCCCCAACCTGGCGGTCACGCGATCGAACGCGCCACCGCCTCGACGCAGAAGAGCACGCCGCCAGAGTTGCGAGGCAATCACCGGGATGACGATATAGAGCCCGACCGAGACGAGCAGCGTGTCCCAAGGCACCGTGATGGACGACAGGCCGAGCAGCAGCCCCACGATCGGCGCGAAGGCGAACATCATGATCGTGTTGTTCAGCGCCACCTGGGACAGCGTGAAAACCGGGTCGCCGCCAGTGAGCCGGCTCCACACGAACACCATCGCCGTGCACGGCGCCGCGGCTAGCAGGATCAGGCCTGCCACATAGCTGTCCAATTGATCTGCCGGTAGCCAGGCGGCGAACACGTGACGAACGAAAAACCAGGCCAGCAGCGCCATCGAGAACGGCTTGATGGCCCAGTTGATGAAGAGCGTCACGCCGATACCGCGCCAGTGTTGCTTGACCTGCCCGAGTGCAGCGAAGTCGATCTTCAACAGCATCGGAACGATCATGACCCAGATCAGGAGCCCGACCGGAAGATTGACCTGCGCGAGTTCAAGCCGACCGATGGCTTGAAAAACGTCCGGCGCGAGCTGGCCCATGCCGACGCCGACAACGATGCATAGCGCAACCCACAACGTCAGGTGACGCTCGAAGACATTCATGGCGGCGCTGCTGGAACGGGATACGCCGACGCCCCGAGACGCTGCTGGCATGGATTCACCTTGTCCCGATGCGACTCAGTTCCGTTCTCAGAGACAACGCGTCCATGCGATCCAACGGAAGAGACAGGAAGAGCTCGATACGACGGCGCAGTGTGAGGGCCACGTCGAAAAAGGCCTGGCGTTGCTGATCCTCCGTACCGCATACCGCTGCCGGGTCCGGGACACCCCAATGCGCCGTGACCGGTCTGCCAGGCCAAAGCGGACACGCTTCGCCAGCAGCGCTGTCACACACCGTGAAGATGAAATCAAACACGGGCGCATCCGGCCCCGCGAACTCGTCCCAGCTCTTGCTGCGATACCCGTCGGTCGGGATGTGCAACCGCGCGAGGGTGGACAGCGCCAGCGGATGCACCTGACCCTTTGGTTGGCTGCCGGCAGACCAGGTCTGAAAGCGTCCCTTGCCCAACTCGCGGAGAATACCTTCCGCAAGGATGGATCTGGCAGTATTGCCTGTGCAAAGGAAAAGCACGTTGTAAGTCCGATCGATCATGGTCAGCACTCGCACGATTGGGATGGGGCCAGCTCGCAGACACCGCCCTCACAGCAGTGCTCGGTCAGATAACCGATGACGCCATTCATCTGGTCATACGCGGCGCGGTAGAGGAGATTGCGCCCCTGCTGCTCGCTCGTGACCAACCCGGCGTGGGCAAGCTCCTTCAAGTGAAAGGACAGGGCGTTGCGTGCAATCTCCAGCCGCTGGGCCAGCACGCTGGGCGTGAGGCCGTCAGGCCCCGCCACCACGAGCGCGCGAAACGCTCGCAACCGCTGGGGGTGAGCGAGGGCGGAAAGGGCGGAGACAATCTGATTCTCATCCATGAATCAATGATACATGAATTATTGAATTAATGGGCGCGTTTGCTGGATGAGAGTGTGACGCGCCGCAGACAGGGCTAGGGACGTGCTATCGCAGAAGCAGATTCGGCACACGGCGCGGTCGCGGTTTCCAGCGTCGCGATCCATCGCATGGCGTGCTCACGATCGCTACCGCACATGCTTGCACTAGGCTGGAGCGAGCCACACACCGCCGGGCGATCCGGGTGGCCGAAGATGCGGCAGCGCTCGTGCGCGTCGAGCTGCACACAGCGCACGCCCGCGGGCTTGCCGTGCGGCATGCCGGGAATCGGCGAGGAGATGGAAGGCGCGGTGCAACAGGCACCGCAGCCGGCGCGACAGTCCATGGCGTCAGAGAAAGAGGTGGGTAGCCCGGTGGCGCGGGCGCACGCGGCGCGTTGAAGCCCGCGCGGCCGACAGGGTAGCATTGCCGCCATGACGCGCCCCATTCTCGACGGTATCCGCATTCTCGAACTCGGCCAGTTGATCGCCGGCCCCTTCGCCGCCCGTACGCTGGCGGACTTCGGCGCCACGGTCATCAAGATCGAACCGCCCGGTCAGGGCGATCCGCTGCGCAAGTGGCGTCTGCTGCATGAGGGCACCTCGGTCTGGTGGGAGGCGCAGTCGCGCAATAAGCAATCGGTGTGCGTGGATCTGCGCCAGCCCGAAGGTCAGGACACGGTCCGCCGTCTGGCCGCGCAGGCCGACGTGCTGATCGAGAACTTCCGGCCCGGCACGATGGAAAAGTGGGGCATGGGCTGGGAGGCCCTGCACGCGCTCAACCCCAGGCTCATCATGCTGCGGGTGTCGGGCTATGGTCAGACGGGCCCGCGCCGCGACGAGCCGGGCTTTGCGGCCGTGGGTGAGGCCATGGCGGGGCTGCGCTATCTGACAGGTGAACCGGGGCGACCGCCCGTGCGCGCGGGGCTGTCGCTGGGCGACACCATCGCCGGGCTGCACGGTGCGCTGGGCGTGTTGCTCGCCCTGTACGAGCGCGATGTGCGTGGCGGCCAGGGGCAGATGATCGACGCGGCGCTCTACGAGAGCGTCTTCAACCTGACGGAAAGCCTGTTGCCGGAATATTCCGTGTTCGGCGCGGTACGCGAACCCGCCGGGGCCAGTCTGCCCGGCATCGCGCCCTCCAGTGCATACCCCTGCGCCGACGGCAGCTATGTGCTCATCGCGGGTAATGGCGACGGCATCTTCAAGCGCCTCATGCAACGCATTGGACGGGTGGACCTGGCCGAGGACCCCACTTTGGCGCACAACGACGGCCGGGTGGCGCGCACGGCCGAGATCGACGGCGTGATCGGTGCCTGGACGACCAGCCATACGCTGGACGACGTGCTGGCAGCCATGCGCGAGGCCGACGTACCCGCTGGCCGCATCTACTCAATCCGCGACATTGCCGAAGATGCGCACTACCGCGCGCGCGGCGCCATTGCGACGGTGACCTCGGCCCGCGGCTTGGACGTGGAGATGCCTGCGGTGGCTCCGCACCTGTCCTCGACACCGGGCGGCATCCGCCAGCGCGCACCGCTGCTGGGCGAGCACACGGATGCCGTACTGCGCGAGGCGGGGTTGGACGACGAGACGATCGCCCGCCTGCGCTCGACGGGGGTGGTTGGCTAGCGACGGGCGTGGCTCAATTCCCGTCGGGCGCGAAGCCGAAGGCCTTCAGCACCTCGGCTTCGGTCATCGTCTTGGTCGGGTTGGCGAACGCATACCAGTCCGGCTTCTTGTCGATGTAGATCTCGGTGGTGAAGGCGAAATCCGCGTTCTCCTGGAAGAGCCCGGCGCTGAGCATGTACGCCTGCGTCTGCAGGAACAGGTAGTACAGATGCGTGCCGCAGTGCTTGCAGAAGGCCCGACGCGCCCACTCAGAAGACGCGTACTCGGTGACCGCGTCCTTGCCCTCGATCTGGACGTCCTTTGCCTCGGTGGCGAAGAACGGGCCACTGCTCCAGCGACGGCACATGCTGCAATGGCAGGCGTCGGCATGCGGATGCGGGGCCTTGGCCGATTCCGCCGTCACGGTGACGGCGCCGCACAGACAATGTCCTTTCATCAATGTCTCCCCAGGAGGCGGCCGGCGCGGCCTGCCCGGCAGGGCGGCGTCACGGCAGGCCTTAGCCGACCATCCTAGCGCATCCGATGCGCAGGTGTCGTGACATCCTGGCCGTCAGCGGCGGCAACGCCAGCATGGTGCCGGCGAAGACATGGGCCTGCACGCCTGCGGGCATCCCGGACGCCAGCCACCAGGCCAGCACGCACGCCGGCGCCATGCTCGCGAGCATGAGTCCGGCGCGCAGGGCCAGCCCGCCCCAACCTGCGCGCGACCCGCCCTGGGGCGCCAGGAGGCACATCGCCAGCATGGCCAGCGCGGTGGCCGGAAACGCCAACAGGTGCGTGTCCAGGCGCAGCGCCATGGCCAAGAGCGCAGCCACGGAATCTGCGCTGGCGCAGCGTTCGAGATAGGCCCAGGCCCGCGGCGAGCCACCGTCGAGCACGACAGCCGTCGTCGCCAAGGCGGCGAGGAGCAGCCACCGCAGCAACGGGCTTGACGCTGCCGACGCGAGCCATGGGCGTCGTCCGGCAGAGGCCTGCCAGGTGGCGGCCCAGCCTGCCCGGACCGCTGGGCCTACCGGCTGCCGCAGCACGATTCCGCCGCATCCGGCGTGGCATCGGGCGCGGCGCTCGTCTCGTCGCAGCAATTGCCGGCCAGCGCCGAGGCGATCACGCCGCTGTGGTTGCAGCAGCCGCCCTTCCACCACTGCGCGCCCTCACCCTGGCAGTACTTGTCGTCCGCCCCGGTCATGCGCATGAACATCGGGTGGTATTCGCGGCACACCTCCAGCTCGGTCTTGACCCAGTGCAGCGGGTCGCGCGCGTAATGTTCCCAATAATCGCCCGCCATGTTGATGCCGGGCACGGCCGGGTTCCAGCTCTCGTCCAGCCAGAGGTCCGCGTCGCCATACTTCTCGCAGAGCTTGCGGATCTGCGGGTCGTCCAGCGCCTGCAGGCGGCCATTCTCGATGACGTTCTCGTTGTCGCCGGAACGCTCCACCGTGTAGTTGGGAAAGTACAGATGCAGGTGCCAGTGGCCCACCAGCAGGCCCTGGCGGGCGGCCTCGCGCTCGGCCATCGATGAAATGATGGTGCCAAAGCCCATGTGGATCACGCCGGAACGCACGCGCTCGTACAGGCAGTTCACGAAGCCGGAGGGAAAATCCTTGCGCGGACGGTGGATGTGCGGGTTGGTGCCGATGGAGGCTTCCCACCAGTGCATGATGCCCTTGCCCGGGAAGGTCGGATACTGCACGTCGCGGGTGCGCTCCATCACGTCGCGCAGCTTGTCGCCGAATTCACCGCCCTCGTTGATCTGCGTGATGCGCGAGTTCTCGACGATCAGTTGCGTCCAGTCCACCGGCGCGATGTGGTTGGTGGTGCCGGCGATCACGCCGCAGGCATCCTCCTTGGTGGGATGGAACATCCATGGCCGGCCGGTGATGTGACCCGGCAGATAGGTCTTGCCGAAGTGCTCGTTGCCGCGCCACGTGGCCGCGACCAGGTCCGGGTGATAGAACTCGCGTTTGGCGTCCCAGTACTCGTCGTGGTTGGTGAAGGAGAGATCCGTGCCTTCCGGATCCGTGATGCGCACGCGCCTGGCGCCGCGGATGCGGTCCCACGTCCAGCGGTCGATGGCGTTGATCACCTCGATGGGCATCGCATGCGCGGGCGAGGCCAGGATCTCGGGCGTGATGAAGGGCATGCGCTGGATCTTCACGAGGCGCTCGGCGAGCACCGGGCCGCCGTAGCCCATCAGGATCTTCTCGTAGGTCTGCTTCTTCTCTTCCTCCTCCCACATGTCCATCCATTCGGCGAGCTCCTTGGTGCGAAAGAGGTAGTACTCCACCTCGTCCGAGCCCACCCACTGCTTGATGGGGCCGCGATCGATGCGCTGGATGTCGTATTTGACCTTGTACTTCTCCAGGATCTTCTGGCAGGCCTGGATGGTGAGCTCGCTGTGCCAGTTGTCCACGCGCAGCAGCACGCGCTCGCCTTCCTTCAGATCCCAGCAGGCGTTCAGGCCGTGGTTGTAGGGGCGACGTGCCACGTGCTCCAGGTACGGGAGCAACTGATCCGCGTTCGTCACCTCCACGAAGGGTGGGCAGCGCGGACGCCGTGAATCGATCAGGGGCGGCGATGCGTAGTGGGGCAATCCTTGGTGCGGTTTGGTGGGTGATTGTCGGGTCATGGCTGTCCTCAAGGAAGAAAGGCGGTCCGGCATCTGGCGCGTGGCAAGCGCATGCGCCAGTGGCGGCGCCAGGCACGCTCCTGCAAGCGTGGCCTGCACCGCCTGCTCGGGTATCAGTCGATGCGTGCGCCGGATTGCTGGACGACGTCGCCCCAGCGCTTCATCTCGGCCTGCACGAAGGTGGAGAAATCGGCGGGGCTGCTGGGTGCCACCTGGGCGCCGCGCTCGCGCAGCTGGGCCTGCAGAGCAGGATCGGCGAGCACCTTGTGAATGGCGGATTCCAGGCGCTGCACCACGGGCATGGGCGTGCCCGCCGGCACGAAGATGCCGTCCCACGCAGCGATGGCGTAGCCCTTCACACCGGCCTCCTGCATCGTGGGCACATTCTCGAAGCCTGGCACACGCTCGGCAGTGCTGACGGCCAGGGCTGTGACGCGGCCGCCTTTCACCTGTGGCGCGGTGTTGGGAATGACGTCGATCATCATGTCGACCTGACCACCCATCACATCGGCGATGGCCAGTGCGCCGCCGCGGTAGGGAATGTGCAGGATCTGCGTGCCCGCACCGGTGTTGAGCAGCTCCAGCGCGAGGTGCGAGGTGGTGCCGTTGCCGGCCGAGGCCGCTGTGAACTTGCCGGGGTTGGCCTTGGCCTGGGCGATCAGGTCCGCCACGCTCGCGGCCGGGAAGTTGGGCCGCACCACGAAGAGCGCGCCGATCTGCGTGAGCTGCGAGACCGGCGTGAAATCCTTGGGCGAAAAACCCGGGGACGTGTACAGGGCATGGTTGATGGCGAAGGTGCCATTGGTGCCGTAGAGCAGCGTATAGCCGTCCGGCGCCGCGCGGGCGGCGCTGGCCGAGCCGATGTTGCCGCCCGCACCCGGCAGGTTCTCCACCACGATGGGCTGGCCGAGCTCGCTTTCGACCCTCGTCATGACCAGCCGCGCCAGGGTGTCTCCCCCACCACCCGCGGGAAAGGGCACGACCAGCCGCATGGGCTTGCTGGGGTACTCCGCCGCCATGGCTTGCGGGGCAACGAGGCTCACGGCCAGGCTGCCGCTGGCCAACAGGCCACTGCAGACAAGGGTGCGAAGCGCGGCGGCAGGATGCCGCCGGGCGCGGCCGGGGGATGCGTCGAACGTCATGGTTTGTCTCCTGAGTGGCCTGGATGGCCCTTTTTTGCATGCAATAAATCCGATTCTGCGCTGCATTTCCGTCTTTATCAACATTTTTGCATGCAAAGCACCGGAAACACCTGGGTGGACTTCCAGCGTTCGGCCGTTTCTGCATGCCATAATCCCGACACCGGCGGCCCGTTGCCGCCCCGGACGATGGAAAGCTTTTGAGTTCACAGATCGAACGCGTCACGATGGAACTGCGTCGTCGCCTGCTCGCGGCCGAGTTGCTGCCGGGCGAGCGCATCCGCGAGGTGCAGTTCGCCACCGAACTGGGCGTCTCGCGCACGCCGCTGCGGCTTGCCCTGAGCCAGCTCGCCGCCGAAGGCCTGCTCGAGCGCCTGCCCACGCGCGGCTTTCGCGTGCGGCCGTTCACGCTGGCCGAGGTCACCATGGCCATCGACGTGCGCGGCACGCTCGAGGGCATGGCGGCGCGTCTGGTGGCCGAAGCCGGCGCCTCGGACGCATTGCTGCGCACCTTGCAGGACTGCGTGCGTGAAGGGCAGGCCGTGATCGCCGCCGCCACCGAGACCGGCGAGCCGGTGGATACGGGCCGCTGGGCGGCCATGAACGTGCGCTTTCACGACGCGCTCGTGGAGGGCGCCGGCAATCCGGCGCTGGTGTCGGCTGTCGCGCACATTGCCAAGAACCCGATGGCCGCCCCGGGGGCGCTCGGCGTAAGTGGTGTCCAGCCGCTGGTCGAACTCGCCTTCGTGCAGCGCGCACAGTTCGATCATGAGGATGTCGTGCGCGCCATCAGTGCGGGCGAAGGCAGCCGCGCCGAATCCATCATGCGCGAGCACGCGCATCGCAGCCGCGACAACAAGCGCATCCTGGTACAGGCCCTGCAGCAACGCGGCGACCCCACCTGAGCGCCCTGCCGCCCCACCATGCGCCGCCTCATCGCCCACCTCGACATGGATGCCTTCTACGCCTCCGTGGAGTTGCTGCGCCGTCCGGATCTGCGCGGCCTGCCCGTGGTGGTGGGCGGGCGGCGACGCGTGGCGGCCGACACCGGCGTGGCGGAATTTCCGCGGCTGCGTGACTACGTGGGACGCGGCGTGGCGACCACGGCAAGCTATGAGGCACGCGCGCTCGGCGTGCACTCGGCCATGGGTCTCATGAAGGCGGCTGCCCTGGCCCCGGACGCCTTGCTCCTGCCCGCCGATTTCGACGAATACCGCCGGCAGTCGCACAACTTCAAGGCGGCCGTCGCCGCCCTGGCACCCGTGATCGAGGACCGCGGCATCGACGAGATCTACATCGACCTCACCGAGGTGCCCGGCGCGCAGGACATGACGCCCGACGATCGGCTGGCCGGGGCGCGGGCGCTCGCGCACCGGCTGCAGGCCGCCGTGCGCGAAGCCACCGGCCTGAGCTGCTCGATCGGCGTCACGCCCAATAAGCTGCTCTCCAAGATCGGCTCGGATCTGAAAAAGCCCGGCGGCGTCACCGTGCTGGACGAAGCCGACATTGCCTCACGCATCTGGCCGCTGCCCGTGGGCCGCATCAACGGCATCGGCCCGAAGGCGCGCGAGCGACTCGATGGCATGGGCATCCGCACCATCGGGGAACTCGCCGCGGCCGAGCCCGCCTGGTTGATCGCCCGCTTCGGCAAATCCACCGGCCAATGGATGCACGAAGCCGCCCACGGACGCGACGACAGGCCCGTCGTCACCGAACGCGATCCCAAGTCCGTGAGCCGGGAGACCACGTTCGAGCGCGACCTGCATGTGCGTCAGGACCGTTCCCGCCTCACCGAGATCTTCACCGGGCTATGCGAGAAGGTCGCGAGTGACCTCACGCGGCACCATCTGGTCGGGCGCACCATCGGCATCAAGCTGCGCTTCGACGACTTTCGCACCGTGACCCGGGATCTCACCTTGGAAGCCTATACCGCCGACGCCCAGGCGATCCGCGCCGCGGCAGGACAATGCCTCAAGCGGATCCCGCTCACGCGACGCATCCGGCTGCTGGGCGTGCGGGTGGGCACCTTGCTGAGCGCTGACGAGCACGCCTTGCTGCAGGCCGGCCGGCCTGCAGGCACCGAACGCGACACCCTGCCACTCTTTCCCGACCTGATCGACTGAGCTGCCCCGAGTGCGAGCGCAAGCTGCACGCCGCACCTTGCTCAGCCGACCTGCGATACTGGCGCACCACACCGCCGACGCTGCCAGGAATCGACCACCATGCTGGATCTCCTCTTCACAGGATGTACCCTGCCCGATGGCCGCACCGGCATGAGCGTGGCCGTCCAGAACGGCCACATCGTCGAGGTGGCGCCTGGCTTCACGGCCCCGGCGCACGAGACGATCGATGCAGCGGGCCAGCTGCTCAGCACGCCCTTCGTGGATGCGCATTTCCACATGGATTCGACGCTCTCCTACGGGCTGCCGCGCGTGAATCAGTCTGGCACCCTGCTCGAAGGCATCGCGCTTTGGGGCGAGCTCAAGCCCACGCTCGTGCAGGACGCCATCATCGAGCGCGCCCTCGCCTACTGCGACTGGGCCGTGGCGCGCGGCATCCTGGCCATCCGCACGCATGTCGATGTGTGCGATCCCCGCCTTCTGGCGGTCGAAGCCCTGCTGCACGTGCGTGAACGCGTGCGCGACTATCTCGATCTGCAGCTGGTGGCCTTTCCCCAGGACGGCTTCCTGCGTGCGCCGGGCGCCCAGGACAACCTGGTCCGCGCGCTGGACATGGGGGTGGACGTGGTGGGCGGCATCCCGCACTTCGAGCGCACCATGGCCGACGGCGCCGACGCCGTGCGCGCGCTGTGCACGCTTGCGGCCGAGCGTGGGCTGCGCGTGGACATGCACTGCGACGAGAGCGACGATCCGCTGTCGCGGCACATCGAGACGCTGGCGTCGGAGTCACATCGCCTTGGATTGCACGGACGCGTGGCGGCGTCGCATGCGACCTCCATGCACTCCATGGACAACTACTATGTCTCCAAGCTGCTCCCTCTCCTCGCCGAGTCTGGCCTCGCCGTGATCGCCAATCCGCTCATCAATATCACGCTGCAGGGCCGGCACGACACCTACCCCAAGCGGCGCGGCATGACCCGCGTGCCGGAATTGATGGCGGCAGGCGTGCCGGTCGCCTTCGGCCAGGATTGCGTGATGGACCCGTGGTACGCGCTGGGCTCCGGCGACATGCTCGAGGTGGCGCACATGGGCCTGCATGTCGCACAGATGACCTCGCGCGATGGCATGGCGGCGTGCTTTGACGCGGTGACGCGCGTGCCTGCGCAGGTGCTGGGCCTGAGCCATGTCGGCCTGGTACCCGGCTGCCGGGCGGATTTCGTTCTGCTGCAGGCGCGCGATGCCGTCGAAGCGCTGCGCTTGCGCGCCACCCGGCTGGGCGTGTGGCGCGCGGGCCGTCGGCTGGCGAGTACCCCCGCGCAGAGCACGGCGTTGCACCTGCCCGGCCGCCCGGGCAGCGTATCCTTCCAGCACGGCTGACGCGACGGTTCGCAGGCCTTGCGGCGCATCACCGGGCGTCGATGCGGCGAGCGCCCCGCCCGCTCTGTGCCCTCCCGGGTGCTACGATGGCCTGATCTTCTGCGCCGCCGTGTTCGGCGGCCTCTTGCGCCTCGTCCCGTGCCTGCCTGGAAAACCCACCCCCATTTCCCTGACCCTGACGCCTGGAATGCGCTCGCGGGTGACGACCCGACGCTGAACGCCGCCTTTCTTGCGGCCATGCAGGCGAGCGGTTCGGCCAGCGCGGATTCGGGCTGGCAGCCCCTGCACCTCGCGCGCGAGGACGGCAGCGCGATGCTGCCGCTCTATGCCAAGGGTCATTCCTACGGCGAGTACGTCTTCGATCACGGCTGGGCGGATGCCATGCATCGCGCAGGGCTGAACTATTACCCCAAGCTGCTGACGGCCGTGCCCTTCACGCCGGCCACGGGCCGACGCCTGCTGGCAGGCCCCGATGCGGACCTCGCGCCCTTGGCCAAGGAGGCCTTCTCGGCCGTGCGCCAGCTGGCCAAGCGGGCCGGCGCCTCGTCCTGGCACGTGCTCTTTCCGGATGACGACGAAGTCCCCGCCTGGACTGACGCCGGCCTGCTGCACCGCCTGGGCTGCCAGTACCACTGGTTCGATCGCGGCTACGGCGACTTCGAGGGTTTTCTGGGACATTTCCGCCAGAGCCGGCGCAAGAATCTGAAGCGTGAGCGCCGCCTGGTGGCCGACCAGGGCGTGCAGCTGCGCACGCTCGACGGCACGCAGCTCGAGCCACATCACTGGGAAGTGTTCTGCGCGTGCTACCGCGCCACCTACGCCAAGCGCTCCGGGCATGCGGGCTATCTGAACGATGCGTTCTTTGCGGCGATCGCGCGCGAGATGCCCGAGAACATCGTGATGACGCTGGCGACCTACGACGGACAGACAGTGGCGGCGGCGCTGTGCCTGCGCTCGGACGACACCTTGTATGGCCGGTACTGGGGGGCGCTTGCCGAGTTCGACAACCTGCACTTCGAGGCCTGCTACTACCAGGGCATCGAGTACTGCCTCGCCAACGGCCTGACCCGCTTCGACCCGGGTGCGCAGGGCGAGCACAAGATCCCGCGCGGCTTCGAGCCGGTGATCACGCACTCTTTTCACTGGCTGGCCGACCCGCGTCTGGCCCGCGCCGTCGAACACTTCCTGGACGAGGAGCGCGAACACATCCTCGCCTATGCGGAAGACGCGCGCAGCCTGTTGCCGTTTCATCGTGCGGATAGCCAATGCGCATAAATATGCGCATAATCGGGGTGCATAGCCTTACCTCAGGAGCGCCGCCATGCCAGCCGACCTGCTAGTACGCACCACCCTGCGCCGCGCCACCAACATTTCGCTGCCGGTGGACCTTTGCGAAGAAGCCAAGGCACTGGGCATCAACTTGTCGCAGACCGTGGAGCGCATGCTTCGGCAAGCGATCCGCGAAGCACGAGACCAAGCCTGGGAGCGCGAACACGCGAGCTTTGTCGAGGCCTACAACCAAACCATCGAGGCGGAAGGCACCCCCCTGGCAGCCTGGCGGTCTTTCTGACGTGGCGCGTTTCGACATCTACGTCACACCAGGCGGCACGTCAGCGCACACACCCTTCCTGATCGATGTGCAAAGCAATCATCTGCGCGGGCTCGCGACGCGCGTTGTCGTCCCGCTTCGACGCCTTGATCGTTTTCCGGCCGTTGTCCTGCCACCGGACCTCACACCGACGTTCACGGTCGCGGGCCAAGCCTGCTTCCTCGACACCCCAGCCATGGCAGCGGTGCCGACGCGCGAACTCGGACATGCCATTGGCTCGGCGCAGTCCAGAGCCGACGACATCCAGAACGCATTGGATCGCCTTTTCGGCGGCTTCTGAACCTACCCCGCCGCCCACGTCAACGCGACGCGTCCGCGCGTGAGATCCGACACCACCGCACTTGCCTGCGATGTGGCCGCCGCTGGCGCCTGCACAGTCAATCGCGCGCCCTCGGCATGGAAACCATCCTCGCTCACGGTGGCACCGAGCTCGACCAGGCGGGCCCGCAGGCGCGGCAACTCGGCGAACGTGCAGTCGAACGCGGCCTGCAATAGCGGCACCCACGGCCGCTTGTCGGCCAGGCGCAGGCAGGCAGCAGCGCAGCCACCGTAGGCGCGCACCAGCCCGCCGGTGCCCAGCAGCACGCCACCGAACCAGCGCGTGACCACGACGACGACGCGGTCGCAGTCCTGCCCTTCGATGGCCTGGAGAATGGGCCGGCCTGCCGTGCCCCCGGGCTCCCCGTCATCGTGGTAGCGGTAGTTGCCGCCGATGCGGTAGGCCCAGCAGTTGTGGTTGGCCGTGGCATCGCTCACCGTCGCCACGAAGGCCAGGGCGGCGGCCGGGTCGTCGATCGGCGCGGCCTGCGCGACGAACCGGCTCTTGCGCACCTCCTCTCGGTGCTCGGCCGGGCCCGTCAGGGTCAAGACGGTGCTCATCGGCCGCGCACCGCCAGCGAAGAAAGGAAATCAGGCATGCCGGCATTGTAGGCATGCCGCCTTGCCTCAATCGATCTTCACACCGGCTTCGCGAATCGTGCGGGCCCAGCGCGCCATGTCTTCGGTGAGGAAGACCTTGAACTCGGCCGGTGGCATCGCCTCGGGGATGAAGCCGGTCGCGGCAATCTTCTCGCGTGTCGCTGGCTCGGAGAACGCGGCCACGGTCACGTCCACCAGCCGGGCGACGATCGGTGCCGGCGTGCCCGCCGGCACGAAAAGCGCCGTCCAGGCATCGGCCTCCACGCCCCGGATGTCGCGCTCGCTCAGGGTCGGCACCTCGGGCAGCGCCGCGCTGCGATCGGGCGAGGCAACAGCGAGCGCCACCATGCCGCCGTTACGGATCAGCGGCAGCACGCTCGGCGTGGTCGCGAAGGCGGCATCGATGTGCCCGCCCATGAGGGACTGCGCCACGTCGCTCGCGCCCTTGAAGGGGATGTGCGACATCGGCACGCCCGCACTGCGCTTGAACATCTCGGCGATCAGGTGCGAGGCCGAGCCATTGCCGCTCGAGCCGTAGTTCAGCTGGCTGCCGGGTTTGCGCGCGAGCGCGAGGAACTGCGCCAGCGTCTGCACGCCCAGATCCTTGCGCACCACGAGCACATGCTGCAGACGGCCCAGCCGAGCGATCGGCTCGAAGTCCTTCACGGCGTCATAGCCGAGGTCCGGGTACAGGGCGCTGTTCGCGCCATGCGTCTGGTTGGTGCCGAGCATGAGGGTGTAGCCGTCGGCCTTGGCCTGCGCAGCCTGGCGCGTGCCGATCGCGGCCGAGCCGCCGGGCACGTTGACGACGATGGCGGGTTGGCCGAGGCGATTCTGATAGACCTCCGCGGCGGTGCGTGCGACCACTTCGAGCGTGCTGCCAGCCGGATACGGCACGATGATGCGCAAGGGCTGGCTCGGATACTCGGCGGCCTGCAGCGGCAGGGCCGCGCTCGCCAGGGCAAAGAGGGCACCGGCGGCAAGCCAGCGGCGTCGGGGCATGGACATGAGTGTCTCCTTGTTGTGATCGCGCCCGGCGTCCGACCGGGCGCGGGAAAATCAGACCGCCAGGTAGCCGCCGTCCACGGCCAGCACCGCGCCAGTCACGTAGGCGGCCATGGGCGAGGCGAGGAACACGACCGGGCCCACCACATCCTCGGGCCGGCCGAAGCGCGCCAGCGGGATGCGCGCGAGCAGACGCTCGCTGCGCTCGGGATCGTCGCGCGAGCTCTGCGTCATCGCGGTCTCGATCACGCCGGGGGCGATGGCGTTGACCCGGATGCCGTGTGGCGCGAGCTCCAGGGCCGAGACCTTGGTGAGCATCTGCGCGGCGGCCTTGGAGGTGGAGTAGGCAATCGACTGGGCCGATGCCTGGTTCGCTGCGATGGAGGACAGGTTGATGATGCTGCCCCGCGTGAGCTTGAGCGAGGGCAGGCAGGCGAGCGTCATGTGCCGGATGCCGTCGACGTTGACGGCCATGGCCCGGCGCCACCAGTCGTCGCGATCGGCGCTGTCGAAGACGTGCCGGGGGCGGATGCCGGCGTTGTTGACCAGGACGTCCACGGGTCCTACCGCCGCGCGCACCTGCTCGGCCACGCGCGCGCAGGCAGCGGCATCGGTGACATCCAGCGCATGGGCCTGGGCACAGCCGCCAGCCTCGCGAATGGCCTGCGCCACGGCTTCGGCACCGTCACCGTCGCGGTCGGTGACTACGGCCACGGCGCCCTCTCGTGCCACGCCGTGAGCGATGGCCTCCCCGTTGCCACGCGCGGCTCCGGTCACGATGACGATGCGGTTCTCCAGCAGCACGGCGCTCTCCTCAGATCGGAGAGGTCACCTTACGGCCTGCGGCACTGGCGCGCGGTATCGCTGGCTACATTTGGACGGGATCTTCTGCCGCGCTCGCGTTCGGGCCATGGATGACGCGCGCGTCGCCCCGGTGACGGTGTCACGCCAGCCCGGCGCGCTGACGCAATCCGGCGGCGTCGCGTACCTCGACCGCCCGCGAATGCGTGGCGATCAACCCGTCATCGGACAGGCCCTTGAGCGCGCGGGTGACACTGACACGGCTGAGCCCCGCCATGCAGGCGAGTTGGGCGTGGGTCAGGCGCACGGCGGGGTCCGTCTGGGCAAGCCGCGCGAGCAGGCCGGCCACGCGCACCTGCGGGCTGTCACCCGTGAAACTGAGCAACTTGCCGATGAGCCCGCGGTGCTTGATCCCGAGCAACTGGATCAGGCTCACCGCCAGTGAGGGGTCGACGGCGAAAGCCGCCTGCAAGGCCTGCGCGCCGACCTGCGTGACGACGCCCGACGTCACCGCCGTGGCCGTGACATAGCGCGGGGTATCGAGGAACGCCGAGGCCTCGCCGAAGATGGCGCCAGGCCCGAAGATCTCGAGCAACAGACTGCTGCCATCGGGCCGCACCACGTGGGTGTGGATCACGCCAGAGCGCACGAGGTAGACGTCACCATGGCGATCGCCCTGGGCGTACAGGACGTCGCCCGCCTTCACGGCACGCGTGCGGCCCAGATCGGGGCGGCTGAACCACGCCGCGCCCAGTTCGCGTGCCGCGTCCCACGCGGCATAGGTCGAGCGGCCTGCCAAGCGTCCTCCCGCAAGCGCCGGCCGGCGGCGCCGGCCCAGCTCGATTCTAGCCAGCCCGCCTGCCCTTGTCGCGTCTGTCAGGCCGACAGATACCCGCCATCGACGGCCACTACCGTGCCCGTCACATAGGTGGCAAGCGAGGAAGCCAGGAACGCCACGGGCCCGGCGATCTCTTCCGGACGGCCATAGCGGCGCATCGGCACGCGGCGCAGGATGTAGGCGACGTGCTGCGGATCGGCACGTGTCTTCTCCGTCATGCGTGTCTCCATGACGCCGGGCGCCACTGCATTGACGCGGATGCCCAGGGGCGCGAGCTCGAGCGCCATCACGCGCGTGAGCATCTCCACCGCAGCCTTGGAGGTGGAGTATGAGATGCCGCCCGGCGACGCACGCGAAGCCGAGATTGACCCGACATTCACGACGTTGCCCTGGGTGTGCTGCAACACATCCTGGAAGGCCAGGATGGTGTTGCGCACGCCATCGAGGTTGATGTCCATGGCGTCGCGCCAGGCCTGGTCCCGATCCGGGCTGTCGAAGGCGTGCTTGGGGCGGATGCCGGCGTTGTTCACGAGGACGAAGCGTTCGCCCTCGGGCAGATCCAGCGTGGCGGCGAGTGCGGCGCAAGCCGCCGCGTCGCGCACGTCCAGGGGGTGGGCGCGGGCGCGCCCACCCGCGGCTCGATGCGTGTGGC
>NZ_JADCNH010000038.1 GCF_018904615.1 Verticiella alkaliphila | reverse complement strand
GTCGGCATGCTGGCCGCCGCGCTGGTGGGCGTCACGCTGAGCTTTCTCTTTCCGTCCACACTCGTGCTGCGCGAATCCCCTGAGAGCGCAGCACCAGGAAGTGACGATACCGATCCCAGCCCGCCAGCGGGCGCGCCACGATGCGGGCATAGCCCGTTACCGGGTCCGGTGCCACCGTTTCGATGCGCGCCACCGGCAGACCTGCCGGAAACCAGCCGCCCAGGCCGCTCGTCACGAGCACGTCCTCGACGGCGATGTCGGCATCGACGGGCACGAAGCGCAGTTCGACCTTGCCCGGTTCATCGGCCGGGAACGCGATGGCGCGCAAACCATTGCGCAGCACCTGCACAGGCACGGACACGGCACGGTCGGTGAGCAGTGCGACTTCGGCGGTGACCTTGCCCGTACGCACCACCTGGCCCACCAGGCCGTTCTCGTCGATGAGCGGGTTGCCGGCGCGCAGGCCCGCCAGGCTGCCCTTGTTGATGATGAGACGCTGCTCGAACTGGGTGCGGGATTCGTAGAGCAGCTCGACCAGCACCGCCGGATCGTCCGGGCGTTGCTCGTTCACGCCGAGCAGCCGGCGCAGCTGGCTGTTCTCTTCGGCGAGCTGGGCGGCATGCGTGGCGAGCTGCGCCACTTCGATGCGGCGCTGACGCTCGGCCTCGTCCTCGGCACGAATGCGCGCGGCGGTGTCGAGCCAGTCGGCAAACTGCCGCGCCACGTCGCGCGGCAGCAGCATCACGTACTGGAAGGGGTAGACGGCCATGCCGAGCGTCTGGCGCGCCGTGTCGAGCACGCGCCAGCGCACGTCGACCACCATGAGGGAGATCGACAGCATCAGGAAGACGACGAGGCGCACCCAGATAGGCGGGCCTTGTCTGAACAGCGAGGGTGCGTTTCCCAGCATCGGGAAAGCCGGATCAGTCGTTGATGAAGACTGCGCCCAGCTTGTCCATGTGCTCCAGCGCGTCACCGCAGCCGCGCACGACGCAGGTCAGAGGATCCTCGGCCACTACCACGGGCAGGCCGGTCTCCTCCTGCAGCAGGCGATCGAGATCGCGCAGCAGGGCGCCACCGCCGGTGAGCACGATGCCCTTTTCGGAGACGTCCGCGCCGAGTTCGGGCGGGGTCTGCTCCAGGGCGATCTTCACGGCGGAGATGATCTGGTTCAGCGGATCGGTGAGGGCTTCCAGGATTTCGTTGGACGACACGGAGAAGCTGCGCGGGATGCCTTCGGACAGGTTGCGGCCCTTGACTTCCATCTCGCGGATCTCGGAGCCGGGGAAAGCCGAGCCGATTTCCTTCTTGATGAGTTCGGCTGTGGGCTCGCCGATGAGCATGCCGAAATTGCGGCGGATGTAATTGACGATGGACTCGTCGAACTTGTCGCCGCCCACGCGCACGGAGCCCTTGTAGACCATGCCGCCCAACGAGATGACGGCCACTTCCGTGGTGCCGCCGCCGATGTCGACGACCATCGAGCCGCTGGGCTCGGACACGCCCAGGCCCGCACCGATGGCCGCGGCCATGGGCTCCTCGATGAGGTAGACCTGGCTCGCGCCCGCGCCCATGGCGGATTCACGGATGGCACGGCGCTCGACCTGCGTGGAGCCGCAGGGCACGCACACGATGATGCGCGGGCTCGGGGCCAGCAGATTCTTGGGGTGCACCATGCGGATGAACTGCTTCAGCATCTGCTCGGTGACGGTGAAGTCGGCGATCACGCCGTCCTTCATGGGGCGGATGGCTTCGATGTTGCCCGGGACCCGGCCCAGCATCATCTTGGCCTGATGGCCCACGGCCTGGATGCTTTGCTTGCCATTCGGGCCGCCCTCATGGCGGATGGCCACGACGGACGGCTCGTCCAGGACAATACCCTTGCCCCGTACGTAGATCAGCGTGTTCGCGGTTCCCAGGTCAATAGCCAGGTCGCTGGAGAAATAACTGCGCAGGAAGCCAAACATGGGTACGTGTGTGGGGTTCAGGGAAGCGGCGCCGGGCAGCGCAAAACTGCGGCAATCATACTCGCGGGCACGCGCTTCACAAGTCAGAAAAGGGGGAGGAATCAGCGCTCGCCGCATCGATTGACGACGCCCTGCGAGGCCCTGGCGGAAAAGCTGCTCATCGGCGGCAAGCCACCGCGTTCTCAAGCCAGTAAACGCAAAATGATAACTTATAATTAGCAGACAAATTGCATCGAATCGCTGCAGATACGGCATCTCGGCCTATCTCACCTGTGGTTCCGACCGATTCGCGCCAAAGCTCTCATGACACTCAATCAAGACGACGTCGTCCGCATGGCCAGGCTCGCCCGCATTGCGGTTGCGCCCGACGCGCGCGCCGAGGTGCTCGACGACCTCAATCACGTCTTCGCGCTCATCGAACAACTGCAGGCCGTGGACACCACCGGCATCGAGCCGCTGGCCCACCCGCTGTCGGCCATTGCGGAGGTCGAACTGCGCCTGCGCGAAGATGCCGTCACCGAGACGGCCTCGCCCGAGCAGCGCGCTGCCCTCATGGCCAACGCCCCGGCGGCCCACGACGGGCTCTTCCTCGTGCCCAAGGTCATCGAATGACGCAAGCCCTGCATACCGAATTCGACGACATCGCCGCGCTGCGCGCCGCGCTGGCTGAGCGCCGCGTGTCGGCCCGTGAACTTGCGCAGAGCGCACTGTCGGCCATCGACGCCGCCCGCGACTTGAACGCCTTCGTGCAGGTGGACGCCGAGCTCACGCTGGCCCAGGCCGATGCCGCCGACGCCGCGCTCGCGCGTGGGGACGCCGCCGGCCCGCTCGCGGGCGTGCCGATCGCCCACAAGGACGTTTTCGTCACCCGCGGCTGGCGCACCACGGCAGCGAGCAAGATGCTGGCGAACTACGTGAGCCCCTTTGACGCCACCGTCGTCGAGCGCCTGCACACGGCGGGCGCCGTGTCGCTGGGCAAGCTCAACTGCGACGAGTTCGCCATGGGTTCGTCCAACGAGAATTCCGCCTTTGGCCCCACCCGCAATCCGTGGGACACGCGCGCCGTGCCCGGCGGCTCCTCGGGCGGCTCGGCTGCCGCGGTGGCGGCAGGCCTGGTGATCGGCGCCACAGGCACCGACACCGGCGGCTCGATCCGCCAGCCCGCATCGCTGTGCGGCGTGAGCGGCATCAAGCCCACGTACGGCACCGTGTCGCGCTACGGCATGATCGCCTACGGCTCCAGCCTGGACCAGGGCGGCCCGATGGCGCGCAGCGCGCGCGACCTGGTCGAGCTCCTGGATCCGATGACGGGCTTTGACGAGCGCGATTCCACCAGTGCCACGCATTGCCACGGCGAGGTCAACGCGCCCGGGCGCGTGCGCAGCGCCTTCGACGCGGCCCGCCGCGACGGCAGCGCGCCACTCGCCGGTCTGCGCATCGGCGTGCCGCGCGAGTTCTTCGGTGCCGGCCTCGCGTCGGACGTCGCTCAGGCCATCGACGCCGCCCTCGGGCAGCTGGAAGCCCTGGGCGCCGTGCGCGTGGAAGTCTCGCTGCCGCGCACCGAGCTCTCGATCCCGGCCTACTATGTGATCGCCACCGCAGAAGCCTCGAGCAACCTGTCCCGCTACGATGCCGTGCGCTTCGGTCATCGCGCCGCACAGTACACCGATATCGCGGACATGACGGCGCGCTCGCGCGCCGAAGGCTTTGGCGCCGAAGTGCAGCGCCGCATCCTCACCGGCACCTACGTGCTCTCGCACGGCTATTACGACGCCTACTATCTGCAGGCGCAGCGCATCCGCCGCCTCATCGCCCAGGATTTCCAGGGCGTGCTGGGCAGCCAGTGCGACGTGATTGCCGGCCCCGCATGCCCGACCGTGGCCTGGAATCTCGGCGAGAAGTCCGACGATCCCATTGCCATGTACCTGGCCGACATCTACACGCTGGCCGTGAACCTCGCTGGCCTGCCCGCGCTGTCCATGCCCGTGGGCTTCGGTCAGGGCGAGAACGCACGCCGCCCCGTCGGCCTGCAACTCATCGGCACGTATTTCGACGAAGGCCGTCTGCTTGCGACCGCGGACGCCTACCAGCAGGCAACCGACTGGCACCGCCGCCGCCCGGAGCACCAGGCATGAAGTGGGAAATCGTCATCGGCCTGGAGACGCACACGCAGCTCTCCACCGCCGCCAAGATCTTTTCGGGTTCGAGCACGGCCTTCGGCGCCGCCCCCAACAGCCAGGCCAATGCGGTGGACCTGGCCTTGCCAGGCACGCTGCCGGTCATGAACCGCGGCGCGGTGGATCGGGCCATCCGTTTCGGGCTGGCCGTGGGCGCTCACGTGGCCCCGCGCTCCATCTTCGCGCGCAAGAATTACTTCTACCCCGACCTGCCCAAGAACTATCAGATCAGCCAATACGAGATCCCGGTCGTGCAGGGCGGCTCGCTCACGTTCTTCGTGGGCGACACCGAACGCACGATCAACCTCACGCGCGCGCACCTGGAAGAAGACGCCGGCAAATCGCTGCACGACGACTTCACCGGCCCGCACGGCGAGCGCTCCAGCGGCATCGATCTGAACCGCACCGGCACCCCGCTGCTCGAGATCGTGTCCGAGCCGGAGATGCGCTCGGCCGACGAAGCCGTGGCTTATGCCCGCGCGCTGCACAGCCTCGTCGTCTGGCTGGGCATCTGCGACGGCAACATGCAGGAAGGCTCCTTCCGCGTGGATGCCAACGTGTCCGTGCGCCCGGTGGGCCAGGCCGAGTTCGGCACACGCACCGAGGTCAAGAACGTCAACTCCTTCCGCTTCCTGGAACGCGCCATCCTCTTCGAGGCTCGCCGCCAGATCGAGTTGATCGAGGACGGTGGCAAGGTCGTGCAGGAGACCCGCCTGTACGACCCGGATCGCGACGAGACGCGCAGCATGCGCAGCAAGGAAGACGCGCACGACTACCGTTACTTCCCGGATCCGGACCTGCCTCCGCTCGTGATCGCACCCGAGTGGATCGAGCGCGTGCGCGCCGACATGCCGGAGCTGCCTGACGCCAAGCGCGCGCGCTTCGTGGCGGATTACGGTCTCACGGCCTATGACGCCGCCCAGCTCACCGGCAGCCGCGCCGTGGCGGACTACTTCGAGGCCGTGGTGAAGGCGAGCCCCGATGGGCAGGCCAAGACGGCCGCGAACTGGGTGATGGGGGAAGTGGCCGCCACGCTCAATCGCGAAGACCGCGACATTGGCGACAGCCCGGTCACGGCCGTCATGCTGGGCAAGCTCATCGCCCGCATCCAGGACGGCACGATCTCGACCAAGCTCGCGCGCGAAGTCTTCGCGGCGCAGTGGGCCGGCGAGCATGGCGGGGACGTCGATGCCATCATCGACGCCAAGGGCCTGAAGCAGATCAGCGACACCGGTGCCATCGGCGCCATGATCGATGAGGTGCTGGCCGCCAATCCGGCCATCGTGGCCGAGTACCGTGCGGGCAAGGAAAAGGCCTTCAACTCCCTGGTGGGCCAAGTGATGAAGGCCGCCCGGGGCAAAGCCAATCCCCAGCAGGTCAACGAGACCCTGCGCGCCAAGCTCGACGCCGGCTGATCCGGCAAGGCCCGCTCAGGGTCTTGCCGTCACGCAAGTTTCGGTACATGACGCCGCCGTTCGTGCGGCGTTTTTTTCGCACGCTTAACGGCGATCGATCATCCGCAGCACGCCCAGCACGTGACCGCGCTCATCGTCGTTCAGTCGTTGCAGGATGGCCATGGCCTCGTCCAGTCGCTCATCGCGCGTCTTGGCGTCGAGGCCGGGCGTGGGCAGATAGGGCGCAGGCGGCTCCTGCAGGCTCAGCCGCATAGGCCCTCGACCCTCTGCCAACCAGGCGAGCGACACGCCAAAGGTCTGCGCGAGCTTGGCCAGGGTTGCAAGTGACGGCTCGTAGTCCTGTCGCTGCAGGATGCGATGAATGGTGGACTGCGGCAAATTTGCGCGGCGCGCAAGTTGGCTCTGACTACGAAAGCCATGGCTTCGCATCAGTTCTTCTAGGCGGGAGGCCAGATTGTCCATCTCGCCAATATACGCAGGCGAATGAAAATCACGCAAAAAACGTTTCTTTCGTGAATTGATTCACGTATTCGTTTGTGAATAAGATACGGCCGAGCACGTTTACAGGAGTTGAGTCGTGTCGGTGGGTCTTTTACCGCTTTTCATGCTGCACCAGCATCTGGATGCATTGCCCGGCCACCGGGCACTGGGCGAAGCCGGGTTGGACGTCCATGCCTGCACAGGGCCGCGCGATCTCCATGCACGCCTGCATAGCCACGGCGCACCGGTTTGCGCCATCGTCGTCACGCCACAGGATCAAGAATCGACCCTCCTGATCGCCTATCTGCGCGCCAGCACGCAGGCGGGCATCATCGCGCTGATGCCGCGCAGCGAGGCCGACCTGCGCATCCAATCACTGCTGATCGGCGCTGATCTTTGCCTGCCCGTCAACACCTGCGCTCGAGAACTGTCTGCAGGCGTGCTGGCCCTTCAGCGACGGCTGAACCAGGTCCAGGGCCCGGCCGGCGCACGGGCGATGTCGAATGACCGGCTCGCCGACGAGCCCGCGCGACCGGCTACGCCAGTTGATACCCGCTGGCACCTCGTCAACAACGATTGGGAGCTCATCAGTCCGCAGGGTGTGCACGTGGCGCTGACCCACAACGAGCGCAAGCTCGTGGGGGCATTGGTCGACGAACCTGGCGCGGTGTTCTCGCGACCGGATCTCGCCCACGCATTGAGCGATTCCCTTCAGGAGATCAAGGCCACGAGCATCAACATGCTGGTGAGCCGGTTGCGCGGCAAGGCACGCCATCTGGGTGTGGAAGTGCCACTTGGCGTTCTGCCAGGCCGCGGCTACACGCTCACCGCGCCCATCGTGCGTCCGAACAAAGGCGTCACGGACAACGAGGCCACAGACGCATTGGACGACGTGCCGAACCCGATCGAATCCAACACCGAAGCCTTCTGAGACGACCTGACGGGAGGGCCGCCAAGTAAGGTGCTCGCCCCAGTCAGGCCGCCATCGCTGCGGCTGCACGTGAAAACGCCGGCATGAAAGCCGGCGTTTCTCGTCTTGCGCGCCTGGGCACGCAACACACCGCGTACGCCGTGCACAGGCACGGGCAGCACGCATACGGTCTTAGCCGCGCTTCATCATGTCGAAGAACTCGGCGTTGTTCTTGGTGGCGCGCAGCTTGTCGAGGATGAACTCCATCGACTCGACCTCGTCCATGTCGTGCATGAACTTGCGCAGCACCCAGATCTTCTGCAGCAGCTCGGGCTTGATCAGCAGCTCTTCGCGACGCGTGCTCGACTTGTTCAGGTTCATGGCCGGGTAGATACGCTTCTCGGCCAGGCGGCGCTCCAGGTGGACTTCGGAGTTGCCGGTACCCTTGAACTCTTCGTAGATCACTTCGTCCATGCGGCTGCCGGTTTCCGTCAGCGCCGTGCCGATGATGGTGAGCGAGCCACCTTCCTCGATGTTGCGGGCTGCACCGAAGAAGCGCTTGGGGCGCTGCAGGGCGTTGGCGTCCACACCCCCGGTCAGCACCTTGCCCGAGGCGGGCACGACCGTGTTGTAGGCGCGCGCCAGACGGGTGATCGAGTCCAGCAGGATGATGACGTCCTGCTTCAACTCGACCAGGCGCTTGGCCTTCTCGATGACCATCTCGGCGACCTGCACGTGGCGGGTGGCCGGCTCGTCGAAGGTGGACGCGACCACTTCGCCGCGCACCGAGCGCTGCATTTCCGTGACTTCCTCAGGGCGCTCGTCGATGAGCAGCACGATGAGGGTGGCATCGGGATGGTTGGCGGTGATGGCGTGCGCGATCTGCTGCATCATCACCGTCTTGCCGGACTTCGGCGGCGCCACGAGCAGGGCGCGCTGGCCTTTGCCCAGCGGGGCGATCATGTCCATGATGCGCCCGGTGAAGTTCTCTTCGCTCTTGATGTCGCGCTCGAGCCGCATCGGCTTGTTCGGGTGCAGCGGCGTCAGGTTCTCGAACATGATCCGGTGCTTGACCACCTCGGGCGCCTGCCCGTTGACCTTGTCGACCTTGACCAGGGCAAAGTAGCGCTCGCCATCCTTGGGCGTGCGCACTTCGCCTTCGATCGAATCACCCGTGTGCAGATTGAACCGGCGGATCTGCGAGGGCGAGATGTAGATGTCGTCCGTGCTCGCGAGATACGAGGTATCGGGCGAACGCAGGAAGCCGAAGCCATCCGGCAGGACTTCCAGCACCCCGTCACCGAAGATCTGCTCGCCCTGTTTGGCACGCCGTTTCATGATGGCAAACATCAGTTCCTGTTTGCGCAGGCGATTGGCGTTCTCGATTTCCAGCGTGGCAGCCAGTTCCAGCAACTGCGACACGTGCTGGGCTTTCAGTTCATTCAGGTGCATACGGGGACAGGAAAGAAAGGATGACGCGGCGGCAGACAGGCCGCCGCGCTGGCACGGCGGGGAAGGTTACAGCGCCTTGTCGAGGAACTCGGTGAGCTGCGACTTGGACATCGCGCCGACCTTGGTGTCGGTGGCCGTGCCGTTCTTGAAGAGCATGAGGGTAGGCACGCCACGGATGCCGAACTTGGCCGCGGTGGCCTGGTTCTCGTCGACGTCGACCTTCACGATGTTGAGCTTGCCTTCATACTCACCCGCGACCTGGTCGAGGATGGGCGCGATCATCTTGCACGGACCGCACCACGTGGCGGTGAAATCCACCAGCACGGGAAGGGAGGATTGCGTGACATCGGCGTCGAAACTCGCGTCGCTCACGTGCTTGATCGTATCGCTCATGGCTTTTCCTTTGTCAGTGGTGACACGCGGCGCGTGTCCCAAGGGTTGACGTCCAGGGATGGGTGAGAAATCAGCGGGCGGCGCCTGCCATGCCGTACATGGCCGGACCGCTTGCGAATAGGGGTGGGATACGAGGCGGAAAACTAGCCGATGTCGCTCCAGGGCAGCATAGGGTGGATAACCCTGCGCGCCGGCGTGGATGCATCGGTGACGGCCAAGCCGCCAGAACCCGAGAAATGCCGGATGACAGATCCGCGTAGGATCGCTGTCGTAATCGTTACAGAATACCCGATTTAACTGCCGCCGTGCACCGGTTTGGCCCGTGGACTGTCAAAAAAATCCAACACCGGGTTTGCAGGCAGGCGCGACGAATCGTCGAGCACGGGACCATGGCCAGACGGCGGGCGCGCGTGCGTCGCCCCACGGTTGGGCTCACCGACCTCATGGGCCTTGGCCGGCAACGCCATGAACACGGCGACACCCGCCACGGCGAGGGCGCTCAAACGCGCGAGAAGGCAAGCCATGGGGCTCTCCAGATTCAGACATGTTGGAGAGCGCAGAGTGGCAGATCGGCGCCGGGCGCGCGTTGACCTGGGTCAAGTCGAACGGCGAACGCCCCGCGGGCGGGCGCTCACCGGGGTGAACACTCGCCTGCGGGGCGTTGCGACGACGCCGCGATCAGCGCGGCAGTTCGCTCGCGCCCATCAGGAACTCGTCCACCGCGCGCGCGGCCTGCCGGCCTTCGCGGATGGCCCAGACGACGAGCGACTGGCCGCGACGCACATCACCGGCGGCGAAGATCTTGTCCACATTGGTGCGATAGTCATCGGTGTTGGCGCGCGCGTTGCCGCGGTTGTCGCGTTCCACGCCGAAGGCGTCCAGCACCTTCTGCACCGGCGACACGAAGCCCATGGCAAACAGCACCAGATCCGCCTTGATCTCGAATTCCGAGCCTTCGACTTCCTGCAGCTTCATCTGGCCGGTGGCGTCATCGCGCACCCATTCCACGCGCGCGGCGATGACCTTCTCGACCTTGCCGTTCTTGCCGACGAAGGACTTGGTGGTCACGGCCCAGTCACGATCGCAGCCTTCCTCGTGCGAGGAGGACGTGCGCAGGCGGGTGGGCCAGTAGGGCCACGTGAGCGGCTTGTTCTCGGACTCGGGCGGCTGAGGCATGAGTTCGAGTTGAGTCACGGACTTGGCGCCATGACGGTTGCTCGTGCCCACGCAGTCCGAGCCGGTGTCGCCACCGCCGATCACGAGCACGTGCTTGCCGGCGGCCGAGATCTGGTCCTTCAGGCGATCGCCCGCCACGACCTTGTTCTGCTGACGCAGGAAGTCCATGGCGAAGTGCACACCCGCGAGCTCACGGCCGGGCAGGGGCAGGTCGCGCGGGGTTTCCGCACCGCCGGTGATCACGACGGCGTCGAACTCGTCCTCGAGTTCCTTGGGCGTCTTGATGGTGAGCGCGTGGTTCAGCGTGGCGGCATAGGCTTCGCCGGCTTCTGTGTCGCCGATGTAGGTGGAGGTCTGGAAGGTCACGCCTTCGTCCTGCATCTGCGCCACGCGGCGGTCGATCTGCTGCTTCTCGAGCTTGAAATCCGGGATGCCGTAGCGCAGCAGGCCGCCGATGCGATCGTTCTTCTCGAAGAGCGTCACCGCATGGCCGGCGCGTGCGAGCTGCTGGGCGCAGGCCATGCCGGCCGGGCCCGAGCCCACCACGGCGACCTTCTTGCCCGTCTTGTGCGTCGCGCGCTGCGGCTCGACCCAGCCTTCGGCCCAGCCGCGATCGATGATGGCGTGCTCGATGGACTTGATGCCCACCGCGTCGTCATTGATGTTCAGCGTGCAGCCGGCCTCACAGGGCGCGGGGCAGATGCGGCCGGTGAATTCCGGGAAGTTGTTGGTCAGGTGCAGCACGTCCAGCGCTTCGCGCCAGCGGTTGCGATAGACCAGGTCGTTCCAGTCCGGAATGATGTTGTTCACGGGACAGGCGTTGTTGCAGAAGGGGATGCCGCAATCCATGCAGCGCGCGCCCTGCTGGCGAGCCTCGTCCTCGGTCAGGTGCAGCACGAACTCGCGCCAGTGCTTCAGGCGCTTCTTCGGTTCCTCGGCCGCTTCCGAGAGGCGCTGGTACTCCAGAAAACCCGTTGTCTTACCCATGATGGTGTCCTGTCTGGTGCTGTGCCGCCCCTCGGGGCGCGCCCGGCGCACGGGGCGCCTGGGGGGCGAATCGGTTGAACGTGTCTTTGCGCTCGCGCACCGGCCCGAAGGCCGGCGCTGCGGGCTTACGCGGCGATCTTGGCCGGGTTGGCCGCCTGCCACATCTCGCCCAGGGCGCGCCGGTAATCGACCGGCATGACCTTGACGAACTGCTTGCGGGCGGTTTCCCACTGGCCGATGATCTCGCGGGCGCGGAAGCTGCCGGTCAGGCGGAAGTGGTTCTCCACCAGGCGCTTCAGGATGGCTTCATCCGTCTCGCGCTCGCCGCCGCGCGTGGCCATGTGCCACTGCGCCTGGTTGCCGACCTTCTGCTGCTCGGCCGAGGTCACCACCGATTCGAGCTCGACCATCGAGAGGTTGCAGCGCTCGCGGAAGGTGCCTTCCGGATCGAACACGTAGGCCACGCCACCGGACATGCCCGCGGCGAAGTTGCGGCCGGTCTGGCCCAGCACCACCACCGTGCCACCCGTCATGTATTCGCAACCGTGATCGCCGGTGCCTTCGACGACGGCCTGGGCGCCCGAGTTGCGCACCGCGAAGCGTTCGCCGGCCACGCCGTTGAAGTAGGCCGTGCCCGAGAGCGCGCCGTACAGCACGGTGTTGCCCACGATGATGTGGTCGGGACCGAAGCCGCGGAAGTCGTTGGGTGAGCGCACGATGATCGTGCCGCCCGACAGGCCCTTGCCGACGTAGTCGTTGCCGTCACCGACCAGATCCAGCGTGATGCCGTGGGCGAGGAAGGCGCCGAAGCTCTGCCCGGCCACGCCGTTGCACTGGATGTGGATCGTGTCGTCCGGCAGGCCTTCGTGGCCGTACTTGGCCGCCACCATGCCCGAGAGCATGGCGCCGATCGTGCGGTTGCGGTTGCGCACCGGCACGATGAAGGACACCTTCTCGCCACGCTCGATGGCGGGCTTGGCGCGCTCGATGAGTTGCAGATCCAGGGCCTTGTCCAGGCCGTGGTCCTGCGATTCGATCTGGCGGTGCGAGACTTCCGGACCGACGTTCGGCGTGTGGAAGACGCGGCTGAAGTCCAGGCCCTGCGCCTTCCAGTGTTCCAGGCCGGCACGCATGTTGAGCAGATCGGTGCGGCCGATGAGTTCTTCGAACGTACGCACGCCCAGCTGGGCCATGATCTCACGCACCTCTTCGGCGACGAAGAAGAAGTAGTTCACGACGTGCTCGGGCTTGCCCTGGAACTTCTTGCGCAGCACCGGATCCTGCGTGGCCACGCCCACCGGGCAGGTGTTCAGGTGGCACTTGCGCATCATGATGCAGCCTTCGACGACGAGCGGCGCCGTCGCGAAGCCGAATTCGTCCGCACCGAGCAGCGCGCCGATCACGACATCGCGGCCGGTCTTCATCTGGCCGTCGGCCTGCACGCGGATGCGGCTGCGCAGATTGTTCAGCACCAGGGTCTGCTGCGTCTCGGCCAGGCCGAGCTCCCACGGCGTACCGACGTGCTTGATCGAGGACACGGGCGAGGCGCCGGTGCCGCCGTCGTGACCGGCGATCACGACGTGGTCGGCCTTGGCCTTGGACACGCCGGCAGCCACGGTG
The DNA here is from genome assembly GCF_018904615.1 of Verticiella alkaliphila. Lineage (GTDB taxonomy): Bacteria > Pseudomonadota > Gammaproteobacteria > Burkholderiales > Burkholderiaceae_B > Verticiella > Verticiella alkaliphila. The sequence continues at coordinate 27,784 of NZ_JADCNH010000038.1, read as the reverse complement.
CCCACGCCCACCACCGACACGAGCTTCACCGAGATGCCGGCGCGCGGGTTGGTGTTCTTCAGGTCGTGGATCAGCTGGGCCAGATCCTCGATCGAGTAGATGTCATGGTGCGGCGGGGGCGAGATGAGGCCCACGCCCGGCACCGAGTAGCGCAGCTTGGCGATGTAGTCCGACACCTTGTGGCCGGGCAGCTGGCCGCCTTCGCCGGGCTTGGCGCCCTGGGCCATCTTGATCTGGATCTGGTCGGCGCTCGCCAGATATTCGGCGCTGACGCCGAAGCGGCCCGAGGCCACCTGCTTGATCTTGGAGCGCAGCGAATCGCCCGCCTTCAGATCGACGTCGACTTCGATGCGATCCTGGCCGAGCAGGCTGGCGAGCGTGTCGCCGTCCTTGATCGTGCTCTTGCCCGTGCGCATTTCCTCGCGGTAGCGCAGCTCATCCTCGCCACCTTCACCGGTGTTGGACTTGCCGCCGATGCGGTTCATGGCCACGGCCAGCACCGAGTGGGCTTCGGTGGAAATCGAGCCCAACGACATGGCGCCCGTGGCAAAGCGCGTGACGATGCTCTTGGCGGACTCGACTTCTTCCAGCGGGATGGCCTGGGCGGGATCGACGCGGAACTCGAACAGACCGCGCAGCGTCATGTGGCGCTTGCTCTGGTCGTTGATGATCTGCGCGTACTCCTTGTAGTTGCGGTAGTTGTTGGCGCGCGTCGCGTGCTGGAGCTTGGCGATCGCGTCCGGCGTCCACATGTGTTCCTCGCCGCGCACGCGATAGGCGTACTCGCCGCCCGGATCCAGCATGTCGCGCAGGGCCGGATCGTCGCTGAAGGCCGCGCGGTGCTGGCGCAGGGCTTCCTCGGCCACCTCGAAGATGCCGATGCCTTCGATGTTGCTCGCCGTACCGGTGAAGTACTTTTCGACCAGGCTGCGCTGCAGGCCGACCGCTTCGAAGATCTGCGCGCCGGTGTAGGACATGTAGGTCGAGATGCCCATCTTGGACATGACCTTGTTCAGACCCTTGCCCACGGCCTTCACGTAGTTGTAGATCGCCTTGTCGGCGGCGGCGCGCGATTCGGACGTGGGCTTCTCGCCCTGGTGCATGGCCACGAGCGATTCCATCACCAGGTAGGGGTGGATGGCTTCGGCGCCGTAGCCTGCGAGCAGGGCGACGTGGTGGACTTCACGCACCGAACCCGTCTCCACGACCAGGCCGGTCGCGGTGCGCAGGCCGGCGCGGATCAGATGCTGGTGGATGGCCGAGGTGGCCAGGAGCGCGGGCACCGGCACGCGTTCGGCATCAACGCGGCGATCCGACACGATCAGGATGTTGTAGCCCTGTTGCACGGCGTCGGCCGCCTGCGAGCACAGCGCGGCCACGCAGGCCTCGATGCCTTCCTTGCCCCAGCTCGCGGGGTAGGTGATGTCCAGCTCGTAGCTGCGGAACTTGCCACGCGTCACGCGCTCGACGTGGCGAATCTGCGCCATGTCGTCGAAATCCAGCACCGGCTGCGCGACTTCCAGGCGCAGCGGCGGATTGACGTTGTTGATGTCCAGCAGGTTGGGCTTGGGGCCGATGAACGACACCAGCGACATCACCATCTGTTCGCGGATGGGGTCGATCGGCGGATTCGTGACCTGCGCGAAGAGCTGGCGGAAGTAGTTGTAGAAGGGCTTGGGACGGTTCGACAGGACAGCCAGGGGCGAATCGTTGCCCATGGAGCCGATGCCTTCCTCGCCCGTGATGGCCATCGGCTCGAGGATGAACTTGTAGTCTTCCTGCGTCCAGCCGAACACCTGCTGGCGATCGAGCAGCGGCACGCTGGAGCGGGCCTCGTCGATGTCGGCCTGTTCCGGCGAGGGCAGGCTATCGAGCTTGACGCGCAGACGCTCGATCCACTGGCGGTACGGGCGAGCGGCGGCCAGCTGCGACTTGAGCTCCAGATCGTCGATGATGCGGCCCTGTTCGAGGTCGATCAGGAACATCTTGCCCGGCTGCAGGCGCCACTTCTTGACGATGCGGTTCTCCGGCACGGACAGCGTGCCGGCTTCCGAGGCCATGATGACCATGTCGTCGTCCGTCACGACGTAGCGCGCCGGGCGCAGGCCGTTGCGATCCAGCGTGGCGCCGATCTGGCGGCCATCGGTGAAGACCAGGGCGGCCGGGCCGTCCCAGGGTTCCATCATCGCGGCGTGGTACTCATAGAACGCGCGGCGATGCTCGTCCATCTCGGTGTGCTGTTCCCAGGCTTCCGGGACCATCATCATCATGGCCTGGGCGAGCGGGTAGCCCGCCATGATCAGCAATTCCAGGCAGTTGTCGAAGATGGCCGTGTCCGATTGGCCTTCGTAGGCGATCGGGTACAGCTTGGCCAGGTCCTCGCCCAGCACGGCGGACTTCATCAGGCCTTCGCGGGCACGCAGCCAGTTGAAGTTGCCCTTGACCGTGTTGATCTCGCCGTTGTGCGCGAGCAGACGATACGGGTGGGCCAGCGGCCAGGCGGGGAAGGTGTTCGTGGAGAAGCGCTGGTGGACCAGGCCCAGGGCGGACACGGCGCGCGGATCGGCGAGATCGCGGTAGTACACGCCCACCTGGTCGGCCAGCAGCAGGCCCTTGTAGACCACCGTGCGGGTGGAGGCCGACGGCACGAAGTATTCCTTGCCGTGCGCCAGCTTCATCTTCTGGATGGCGTGGCTCGCGGTCTTGCGGATTACGTACAGCTTGCGCTCGAGCGCGTCCGGCACCATGACGTCCGAGCCGCGGCCGATGAAGAGCTGGCGGATGACCGGCTCGCGCTTGCGCACCGTGGGCGACATGGGCATGTCCATGTCGACGGGCACGTCGCGCCAGCCCAGCACGACCTGGCCTTCGACGCGAACCGCGCGCTCGAGCTCGCGCTCGCACGCCAGGCGGGAGGCCGTTTCCTTGGGCAGGAAGAGCATGGCCACGCCGTACTCACCGGGCGGGGGCAGCGTCACGCCGCGCGAAGCCATGTCTTCGCGGTAGAGCTCGTCGGGGATCTGGATCAGGATGCCCGCGCCGTCGCCCATGAGCGGGTCGGCACCGACGGCGCCCCGGTGATCCAGGTTCTCCAGGATCTTCAGGGCTTGCTCGATGATCGTGTGGCTCTTGCGGCCCTTGATGTTGGCGACGAAGCCGACGCCACAGGCGTCGTGTTCGTTGGCCGGGTCATACAGACCCTGGCGCGCCGGCAGGCCGATGCGGGTGGCGTCGACCACCGAAACAGCCGCATCGGCGCCAGCCGTCGAACAGGAAGATTGAGACATGGCGGGCTCCCATCACAACACAAAGATGTCAAGGGGACCGACGATACTGCTGCACTGCACAGAACGCAACAAAAACCGATGGTGCGTCCCTAATTATCGCATCCAGGGTTTGCAGGATTTCTGTGGAGCAACTCGGCCCAGATCCGCATTGTTCCAGTGTGCACAGCCCCTGTTACCCACACTGAGGCTCCATGACGGTGCCTCAGTGCTTTGATGCGTCCCTATTATTTCTGACGCTGCATACCCAGGCGTTCCAGCACGGCCGATTCCGTCTTGAACGTGTCGGCTGCCCACTTGCTGTAGTCCTCACTGCTCATGTAGTAGGGCTGCATGTCGAAGTTGTCGAGCGACTTCACGTAGTTGTCCATCTCCATGGCCTGCTTGAAAGCGTCGTGCAGCTTCTTGACGACGGCCGGATCCGTGCCCTTGGGCACGACCAGGCCGAAGGGCGAGGTCTGCACCAGATCGATGCCCGATTCCTTGAGCGTCGGCGCATCCGGGAATTTCTTGGAGCGCTCTGCACCCCAGGTCGAGAGCAGGCGCAGACGGCCATCCTCGACGAACGGAGCCCACCCCGGGGTGTCTGCCACGGACATGACGTGGTTGCCCACCACGGCTTGCAGGTTCTCGGCGTTGCCCTTGTAGGGCACGTGCACGAGTTCGATGCCTGCGTTCGCGGCGATCTGCTCCATGGTCAGGTGCAGCGTCGTGAGTGGGCCTGGCGTGCCGTACGTGAGCTTGCCCGGGTTCTGGCGGGCGTACTCGATGTAGCCGTTCATGTCCTTGATGGGCGAATTGGCCGGCACGACCAGGCCGAAGGAGTAGCCCGCCAGACCGATCACATACGTGAGGTCCTCGACAGGATCCCAGTTGATCTTCTGGGTGTAGGGCAGGCGGAACACGGGCAGCGGCACCTGTGCGAGCGTGTAGCCGTCGGGCTTGGCGTTTTGCATCGCCTGCGCGGGCAGCACGCCGCCCGCACCCGGCTTGTTCTCGATGATGACCGGCTGGCCCAGGATCTTGGCCGCGTTCTCGGCCAGCACGCGGAACGGCACGTCCGTGGAGCCGCCCGGCGTGAAGCCGATCTGGATGTGGATAGGACGATTCGGGAAGCCGTCCGCGGCCGAGGCCGCCTGGGCGACGCCGGCGGCCAGGGTGCTGGCCCCGATCACCCCGGCAGCGACGGACCAGCGCACAGCGGTGGGCATACGAGAAAACATGGTGTCTCCAGAGAGGAAATTCACGCGGATTCGGCCGATCCGGTGGGAATCGTTCCGCGCGGGGTGTGTGTCCGGGCGTTGGCCGGCACGGCGCTGGGGCCGCCGGCGTCACCCGTGACGTGGGCTTCGGTGAGCGCGCGCGCCATGGCACGCAGGCGTGGCGCCACCTCGTCGATCAGGTAACGGCGGGTGAGCCGAAAGGCCGGCCCGCCGCAATTGAATCCGTACACATGCTGGCCGGGGCCGAACGGCAGGGCGATACCCGCCGCATGGATGTCCTCGTGCCAATCGCCCAGGGCAAAGCAGCAGCCGTGCTCGGCATAGTCGCGTTGCGACGCCTCCCACTGGGGCTCGAAGAGCGTCCACTCGTTCGGGAAGCGCCGGCGCAAGGATTCGAGCAGGGGCTCGCGGGCATCGGCCGGCAGCGCATTCAGGTAGGCGCGCCCCATGGAGGTGGTCATGAGCGGAATGCGGTCACCTACCGACAGGCCCAGGGTCAGCACCCCCCGGCCCGAGCGGGCGTGCTCGAGGTAGACCATGCTGTAGCGGTCGCGCCGGCCCAGCGAGACGGCCACGCCGGTCTCCTCGGCGAGCCGCTGCATGTGCGGGCGGGCCACGTCGCGCAGCTCCACGCCGGCCAGGGTGGCGTAGCCCAGGGCGAGCACGCCGGGGCCCAGACGGTACTTGCCCGTCTGCTCGTCATAATCGAGGTAGCCCAGGCTGCGCAGGGTGTAGGTCAGGCGCGAGACGGTCGGGCGGGGTAGTCCCGAGCGCCGGGCCAGCAGCTGATTGGTGAGCTCCGCGCTGTCGGGACGAAAACACCGCAGCAATTCCAGGCCGCGTGCGAGCGCGGTGACGAACTGGCGGCTTTCCGGGGCTTCGAAGCCTGGCATCGTGGGTACTGTCTCCGTGAGGGTGGCGCCGGGTAGGCGCCCCGCGTCGCGGCCGTGCATGGCAGCCGCGCTGATTGGCGAAAATCTTGCCCGTCCGGGCACCTGGGGTAAAGCGCCGCGAACGTTGCGGTTCGCACTGCGAAACGGTTTCTCTGGCGTATTGTCGAGGTACGCGGGCAAACCCGTACACGCAGGGCAGTCTGGTCGTCCGCCAAGCGAAAAGCGTACCGCAGTTTGTGCAGGGGGCCGGCACGCCCGGACGGCTAGAAGAACGCGCCGGTGGGCGGCAGCGTCCCGTGCAGCAGGTGCTCGCCCAGAAAGCGCTCCTTGTAGAGCCTGGGATTGTGCGCGGAGATCACTTTGATGTTGCGCCAGTGGCGGTCCAGCGCCGCACCCGTGCCCACGACGGATCCCGAACCGAGGTCGATGAGCGCGCTCGCGAGCTCAGGCGCCAGGGCGTCGATGACGATCTTGGCTTCGATCGCCCGGCGCGTGGCCACGAGCGTCAGGGGATCGACCTGGGGCGTGCCCCAGGCGGCGAACGCGGCCAGGGATACGCCCGCGCCGCCCTGATGCACGGGCAGGCGCAGTCGCGCAAAGCCCGCCCGCTTGAGCGCTTCGGCGTCCTCGTGAGGCAGATCGCGCTCGGTATCGCGCCGCGCAGCGTCGGCCGCGATCTGCGCGAAGCGCGGCGCAAAGCCATGGGCATGCGTGGTGAATGCCGTGAAAACGGGGTCGTCCACGGCGGCTGCCGGCGCCGTAGGTTTGGGCAAGGCGGACATGCGCTTCTCCTCAGCCCGCCCGCTGCCAGGCGGCCGGGCCGGCATGCGGTTGGACGAGACCCAGATGGCCGCGCAGCGTGTGCGTGTCGTACGCCTGCCGAAAGCGTCCGGCACGCTGCAGCACGGGGATGAGGTGATCTGCGATCAGGTCCAGGCCGGCCGGCTGCACGTCGATGTTGAGGTTGAAGCCATCGGCCGCGCGCGCATCCACCCAGCTGAGCATGTTCTGAGCAAACCCCTCGGGCGTGCCGGTGTAGACCCGATGCCCGCCCGTGATGTTGGAGAAGAGCAGTTCGCGGATGTTCCAGCCATGGGCACGCGCCTCCTTGAGCATTTCCTGACGGTGCCATCGCGAGGCGATCGGCACCAACGGCTCGTTCGCGTCGATGCGCGCGTGCGGCAGCGGCGCATCCAGATCGGCCAACGCCTCAGGATCCAGTGCCAGATGGCGCGCAAGTTCTTCGCGCAGCGACGCCGTGTCCAGGCGATCGTCGAGCGCCCGCTTGTGGCGCTGCGCCTCCTCGTCGGTGGAACCGAGGATGGGAAAGAGCCCAGGCATGATGAGCAGTTGCGAGGGATCCCGGCCGGCGGCTGCGGCCAGCCGCTTGGTCTCGGCATAGAAGGCCTGCCCGCCCGCCAGCACCCGCTGGCCGGTGAAGAGCGCGTCGGCAAAGCGCGCACCGAACGCCTTGGAGTCGGCCGACTGCCCCGCCTGGAAGATCACGGGCCGGCCCTGCGGGCTCTGCGGCACGGATAACGCCCCGCGTGCGGAGAAGTGCCGTCCCTGGACATCCACGGGGCGCAGGCGCTGCGGGTTCAGGTAGACGTGACGTTCGGCGTCCGCCTCGATGGCCTCTGCAGGCACGCTGTCCCACAGCGCCGTCACGATCTCCACGAACTCCTGCGCACGCGCGTAGCGCTCCTCCTGGTTCCAGCCATTCTCCACGCCGAAGGCACCGAGCGCGGGCGGGTTCTGGGACGTGATGATGTTCCAGGCCGCGCGACCACGGCTCACGTGGTCGATTGAGGCGATCTGCCGGGCGACCGTGTGCGGGTGGCCGAAGAGCGATGTGGTGGTCACCACCAGCCCGACGTGCTGCGTGTGCTGGGAGAGCGCGGCCACGAGAATGGCCGGATCCAGCGCGCGCCATGGACGCACGTAGCTTTCGCTCACCAGGCCGCCCGGGCCGTCGGCGAGGAAGATGGCATCGACCAGGGCGCGCTCGGCCGCCTTGGCAATGGCGACGAAATGGTCGATGTCGGTGGACAGGCTCGCCGCGTCCGGCAGCGTCTTCCACGCGGCATCGTGCCGCCCAGAGGCCAGCACGTTCACACCCAGACGAATGAATGGCTGCGTCATGGCTTCACACCTTCACGCTGTGCGCGGCAACGTCGATCTTCCCGCGAATGATGTTGCGTTCGGCCAGCCAGTCCGCGGCCTTCTGGAAATCCGCGATGAAGGCCTTGTCGTCCGGCTCGTAGAAGCGGTTGGTGCGCGCATAGGACACGAGCTTGTCGCGAACCGCCTCGCTGTAGCCGCCTTCGCGCCGGGCGATCTCCTCGGCCTCGAGCGGGTGCTCCGACATCCACTTGCCTTCCTCGTAATAGGCATCCTGCACGGCGCGCACCAGCGCCGAATTGCCCGTGGCGAAGTCGCGCGTCACGACGAGCGAGCTGTAGTCGATGAGGAAATCGAGGTCCGTGCCCTCGAAGAAGATGTCCTTGGCGTCGTTCTGGTGGCGCGAGATGTCCACCCCCGGCGTCCACATCGACCAGGCATCCACCTTGCCCTGGGCGAAGGCAGGGCCGGCATCGGGCGGGTTCAGATAGACGAACTGCACCTTGTCGCGCGGGATGTCGAACTTCTCCAGCGCGGCCACGACAAGGAACTCGCCCAGGCCAGCCTTGTTGACCGCCACGCGCTTGCCCACCAGATCGCGCACATGATCGATGCCACTGTCCTTCTTCACGATGATGGCCGTCGAGCGCGGCGCATACACGTTGAAGGCGGTGAAGACGAGGGGCGAACCGGCCAGGATGGCGGCCAACGCCGGGGTGGTCGAGCCCCAGAAGCCGAAATCGGCGCTGCCGCCCACCACCGCCTGCATCGACGGGGCATGGTTGGCGAAGGGGCCCACCCATTCCACCTTGATGCCCTGGTCCTTCAGGCGCTTCTCGAGCTCGCCGCGCTCGCGCGCGACCAGCGGGATGCCGCCACGCCCGAAGCCCAGGCGCACGGTGTCGGTATTGCGCGTGCGCTCGGGTTGTGCGGCGTGCACGAGCGCCGGGGGCAACAGACCGCTGGCAAGCGCAGCGCCACCCAACTTGAGAAGACTGCGGCGATCGATGTGGGGTGCTTTCAAGACAGACATGGAGGTTATTCCGTAGGGATATCAGCGGCGAATCTGGTCGTCGGCGACGCCAAGCTCGCCGAGCAGGCGGTGGCGCAATGCAGTGAGATCATCGACCTCGGCATTGGCATGGATACTGGCGATGCGCCCGGCGCGCATGACGAGAATGCGATCGGCAATGGCGATCGCCTCGTCCACGTCGTGCGTGACGATCAGCACGCCCGGGCGATGGCGGGCTACGAGCTCCTTGACCAGCACGTGCATCTTGATGCGCGTGAGCGCATCGAGCGCGGCAAAGGGTTCGTCCAGCAGCAGGAGCCCCGGCTCGCGCACCAAGGCGCGCGCCAGCGCGACACGCTGCGATTGCCCGCCGGACAGGTTGCGCGGCCAGTCGGCTTCGCGGCCGGCCAGCCCGACTTCGGCCAGCGCCGAGGCCGCCTGAGGGAGGGCATGAGGCGCGAGGCCCAGGGAGACGTTCTCGATCACGCTCGCCCAGGGCAGCAGCCGGTGCTCCTGAAAGACGACCGAGGGCGAACCCGCCGTGCGGATGACGCCCGCGTCCGGCGCATCCAGCTCCGCCAGGGCGCGCAGCAGCGTCGTCTTGCCGCAGCCGCTCTCGCCCAGAAGGGCCACGAATTCGCCGCGGCGGATCGACAGGGACAGATCATCGATGACGACGCGGTCGCCGTAGGCCCGGCGCAGGCCCTGCACGATGACGGCCGTCTCGGCATCGAGGCCCGGGGTCATCGATGCCCGATGACTCGACGATCGGGTCGGGATCGACGCGGGCGGATGCGCCACACGTGGGCGGGTCAGGGGAATGGAGCTCATCGCTGTGCCTCTTTCGCGAAATTGGGATGCCAGCCGAGAAGGCGTCGCTCCAGCGCGCGAGCCAGCGCATCGGCAGCGACACCGATCACGGCGTAGATCACGATGGCGAGCACGATGACGTCGGTCTGCAGGAATTCGCGCGCGTCCATGGCCAGAAAGCCGATGCCCGACGTGGTGGCGAGCGTCTCGGCGATCACCAGCGCCAGCCAGGCGGTGGCCAGCGAATAGCGCACGCCAGTGAGCACCGAGGGCATCGCACCGGGCAGCACGATCCGGCGCACCGTGGCCAGGCGCGTGAGGCCGGCCACGCGCGCCACCTCCAGCAGCTTCGGATCGATCTGGCGGATGCCGAGCACCGTGTTCACGTAGATCGGGAAGAAGACGGCCAGGGCGACGAGGAAGATCTTGCCGATCTCGTCCACGCCGAACCACACGATGACCAGCGGCAACAGCGCCAGGAACGGAATGGCGCGGATCATCTGAATGGGACGATCGAAGAGCGCATGGGCCAGGCGGGAGAAGCCGGTGAGCACGCCGAAGGCGAAGCCGAGCGCGCCGCCCACGGCGAACCCGGCCGCGGCGCGCAGCAGCGACGCGCCGAGATGTCGGAACAAATCGCCACTGGCAATCATGTCCCAGGCCGTGTTCAGCACCGAGCTGGGTGGCGGCAGCACCTGCGCGCGGATGAGCCCGGCGCGCGAGGCGGCCTCCCAGGCCAGCACGAGCAGCACGGGCACGAGCCAGGAGAGCAGGAAGTAGCGCTGGCCGGCGGACAGCCGCGGCCCTCGGCGGATCTCGCGCGCCGGCAGCGGCGCAGACAATGTCAGGTCTTTCATGGCGGGGTTCATTGCGTCGTCACGCCGCGCTCGTTCACCACGCGGCGCCACTTGTTGAGGTCTTCCTGAATCTGGGCGGAAAAGCCCGCCGGCGTGCCGCCCAGCGGTGTCAGGCCCTGGCTGTCGAAGGCGGCGCGCACCTTGACGGACTGCGTTGCCGCCACGATCTCGGTGTTCAGCCGCTCGACGATCGGCGTGGGCGTGGCGGCGGGTACCACGACACCGAACCACCCGCTGGACAGGAACTCGGGCAGGCCGGCCTCGGCCGCTGTGGGCACGTCCGGCAGCGCAGGGCTGCGCGTGGCGCTGGTGATGACGAGCGGGCGCAAGGTGCCCGCGCGGATGTGCGGCGCCTGCACGGTTTCGGTATCCACCGCCACCTGCACGTGCCCGCCCAGCACCGCCTGCACGGCAGGCGCGCTGCCGGCAAAGGGCACATGCAGCATGTTGGCCTGCGACAAGGCGTTGAGGAGCACCCCCGTGAGATGACAGGCAGTACCCACCCCGCAGGACGAATAGCTCACCTCGCCGGGATGCTGGCTGGCGTGGGTGAGCAGGGATTTGAGGTCCGGGATCTTGGCCGCGACCGGCACCGACACGACATACGACCCGGAGGCCACCAACGCCACCGGCGCGAAGCTCTTGACCGGGTCGAACTTCAGATTGCTCTGTAGCGCGGGCAGAATGGTCAGCTGCCCGGTGGTGGCCAGCGACAGCGTGTAGCCATCCGGCGCGGCGCGGGCGGCCGCCTCGGCCGCGATGGCCGTACCGGCACCGGGCCGATTCTCGGGCACGACGGGCTGGCCCAGGCGCTCGCCGAGCTCGGTGGCGAGGAGCCTGCCGATCGAATCGGCGGCCCCGCCCGGCGGGAACGGAATGATGAGCTTGAGCGGACGGCTGGGCCAATCCGCGGGAACGTCGGCCGCCTGCGTGGGTGCGGCCAGCAGGGGGGCGAGGGCCAGGGCGGTCAGTTGTGCCACCCGCGAGAAACGTCGAACGCGCATCACGCCGCCTCGCGTTGCAGATCCTGGCGTTGCGTGAGTTCACGCAGCCGGGGAATCAGTTCACGGCCGTAGTCCACCGCATCCTCCAGGGGATCGAAGCCGCGCAAGAGGAAGGTGTCCACCCCGAGCGCGTAGTACTCGCCCAGGGCCTGCGCCACCTGCTCGGGCGTGCCGACGAGCGCCGTGGCGTTGGCACGGGCGCCGGTGAGCTGCGCGATGCCCGTCCACAGCCGGGTGTCGACGCGGGGCCCGCGGGCAGCTGTGGCGAGCAGACGGCGGGCGCCTTCGCTCTGTTGCGGATCGCCGGGCGGCAGGCCCGCGGCTTCGCGCAACGCCGTGGCACGCCCCAGGATGGCGTCGGCGCGCGCCCAGGCCCTGTCCTCGGTGTCGGCCAGGATCGGGCGAAAGGACACCGAGAACCGGAGCCGTCGGCCTTCCTGCGCCGCCCGCGCACGCACGCGCCCGGTCAGCTCACGGACCTGATCGAGCGATTCGCCCCAGAGTGCGTAGATGTCGGCATGGCGCGCAGCCACGTCCAGCGCGGGCGCCGACGCACCGCCAAAGAAGATCGGGACATGCGGGCGCTGCGCGGGCTTGACCTCGGAGAAGCCTGCGTTGAAGCGGTAGTGCTCACCGTCATGGTCGAACGGGGCATCGGCCGTCCAAAGGCCGCGCAGCAAGCTCAGGTACTCGTCGGTCCGGGCGTAACGTTCGTCGTGCGACAGATAATCTCCATCGCGCCGCTGCTCGGCGTCCGAGCCGCCCGAGATGATGTGCACGCCAAGGCGCCCGCCCGTGAACTGATCCAGGGTCGCGATCTCGCGCGCGGCAAGGGTCGGCGCCACGAACCCCGGCCGATGCGCCAGCATGAAGTGCACGCGCTCGGTGGCCTCGGCCGCCACGGCAATCGTGAGCTGGGCGGACGGACCCGTGGAATGATGCGGCACCAGGATCCGATCGAAGCCGGCATCCTCGTGCGCACGGGCAAATGCTCGTACATATTCGCGATCCACCACGGCCCCACTGGGTGGATGGATCTCTGATTGGTGCCGACTCTGGATCATGCCGATGACATGGACGCTCATGGGGCGACTCCGCAATGGCCGCACCCAGGGCGCGGCGGTATCTCGAAGCAGGCATCGTCACATGCGGGCACGCGCAGACTAAATACATTCTGGCGTGATCCATATGCTCGCGTTTCAGCACGCGGCGGTTGGAAGCTTATGCCGTCATTGTTGGTACATTTCCGTCAATTTGCACCCGAATCGCGCCGCGGTCTATAGTCGGCTGCCCCAATGCAACCAGGCCGGCTCGCGGCCCCGCCCCCATGATCGGACGCCTCACCGGTACCCTGCTGGAAAAACTGCCCCCCACGATCTGCCTGGACGTCCAGGGCGTGGGCTACGACATCGAGGTGCCCATGAGCACGCTCTACGCGCTGCCGGACAACGGCGCGCGCGTGAGCCTGCTCACGCACCTCGTCGTGCGCGAGGATGCGCACGTGCTGTACGGCTTTGCCACCCCGGAAGAGCGGATGGCGTTTCGCCAGCTCATCAAGATCAGTGGCGTAGGCGCGCGGATTGCCCTGGCGGTGCTCTCGGGCATGACCGTGGCCGAGCTCTCGCAGGCCATCACGCTGCAGGAGGCCGGCCGGCTCACCCGCATCCCGGGCATCGGCAAGAAGACGGCCGAGCGGCTGCTGCTGGAGTTGAAGGGCAAGCTCGGCGCCGATCTCGGTGCGGGCGCGGCCCACGTCACGGTCGATGCGCAATCCGACATCCTCCACGCGCTCACCGCGCTCGGCTATTCCGAGAAGGAAACGACCACCGCCTTGAAGTCGATCCCGACCGGCACTAGCGTCACGGATGGGATCAAGATGGCATTAAAGCTGCTCGCACGCTGACGCTTTCCCACCCGCTCTCCCCGCGCTAGAACACACGGCACTTGCTTGTGCCGTGCGTTGACAGCGGCATCTTCATTTCCTATAGTTCTAATAATGGGAACTTTAAAACAAGACTCGCTGGTTCACAGCAAACAGCCGCTGTATCAGCAGCTCGCCACCGTCTTTCGCCTGAAGATTCAGAGTGGGGAATGGCCCGCAGGCATGCAGATCCCCCCGCTGGTGGATCTGTGCGAGCAGCTCGAACGCGGGCGCGTGACCGTGCGCAGCGCCCTTGCCGAACTCGAAAACGAGGGCCTCATCACGCGAGCCCGCGGGCAAGGCACCTTCGTGCGCGCCACGCCGGACGAGGCCACGCCCCAGTTCGCGATCGTGCGCACCTGGGAAGACCTGGTGGATTTCGGCCGGCACAGCGAACAGGAAGTCATCACAGAAGCCAGTGATTCGCCGCTCGAATTGCCGGCGTGGTGCTCCAGCGAAGGCATCGTGGCCGAGCGCTATCACCGCCTCGAGCGGGTCTACCTGCGCCAGGGCGTGCGCGTGTGCTACAGCTTGGTCTATGTCGCCTCCGACGTCTACCTCGCGCACGCTGAGCGCTTCCAGGAGCGCGCCGTGGCCACGGTGGTCGGCGAGACACCTGGACTTGCCATCGGGCAGGCGCTGCAGAAAGTTCTCTTCACATCCGCTGGCGATGAAACCGCCAGCCATCTGCACATTCCGGTGGGCGCGCCCATCGCGGAAGTCATCCGGCGGGTGTATGCACCCGACCGCCGGCTGATCTATTGGTCACGGGTGCATTTCCCCGGCAAGTACGTCCGCATGGACTTCGACCTTCTCAATCCAGGCACTGACCCGGGCTGAGACGACACACGCGCCAATCTTCACAAATACATAGAGACAGACATGCTTCGTTCATTCATCGGCCCGCTTCGGGGCCTACTGGCTGCCGCCGGATTGCTCACCGCGCTGGGCGCGCAGGCCCAGGCAGCCTACCCCAACCGTCCCGTAACGCTGATTGTGCCTTTCGGTGCCGGTGGCACGACCGATCAGCTCGCGCGCGGCCTGGGCGACGCATTGTCCCGCCAACTCGGCCAGACGATCGTGGTGGAGAACAAGCCGGGCGCCAACGGCACCATGGGCGTGATGCAGATGCGTCGTGCCGAGCCCGATGGCTACACGCTGTCCATCATTCCGATGGGCGTGTTCCGTCAGCCCTACCTGCAACCGGGCGGGGTGGCCTATGACCCGATCAAGGACGTGACCTATGTGTCCCAGATCGCCGAGTACGCCTACGCACTCGCGGTGCGTGCGGATTCCAAATGGCAGAACATCGACGATCTGCTCGCCGATGCCCGCCGCCGCCCCAGCGCGATCAACTACGGCTCGTCGGGTCTGTTCACGAGCAATCACCTGGCCGTGGTCGAGCTCGAGCGCGCTGCCAACGTGGACATGACGCACGTGCCCTTCAAGGGTGATGCCGAGGCGTTGTCCGCCCTGCTGGGAGGGCACGTGGACATGGTCTCGTCCACCAACACTGTGTTGCCCTTCATGAAGTCTGGTCAGATGCGCGTGCTTGCCACCGTCGGCGCCGAACGTCCGGCCGACTTTGCCGACGTGCCCACGCTCAAGGAAGCCGGCCATGGCGTGGTAATGGCCTCACCCATCGGCGTGGGCGCGCCGGGCGGGCTGCCAGCGCCAATCGTGGCGAAGCTGGACCAGGCCATCGCCAACGCCCTGCGTGACCCCGCGTTCCAGGAGATCGCCGCGCGCATGGGCCTTACGCTGGCCTACGCTGATCACAATGCCTATACCGCCTTTGCGCACAACGCCGTCGCCTCCGAAAAGACGATCATCGAGCGCCTGTCCGCGGAGATCAGCAAGTGAGCGGGTTGACACTGGCAGAGTTTGGCGGCCGCCCCCTGACCGCCGGCACGGATCGGGTGGTCGTGCTGGGCGCAGGCGTCATGGGCCCAGGCATCGCCCTCGTCTTTGCCGAACACGGCTTTGACGTGGACCTGTGCGAGACGCGGCCCGCCGCGCTCGAGCAAGGCCTGGCCACGCAGGCCGACGCGCTGCAGTTGAAGGCGGAGCTGGGCCTGACGCCGGCCGACTCGGTCGCCAGCATCCGCGCTCGCGTCCATGGGCACACCGACAGCGACGTCCCGTTGCGCGGCGCGCGGCTGGTGATCGAAGCCGTCACCGAGAATGCCGATGTCAAGCGCGCGGTCTACGCACGCGTGCAGCAGCTCGCGCCGGCCGACACCGTCGTCTGGAGCAATACGTCCACGATGAACGTATTCGAGCTGGCTGAGCCCGTGCTGCGCGCGCGGCTGCTCGTCGCACACTGGTTTGCCCCGCCACACATCCTGCCGCTGGTGGAAGTGGTGGGCGAGCCCGACACGCAGCCCGGGCTGGTAGACCAGACATTGGCGCTGCTGCGCGCCCTGGGCAAGACGCCGGTGCGGCTGGAGAAGTTCGTGCCCGGCTTTCTTATCAACCGGCTGCTGCGCGCGCTGGGCCGCGAGGCCTTCTTCCTCATGGATCAGGGCGTGGTGACGGCCGAGAACCTGGATGCGGCCGTGCGCACCAGCCTTGCGCCGCGCATGCAGATCCTGGGCCTGCTGCAACGCTATGACTTCACGGGCCTGAACCTGAGCCTGCGTCACCTAGGCGATCCAGCCATGGCAGACGCTCCGGTCGATCTGAACCCGCAGGCCCTGAGCGATCGCGTGACGCGTGGCGATCTGGGCGTGACCACCGGCAAGGGCTTCTACGACTACGCTGGCCGCACCCCGCTGGCCTTGCAGCGCGAGCGCGATGTGCGCCTGTGGCAAGTGCTCAGTCAACTCGGTGATCTGGTCACCGATCCCAAGCCTCTTTGATGTGCGGCGTGGCGCTTTGCGCCGCCCGCCTGCCTACGCTCAGACCTCATCATGACGACACCGCGCTCCCCGGCCGCTCCCCGCCCCGATCTCTACCGCATGCCGACGGTCTTCGGCCCTTCCCCTGGCCCACGCCAGGCCCCGCCTGGCGTACGCTATGACGACACACAAAGCCCGCATCGCGTTTCGGTCTATGCGCGCTTTCACACGCAAGCCAATGCCGTGCAACAACTGCTGCCCGAGGGTCTTCAGGCTCTGCAAGAGGCGCTGCTAGCGATCGAGTTCAGCTACCTGAGCGAGATCGACTGGCTTGCGGGCCGCGGCTACAACATGCTCAGCGTGCGCGTGCCCGTGCGCCGGGCCGGCGATAGCCCGATGCAGGGCTGGTTCCAGCCGGTGATCTGGGAGAACCTGACCGAGCCGATCCTGAGCGGACGCGAGGAACTGGGCTGGAACAAGATCTATGCGGATCTGCCACCCATGCAGAGTCGTGCCGGCGAACATCGCTGTCTCGCGCAGTGGCAGGGCTTTCGCTTTCTAGACTTGACCCTGGACGAGCTGACGCCTGCGCCGCTCACACTGGGCGGTGGCTTGCCCGTGCTGCACCACAAGTTCATTCCCGCCACGGGCAATTGGGGCCAGGCCGACGTGGACTATCTCACGATGACGCCGCCAGGCAGCCCGCAGATGCGCGTGCTCTCGCACGTCACTGGCCGGGCTCAGGCAATCTGGCATCGTCCGCACTGGGAGGACATGCCAACGCAGCACCACATCGTGCAAGCGCTGGCGGATCTTCCGATCACCGGCCTGCATTCGGCGGGGATGTACACCAGTCGCGGGGGCAAGGACTTGTCGGATCAGACACGGCTCGACTGAACCTTTCTCGCGGGCACGTCGTACCTGAAGCCGCGTGTCCGCAAGCGGCTGACACGTCCATCACCGCCGGCATCAAAATGGCCTTGAAGCTGCTCGCGCGCTGATCAGCGCCCCGGGGATCGTTCCGTCAGACCCCACGGCTTTTGCTGGGGATCGCTGCCGTCCCAGCGCAGTTGATCCACGCGCCAGCGCCCCGACGGCTGGCGGATCATCGCCACCTGCAACGCCTTGGGCACCCCGTCGTTCTGCACGTCCAGGACGACGCGGGTGGCATCTGGGCTGGCCGGACCCTCCACGATCTCGAAAGCGCCGATCGCCACGGGCAGCAGCAGATGCTGCGCGGCGTAGCGCATCGAACGGTCGAATGCCATCGAGGGCATCGAGCGCACGTCTTCCCAGAACTCGTCATCCAGTCGGAAGGCATCCAATGCCGTGACGCCGCCCAGCCCTTCGGGCTTATAGAGGGACTCGGCCCGAAACTCGGACATGGCCTGGAACATGCCTCGCTGCGCAGGTGACGAGAGGTGAAAGTAGGCGCGCTGATAGTCCGCCGTGCGCCAGGCCGTCAGGAATCCCTCCAGGCTCGAGCGCGCCGTGCGCATGTCCAGGCTCTCGAAGTAATTGCGGGGCTTCATCCCGGCAGTCGGCGAGGCAGGGTCAGACGCTGCCTGCACCGGCAGGCTGGCGCCGGACATGGCGAGGGCGAGAGGGATCAGGGCAAGACGCTTTCGCATGGGAGCTCCAGAGTGGGCAAAGCCACGACGCGGCCATAGTACTGTCAGTGCCCGCGCGGTGCGCGGGGGCACGTGTCGAGAGAAGCCGGCGTGCTTGTGCTCGGCAATAGGGTCTTCGTTGCCTCCGCCGCAACGAAGACATAAAATGCGACTCATTCTTGTTCCTATCGAGAGCGCCGGGCGCGTCTGCGGACCCTGCGCTGCCCCCATGAACTCTCCGGTCCGGCGCGTCCTGCGCCACGGTCCATTGGCGTCACGCATCGTCGCTGCGGTGTTCGGTGGCTACGCGCTGGCTGCATTGACGAGCGTGGCCGCCGTGAGCCTGCCGCTCAGTGCGTCTGAGGCCGTGCTCACCGGCATGCTGACGAGTTTCCTGGTCTACACCGGCGCGGTGATCTGGGTGTTCGCCGTGCGCAGCGCGCGGCGGGCGTGGGCAGGACTGGCCCTGGCCGCCGCCCCGCTTGCACTGGCTGCCTGGCCCGTATGGCAACAGGCCGCCTCGTCATGAGCACCGTCACGACGAACGAGACCCGACCCTTGAGACAACCGCGTGCCCCCAAGCCGCCCGGCATCCGACAGACCATGTCGGACCTGCACATCTGGGCGGGGCTGCTGGTCGGCTGGATCCTGTACGCCATGTTCCTCACGGGCACGGTGAGCTACTTCAAGGACGAGATCTCCAGCTGGATGCGGCCGGAGCTTCCCCACGTCAGCCAGCGCGAGGACGTCGCCGTGGTCGCGCAGCGCGTGGCGGACCGTGTGCCAGGCCTGGCCCCGGGCACCACGCAGTTCAGCTATGAATTGCCGGACAGCCGCAACGGCGTCATCGACGCCTTCTGGCGCTCGCCGGAAGGCGGGCGGCGCGGCTTCGGCAGCGCCACGCTGGATCCGGCCACCGGCGAAGCCCTGGCCAAGTCCCGCGAGACGCGGGGCGGCGACTTCTTCTATCGGTTCCACTTCCAGCTGCATTACCTGCCCATCGCGTGGGGCCGCTGGATCGCCGGCCTGTGCGCGATGTTCATGCTGGTGGCCATCGTAAGCGGCATCATCACCCACAAGAAGATCTTCGCCGACTTCTTCACGTTCCGGTGGGGCAAGGGCCAGCGCTCCTGGCTCGACGGGCACGCCGCCCTGTCGGTATTCGGCCTGCCGTTTCATCTCATGATCACCTACAGCGGCCTGGTCACGCTGATGTTCATGTACATGCCCTGGGGCGAGAACGTGGCGTACCAGACCGCGGCCGAACGCCGGGCCGCGAGCGCGGAGCTGAGCAGCTTCGTGTCTGCCGAGAAGCCGGCTGGCCAGCCCGCCCCGCTCGCCTCGGTGGCCGACATGGTCCGCCAGGCTCAGGCCCGCTGGGGGGAGGACCGCATCGGCCGTGTGCAGTTGAACAACCCGGGCGATGCGGCCGCGCGCGTGATGATCGTGCGCAACGAGGCGGGCCGCACCTCGGCGAGTCCGGTGTTCATGACCTTCGACGGCACCACGGGCACCCTGATCGAGGTCAAGGACCGCGTGGGCGGTGCCGCCGAGACCCGCGGCGTGCTGTACGCCCTGCATCTTGGACGGTTCTCCGATACGGTCACGCGCTGGTTGTACTTCATGGTCAGCCTGGCCGGCACGGCCATGGTCGGCTCGGGCCTGGTGCTGTGGGTCGTCAAGCGCCGACAGAAGCTCGCGCCGGGCGCGCGGCCTCACCTGGGCCTGCGCTTGGTCGAGCGGCTCAACGTTCCTGCCATCGCCGGGCTGTCGCTGGCCATGACGAGCATGCTGTGGGCCAACCGCCTGCTGCCGGTGGACATGGCCGGGCGTGCAACCTGGGAGGTCGATGTCATGTTCATCGTCTGGGCGCTGACGCTGGTATGGGCGCTCGTGCGTCCCGTGCGGCGCGCCTGGATCGAACTGCTCTGGGCGAGCGCGGCCGCACTGGCGCTGCTGCCAGTGCTGAACCTCGTCACGACGGATCGCGGTCTGCCCAGCGCCATCGCTCGGGGTGACTGGACGTTCGCCGGATTGGACTTCGCGCTCCTGGGTCTGGCAGCGCTGCATGCCGCGCTGGCGATGCGGGTGGCCCGGCACAAGCCCCGCGTGAAGGCCGCAGCGGCCCGCCAGCCCACCCGAGCGGCACCACCTGCCGGCGACACACCCGCGAGGATCACCCCATGAACCACGCCCTGGCATTGGTGCTGGCCGTGGGCGGCTTTGCGGGACTCGCCCTGGCCATGGCGCGCCATCAGGACGATCTTTTCGGACGCGAAGCGCCGCCCCATCTCACCCGCGCCTGCCGCGTCACGGGCTGGCTGCTCATCGTCGCCTGCGTCTGGCTGTGCGTGGCGCTCTGGGGCTGGGGACTCGGCCTGGTGATCGCCAGCGGCCACACCAGCGCTGGCGCCGGCCTCGTGTTCTGTGCCCTCATTGCCATCGATCGCCGCCAGCAGGCGCGAGCCGGGGCCAAACCCTCTTCGTCGTCTCATCACAGGAAAGCTGCATGATCCCGTTCAAGACCACCCTCGGCGCGCTGGCCGTGACCGCGCTCCTGGCCGCGTGCTCTGACAGCACGCGCCTGCGCCCGCCGCAGCCCCCACCGCCCCGACAGTGGCTCCGGCCGCGCCGGCACAGCCGGCGCAGCCCGCGCAACCCGCGCAGCCTGCTCAACCTGCCCAGCCCGCGCAGCCGGCTCAACCCGCGCAACCTGCCGCGCCGGCGCAGCCGGCCGTGCCTGCCACGCCCGCCGCCCCGGCCTCGGCAGCAGCCCCCGCCAGCGTCGCGGCCGCTCCCCAGGTCCAGCGCGAAGCCCTGGCCCGTGGCGTCTATGAGCTTGCCTTCAGCCCGCGTCAGAATGCCGTCTTCGTCGCGTCCTCGGGTGGCTTCGGTGCAGATTCCGACCCCGGCAAGATCCTGCGCCTGGATCCGCAGACCTTGGCCGTGCAAGCCGAGATCGTCCTGGATCGCAAGGCCTTCGGCATCAACATCGACGACGCGGCCGATCGCCTCTACGTGGGCAACACGGTCGACACGTCCGTGACGGTCGTGGACATTGCCAACAACCGCCAGGTCGGCATCGTCCAGCTGCAGGAGAAGACCACGGGCGAGGACGGCAAGTCGCGCTACACGCATGACCTGCGCGAACTGGTGCCCGACCCTGCCAATCACCGTCTGTACGTGAGCGGCCACGGCGAGAAGAGCGTGCTCTTCGTCGTCGACACGCAAAAGCTCGAGGTGGTGAACACCATCGAAGGCCTGGGCGGCCCCAAGGCGCCGGGGCTGGCGTTTGATGCAGACAACAACCGCGTCTACGCGTCCAACCTGCAGGGCGAGCTCCTCACCATCGACCCCGTCAAGGGCGATGTCGTGCAGCGCGTGAAGACCTCGGCCGAACAGCCCATGAACATCGTCGTGGACCGTGCCGCCAAGCGCCTGTACGTGACGGACCAGGGCGCAAGCCTGATCCGCGACTACCAGATCAAGAGCCTCCCGGGCTTCGAATCCAAGCACCCGGGCAACCGCGTGGTGGTGTTCGAGGCCGACAGCGGCAAGGAAGTCGCCAGCATCGAGACGGATGAAGGCCCGCTGGGCCTACTGCTGGACGCGCCACGCAAGCGCCTGTACGTGACGAACCGCGAAGCCGGCACCGTCACCGTGTTCGACAGTGAGAGCCACGCCAGGCTGCACACGATCGAGGTGCCGGATCACCCCAACAGCCTCGCGCTGGATGCGGCCAACAACGTGCTCTACGTGACCATCAAGAACGGCGACAAGGCCGAGAAGACAGCCAACGAAAGCGTGGCGCGCATCGCCCTGCCGGACTGAAGTCGGCCCCGCGGCGGATCACGCCCCCGCGCGCCGGACGGGCAGGCGCAATGCCTGCCCCTTTTGCCTAGCCTTCCAGGTTCGGCATCAACGCCCGGCGCACATCCGCCTCGGGCAGACCGCTGCGGGCGATGTAGTTCTCCAGCTGGTCCTGTCCGATGATGCCCACATTGAAGTACTGCGCCTGCGGGTGGCTGAAGTAGAAGCCGGAGACGCTGGAGGCGGGCAGCATGGCGTAGCTTTCCGTCAGCGTCATGTGGATCTCGTGGCAGTCCAGCACGTCGAACATCTCGCGCTTGACGGTGTGCTCCGGGCACGCCGGATAGCCCGGCGCGGGCCGGATGCCGCGGTATTCCTCGCGGATCATGGCGGCGTTGTCCAGCGTCTCGTCGGCCGCGTAGCCCCAGAGATCGCGGCGCACGCGGGCGTGCAGGCATTCGGCAAAGGCCTCGGCGAAGCGGTCGGCCAGCGCCTTGAACATGATGAGCGAGTAGTCGTCGTGCGCGGCGATGAACTCGGCTTCCTTCTTCTCCATGCCCAGGCCGCCGGTCACGGCGAACATGCCGATGTAGTCCTTCACACCGGTCTCGCGCGGGGCGATGAAGTCCGCGAGGCACTTGTTGTCGACGCCTTCGCGCTTGGCGCCCTGCTGGCGCAGGTTGCGCCAGGTCAGCAGCACCTCGCGGCGTGACTCGTCCGTATAGAGCTCGATGTCATCGTCATCGACGGTGTTGGCCGGGTAGAAGGCGATGACGCCATTGGCCGTGAGCCAGCGACCCTCGATGATCCGGCGCAGCATGTCCTGACCGTCGGCGAACACCCGGGTGGCCTCCTCGCCGACCACGCTGTCCTGCAGGATCGCAGGGTAGGGGCCATGCAGGTCCCACGTCTGGAAGAACGGACCCCAGTCGATGTAGCGCGCGATCTCCGCGAGGTCATAGTGCTTGAACGTGCGCCGTCCGACGAAGGCGGGGCGCGGCGGCACGTAGGTCGTCCAGTCCAGCTGCGGACGGTTGGCGCGCGCCTGCGCGAGGCTCACCAGCGGCGTTGCCTTGCGCTTGGCGTGGCGCTGGCGCACGGCTTCGTAATCCGCCGAGAGCTCAGCGAGGTAGGCTGCGCGCTTGTCCTCGGACACGAGATTCTGCGCCACGCCCACCGCGCGGCTGGCGTCCGGGGTGTAGACGACAGGGCCGGAGGCGTAATGCGGCGCGATCTTCACCGCCGTGTGCACGCGGCTGGTGGTGGCGCCGCCGATCATGAGCGGCGTGCCGCGCTCGCGGAACCACGGGTCGCGCTCCATCTCGGCCGCCACGTGGGACATTTCTTCCAGGCTGGGCGTGATGAGCCCGGAGAGCCCGATGATGTCGGCGTTCTCGTCCTTGGCCTTCTGCAGGATCTCGGCGCACGGCACCATGACCCCCATGTTGACGACCTCGAAGTTGTTGCACTGGAGCACCACGGCCACGATGTTCTTGCCGATGTCGTGCACGTCGCCCTTGACGGTGGCGATCACCATCTTGCCGGCCGAGCGCACCACGCCGCCAGCGGCTTCGAGCTGGCGCTTCTCTTCCTCGATGAAAGGGATCAGGTGAGCCACCGCCTGCTTCATGACGCGGGCGGATTTCACCACCTGCGGCAGGAACATCTTGCCCTCGCCGAAGAGGTCGCCCACGATGTTCATGCCGTCCATCAGCGGGCCTTCGATCACCTCGATGGGGCGCCCGCCGCGCGCGGCCACGGCCTGGCGCGCCTCTTCGGTGTCCTCGACGATGAACGCCGTGATGCCGCGCACCAGCGCGTGTGCCAGGCGCGCTTCGACCGGCTCGGCGCGCCAGGCCTGGTCCTCTTCCTTCTTCTCGCCAGAGCCCTTGACCGTCTCGGCGTGCTGCACGAGCCGCTCCGTAGGCGTGCGCTCATCACTGGCGCCCTCGCGCCCCACGGGCTCGGCGCGGTTGAGCACGACGTCCTCGACCAGATCACGCAACTTCGCGTCCAGGTTCGCGTACACACCCAGCTGGCCGGCGTTGACGATGCCCATGGTGAGCCCGGCCTTCACCGCGTAATACAGGAAGACCGTGTGGATGGCCTCGCGCATTGGCTCGTTGCCGCGGAACGAGAAGCTCACGTTGGAGATCCCGCCCGAGATGCGCGCATGCGGCAGGTTGTCGCGGATCCAGCGCGTGCCCTCGATGAAGTCCACGGCGTAGTTGTTGTGCTCGTCGATGCCCGTGGCCACGGCAAACACGTTGGGGTCGAAGATGATGTCTTCGGGCGGGAATCCCACCTCGTCCACGAGCAGGCGATAGGCGCGCGCGCAGATCTCGCGCCGGCGCGGCAGCGTATCGGCCTGGCCGGCTTCGTCGAAGGCCATCACCACCACGGCCGCACCATAACGTCGGCACAAACGCGCGTGATGCAGGAAGATCTCCTCGCCCTCCTTCATGGAGATCGAGTTGACCACCGGCTTGCCCTGCACGCACTTCAGGCCCGTCTCGATCACGCTCCACTTGGAGCTGTCGATCATCACCGGCACGCGCGAGATATCCGGCTCGGAGGCGATGAGGTTCAGGAAGCGGTGCATGCACGCCTCCGAATCCAGCATGGCCTCGTCCATGTTGATGTCGATGATCTGCGCGCCGTTCTCCACCTGCTGGCGCGCCACGGCGAGCGCCTCGTCGTACTTCTCCTCGCGGATCAGGCGCGCGAACATCTTGCTGCCCGTCACGTTGGTGCGCTCGCCCACGTTGACGAAGAGCGTCTCGGCATCGATGTTGAGCGGCTCCAGGCCCGAGAGCCGCGTCTTCACGGGGATCTCGGGAATGACGCGCGGCGTCTGGTGGGCCACGCGGTTGACGATGGCCTGGATGTGCGCCGGCGTCGTGCCGCAGCAGCCGCCCGCCATGTTCACCAGGCCCGATTCGGCAAAGGACGCGAGCAGCGCGGAGGTGTCCTCCGGCGTCTCGTCAAAGCCCGTGTCGCTCATCGGGTTGGGCAGGCCGGCGTTGGGATACACGCAGACGAAGGTGTCGCTGATCTTGGCGAGCTCGGCCACATACGGGCGCATCAGCGCCGCGCCCAGGGCGCAGTTCAGGCCGATGGTGATGGGCCGCGCATGACGCACGGAATTCCAGAAGGCCTCCACCGTCTGGCCCGACAGGATGCGTCCGGAGGCGTCCGTCACGGTGCCCGAGATCATCACCGGCAGGCGCTCGCCGCGCGCCTCGAACACTTCCTCCACCGCGAAGATCGCCGCCTTGGCGTTGAGCGTGTCGAAGATGGTCTCGATCAGCACGATGTCGATGCCACCGTCGAGCAGCGCATTGAGCTGCTCGACATAGGCCGTGCGCAGCTCGTCGAAGGTGACGTTGCGCGCGCCCGGATCGTTCACGTCCGGCGAGATCGAGGCCGTCTTGGGCTGAGGGCCCAACGCGCCGGCCACGAAGCGCGGCTTGTCCGGCGTGTTGATGGCGTCACAGGCTGCGCGCGCGAGCTGCGCCGACACGAGATTCATCTCGTAGGCGAGTTCGGGCATGGCGTAGTCGTCCTGCGCGATGCGGGTGGCGCCGAAGGTGTTGGTCTCGATCACGTCCGCCCCCGCGAGCAGGTACTCGCGGTGGATGCCCTCGATGATGTCCGGACGGGTGATTGACAGCAGCTCGTTGTTGCCCTTCACGTCCTTGCCGTGCTCGGCAAAGCGCGCACCCCGGAAATCGCTTTCCGTGAGCTTGTGCTGCTGGATCATGGTGCCCATGGCGCCATCCAGGATCAGGATGCGTTGGGTGAGCAGACGGGCGAAGTCCGCGCCCCGGGTATAGGACTCGGGCGGATAGGGCAGCGAGGGAAAGCGCATGGGGATTCCAGGCGCGCGCAACACGCGCGCGGGTAAGGCGATAGGGCAACCGGGTATCGTAGCAAACGTGCTGTATACCGTCGGTGCGGCCTACCCGCCCGGACGCAAGACACGAGGCGGAGTGTCGCGTCTGCCTGACACTGGCCATGCGTCAGATATCGCGCTACGAGACAGAGTGTTACATTGCGCCCAAGAACCGGTGCTGCCCCATAGGCGGTGAAACGGGAAACAGGAGGTCCGCTCGCGCGGCCCCAACCTGTGCTGCCCCCGCAACGGTAAGCGTGCGTTCCTCACGAGGATCACGATGCGTCACATGCCACAGGCTTGCTTCATCCAGAGGCCCGGAAGGCGACGCGTTGCAGGCCATTTGGCCACGCCCGCAGCCCGGAGACCGGCCGGTTCGACGTTGCACGCCCTTCGCGTGCGGCGTCCTGGCGAGCCGCTCCCCGATTCTGGAGACGGCTCAATCTCGACCGACGTGCGGGGTCGCGCGTCCTACCGAAGTCTCCTTCATGTCCTCTCGTCTGTCTTCCCGCTTGCCGGCTGCCGCCGGCTCGCTGCTGCTGGCCGCCCAGGCCGGCCTGCCCGCGCACGCCGCGCAGCCCACCCAGCTCGCACCCATTGCCGTGATCGGCAGCCGCGCTCCCCAACCCCTCGATGACGTGCTGGGTGACGTCACCGTCGTCGATCGCGCCGCCATCGACCGCGCCGGCTCGAGCAGCCTGGCCGAGCTGCTGTCGCGCCAGCACGGCATCGAGTACGTCGACAACGGCGGCCCGCAGACAGCCACCAGCCTCTTCATGCGTGGCGCCAACAACGCGCAGACGCTGATCCTCGTCGACGGCATGCGCATCAACAATGCCACAGCCGGCGGCGGCGCCCTGAACGCGATCGCCCTGAACGACATCGAACGCGTCGAGATCCTGCGCGGGGCGGCGAGCAGCCTGTACGGCGCCGACGCCGTGGGTGGCGTCATCAACGTCATCACGCGCCAGGGCGCGGACAAGCCGCTCTCGCTGCGCGCCGACATCGGGGCGGGCAGCCACGGCACCGTGCGCACCAGTACGAGCCTCGCGGGCAGCAACGCCGGCTGGCGCTACGCCCTCAATGCGGGCTACGGCCAGAGCCGCGGCTACAACGCCACCACGCCTGAGAACGCGTTCTCGTACAACCCGGATCGCGACAGCTGGTACCAGCGCAACGTCTCGGGCTCGCTTGCCTATGCGTGGGCCACCGGGCACGAGGTGTCGATACGGATGTTCCACGACCGCGTGAACGGCGGCTACGACGCGAGCACGGCCGAATACAACGACCGTGCGGTCCAGACGGTGGAAGGCTTTGCCCTCGCGAGCCGCGACCGCATCACGGCCCAATGGCTGAGCACGCTGCGCCTGGGCGTGACCGAGGACGAGAACGTCAGCATCACCCTGGGCGATGACTCGCGCTTTCGCACGCGGCAGCGCCAATACGGCTGGCAGAACGACTACCAACTCACGGACACGCAGCGCGTGACGCTGGCCTTCGACCGGCTCGAGCAGCGCGTGACGGGGGATCTGCAGGACTGGTCGACAGGCGTGGGCATGCCTGCGGACTACGCCGTCACCGCGCGCAACACCAACGCGGTCACCGGCGTCTACACGGGCGACTTCGGCCGCCACCACGTGCAGGCCAGCCTGCGTCACGATGACGACTCGCAATACGGCGGCCAGACCACGGGTGGCGCGGCCTATGGCCTGGACCTCCTGCCCGGCCTGCGCGCCACCCTCGCGGCCAACACCGCCTTTCGCGCGCCAACCTTCAACGAGCTGTACTACCCGGGTGGCGGCAATCCGGACCTGGCGCCGGAGAAGTCGCGCAACGTCGAGGCCGGCCTGCGCTGGCAGCGGGGCAGCACGGAACTGGGTGCCACGGTCTACCGCAACCGCGTCACCAATCTCATCACGGGCTGGCCGTCCGAGAACGTCGGCCGTGCCATCCTGCGCGGCGTGACGCTCACGGGCGCCCACCAATGGGGCAACACTGCCCTGCGCGCCAGCCTGGATCTGCAGGATCCGCACGACGCCGCGACGGGCGACGTGCTGCTGCGCCGCGCCAAGCGGGTGTTCCGCCTGAATGCGGACCACCGCATCGGTCTGGCCCGCGTGGGCGCCGAATGGTATCTGAGCGGCGAGCGCTATGACGTGGGCCGTCAGCGTCTGGGCGGCTACGGTCTGCTCGCCCTCACGGCATCGTATGACGTGACGCCCGAAACCCAGGTGCAACTGCGCTGGAACAACGTGTTCGACAAGCAGTACACGCTGGCCCAGGGCTACGCCACGCAGGGCTCGTCGGTGTTCGTCAACGTCGCCTACCGCCCGCGATGAGCATGGACGGGTCTGGCTCAACATTGCCTGGCCCTTCCAGGCGGGTGTCGCGCAAGCGGCAGCGGGCCGCCGTCCTCGCGATCGGCATGGGGCTCATCCTCGCGGCCCTGTGCGTGCTGGCGGCAGCGCCCGGCCGAGTCGTGGGGCAGGGCGCGTCTGCCGGCC
>NZ_JADCNH010000037.1 GCF_018904615.1 Verticiella alkaliphila | reverse complement strand
AGCCCGCCCAACGGCCGGGCGCCGCACCGCGCCGCGCGGCGTACACGCCGGCGGCCACGGCAGCCGCCGTGTCAGATGCGCCTGCCAAGACGTCCTGGCTGGGTCGGCTGCGTGCCGGTCTTGCGCGCACGGGCCAGAGCTTCACCGGCCTCTTCGTCAACGTCAAAGTCGACGAAGACCTCTTCGAAGAGCTCGAGACCGCGCTCATCATGTCCGATGCGGGCGTCGAGGCCACAGATCGCCTGCTGACCGCGCTGCGAGCGCGTGTGCGCAAGGAACGCATCGAAGATGGCGCGCGCGTGAAGGAGGTGATGCGCGAGCTGCTGGCCGAGCAACTGAAACCGCTGGAACGGCCTTTCGATCTCACCCGCGCGCAGCCGCTGGTGGTGATGATCGCGGGCGTGAACGGCGCCGGCAAGACGACCTCCATCGGCAAGCTCGCCCGCGCCTTCCAGGCGCAGGGCAGCAGCGTGCTGCTGGCCGCGGGCGACACCTTCCGTGCCGCCGCGCGCGAGCAGCTCATCCAGTGGGGCGAAGCCAACAACGTGGCGGTGATCGCCCAGCGTGAGGGCGGCGATCCGGCGGCCGTGGCGTTCGACGCTGTGCAGGCCGGCCGCGCCCGGGACGTGGGCGTGGTCATGGTGGACACGGCCGGACGGCTGCCGACGCAACTGCACCTGATGGCCGAGTTGCAGAAGGTCCGGCGCGTCATCGGCAAGGCCGACGCGGCCGCGCCGCACGAAACCCTGCTCGTCGTCGATGGCAACACGGGTCAGAATGCGCTCGCGCAGATCAAGGCATTCGACGAGGCGCTGGGCTTGACGGGCCTGGTCGTCACCAAGCTCGACGGCACGGCCAAGGGCGGGATTCTGGCGGCAGTCGCCGCAGGCTCGCAGGGCGTGCGCCCGGTGCCGGTCTACTGGATCGGCGTGGGCGAAGGGGTCGAGGACTTGCAACCCTTCGTGGCGGATGAGTTCGCCGCCGCGATGCTGGGCGGCAGCTGAGCACAGTGCCCGGCGTTACGTGACGTCGGGCACGGCGGGCCTTAGCTGCGCACGCTGTGCTGCAGGGCGTGTACGGCGAGGCCCGCTACCAGCCCCCAGAATGCCGCGCCGATGCCAAGCGGGCTGATGCCGCTGGCCGTCACGAGGAAGGTGAAGAGCGCCGCGGGCCGGTGGGGTTCGTCCTTCAGGCCATTGACCAGCGAGCTGCCCAGCGCACCCAGCAGGGCGAGCCCGGCGACGGCCTGGATCAGCACCGGCGGCGATGCCGTCACCGCACTGGCCGCCACTGCGGCGAGCAGCGCCAGCGCCACGTAGCCCACACCCGCCATCACGGCGGCGAGATAGCGACGGTCCGGGCGCGGATGGGCATCGGGGCTGGCGATGAGCGCTGCCGTGATCGCGGCCAGGCTGATCGTGGGCACACCGAAAGGCGCGGTGAGCATGGATGCACCGCCCGTCGTGCGAAAGAGCGGTCCCGCAGGCGGGTGGTAACCATACACCGACAACACGGCAATGCCCGGAATGTTCTGCGATGCCATCGTGACCAGGAACAGGGGCAGGGCAAGGCCCACGACACCATCCCACGTGAACACCGGCGTGACCCAGGTGAGCGAGGGCAGCGCGAGCGTCATGGCGTGGCCGGCAGGGTCCAGCGCGAGCAGCGCGAACGCGGCCACCACCGTGGCAGGAACGGCGAAGAGACGCGCGAAGCGGAACGCCACCACGTACACCCCGAGCAGCACGAGCGCGGGCCAGCCGACACTGTCGATGGCCCCGAAGGGCGCGAGACACAGCTTGAGCAGCACGCCGGCGAGCATGGCATTGGCGATAGGTGCCGGAATGCGGGTGATGAGCGTACCCAACGGCCGCCACAGCCCCGAGATCACGATGAGCAGACCTGCCACCAGGAAGGCACCGACCGCGACGGCGAAGCCGCCGGGCAGGGTGCCAGTGCTCACGAGCAGGGCGGCGGCCGGCGTGGACCACGCGATCCCCACGGGGGTGCGATAGCGCAACGCCACGGCGATGGCCACGGCGCCCACGGACAGGCACAGCATGAAAAGACCGGACGTGATCTGGGCCGTGTCGGCACCGGCGGCACCCAGCCCCTGGATGACCACGGCAAAGGTGCTGCCAAATCCCACCAGCGAGGCGAGCAGGCCGGCGAGCACGGCGCGCAGATCGTCGCTGCGGTGACCGGGCGGCCTGACGCCGGCGGTGGGCGGCGTAGCCTGCGGACTCACGCCCGTGGTCATGTCGTCGCTGGCGCGCCTGCCGGGCGCTCGGCCGAGGGCATGGCAGTGCCTTTGTGGGCCTGGCGCCACTCCATCACGGTCTTGAGCAGGAGCGTGAGCATGGCCATGCAGGCGAGCAGGGCGGCGGCGGTGAAGGCGGCCACGGTCTTGTAGTCGTCGTTGAGCTGCTCCACGAGCAGCGGCAGCGTCACCGTCTGCCCGCGGATCGCCCCTGACACCACCAGCACGGCGCCGAATTCGCCCACCGCGCGCGCGTTGGTGATGACCGTGCCGTAGAGCAGCGCCCAGCGGATGTTGGGCAGGGTGACCTTGCGAAAGATCTGCCAGCCGCTCGCGCCCAGCGTGAGCGCCGCGTGTTCCTCTTCGCGTCCCTGGGTCTGCATGAGCGGGATCAGCACGCGGGCCACGTAGGGCGAGGTCACGAACACGGTGACCATGACGATGCCAGGCCAGGCGAACATGAGTTGCACGTTGTGGCCCGAGAGCCAGCCGCCGAGGGTGCTCTCCAGACCGTAGGTGGTCAGATAGCACAGGCCCGCGACCACGGGCGAGGTGGCATAGGGAATGTCGATGAGCGTGAGCAGCAGCTTGCGCCCGCGGAATTCATAGCGCGTCACGCACCAGGCCAGGCAGACGCCGAAGACCAGGTTGATGGGCACCGTGAGACCCGTGGCGAGCAAGGTGAGCATGATGGCGTGGCGCATGTCTCCATCGGCCAGGTTCTGCACCAGCATGTCCCACCCGCCCGAGAGCGCACGGCTGAAGATCAGCACGAGCGGCAGCACGAGGAGGAACGTGGCGATGGTCAGGCCCAGGATGATGAGGGACCATTGCTGCCAGGATTGGGGTTTCTTCTTCATGGTGTCAGCCCCGGCCTTGCCAGACAGAGAAGCGGCTCTGCACGATCTGCAGGCCGAAGAGCAACAGCAGCGAGACGGCCAGCACCACCGAGGCGATGGCGGCAGCGGCGGGATAGTCGTATTCGGCCAGGCGCACGAAGATCATGAGGGAAGTGACTTCGGTCTCGAAGGGCTTGTTGCCCGCAATCATGATCACCGCGCCGAATTCGCCCAGGCTGCGGATGAACGATTGCGAGGCGCCCGCCACCAGCGCGGGCACGAGCGTCGGGAAGATCACGCGGGCAAAGACCTGCGTGCGCGTGGCACCCAGCGTGTTGGCTGCTTCTTCATACTCGGGGCCCAGGTCCTCGAGCACGGGTTGTACTGCCCGCACGACAAAGGGCAGGCTCGTGAACGTCATCGCAATCACGATGCCGGGGAATGCGTAGGCGACCTGGATGCCGAAAGGGGCGAGCCATTGGCCCACCCAGCCGCCTGGCGCGAGCAGCACGGAAAGCGTGAGGCCCGCGACGGCCGTGGGCAGGGCGAAGGGCAGATCGACCATGGCATCGAGCAGGCGACGACCGGGAAAGTCGTAGCGCGTGAGAATCCAGGCAAAGAGCAGGCCGATCAGCGTCGCGGCGACGGTC
The DNA here is from genome assembly GCF_018904615.1 of Verticiella alkaliphila. Classification (GTDB taxonomy): domain Bacteria; phylum Pseudomonadota; class Gammaproteobacteria; order Burkholderiales; family Burkholderiaceae_B; genus Verticiella; species Verticiella alkaliphila. The sequence goes on along the minus strand of NZ_JADCNH010000037.1, from coordinate 38,390 downwards.
GCATAGACGGCGCCCATGATCGTCGTGCCATAGCTTGCCAGCACGCGCGGCTCGCTGATGGCGCGCCAGTACTGGGCCCAGCTCATGTCGCTGGTGTAGAGAAACAGAGCCGACAGCGGCAGCAGGATCACCAGGCTGAGAAACAGCACGCTGATGCCAAAGGTGGGCGCAAAGCCCGGCAGCGTGGGCCGCTGCGTGAAGAAAGAGAAGGCCAAGCCGTACATCCCGGTGAGCGAATTGCGCCGGCCCATGGCAAAGCGCGGCCCGAAGGGCCGCGCAAAAGGGCGCTTGTCCGGCGTTCGAGGCGCCGCTGGCGGCGGCACGCAGAACTATAGACGATCCGGTGTGCGCCCCATCAAGGCGCGCACCGGACCAGTCCTCGTTTACCGGCGGCCTGCCGCCAGCAGCTCGTCCAGGATGCCACCCGAACCGAAATGCGCCTGTTGGACCTTTTCCCACGGGCCGATGCCGTCTTCGACCTTCAGGAGCTCGACCTTCGGGAAGCGCTCGGCATTGGCCTTGATGACGGCTTCGTCATGCACGCGGTAGTAGAAGCTCGCCAGCAGTTCCTGGGCTTCGGGCGTGTACAGATAATCCAGGTAGCCCTTGGCCAGCGCCTCGGTGCCCTTCTCCTTGGCCACGCGATCCACCACGGCCACCGGGAACTCAGCCAGGATGCTGACGGGCGGGATCACCGGCTGCAGCTTGAGCGCCTTGAATTCGTCGCCCGCGGCAATGTTCTGCACTTCGGATTCGAAGGTCAGCAGCACGTCGCCCTGATTGTTCTGGGCAAAGGCCACCGTAGCGCCACGGCCGCCCGTGGGAAAGTTCTCCACATTGGAGAGCAGCTTGCCGACGAACTGCTTGACCTTGGCCTCGTCGCCGTTGAAGGCCTGGTTGGCGTACAGCCAGGCCGCGAGGTAGGTGTAGCGCGCATTGCCCGAGGTCTTCGGGTTCGGGAAGACCAGGCGCACATCGTCGCGGACCAGGTCGTCCCAGTTCTTGATGTTCTTCGGATTGCCATCACGCACCAGGAAGCCAATGGTGCTGTAGTAGGGCGAGGCGTTGTTCGGGAAGGCTTGCTGCCAGTCCTTGGCCACGAAGTTGCGTTGGGCCAGGAAGTCGACGTCGGTGACCTGATTGAAGGTGACGACATCAGCCTTCAGACCCTGCAGAATGGCCTGCGCTTGGCGCGAGGAGCCGCCATGGGACTGCGTCACGCTGACGTCTTCGTTGTGGTTCTTCTTCCAGTATTCCTGGAACTTCGGATTGACGGCACCGAAGAGCTCGCGGGCGATGTCGTAGGACGAATTCAGCAACTCCTTGCTCTGGGCGAACGCGCCCGGGGCGGTGAGGAGCGTCGCGGTGGCGACGGCCGAGACAAGCAGTTTCTTCAACATGGAATGCAATCCTGGTGAGGCAGTTCGGATAGAAATAAGAGGGTTCAATCGTGTATGGGCGTGGGCATGGCAGCGATGCGGTCGGCGGGCGCCATCGGGATGCGCCATCGACATCGTCGTCGCAGCGACGCCAGCAAGCGCTGGCCCTGCGGCCAATCATCGAGCCCGGAATCGGCGTTGATGTGGCCGGCGTGCTCCAGCACGACGAGGTCACCGCCCCAGTCGGCTGCGAACGCCTGTGCCCGGGCCAGCGCGCAATACGGGTCATTCGTGCTGGCGACGACGATGGTGGGAAAGCCCAGTCCCACGCGTGGTACGGGGGCAAAGCTCGAAAGATGTTGGGGTGCGCCGTCACGCTCGACATCGGCCGGAGCCACCAACAGCGCGGCGGCGACTTTCTGGCGAACCGGAAAGGGCAGATGCGCCACCGTGATGCAACCCAGGCTGTGGGCGATCAACAGAGGGGGACGTGACGAGGCGTCGATGGCTTGGGCGAGCCGCAACGTCCAGTCAGCCCGCTCCGGCGCGCGCCAGTCCGTCTGCTCGACCCGCTGGGCGCGCGGCAGCGTCGCTTCCCACCGGCTTTGCCAGTGTTCAGGACCCGACCCGTTCCAGCCGGGCACGATGAGAGGTTGAAGGCGCATGAGGGGATGATGCCCTCCGCGCCTTCTAACGAGAACGACCGATAATTGTTTAGCTTATATTAAAAAGTAATAAAAGTAGCGATGCGGGTGTCTTCAGTTGAGGGTCACGTCCGACGTCTCGATGACGCCCTTCCAGCGCTGGCGCTCGCGTTGCATGAACGCCTCGGCCTCGTCGCGCGATTCCCCGACGGGCAGCACGCCCTGCTCCTTGAATTTGGCCACGATCTCGGGCGCCCGCAGTGCCTCGATCACCGCGGCATGCACCTGTGCTGCCACGGCCGGCGGGGTGTCGGGGGGGGCCACCAGACCGAACCAGGTCGAGGATTCGAAACCCGGCAAGCCGGATTCGGCGAGCGTCGGCACCTCGGGCAGCAAGGGACTGCGCTGCGCGCTCGTGACCGCCAGAATGCGCGTCATGCCGCTTGCGTGCTGCGCTGCCATCGATCCGATGTTGTCGAAGAAGACGTCGACCTGACCGCCCATGAGATCAGCCATCGCCGGCGCCGTGCCGCGGTAGGGCACGAACACGAAAGGGGTTCCGGCCGCGCGCGCGAACATGGCCCCCGTCAGGTGGGATGTGGTTCCGTTGCCCTGGGTGGCCACGGTGATCTGGCCAGGATGGGCCTTCGCATAGGCTATGAACGCCGTGATGTCGCGCGCCGGGAAGTCCTTGCGCACGGCAAGAACGTTCGGTGCGGATGCCAGGGTGGTGATGGGGGTGAAACGTGCGGGATCGTAGGGCAGATCCCGATACAGGTTCTGATTGATGACCAACGGGGCCGGTGGCGTCGCGAGCAGGGTGTAGCCGTCCGGGGTGGCCTTGGCAGCAGCGTCGGCCCCGATGTTGCCGCCCGCGCCGGCACGATTCTCGACCACGACGGGTTGACCCCAGATTCGGCCCAGGTGCTGGCCCAGCAAGCGTGGCAGCACGTCGGCCGTGCCACCTGCCGGGTACGGGACGATGATCCGCACCGGCCTGTCAGGAAAGGAAGGGGGGGATGCCGCGATGGCTGGGCTACAGGTCAGCATCAGCGCGGCGGCGGCCCCGGCGAGGCAATGTCTCATCGTACGCTCCGTTATAGTTATCGAACAGGTGATCGCATAGCGAACACTAGTTCGTGTTTTATGCCGGGGTCAACGCCATGGTTAGAATGTTCGCAATTCGAACGGATGGCCGCGATGGACGAGCGCAGCAAGGAAGACAAGGAATACGTGGCCGGTCTGGAAAAGGGGCTTGCCATCGTGGAAGCGTTCGGGATGCGGGGCGGTGCCCTCACCCTGAGCGAAGCCGCCGAGATCACGGGGCACACCCGGGCATCGGCTCGGCGCTCCCTGCTCACGCTGCAGCGGCTGGGTTACGTGGAGAGCGATGGCAAGTACTTCCGCCTAGCACCACGCACCCTGCGCCTGGGGCATGCCTATGTCGCTTCTAATCCGTTGGGCCGTCTGGTGCAACCGGTGCTCGAGGCCACGACGGAGCGAACGCACGAGTCCAGTTCCGTCGCCGTACTGGACGGCATGGAGGCCGTGTTCGTGGCACGGGCCACCGCGCGCCGCAGCTTGTCCAATGGCCTTGGCATGGGCTCGCGTCTGCCGGCCCAGAGCGCCGCGACGGGTCGGATCCTGCTCGCGGAACTGCCTGACGACGTTCTGGAGCGTCGATTGCGCCAGGTGCCGCTGCGCCGCCTCACGCCGCATACCTTGGTGGATGTGGACGCCCTCATGGCCGCGGTACAGGCGGCGCGACTCCAAGGTTATGCGGTGTGCAACGAGGAGCTCGAGCTCGGCGTGCGCTCGATCGCCGTGCCGCTGCGCGACCATGCGGGACGCACGGTCGCCGCCATGAGTCTCGTGGTGGGCACCCAGCGGGTGAGCCTCGAGGACATGGTGCACTCGTTGCTGCCCCACCTCGAAAGCGCCCGCCGCATGCTGGGTTCAGTGCTGTGACCGTATGCCCATCAGCACCGAAGTTCGTTAAGCGAACAAAAGTTCGTTTTTCGTTGACGCGCGTTTGAGCCCTCCCTAAGGTGGCGACACACGCCTGGATCTTCCGGGTGCCTGGAGTCCGCCATGCTCGAATCATCCGCTGTCCGCCCCCTGGTGTTCATGCCACCCGAACTCACCCGGGTGCCCTTCGCCGTCTATGCCCATGCCGAGCAGCATGCGGCCGAACAGACGCGAATCTTTCAAGGGCCCACCTGGAACTATCTGTGCCTGGACGCCGAGGTGGCCGAGCCGGGGGACTACCGCACGACGTTTGCCGGCGAGACCCCCGTGGTCGTCGTGCGCGATGACGATGGCGAGATCTACGGCTTCGAGAACCGCTGTGCTCACCGGGGCGCGCTGATTGCCCTGGAACGCGCGGGGCGCGCGGACAGCTTCCAGTGCGTGTATCACGCCTGGAGCTACAACCGGCAGGGCGAGCTCACCGGCGTTGCCTTCGAGCACGGCGTCAAGGGCCAGGGTGGGATGCCGGCGAGCTTCTGCAAGGAGGCGCATGGCCCCCGGCCGTTGCGCATCGCTGTCTTCTGTGGGCTCGTCTTCGGCAGCTTTAGCGACGACGTGTTGCCGATCGAGGAATACCTGGGAGAGGAGATCAGCCAGCGCATCCGGCGCGTGCTGCGCGAGCCGGTGCAGGTGATCGGCCGGTTCACGCAGGCACTGCCCAACAACTGGAAGCTCTACGTGGAGAATGTGAAGGACAGCTATCACGCGAGCCTGCTGCACCTCTTTTTCACGACCTTCGAGCTCAACCGTCTGTCCCAGCGCGGCGGCGTCATCGTCGACCCGAGCGGCGCCCACCACGTGAGCTACTCGATGATCGAGCCGGAGCGTGCCAAGGACGATTCGTACAAAGCCCAGAAGCTGCGCTCGGACACGGACGACTACCGGCTCAAGGACCCGAGTCTGCTCGCCGGCTTCACCGAGTACGACGATGGCGTGACGCTGCAGATCCTGTCGGTGTTCCCGGGCTTCGTGCTTCAGCAGATTCAGAATTGTCTGGCCGTACGGCAGGTGCTGCCCAAGGGCGTGGCGCGCACGGAACTGAACTGGACGTATCTCGGCTACGTCTCCGACACGCCCGAACAGCGCCAGGTGCGGCTCAAGCAGTCCAATCTCATCGGTCCGGCCGGCTTCATCTCCATGGAGGATGGCGCCGTGGGCGGCTTCGTGCAGCGCGGTATCGCCGGCGCCCACGACGCGCAGGCCATCGTCGAGATGGGCGGGGAGGACGCGGCCTCCAGCGAAGGGCGCGCGACGGAGGCTTCCGTGCGCGGCTTCTGGAAGGCGTACCGCTACTACATGGCCCCCTGACCTGGACGAGCTTCGATCATGACCACTTTGCTGGACATTTGTGCATTCAATGCCGCCTATGCCGAGACCATCGACAGCGATGCGCTCGAGGCCTGGCCCGAGTACTTCACCGAACACTGCCACTACCGCATCACGCACTGGGAGAATCAGCGCGACGGCCTGCCGGCCGGGATCGTCTATGCCGACTCCCGCGCGATGCTCGAGGACCGCGTCTGCGCGCTGCGCGAAGCGAACATCTACGAGCGCCAACGCTACCGGCACATCCTGGGCATGCCGCACGTGCTGAACGCGTCTGCCGAGGCACCGCAGGCGCGCACGCCGTTCCTCGTGGCGCGCATCATGGCCACGGGGCAGACCGACGTCTTCGCGACGGGCGCCTACGAAGACCGCTTCGTGCGCGAGGACGGCCGGCTGCGCCTGGCCGAGCGCGTCGTCGTCTGTGACAGCACGATCACCGACACGTTGCTGGCTCTGCCACTGTAGGCGCGGCGATGTCAACGAACGTGCGACGGCTGGCGATCGCCTGCGGCGACCCGAACGGCATCGGACCGGAGATTGCGCTCAAGGCGCTCGCCGCGAGGCAGGAGGCGTCCGGCCTCGCGCTGACGCTGGTGGGGCCGGAAAATGTATGGACAACCACCGCGGCGCGCCTGGGTCTGACGCACGTGCTGACGCGCGCGCGTGTGCAGGCCACGGGCGACCTGCCCGCATCCGCCATGCGCCCTGGCGTCGTCTGCGCCGAGGCGGGTGCTGCCGCGGTGGCAGCCGCCACCGTGGCGCTGCAGGCCTGTCGGGCGGGCGAGGTCGACGCCGTGGTGGCGGGTCCGCACCACGAGATGGCGATCCACCGGGCGGGTATCGCGTTCAACGGCTATCCCTCGCTGGTGGCACGGGTATGCAACGTGCCCGAGGACGCGGTGTTCCTGATGCTGGTGGGCGCAGGGCTGCGCATCGTCCATGCGACGCTGCACGAGAGCGTGCGCCACGCCTTGGGCCGGCTCGACAGTGCGTTGGTACAGGCGGCCGCCCGGGCCGGCGTCCGGGCCTGCGCCGCGATGGGCGTGCGCGAGCCGCGCGTCGGCATCTTCGGCATCAATCCGCATGCCTCCGAATCGGGTCTCTTCGGTCCTGACGATGCGCGTGTCACCCTGCCCGCCGCCGCAGCGCTGCGCGAGGAAGGCATGGCCGTCGATCCGCCCGCCGGGGCCGACGTACTCCTCTCCCAGCGACAGCAGGACCTGTACGTCGCCATGTTCCATGACCAGGGCCACATTCCCGTGAAGCTGCTGGCGCCCCAGGCTGCCAGCGCGCTCTCCATCGGCGCCGACGCCCTGCTGAGCAGCGTGGGTCATGGTTGCGCCATGGATATCGCAGGGCAGGGCGTGGCCCGCGCCGACGGCATCCTGAGAACGATCGATCTTCTTGGCGGGCTCTGCAACCTGCCTTCGACACCATGAACACCATCCTTCGCATCGCCGACACCGACGTCGCCTTCGAGGCTGCGCCCGGCCAGGACGTCCTCAGTGCGGCCCTGCAGGCAGGTATCGACCTGCCGTACTCCTGCCGCAAGGGCGTGTGCGGCAACTGTGCCGGAAGCATCGCCGCCGGGCAGGTCCATCCGTTGCCCGGGACGACGCTTGAGCATCCGGCCTGCGCGCCGGGCGAGGTCCTGTTTTGCCGGGCCGCGCCGAGCGGCGAGGTCACGCTCGCGCCACGGCACTGGCAGCGCGTGGACGCGAGCGCGAGGCGGCGCCTCACGGCCAAGGTGTTTCGCAACACGCGTGCTGCCCCCGATGTGTCCATCCTCCAGCTGCGTCTGCCGGCGGGCAAGCGGGCGAAGTTTCGCGCGGGGCAGTACCTGCAGATCGTGTTGCCCGATGGGTCGAGCGCTCCTACTCCATGGCCAATCCGCCGCAGGAGAGCGATGGCGTGACGCTGCACATCCGTCACGTGGCGGGGGGACGTTTCACGGCGATGGTGCCGGATCTCGTGCCAGGAGACCCCGTCGAGATCGTCCTGCCCTTTGGCAGTGTGGGTCTGGCCGCTGACGACATCCGCCCGCTGGTCTGTGTGGCCGGTGGCACGGGCTTCGCCCCGATCAAATCCATACTGGACGACCTGGCACGCCGGGGCGACCCGCGCACCGTGACCCTGCTGTGGGGGGCACGTACCGACGCCGGGCTGTACCTGCTGCCCGCGGTGCAGCCCTGGCAGACGCGACTGACTGCCTTCCGGTTCGTGCCGGCCGTGAGCGAGGAGACGAGTGCGTTACCCGACGCCTTTGCGGGACGATTGCCAGACGCGCTGGCCGCTGCCGTGCCGGACCTGCGCGGGCACGTGCTCTACTGTTGCGGGGCGCCTGGACTTGTGCAGGCCACGCGCGCGACAGCGCTTGCCCATGGCCTGGCCGCGGAGGATTTCCACGCCGACGCCTTCGTGCCCGGCGGCGCAGCCTGACGAACAGAGGGCCCCTCGCGGCTCACTGCCGCGATGCCCGAGAGGGTGCGGCAGTCAGGGCGCGAACGCTCGATGCGTCCTCAACCCGCCAGCTTGTCCACGAGCTTCTGGAACGCCGCATCGAGCGTGCGCTGCGATTCCGCCATCCGGTCGCGCCGTTCACGCAACCACGTGCGGTCGCGCGCCAACGTTTCCTTGGCCTGGGTGAGCATGCGCTGCACCTCGGTGGGCTGCGGCCCGCCCGTGCCCACCCGCGTCCTGACCATGTCTTCGGCCGACAGCGTGGCCTGGAACGCGGCCTCGTCCAGCGGCAGGGTGGTGTTGCTCCAGCGGTACTTGGTGGCTGCCTCACCATAGAGGCGTTGTGCCTCGGCATACGGGAAATCGCGCGGGGCGAGGCCGTGTTCACGAGCGTAGGTCACGACGAGCGAGGCAAAGCCGTGACCCACTCGGAAGGGCACGTCATGCTGACGTTGCAGGGTATCGGCAAGCTCCATGGAGGTCGTCCACTCGCTGTCCAGTTCCTCGCGGGCACGCTTGGGATCCACCACCAGCGCGGCCAGCACCTTGTCCAGGCCTTCCCACATGGACTGCGCTGCGGGGTAGACCCCGAGCGAGTCCCATGCCGCCTTGTAGTCGGTCATGCCGGTGGTGACGTTGTGGGCCCGGATCGTGGTGGCTTGGGCCAGGCCGACCACGTCGGAGGCCGACTCGCGCACCCGCATGATGAGGCCGGGATTGCGCTTTTGCGGCATGGCGCTGCTCGCGTAGGTCGCACCTTCCTCGAGCAGGATCCAGGGGCGGATCTGGTGATACTGGGTGTGCAGATCGCCCATCAGTGCGCCGATGCGGATGGCGGCCGAGGACGCGATGCCGGTGGCCTCCAGAGGCACGTCGAACGTGATGACCTGGCCGGCATCCATCGAGTTCTCCACCACGCCGTCAAAGCCGAGCAGCGTGGCGAGCCGCTCGCGGTTCAGCGGCCACGCGGAATTGGCCAGCACGGCCGTGCCCATGGCGCTTAGGTTCAGGCGCGCATAGAGATCACGCACACGCTGCGCGTCGCGCGCGAACGAAGCTTCGTACGCCAGCAGGTAATGCGCATAGCTCACCGGCATGGCCTGCACGCCATTGGTGTAGGCCGGCACGAGCGTGTCGACGTTCTTCTCGGCAAGCGCGAGCACGCGTTCGCGCGAGGCGTTCATCGCCTCGGTGTAGTCGAGCACGGCAGCGCGCAGCCGCGCATTGCGATAGGTGGCATACATGTCCTGCCGGCTGCGCCCGGCATGGATGAGCGAGGCCTCGGGGCCGATCTCGTCGGTCATGATGCGCTCGACCTGCATGACGTCTGATGGCCGCTTGCCCCCGGGGGCGTCGCCCTGGCGCATGGCGAAGGCGACGCCGCCGGCGATCTTGCGGCCCATCTCCGGGGTGACGATGCCTTCCTCGACCAGCATGACGATCGACGCCTGGTTGATCCGGTTCATCCAGGCGAACTGGTCGTCCTCGCCTGTCCGGGTGCGCGCAGGCTCACCTGTCGCACCGACCTGCCGCGCCTGGGCGGCACATTCTTCCGTGGTCTTGCAGGGCTTGTCGGCCGTACTGGCGGCGTGGGCCGTGAGCGGAGCGGCAAGCAGGCAGGCGAATGCCAGACGCTGCCAGGCGGGCAGGGTGAGGGTCATGTTGTCTCCGGTGCCTGATGCAGGGCGCAAGTCGCTGATCAGGATCATGGTTGGAATGCTCTCGAAGCTTACAGGTTGCGGCTGGCACCGCGGTGTCGGGTTGCAACGCTCAGAGCCAGGGTTTACCCGGGTCTGCGTGGCGAAGACCCCACGGGTTTGCTCCATACGCAACACGCGTTTTGCAAGCTTTGTGGCATGATGAAACAGCGTCGGCGAGACTCCACAAGAGTCGACAACGGCGTTCCCATGCCAAGAAGAATCACCGACAGACAGGGTTTCGAGGAGTCATTGATGCAACGCCGTTCCTTCATGAAGCACGCCGCACTGGGTGGCGCTGCTGCGGGGGCCACGCTGGCCGCACCCGTATTCGCTCAGGACATGCCCACGATCACGTGGCGCCTGGCGTCGAGCTTTCCCCGCAGTGCAGACGCCATCTTCAGCGGTGGCGAGATGGTCGCCAAATACCTGAACGAAGCCACGGGCGGCAAGTTCAACATCCGTGCCTTCCCGGCAGGCGAGATCGTCCCTGCCCTGCAGGTGCTCGATGCCGTGCAGAACGGCACGGTCGAATGCGGCCACTCCGCGTCCTACTACTACTACGGCAAGGATCCCACGTTCAGCTTCGACGCCGCCGTGCCCTTCGGGCTCAACACACGGCAGATGAATGCGTGGATGACGCACGGCAACGGCATGTCGTTGATGCGTGAATTCTTCAAGACCTACAACATCGTGAATTTCCCGTGCGGCTACACCGGCACCCAGATGGGGGGCTGGTTCCGCAACGAGATCAAGAGCGTCGAAGACCTGAAGGGGCTGAAGTTCCGCGTGAGCGCCTTCGCAGGCGCGGTGCTGTCGCGCCTGGGCGTGGTGCCCCAGCAGATCGCCGGGGGTGACATCTACCCCGCGCTGGAGAAGGGCACCATCGATGCCGCCGAATGGATCGGCCCGTATGACGACGAGAAGCTCGGCTTCAACAAGGTGGCGCGCTTCTACTACGCGCCGGGCTGGTGGGAAGGCACGCTGCAGGTGTCGCTTTACGTGAACGACAAGTCGTTCGAATCGCTGCCCAAGCACTACCAGGCGGCGCTGTCGAATGCGTCGGCAGCGGCCACCAACGACATGATCGGCAAGTACGACGCCGAGAACCCGAACGCCCTGCGCCGGCTGATCGCCAACGGCGCGCAGTTGCGCTCCTTCCCCCGTGAGGTCATGGAAGCCTGCTTTGCAGCCTCCAACGATCTCTACAAGGAATTGTCTGCGAGCAATCCGCGGTTCAAGAAGGTGCACGACGACTACATGGCCTTTCGGGATAGCCAGGTGCCGTGGTTCCGGGTGGCGGAGAACAACTTCGACCAGTTCATGTCCGCGGCTCTGGGTCGTCGCAGCTGAAGGCTGCGAGCTTGGTCTGCCTGCCGGCTGAAGGCTGTCGCTCGACAGCGGCGGGCCGGGCCGGCGGGGCGAATCCGTTCGCCCCGCCGGCCCGTGCCGCGTGTGAGTCCTCGGGCCGTCTGGCTTGATGGGTCGCCCGTGAGCCCCGGTGTGTGACGATATAATTCCGGCCTCGTCTGCCCCAGGCGCGGCCGATGTCCAGTCTTTGCGTGCATTTCTGCCACATGCGGGCATACCCTAGGCGCGCCTGCTCGACGAAATCAGTAACCTATTGTGCTATCCCTGGCCCTCGTGCTCGCCGGGCTGTGGTCGCGATCCGACCGCCGCTTCGCATGATGGCCCCATCCCAGGAGTCTCGATGCGTATCCTGCTCGCTTTATCGCGCCTGATCGACGCCATCAACCAGCGTGTCGGCCAGGTGGTCATGTGGATCACGCTCATCGTCGTCTTCATCAGTGCCGGCAACGCCGTCGTTCGCAAGGTGTTCCACACCAGTTCGAACGCATGGCTGGAAGTCCAGTGGTACATGTTCGGCGCCATGTTCCTGCTTACCGCGGGCTATACCCTGCTGCGCAACGAGCACGTCCGTGTGGACATCCTCGCCTCGCGTTTCACGCAGCGCCGCCAGATCTACCTCGAGCTCTTCGGGACCCTGTTCTTCCTGCTGCCTATGGCCGTGGTGATCCTGTGGCTGTCCTGGCCGATGTTCATGGATTCGTACGTCACCAACGAGCAGTCGTCCAATTCGGGCGGCCTCGTGCGCTGGCCGGTCAAGCTCCTGATTCCGGCCGGCTTCCTGTTGCTGGTGCTGGCGGGCGTCTCCCACCTCATCAAGTGCGTCGCGTTCCTCATGGGCAAAGGCCCGGATCCGCGCGACAAGCCGGAAGAGAAATCTGCCGAAGAGCGTCTGGCCGAAGAGATCGCCCAGGAAGCCATAGCCCGTGAGGCAGCCCTTCGTGCCGCCGGTGGCCCCGCCCCCGTTCAAGACTCCACCCGCCAAGGCACTCGCTGATGGAATTCCTCGCCGCAAATCTCGCCCCGGTGATGTTCGGGGTGCTCATCTGTTTCCTGTTGCTGGGCTTCCCGGTAGCGTTCGCCCTCGCGGCCAACGGCATTCTCTTCGGCTTGGTCGGGATCGAGCTCGGCCTGCTCACGCCAGCGCTCTTTCAGGCCTTGCCGCAACGCGTGTTCGGCATCATCACTAACGACACGCTGCTCGCGGTGCCCTTCTTCACCCTGATGGGGCTGATACTCGAGCGATCCGGCATGGCCGAGGATTTGCTCGAGACGATCGGCCAACTCTTCGGTCCACTGCGTGGCGGCCTGGCGATCGCCGTCGTGCTGGTGGGCGCGATGCTCGCGGCCACGACCGGCGTGGTCAGCGCCTCGGTCATCTCAATGGGTCTGATCTCGCTGCCCATCATGTTGCGCTACGGCTATGACCGAAAGCTCGCGACTGGGGTGATCGCGGCCTCCGGCACGTTGTCCCAAATCATTCCGCCCTCGCTCGTGCTGATCATCCTGGCCGACCAGCTCGGCCGCTCGATCGGCGACATGTACCGCGGCGCCATCATTCCGGGCTTCCTGCTGGCGGGCTCTTACATCGCCTACGTCATCATCCTGTCCTACCTGAAGCCGAACACCGCGCCGGCCATGCCGCCCGAGGCGCGCGCCTTTCGCGAGCCCAACGGCGCGAGCGGCAATCGTTCGTTGGTCGTGCTGATGCTGTTCGCGGCGGTGGTGGCCTGGGGCGTGGACCTCGCGGTCATGAGTCCGGATGCGGCCGTCGACGAGAAGATCGTGTTCGGCCTGCTCGCCTGGGGCTTGACGGCATTCTTCGTCGCCATCATCAACCGCATCTTCAAGCTGGGCTTGCTCTCGCAGATCGCCGAGCGGGTCACCTTCGTGATGATCCCGCCGCTGTTCCTGATTTTTCTCGTGCTGGGGACCATCTTCGTGGGCGTCGCGACGCCCACGGAAGGCGGGGCCATGGGTGCCGTGGGCGCGCTGCTGATGGCGATGGTGCGTCGGCGCATGACGCTGCGGCTCTTGATCCAGGCTATGGACACGACCACCAAGCTCACCTGCTTCGTGGTGTTCATCCTGGTCGGCTCGACGGTGTTCGGTCTTACCTTCCGCGCGGTGGATGGCGATCTGTGGGTTGAACACCTGCTGATCGACCTGCCCGGCGGCGAATGGGGCTTTCTCATCGTCGTCAGCATCATGACCTTCCTGCTGGCGTTCTTCCTGGATTTCTTCGAGCTCGCCTTCATCATCGTGCCGTTGCTGGGCCCGGTGGCGGACAAGATGGGCATCGATCTGATCTGGTTCGGCGTGCTGCTGGCGGTCAACATGCAGACCTCCTTCATGCACCCGCCCTTCGGCTTCGCGCTCTTCTACCTGCGCTCGGTGGCGCCCAAGGCGGATTACACCGATCGTGTTACGGGCAAGCGCGTGGCCAAGGTCACGACCGGTCAGATCTACTGGGGTTCGGTGCCGTTCATCTGCATCCAGCTGTGCATGGTCGCGCTCGTCATGCTGTTCCCTCGCATGGTCACGCACTACAAGGACGACATGTCGACGGTGGACCCGGACACCGTGCAGATCGACATCGGCACGACCTACGGCAACGACTACGGTTATGGCGGCAACAATGGTGGCGGCGATCTGATGAACAGCTTCCGCTGATCTCCTGCTAGCCCCAATGACATCGGCCGGCTCCCGCAAGGGGCCGGCCGATGTCGTTTCCGGTGCCAGCGCTGGCCTGACGGCCCGCGCTGTCCGAGCTCAGGGCGCCGGGTTGGGGTGTGCGTCGTGGATCTTCTCGATGGCCTCGAGCACCTCGGCCGACAGCACCACGTCCACGCTGCCGATGTTCTCGCGCAGCTGATCCAGGTTCGTCGCGCCAATCAGGTTGCTGCTGGTGAAGGGACGGCTGTTCACGAAGGCGAGCGCCATCTGCGCAGGCGACAGTCCATGCGCGCGCGCGAGGCTCACGTAGGCCGTCGTGGCCTCGATGGCCGCGGGCTTCGTGTAGCGCGCAAAACGCGCGAACTCGGTGATGCGGGCCCCGGGCGGGCGAGCGCCGCCCTCGTACTTGCCGGAGAGCCAGCCGAAGGCCAGTGGCGAATAGGCCAGGAGGCCCACGCCATCCCGGTGGCTGAACTCCGAGAGGCCCGTCTCGAACGTGCGGTTGAGCAGGCTGTACGGGTTCTGCACCGTGACCACCTTGGGCAGACCCAGCGTCTCGGCCGCACGCAGAAAGCGCGACAGGCCCCAGGGCGTCTCGTTGGAGATGCCGATGTGACGGACCTTGCCCTCGCGCACGAAGTCGCTCAGCACCTGCAGGGTCTCCTCGATCGGCACGGTCACGCCCGCATCGTCGATCCAGGGATAGGACAGGCGGCCGAAGGTGGCGGTGTTGCGGTCGGGCCAGTGCAGCTGGTAGAGGTCCACATGATCCGTCTGCAGGCGGCGCAGGCTGTCATGCAGGGCCTGAGTGAGGTTGGCCCGGTCGAACTGATTGCCCTCGCCCCGGATGTGCTTCGGATTGTGCGGCTGGCGCGCCGGGCCGGCCATCTTCGTGGCCAGCACGATGCGATCACGCGACTTGCGGCTCGCGAGCCAGGTGCCGATGTAGGCTTCGGTGCGACCCTGTGTTTCGGGCTTGGGCGGCACCGGGTACATCTCGGCCGTATCCACAAGCGTCACGCCCAGGTCCAGCGCCAGGTCGAGTTGCGCGTGCGCATCGGCCTCGGTGTTCTGCTCGCCCCAGGTCATGGTGCCCAGGCCGATCACGCTGACGTCGATGTCGCTCGTGCCGAGCTTGCGATATTGCATGGGAGATCCTCAGGATTTGGGGCCGAGCGCCGAGGGCGGCTGGATGTCGCAACGGGCAGCCACGGTGCCGGCCTCGCCGAACTGCAACGTGAGGATGCGCGTCTCGCCCACGGTCAGCTTGGCGCGGGGCTTCTCGAGCATCGCGTGGTAGCCAGACGGGGCGAATTCCTGCTCGCCATCCACGGGGATCTCTACCTTGTCCACGTGCAGCATGCGCGCCGTGCCGTCGCGCGTTTCCGTGCGATGCAGCATGGTGCTGCCGAAGTCCTCGCTGGCGATGCCGGTCAGGGCCACCGGGGCCTGGCTGCCGTTGTGGATGGTGAAGTAGCCGGCCGACGGGAGATTCTCGGGCATGGCGCGAATCCAGCAACCCTTCACGTGCACGCCGGTGGCAGGCTTGTCGGTCACCGTAGTAGGCGCGCCGTGATGGGCGTGAGCCCCCGCGGCGGCGTCACCACCCGTGGTCTCGTGACCGGGAGCATGGTGGGCTTGGGCGAGTGGAAGGCCGGCGGCCAGGGCCAGGCCGGCAAGAAAGCGAATCGTCATGGGCAGGCTCAACGAAAGCGTCGGCGCCATCCAGCCCGTCGCCGCAGCGCATCGGGATGGGGGCCGATCGAGGGAAAGACCCGGTCGATTCTAAACCACGGTCTGCCCCGCACCTGCACGGGCGCCACGCAGTGCGCCCCGCGCAAACGTCTCAGTTCAGGCTGCCCATGCGTTCCAGGAAGCGCACGAGCGCTTCCAGCGGCATGGGGCGAGCGAGCAGGAAGCCCTGGAATTCATCGCAGCGGTTGCGGCTCAGGAATTCCATCTGCTCGGCCGTCTCCACGCCCTCGGCCACCACGCGCAAACCCAGGTTGTGCGCCATCGAGATGATGGCCTTGGCGATGGCCGCATCGTTGGTGTCGTCGTTGACGTCGCGCACGAACGAGCGGTCGATCTTCACGCTGTCGATAGGCAGGCTCTTCAGGTAGGACAGGCTGGAGAAGCCGGTGCCGAAGTCGTCGATCGACACGCCCACGCCCAGGCTCTTCAGTTGGTGCAGGGTGGCGATGGCCTGCTCGGCGGTGCCGAGCAGGACGCCTTCGGTGATCTCCAGCTCGAGGCATTCGGCGGGCAGCCCCGTGCGCGCCAGCGTGGCCTGCAGGTCGCGCACGAAGTGCCGACGGTGGAACTGCATCGGCGAGATGTTCACCGCCACGCGAAAGTCCGACAGGTTCTGGTCGCGCAACCACTGGTTGTGGGCGCAAGCCGTCTCCAGGGCCCAGGCCCCGAGCGCGATGATCTGCCCGGTCTCCTCGGCCACGGAGATGAATTCCCCGGGCGGCACTTCACCGCGAACCGGGTGGTGCCAGCGGGCAAGCGCTTCGATGCCCACCACCTGACCGCTGATGCGGTCGAACTTGGGCTGGTAGTGCAGCCGCAGCCCACTCGTCTCCAGCGCCGTCTGCAGGTCGTTACGCATGCGCACGCGCTCGCGCACCTTCAGGCTCATGTCCTCGGTGTGCCACTGGAAGTTGTTGCGGCCTTCGTCCTTGGCCTTGTACATGGCCAGGTCGGCCTGCTGCACGAGCGACATCGGATCCTCCACCGGGCGCTCGGTGAAGGTGATCCCGGCGCTGGTCGTGATGTGCTGCCAGCCCTCCTGGAGCTCGAAGGGCTGCGAGATGGACGTGATCACCCGCTGCGTGATGCGCTCGGCATGCTCGGCCGTGAGATCGAAGAGCACCATCACGAATTCATCACCGCTCAGGCGAGCCACCATGTCGTGCGGGCGCACGTGATCGCGCATGCGCTTGGCCACCTCGATCAGGATCATGTCGCCCACGGCATGACCCATGGAGTCGTTGATGGGCTTGAAGCCGTCCAGGTCGAAGAACACCAGGGCCAGGCCCACCCCGATCTGGGTGGGGCTCCTCACGCCTTCGGCAAGGCGTTGCTCGAGCAGGCGCCGGTTCGGCAGGCCGGTGAGCATGTCGTGATTGGCCGTGTGGGCAAGCCGGGCCTCGGCTTCCTTGGCATCGGAGACGTCGCGCTGGATACCGATGTAGTGCGTCACGCGCCCATGGCTGTCGCGCACGGGCGCCACGTACAGGTCGGACCAGAAGATCGAGCCGTCCTTGCGGTAGTTGCGCATCACGACGTGTACCTCGCGGTGCGCGCGCAGCTTCTGGCGGATGTCGAGCACGGCCTCCTGCTCGGTGAGCGGGCCATAGAGGAATTCGATGCCGCGTCCCAGGCTTTCGCTGGCGGGGTAGCCCGTGATGCGTTCGAAGGCCGCGTTGACATAGGTGAGGGGGCCTGCCGGATCGCGTGCGTCGATGATCATCACCGCGTTGTGGCTGGCTTGCAGGGCCCGCTTGAGCAGACGCAGTTCCTTCTCCGAGGCCTTGCGCAGGCGCACGTCACGCAAGGACAGCAGATGCATGGTGCGGCCATCCCAATCCGTCTTGGCGCTGAGCACCTCGACTTCGAGCGGGGTGCCATCGGCGCTCTGCAACGTCCATTCGAAGAGACCACCGCTCGTGCCTCGTCGCTCGACCATGCTGGCCAGCGTCGCTGCCGGGCCGGCGAGCGAGGCGCCAAGCAGTTCGCGAGCCGCGGGATTGGCATAGGTGGCTTCGCCTTCCGGACTCACGACGAGCAATGCGTCCCGGTTGTCGTCGAGCAATTGCCGGAACGAGCGCTCCTTGCGTGCAAGGTCGCGGCTCACTCGCACTTCTTCGGTGATCTCGCGCGATGCCAGGTAGATCGCGCGATCGCTGCCGATGGCGGCGCGAAAGCGCAACCAGATGACGTGGCCGTCCCGGTGCCGGCCACGGATGTCCAGGTCATAGATGGGCGTGCCGTTGCGCAGCCGGCGGCCAGCTGCCTGCACGGTGGCCTGGTCGTCTTCGTGGATCAGTTCGGAGAAGGGGCGTCCCACCAGGTCGGCAGAGGGGTAGCCGGTGACACGGGTGAAGGCCGGGTTGACCTGGAGCAGACGGCCATCGGCGTCCAGCGTGCTGAACATCTCGGGCGACAGCAGGAAGAACTGATTGCGCTCCTGCAGCGCGCGCTCGATCGAGCGGCGCTCTGTCATGTCCTTCACGATGGCGAAGACGCCCACGAACGCGTTGTCCACGGCGATGGGCACGGTCGTGACGTCGACTTCGATCTGCTCGCCCGCCCGGTTCGGCCCCCGCACGGCGAAGTGCTGTGGATCGCCCTCGCTCGTGCGCGCAAAGAGCGCCTGCACGTCGGGCATGTCCTGCGCGGGTACGTAATCGCCAAAGTGCCGGCCGACCAGCGCTGTCTCGGGGGTTTCCAGCAGACGTTGCCCTGCCGGGTTCGCCGTGGTGAAGCGTCCTTGCAAATCCAGCGAGAAGGCGGCATCCGGATTGAAGGTGAAGAGCGAGCGATACCGTTGTTCGCTCGCCCGCAGCTGCGTGCGATTGCGCACGCGCTCGAAGGCCAGTGCGGCGAACTGGGCGACACTCGCCAACAGCTGACGTTGTTCCAGGCCGAAGGCGTCCTGGCCGCGCACGTACAGCGTCACCGCGCCGAACGGCTTGCCATCGCGCGCCGTGATCGCTTCCTTGCCCCAGGCCCGCCAGCCTGCGTCCAGCCCGGGCAGCACGTCGGCCCCGACCCCGGCGTGCGCCGCCTCGCTGCTGTGCTCGGGGGCCGGCAGACGGCGCAGCGCAGCCGTCGATTGAACATCCAGCGATGGCGCGCTCACCAGGTCCAGCCATGCGCCGTCAGGTGACAGGGCATGCACGGCGCACACCGCTTGCGGCTCGCGTTGCTCGGCCATGGCGCAGATCGCGCGCAGGACGGTGCCGAGATCGTCGCTCTGCGCGATGAGCGTCATGGTGTCGCGCTGGACGGCCACGTGTTCGGCGTCGCGCCGCGCGAGCATGCCCAGGCGCAGGCTCACCAACAGCACCACCACGAAGGCGAGCCCCGTGAGAAAGGCCGCATCGGCCAGCAGCCCTCGCGGTAAACCGCGGTAGGGTTCGCGGTAGGTGGCGATCTCCCACACCACGTTGCGGTGCACGAAGACATCGGTGCTGCCGATGTGGTGGGCCGGCTCGGGACGCTCGGCGCGCGTGCCGGCGTAGAGGGTGGTGCCGTCGCGTTGCACATGGATGGCAAAGCCATCGGGCATGTCGCCCAGGTTGTTGCGCAGCAACGTGGTGGCATCCAGCACGGCGAGCAGCTTCCACTGCTGCAGCGCCGGCGCGTTCAGAGGCGCGGCGATCAGGCTGTGGGCCTTGTCGTCCGGACGGCCGATGGGACTCAGTCGCGGACTCTGCGGTGGCAGCTTGTCGAGCCAGCGCTGCACCTCCTCGCCGTCGAGCACGCCAGCCAGCCAGGCGGAGGACACTGAGCCCTTCTCGCGCAGGGCATGGATCTGGCCTTCGGGACTCAGGATGGCGACGACTTCGATGCTGGGGAAGTCGCGCAGATAGCTGCCGGCTTCGGCTGCCCATAGCGCGTCGTCAGGCAACGCACCGGCGGCGTTCCAGCGATCGGCCATGCGGCGCAGCAAGGACACGTGATGGTCCATCGTGTTCACCAGCCGCGAGCCGATTTCCTGGAGCAGGGCGTCGCTCTTCTCGGTGGTGAGTCGATGCTCTTGAAGCCAAAGGCCCAACCAGCCGGCGCAGCACACCGTTGCGCCAAGTGTCGCGGCAGCGAGCAATCGGCGCGGGAGAATGTCGCGGCGGCCCGCAGGTGCGGCCGCCAGGGACAGGATGGCTGCCCCGGCAAGGAGCAGGGCGAGGTCGATCGTGCCCGAGGGCAGCGCGTGACTCAGTCGCCATTCGCCGAGCGCCACGTGCCAGAGTCCGCACAGCGACACCGCACCTGTCAGCACGATGGCCAGTCCCAGAAGGGCTGTGAGCCGGCGCGCTACGCGATGTTGTACGCCAATGACGGCAGCCAGGCCGGCCATGCCGAATGGCAGGGCCGTCAGGGCACCCGCTGGCGGTGGCCAGCCACGCCCTAACCCCTGCTGCGCCGCCACGGCCAGGAGAATGGCGCCCATGGCGCTCTGGACCGCTCGATTACCGCGAATGCCGGCAAGCAGCGTGATACCTACGCCTACCAGCAATGCGGCATCGCCTGCCGACATCGCCAACGGCGAGCGTCCGGGGCCGCTCGGCAGCAGATGCGTGACCAGTAGCGTCGAACCCAGGATCAAGAGGGCGAGGCCGACGACGTGGACGAACGACTGGAGCGCCACGTGGCGGGTATTCATGAGTGACCGGAAGTCTTCCTGTTGCACCACGCTGAAGATCGCGAAGGCGGACCCTCACAGCGCATCACATATCCGACCAATTGTATCGATTGTGCGCAGTGCATGGGGCGTCATTCGGGGCGACGCTTTCCTTGCACGCAAACCATCATCGAATGGGGCGGACTTGCGCCAGGCGAATGGCGATCACTACGCCTGCTGCGCTGGCCAACGCAGCCAGCACGCCCGTCCACTGCCAGCCGCCGGCCTGCGCGGCAATCCAGGCCACCAGCGGCGGCCCGATCAGCTGGCCGAGGGCTGACAGTTGCTGCGTCCACCCGACGGTCGTGGCGATCGTGTCCGTGCTGGGGGCGAGGCGCACCGCCAGCGTGAACAAGGTGCCGGGTACCAGTCCGCCCACGGCAGAGAACACCAGAATCGCCAGATACCGGGCTTCGGGCCCCAGGGGAGTCGCCGGGACGAAGGCGAGCACGGCCCCCAGGCCCATGGCGCCGAAGCCCATCCAGAGCAGGTGATGTGCGGCCATGCCGCGCGCCAGACAGCGGCCGGCAGCGATGTTGCCGATCATGTTGACGGCCGCGGCAAGGGCGGTGAGCGGGGCGATCCACGTCGCCGACACCCGGGCGGCAGCGTAGATCTCGGGAAGAAAGCCCACGACCGCGAGCCATTGGCTGGAATAGCAGGCAAAGCTCAGGGCGACGAGCCATGGCCCGCGGTGCTGCAAGGTGTCGCGCAGGCGCTGCTGCCAAGGGCGGCCTGATGTGCGGCTGGGCAGGCTCGTATCGGCAGGAATCAGCCGCCAGGCAAAGAATGCCGTCACCAGCGCCAATGCGGCGAGCCACCACCACCATCCGCGCCAGCCTGTGCTCGCCAGCACGGCAGGGCCCGTCAGCAGCGCGAGCGCTGTCCCCACCGGCATGTACGCGCCCCAGAGGCCCAGCACGGCACTGAGCCGATCGGGTGCAACGAGTTGGCGAAGCAGCGCGGGCGCCGGCATGGCGACCAGCAGGAACCCGGCGCCCTCGAGCGCACGCAGCGCCAGCAGGGCCAGGGCGCCGTCGGCAAAGCCGCCCGCGAAGCCCGCGAGTGCCAGAAGCAACAGACCGGCGATGAGGCTGCGTCGCAACCCGACACTGCCGGTGGCCAGTCCGATTGCGAGCCCCACCGTGGCGCCGGCGATCTGCATGAGTGAGATCAGAAAGCCGGCCTCGACCAGCGACAGGCCCAGCGCCGTGCGCAGGGCTGGCACGGCGGGCGGGATCTTGCCGGCATGCAATGCGGCGACGACGCCGGCCACCAGAACCAGGATGCAAGGCACGCGGGACGAGAAAGAGCCGGCTGGCGAGGACATCGCAACAAGGAAAGACGAGGCGAAGGCGATTCTACGCCGGGCGAGTCCTGGGGGTGCAGGCATGCACGTTGCGCCGCCAGGCTGGCTAGCCTACTTCACAAGGAGCCAGCCATGAGCACGAAGACGCAGCCGCAGGAAGGCACGAGTCGCCAGGACGACGATACGACGCGCGAGGAACAGCAAAGTCACGGCAGTACGCAGAACCGCAGCAAGAAGGATGGGCACGCCGATCAGCTCGGCACGGGCCAGGACCAGACGAGCCAGCGGCAACGCGGCGCGGGTCAGCGCCGAGGCTGAGCAACACCCGCGAACGCGTTCTGACGCATCAGGAAGCCGGCGCCGGTGCAGGCGGCGTCGGCTGCCGCGTGAGAATACTTGCCACGCCCTGATCCCCCCCGCCAGTCAGCAGGGCCGTCCCGAGGAAGGCATCGGCTCCCGTCTGCCACCGCAGGCCGATCCCCGTGACGATCTGGCCCGGCAGCAGGCAGGCATTCGTGTTGTCGAAGCTCACGCTGACGACGTAATATCCCCGCCCGTCGCGGTGCCGTGCGTTGCCACGGAACGTGCAGGCGGCCGTGCCGCCCCGGGGCGTTGTCGAGCCAGCGAAGGCGCCTGTGCTCGTGACCGTGAGGGTCACCGGATTGCCGTCCCGATCCGTGCCGGCCCAGTTACCCGCCAGGGCCGCGTCGCTTGCCTGGGTCTCGAAGCTCGCGTCGTAGTCTGCCTGGAACGGGACGATGCGCCCCGTGTCGTACGTTTGTCCGCGCAACGTCGCGCGATTGGCCACCACCGCCGACAGTTCGCCGTTGCCCACCGTGTTGCCGGGGGCGAAGTCGCGGATCGGCACGATCATGCGCTGGTCCTGCAGGGTAAGGCGAGGCGCATGCACGAAGCCAACTTGGGTGCTGCCCACCGGCTGATAGATGCCCCATACCACGTGCTCGTCCGTGACGAGGAGCCGCAGATCGGAGCCGGCCCCGGTCGAGCCATTCCACAGGCCTTGCGGCCGCGGTGCGGGTGGCGGATCCGGCAGGACGTCCACGTCACCGCCACCGCAAGCGGTCAGAGCAGCCAGAAGCGAAGCGCAGAGAAGGGGACGCGCAGCGAACATGGTGAGATTCCCGGGGGCAAGTCGACGGCGCATTCTACCGTCCCACGCCGCCCTAGCTGCGGCTCGCGTCGCGCTCGAAGAGTTCGCGCATCGCACTCTGGTTCACGCGCACGCCCACGATCATCTCGGTGATCCAGTTCACGAGGATATCGGCATACAGCTGCTGCATGGCCGGGGTGCTGAGCGCGTGATCTGCGCCATCCATGATGCGATGGGTCATGGAGTGCGAATTCAGAAAGGCCGTGCGGTAGCTCATGATGGTGGTGTGCGGCACGAAGTCATCGTGTTCGGATTCGACGATGAGCACGTCGCCATGGAAGGCCGCGCAGGCCGCGAGCGCGCGGTTCTCGTCCGGGTTCAGACGCATGCGGCGATACGCGTTCAGATCGGCCCGGCCCAGCTGGCGCTTGGGCGTATGCCAATCCTCGTCGCGGTAGAGCGCAGGCACGTGCAGGCCGAGCCAGCGCACGGGGCGCAGCGTGGTGAGAATGGCGGCCAGATAGCCGCCGTAGCTGCTGCCCACCACCGCAATCGCGTTGGGGTCAGTGCCGGGATGGGCCACGAGCTGGTCGTAGGCAGCGAGCAGATCCTGCAGGCTGTGTTCGCGCGTGATGGCCTGCTGCTGCTCGACCGTGCGCTCGTGGCCGCGCAGATCGAACGTGAGGCAGACGCAGCCGAGTGCCGCGATGCCCTTTGCCCGGGCCACGTCGTTGCGCTGACTGCCTCCCCAGCCGTGGACGAAGAGGATGCCCGGTACGCGGGCGCTGGGTTCGAGAAAGGTGCCGGCGATGACTTCGTCGTCGACGGCGATGCGGACAGATTCGCTGCGGGTCGTCATGGGCGTGCGTCGGAAAGGGGGCTGTCCCCGGGGCCGGAGGGATCGAGGCAGGCGTACTTGAGGATGGGGCCCACCTCGTCGTCGTCGCCGTGATAGTGGACACTGGCACCCTCAGGAGGCCGTGCGTCGGTGCCGTAGACCTCGACCGTGGCGGCGCGCACGCTGCGCACGTCCGGATGCTGGGCCAGCGTCTGCAAAGCCAGGGCCTCCGCGCCGCTCGCCCCGCCGATCCGCCAGGACTGCTCGAGCACGCCGCTGCGGCGCCGGCCTGCGGCGTCCTGGCCGACCACCGTGTCGTAGTTGCGCCGCGAGGCGAGAAGACCAGGATAGGCGGCGTCCGCCGCGGCGTCGTACCGTTGGGCCTGGGCAATGGCTTCTCGGGCATGGACTGGCAGCATCAGGCGGCACAGTTCGGCAAATCCGCCTCGCGCCACGGTGAGCGTGGAGCCGCCATAGACTTCCTCGCCACGGTTGTCGCGCGTGAGGCGCTGCGTGCCGTAGTAGCTCGCGATCTGACCGCCAACGCGCACCTGGCCGACGCTATAGGTAGCCACCGCCTCGAGGTTCTCTTCCAGCACGACCCCAAACACGGCGAGCTCGGCGGCATCGAGCTGCGCGAGGGCGGCGTCGAGTCCCTGCGCGTTCTCGATCCGCACCTGACCGCGGCCGGCCGTGGCACGGACAGGTTTGAGGCGCACCGGACCCAGTGCCAGCAGACGCTGTCCAGCCTGTCGAGCATCCGCCAGGCTGAAGGCCGTGAATCCGCGCAGAACGCTCTCCTGTACCGCTTCGGCAAAAGCGGGATTCCATCCCTCCGGCGCCTGGGCCTCGGCATGCAGGAGGGGATGCGTGATGGCTTTGGTCGCGACAAAGGGATGGGGCACGAGCCCGCCGAAGAAGTCCGATTCGCTGCGCACGCCCAGTGCGTGCGCCTGTTCTGCACCGACGAGAGTGTCGCTCGGCACGAGGTAACGAGGGGCGGCGTAGATGGCCCCAGGCGTGAAATCACCGGCCCACGCGAGGCCGAGCAAGGCGCCCAGACGCTGGGCCACGCTCGCATGCGTGGCCCGTTCGTGGGCAGACTCTCGGGGCCGCAGGGAATGCAGGACGGTACTGCCGATGGACACGGGCGGCGTCATCATGGCGGGCCTCAGGCGTGAACGGGCGAGCGAAAGGCCTCAGCGAGATTCGGTCCCAGGCCGCTCATTCCGACAGAGGCACCTGATCGCGCGGCTCGTGCATCGGACAGCCGTTGCGTTGGCCACGGAAGGCCGAGGACATCGCGTAGGCAGGCTTGCGCGTGCGCATGATGCCGCCCAGGGGGCGATGCTCGGCCACGCCATGCCACGGGCTGAACGCCAGGCCTTCGTCCAGTGCCTTGGCACGGGCCGGCGTCCAGCTCGGCTGGGACGGCACCGTGATGCGCGCCACTGCCACGTACGGACTCACGTCCTCGGGCCAGACCACGGAGGCATCCTCGATGGGCATGCGTTCGATGTCGGTCGCAAGCTGCACGCGCACTTCCCATACCCCGCCGTGGCGGGCCATGTGCGCATCGACCTCTTCACGCAACGCATCGGGCCGTCCGGCCAGGTCGATCTTCTGGTCGGTCAGTGCCACCAACGCCGGATCCACGGGGGCGATGCTGAGCTTGGCGTAGTAAGGGCCGTGACGCATCGGCACGGCGGAGTAGAAGGTCTCGCCGAGGATGTGCGTGGGCGGATGGCCGCCGAGGTTCTTCAGGGTGGCGCTTTCGCCGCCCACCGCTTCCACGGCAGATTCGACGCCACGCAGGACGGCCGACAGCACCGCCTTGGCGCGCGGCGCCTTATCCGTGGTGCCCGCCAGGAGCTTGAGGTTGCCCAGGAACTTCTTCGGTGTCGGTGCCGCGAAGGCTGGCGCGTTGACGAGCACGAAATCCTGCGTGGTGTCGCCCTCGCTGCCGGGCAGACGCTCACCCGCGACGCCGAGAATCTTGATCGCCAGCCCGCGTGGGGTGGACACCGTATCCGGCAGCAGATCGCCGGGGTTGGTGGAAAAGCGCAGGATGACCGGATGCGGACCGGGCTGGGCAAAGATTCCTTGGGCCAAAGCCTCGGGCAGCCCGGGCAAGGGTTCGAGTTCGCCTGTCACCACGCCATGGCTCTTGGCATGCACGGCGCGCAGGCCACGCCCTTCGTCAGAGGCCGTGGTCTCGAGGATGCGGCGCAGGGCAGCGATCAATTCTTCGGTGGTCTTGCCCTCGTCCTCTGGGATCTGTTCGAACTCGGGACGAAAGGCCAGGGGCTGGATGGATAGGGTGGGCATGGCGGGCTCCGTGAGGTGCCACCGTTGAGCAATCGCCATGCCGTCATGCAAAAAAGGCCGGACATTGTCCGGCCTTTCCGATGATGCAGACGGCGCCCCCCAGGCTACGCCGATCTGCTCATAGCTCGCGAGCGTCAGGACGCTCGCGATCTGCGTTTCAGGCCGCGTCGGGCAGTTCGCCTTCCCAGACGGCCACTTCGGCTTGTGTGTCGTTGTCGACCGACGAGTAGGCTTCATCGTCGCCCGTGCGCACGTCGCCCAGGTTGCCGATGTCGTCTTCGGTCACACCAGCCACGACGAGGCGGTCATCCTGAATCCAGAAGCGGTCCAGCGGCAGGGCGGCGCGGTCTTCACCGATGCCGAAGAACCCGCCTTGACCGATCACGATGAAGTGCGAATCGCTGGCGTCAGCGACAACGTCGCTCACCGAGCCGATCTCTTCACCTTGGGTGTTGTAGACGTCCATGCCGTTCAGGTCGCTCACGGCCACCTGGCGCTTTTGCGCGGCATCACGGTCCGGGGCATCGCTGCCAACGCCCAGACGGGTCGTGGCTTGCTGGCGCTCTTCGGCGCTCCACTCACCGGCTTGATTAGCAGCCTGATTGGCGGCGGGCGTGCCCGCGGCATTGGTGGTGGCGGCCGGTGCGGCTTGGCCGGCGGGGGCATTCATGGCCGGGTCTGCGGTCTGCGCGAGGGCCACCGGAGCGGCGAAAGCGGCGGAGAGCACGAAGGCGAGGGCGGTACGTTGCATAGGGCAGATCTCCTGTCAGCAGTGCGGGAACCTGAAGTGGCATCCGTCGGGGAGAGCTTCCGCAAAGGGTGTTCCACGTTCGCCGTGATCTCCGGTGAATGTGTTCGCATCTTCCGTCATTCGCAGCCATTGCAAGCGAAATGAAAGGTTCATGCAACGGGATGTTGTAACCGCCTTGAAGCGTGTGGGGGTTTTGCGCAGCGTTTGCTCCACGGTGGCGTACCGAGAGGTAAGAGACGCTACGAATGTTGTCGGGGGGCGTTTCGTGTTCCGCAGGTGACGCAACGGGCCGGCTGGCGGGAACACCCGATGGCAGGAATTGCAGGCCTGGCGAGAATGAGGCGCTCTCGACCCGGGACGCCCCGCTGTCACGGACCGGTCGGCACTTGGCCCTACAATCGCCCTCCCGCGGGCACTGCCCGAATGCGCTGTCTGGAGTCTGTCATGTCTGAAACCCCGATCCCTCGAGCAACACGTCGTGAGTGGTGGGGTCTGGCTGTCCTCGTGTTGCCCACGATCCTGTTGGCACTGGACATGACCGTCCTGCATCTGGCCGTACCGCTGCTGGCGGCCGATCTCAAACCCACCAGCGCGCAGCTGCTGTGGATCCTCGACATCTACGGGTTCATGATTGCCGGGTTCCTGGTCACCATGGGGACGCTGGGCGACCGCATCGGTCGTCGGCGTCTGCTGTTGACCGGGGCCGTGGCATTCGGCCTTGCCTCGATCCTTGCCGCGTATGCCCACAGCGCAACGGCCCTGATCGTCGCGCGTGCGTTGCTCGGCGTGGCAGGGGCCACGTTGATGCCATCCACGTTATCGCTCATCCGCAACATGTTCCGGCGCGATGACGAACGTACGCTCGCCATCACGGTGTGGATGACGGGCTTCATCGTGGGCAGTGCCATCGGGCCGCTGGTGGGTGGGGCCATTCTGGCCGTGTTCTCGTGGGGCGCCGTGTTCTTGCTGGGCGTGCCGGTCATGGTGCTGCTGCTGATCGCAGGCCCGATCGTGCTGCCCGAGTTCCGCGATACGCAGGCGGGCCGGCTAGACGTGCGCAGCGCCTTGCTGTCCGTGGCGGTGATGTTGAGCGGGATCTACGCCCTGAAGGATGCGGCCCGCCATGGAGGATCGCTCGCCGCGTTGGTGGCGCTTGTGGCCGCGTTGCTGCTGGGCTGGGTGTTCGTGCGTCGTCAACGCCGCCTGGCCGATCCGATGCTCGATCTCGATCTGTTCGCCAACCGCGCCTTCACGGCGTCCGTCTGCGCCGTGCTGCTGACGCTGGTCGCCCTGTCGGGCACCTGGCTCATGATCTATCAGTATCTGCAGGGCGTGATCGGGCTCACCCCCTTGCGCGCCGGCGTCGTCATGCTGCCGGCGGCGTTGGTTCAGGTGGCCGGGGCGGCAGTCGTGCCGGTGCTGGCCCGCCGCCTGCGCCCGGCGGTGTTGGTCTCCCGCGGTCTCTTCGTGGCGGTGGCCGGTTTCGGCATCATGGCGATTGCGGGCGAGATCTCACCCTGGCCTGCGGTGCTGGGCAGTGTGGTGATGGGCGTGGGCGTGATGCCGATGATGATCATGGGCACCGACCTCGTCGTGGGCAGTGCGCCGCCCGAACGCGCCGGCGCCGCGGCGGCTATTTCCGAAACGGCCGCCGAGCTCGGCATGGCGCTGGGGATCGCGCTTCTCGGCAGCCTGGGGGCGGCTGTGTATCGCTGGCAGATGGGCGATGTCCTGGCGTCATTGCCGCCGGCTGCCGCAGCGCAGGCTGCAGAAACGCTCAGTGGAGCCCTCGCGCTGGCTTCCACGCTGGGCACGGGTGGCGATACGGTGTTGGCTTCTGCCCGGCACGCGTTCACCGTGGCCCTGCACGCCAACGCAGCGGTGGGTGCTGCCATTGCCCTTGCCACCGCCCTCGGCGCGCGTGTGCTGCTGCGTCATCTGCCCGTGGGCGGTGGCGGGCACTGACGCCGCCCGCGGTCTGGGTTGAGCTTCAGCGCTTGGGGGCGGCGTCTGCGCCAGCGCCCTGGGTCGCACCCGGGGGAGGCGTGGGCGTCTTCTGGGCGCCTTCGGCCATGGCTTCGGCCTCGCGCGGGGTGATGCCGGTACTGCCGCCACTGGGCGACTCCCGCGTGCTGCCGAGGGCGCCCTGGGCGCGCTCGCCTGCGCCGCCGGTGCTGCCTGCGCTACCGCCCATCCCCTTGCCAGCCGGCGCGGCGGCAGGATTCACGCCTTCCGTGGTGCCGCCGGGATTGGCCTGACGCGATTCGCCCGGGCCGGGGGTGGCAGCACTACCGTCCGGCGCCTCACCGGCCGTGGCGGCGGCACCGAGCGTCATCAGGGCGGCGGCAAGCAGCGCGCGCCAAGGTGTGGTCGTCTTCATGGGCGTTCCATCGTCTGGTGGCAGATGGCTCCATGCGCGCAAGGGGCATGCCCATGGGTGGCGTGTGCTAGGCTCGATCTTCCTCTGACCCACCCACGCTGTCGCATGCCGACCTGCTGGATCATCGCCGGCCCGAACGGGGCAGGAAAAACGACGTTTGCGTTGGATTTCCTGCCTGAGGTGGCAAAGTGCCATCAATACCTGAACGCCGATCTCATCGCCGCGGGTCTGTCTCCACTCGCTCCCGCACGCGCTCAGCACAGCGCCAGCCGGGTGTTTCTGCATGCGCTCGCGAGGTGCGTTGCTGGGCGCGAGGATTTCGCCTTTGAAACCACGCTCGCCGGACGTGGCTATCTGCGCCTGGTCCAGCGCCTTCGTGAAGCGGGCTGGCGTGTGGAGATGGTGTATCTCGCGCTGCCGAGCCGCGAGATGTCGCGGTTGCGAGTGGCCGAGCGCGTGGCCCATGGTGGGCACGATGTTCCACAGCACGACATCGAGCGCCGGTTCAGCCGAAGTCTGGTCAATCTTCTCGAGCATTTCAGTTATGCTGTGACCCAGTGCCATTGCATTTTCAATGGTGGCGAACACCCCGAGCCGGTGTTCGAGCAGCAGGGCGAGAACCGGCACATCCTGCAGCCGGCCTTCTACCAACTCCTGCTCGCGGCATCGCAGAGCCCGACATGACCTCTCCCGTCGTTCCGTCCTCAGCCACTGGTCAGGCAATTCTTACCTCACTCGAGCGGGCCATCGCTGGCGCACTGGAGAGAAAGCGTCATCTTGGCCAGTATTCGGTGGTCTGGAGCGCGGGCATCACCCGCATTGAGGGGACGGACGCTCCCGCTCTGGGTGGCGCTTTGCCTGCTGCGACTGCTCAACTGCACAGTCTGCCATCGCGCTGAGACTGAGCTGTTCGGGGCGGTCGTACCGATGGCGCCGCGCCCCTACCGTGCCGCAGCGACTTGATCGGCGTGCGTTGACTGGCTCCTGACACTCGGAAAGAGGCGTGCGGCTATGGCTCCTGGGGACAATGGCGTGTGGCGCGCGTGGCGCATCGACACGCTGATCGCACGCGGACGTCATGTGGACGTCCAATGTCGTGCTGACACCGGTGCGAGCATGCCCGCGCCCCTCATCGCCCAGTTCTCGCGTCCGTCGGCCAGTGCCGCCACGCCGTCCATCTGGACCGAGCCCTTGCTCATCCTGCTGTTGGGTACGGTCCTGGGCGGGCTGCTGCTGGGGTTCACGACCGGTTCCATGGGCCTATCCCGGAACACGCAGACGCTTCGGATGCTGGCGGCCTGTCTGGCCAGCGGTCTGGTCGGCGCACTGACGGGATTGCTGGTGGCCCAAGGGCTGACGCTGGGCTTGCGGCTGGCCAAGTGGCTGCCCCTGATCGGCGGCGCAGCCTGCGCGGCACAGGCCGCCGCCGTCGGCCTGGGCGTGGCCGAGATCAGCGTCGTCCCACCGGCCCTCGGGTTGATGGGCGCCATCGCCGCCTGGCGCCTGGTCAACAGCACGCCGTTCAGCGGCTTCGTCACCTATCGGTTGCTGTTGCGCCAGGCGCGACGCCTGCGCGCACGCGCGGGGGCCGCGGGCTCGAGCCGCTGATAGAATCCTCGCCCATGTCGTTCTCCCGTCCCTCGCCGCGTCTGCGGGTGTCATCCTGGCACCTGTGGGCCTGCCTCACCTTGCTGGCACTGGTTGCCCGGGCTTTCGTGCCCACGGGCTACATGCCGGCATTCGAGGCCATGCGCGCGGGCAAGCTGGAGATCACCTTCTGTACGGCGGGCGGGGGCATGCAGACGCTCTCGCTGGCCGTGCTCGACAGCCACGCGGACCACGCGGCCGCGGGCGAAGATGCCGCCATGGCGGAGTGCCCATTCGGCATCCTCGCGGCCCAGGCCATCTTGCCGGATGTCGCTCCCGCGGTGTCGCTGCCACTGGCCAGCCGTGTCGTCCTGGCGTTCGCCGCGCCGACGTCTCGTCCTCCGTTGCCAGCGCACGGCCCGCCGCTGGGCCCGCGCGCTCCACCTTCCCACCTCGGCTGATGATCATCGCCCGGTGCCGCGCCTGAGCGCGCACCGGATTCCTCCGATATCGCTCCCGGGGTTTTTTCATGCCTTGCCGTTTCCTCCTGCCCGCCGGCCTCGTGGCCGCGCAGGCCTGCGTGCCGCTGGCGCACGCCCAGACTGCTGTCGTCCCCACCCTCGAGCCCGTTGAAGTCACGGCCGCGCCCGAGCCTGTCGAACCCAATGGCCGCCTGCCGCTGGACGCGGTCACCGCCGGCGCGAGTCGGCTGGGCCTCACGCCCCGTGAGACGCCCGCCACCGTCACCGTGGTCGAGCGTGAGGTGATCGAGGCGCGCGGCGCCCAGGACACGCAGGAAGCCCTGCGCGCCATTCCCGGCGTGACGGCCCACGATGCACCGGGCAACGTCGGCGTCACCTATCGGGGCTTCTCCGGCACTTCCATCAGCCAAGCTTTCAATGGCATCGACGTGAAGTACGGCATTGCCGCGCGCCCTGTGGACAGCTGGATCGTCGAGCGCGTGGAGGCCGTGGGGGGGCCGTCGAGCTTTCTCTTCGGTGCGGGGGGCGTGGGCGGCTCGATCAACGTCATCAGCAAGCTGGCCGAGCCCGGGGATCGTGAGGAGGCGCAGCTCCGCCTCGGCACCCATGGCCTGGTCGAGACGTCGGCCGGGTTCAACCGGCGCGTGGCGGGCGATGGCACGGGCTCAGGCGATCACTACCTGCGCCTGGATGTGAACCACCGCAAGGGTGGGCGCTGGACGGATGGCACGGATGCCCGCGCCACCCAGCTTGCGGCGTCATGGCGCGCGGACCTGACACCACGGCTGCGACATACGCTGGCCTACGAGTACCAGCATGAGCGCGTGGACCGCCCCTACTGGGGCACGCCGGTCAACCAGCCCGCGGACGGCACCTTGCGCGTCGATCGCGGCTTGCGCTTCAAGAACTACAACAGCGCCGACGGCGTCTACGGCCAGCGCGTGCAGTGGCTGCGCTCCGTCACGCGCTGGCAGGCGAGCGATGCGCTCACGTTGACGAACACCGCCTATGGCTATCGCGCCGTGCGCGATTACCGCAACGTCGAGACCTACCGGCTCTCGGCCGACAACGCAGCCGTCATCCGCAGCGCGGCGCTCTTGCAGCGCCACTGGCAGCGCGTTGTGGGCAACCGGCTGGAAGGGGTGTACGACGGCTCGCTGGCAGGCCATCGCAGCACCTGGGCGTTCGGGGTGGATGTGAGCCGCAACCTGCAGACGCGCTATCCCAACAGCCTGTCCGGCACGGTTAGCACGGTCGATCCCTTCGACTTCGCGGTGGAAGATTTCTTTAACATCCCGGGCATGACGCCGGGCTTTCGGGCGGACCGCACCAATGCCATCACGACCACGGCAGTTTATCTGGAGAACCGAACCGCGCTGGTACCGAACGTGCATCTCGTGACGGCGCTGCGCCACGAGCGCATCCGGCTCGACGCCACCAACCATCGGGAGATCTCGGCGGCAAGCCCGAGCCATCTTGCACGCACCTACCGGCCCACGACCGGGCGTGTCGGCCTGATCTGGGACGTGACACCGACAGCCAACGTGTACGCACAGATCGCCACCGCGGCCGATCCTCCCGGCGGCGTGCTGTCCACGGCCACGTTCGCGAACATCCGCGACAACACTGAGCTCTCCACGGGGCGCCAGGTGGAAGTCGGCAGCAAGCTCGACTTCTGGGACGGCAAGGGCACGGCCACCGTGGCGGCGTACCATATCACCCGCCGCAACATCGCCACGCAGGATCCGGTGAACTCGGCCCTGACCGTGCTCGTGGGCGAGCAATCGGCCAAGGGCGTCGAGCTGAGCGTGGGCGTCAAACCGGCGGCGCGCTGGAGCGTGCAGGGCAACGTGGCCTACGTGGACGCGCAATACGAGACCTTCCAGCAGGGCGGCGTGTCCGTCGCGGGCAACCGGCCCACCAACACGCCCGCCGTGGTGGCCAATCTGTGGGCAGCCTATGACATCACGCCGCAGTGGCAGGCGAGCGCCGGCGTGCGACACGTGGGCTCGGTGTATGCAGATGCGGCCAACACCCTGCGCTGGCCGAGTTACACGCTGCTCGACGTGGGCCTGCGCTGGCAGGTGAACCGCGACGTGTCGCTCACGGCCCGGGTGCGCAACGTCACGGACACGGTGTATGCAGCGAACGCGAGTACCGGTCAGGTCTATCTGGGCGCGCCCCGCACGGCGGATCTCGCCCTGCGCGTGGCGTTCTGACGGGAGGCCCGACGCGTGTCCGTGAAGCGATGGCTGTTTCTCACGCATCGGTGGCTGGGCATCGGCCTGTGCGTCCTATTCGCGATGTGGTTCGTCTCCGGCGTGGTGATGATGTACGTGGGCTATCCCAAGCTCACGGAGACGCAACGCCTGCAGCACCTGCCTGTGTTGTCGGCGCAGGCCGCGCCGGACTGGCTCGCGCCGCGCGACGCGCTCGATGCGGCGGGCCTGGCGGGCACGCTCGCGTCCTTGCGCCTGGCCGCAGCCAGTGGTGGCGTGCCGGTGTATGTGGCGAATCACGCCCAGGGCACCTGGGTGATCGATGCTGTCACCGGTGCACGGCTGGAGACCGTGGATCGCGCGCAGGCGCTGGCGAGTGCGCAGGCCTTCGCCGGCGAGGGGGTGGCACTCGCCTACCGTGACACGGTGGACGAGGACGCCTTCACGCATTCGCGTGCGCTCGACGCCCACCGGCCGTTGCACCGGATCCACGCCGATGACGGCGCAGATACCCGCCTGTACATCTCCAGCCTGACGGGTGAAGTGGTGCGCCAGGCCACGCGCACCGAGCGAGGCTGGAACTATCTCGGCGCCTGGATCCACTGGCTGTACCCCTTCCGCGGCAACCTTTTCGATGCCTATTGGACCGACATTGTGAACGGGCTGTCGATCCTCGGGATCGCGCTCACCCTGACGGGCACGTACGTCGGCATCCAGCGCTGGCGCTTTGCCCGGCCCTACCGTAGCGGCTCGCGCTCGCCTTACCTCGGGCGCATGATGCGCTGGCACCACATCACCGGCCTGCTCTTTGCCGGCATCACACTCACCTGGATCTTCAGTGGACTCATGTCCATGAATCCCTGGCGCATCTTCAGCTCGGGCGCGCCGGCGTTGCAGGTGGAACGCATGCAGGGAGGCCCGTTGCTCATCGGTGGCGACGAAGCCAGCCCGGCCACGCTGCTGGCCGCGGCCAGGGGCGACGTACGGGAGCTGCGCTGGCGGCGTGCCGTGGGCGAGGACGTCGTCGAAGCCCAGCGTGCGACGGGAGCGCCGACGTTGTTGGCCATGCGCGATGCCACGCCGGTGGCGCTGGATGACGCGACGGTCCGGCAGGCCGCGGCGCGCTTGATTCCGGATGTGCCGGTACGCATCGATGTGCTGACGCAGGAGGATTTCTACTATTACAGCCGCGATGCGCACACCATGACCGGGGGACGGGAGCGCCCCTTGCCGGTGTGGCGGGCCGTCTTCGATGACGCGCATGCCACCTGGGTGCATATCGATCCGGACACGGCCCAGGTCATCGGCAAGCTCGATCGCAGCAATCGGGCGAGCCGCTGGCTGTTCTCCCTGCTGCATAGCTGGGATTGGCTGCCGTTGCTGAGTCGGCGTCCGGCCTGGGACGTCGTGTTGATCCTGCTCAGCCTGGGCGGGCTCGTGCTCAGCAGTACCGGTATCGTGATTGGCTGGCGCCGCCTGCGCCGCCGCTGGCACTAGCCAGGTCCGGTGTTTGCATCCGGTGCGTGCATCTTCATGGCACGCGCAGGATGCAGGACCAATCGTGGCTCTTTCTTCATGGTTTCAGGGTGATTGGCGCGGCCGGTGGCAGGCCGTGCGCCAGTGGGTATGGCGCGACAGCTATCGGCTGTCGCTGCAGACTGTGGTCGCCGTGGTGCTCGCCTATGTCCTGACGGTGGCCCTCCGTCTTCCCGACCTGAGCTGGGCGGCGTTCTCCGCCCTGTTCGTCGTCCGGGGCACCCTCGATGGCACGCTATGGGAAGCCGCCAGTCGGGTCACGGGTGCCGTCGCGGGTGCATTGCTTGGCGTTGCGCTGCTCGCCGGGCTCGGCACGATGTGGCCACAGGTGGCCATCATGGCGCTGGGCGTCGGGCTCATGAGCCTTCTGGTGATCCGCTGGCCGAGCCTCAGCTATGGCCTCGTCACCGTGGCCATCCTCACGGTGGCACCCGAACCGGATGCGCTGGGTGGCGCGTGGGACAAGGTGCTGGCGATCATCACGGGATCCGTCTCTGGCGTGCTGGCGTCGGTGATCGTGCTGCCCAGCTCGGCGCGGCGGCGTGCCCGGCACAAGCTGGCGGAATCGGTCGAGCAGCTCGGTACGGTCTTGAAGGATTGCGCCGCCACCTTCACCAATTGCGAGGCGAGCCCGCGCCTGGATTCACGGAGCACCGTGGATCCGGCCTCGGAGGCTGCGCGCGATCTGCTCATGCAGGCGTCGTCGAGCCCGTTGCGCGGCCTGCGGCGTGCGCGATTGGGCGAAGACATCCTGCGTCGCGTCGATGAGCTGTGGCGGGCCGTGCCGGTGCTGGACCGCGCGACGAACACGCCCCTGACGGCCAATGCCTGCCAGCGCCTGGCGCCGTTGTTCGATGATCTGGCGCACGCCTACTGCGAGGATACCCGGCGGCTGGCGCAGGCGATCCGCGCCAAGGCGATGGACAAGCCCCAGCCGCTGGACAGCGTCGCGCACTTCGCGGCATTGGGCGACGCGCTGCAGGATGCGCTCACGCAGGGCGATCTCGAGCGTCGCGACCATGATGCGACCCTGGTCGCGCATTGGGCATGGCGAGTGATCATCGAGCAGACGCAGGCGCTGGTGCGCGAGCTGGGTGGTGAGGACGCCGTGGGCGGTGATGCGGCGCAGGACACGGCGGCCAGCCGCTGACGTGAGAGGCGACGGACGACTGCACGTGCCCCTGGCGTGACGCCCCGTTTCAGCAAGCCTCATCCGCGACGGACTCAGTCGCGCAGGGCCTGCGCCAGGTCCAGGCCCGCTGCGTCCTCGGCCGATTGCAGCGGCTGCCCGTCGAAAGGCCAGTCGATGGCGAGCGTGGGATCGTCCCAGCGAATGCAGCGCACATCCAGAGGCGCCTCGGCCGCGGTCATCTGCTCGACGACCTCGGCGAATTCCGATAACACGACGTGGCCGTGCGCGAAGCCCGGCGGGATCCAGAGCTGTCGGCGGTTGTTGACCGACAAGGTCACCCCGACCCAGTGGCCGCAGGTGGCGGATGGCCGACGCAGATCGACGGCCACGGCCCAGATTTCGCCTGCCGTCGCGCGCATCAGACAGCCCTGGCCGCCCACCGCATGCAGGCCACGCAGCACGCCCTGGGGCGCGCGGGCATGCGTGTCCTGCACGAAGCCCGCCTCCGAGCCTGTGGCCTGGGCAAAGCGCCGTGCATTGAAGCTCTCGAAGAAGAAGCCGCGCGCGTCGCCGAAGAACTGCGGTTCGATGATGATGACGTCGGGCAACGCCGTCGGCGTGGCACGCATCAGGCCGTCTCCCCAGGCTCCATGCCGCCCAGCGATTGCACTTCGGCATCCGTGAGGTAGCGCGACTCGCCCGGAGCGAGATCCGGATCCAGCACGACGCTGCCGATGCGTTCGCGGTGCAGCGTCACGACGCGGTTGCCGAGCGCGCCGAACATGCGCTTGATCTGGTGATACTTGCCTTCCTGCACCGTCACGCGCGCCGTGGTGGGGTCGACCACCTCCAGATGGGCGGGCAGCACGGCTTCGTCCTCGTGCTTGAGCAGCATGCCATCGGCAAAGCGCTGCACTGCGTCGTCGGGCAACGGCTCGGCCAGCGTCGCCAGGTAGACCTTGTCCGTCTGGTGGCGCGGCGAGATGACGCGGTGCGTCCACTGGCCGTCGTCCGTGATCAGCAGCAGGCCGGTTGTGTCCACGTCCAGCCGGCCCACCGTGTGCAGGCGCTCGCGCTTTTCCACGTCCAGCAGATCCATGACGGACGGATGCTGGCTGGTCTTGTTGGTGCACTCGTAGCCGGCGGGCTTGTTGAGCATCAGGTGACGCAGCCCGATGATGGCGAGCGGCTCACCCTCCCAGGCGACGGCATCGGTGTCCTGCACCACGTAGGTCGCGCGTTTGACGACCTCGCCATTGACCGTGATCTCGCCGCGCGCGAGCGCGGAGCGGGCCATGGAGCGGGTGAAGTCGGTGCTTTCGCAGAGGAATTTGTCGAGGCGCATGCGGGGCAGGGCGGGGGGTACGAAGACGCAGATGGTAGCGCATCGTCCCGCCGTCCCCGGCGCGCCTCAGCCGTCGCCGTTCAAATGCAGCCCCGCATCCAGCGAGATCACCGTGCCAGTGATGAGCGAGGCGCCGGCGGCGAGCCAATAGATGTCGGCTGCGACATCGGACGGCTTGCCCACCTTGCGCAGCGGTGCGCGCGAGACCTGATGCGCGGCGCGCTGATCGAAAAGCACGGGATCCAGGCGCTGCACGAAGCCGTCGGCGATCAAGGCCGGACACACGGCGTTCACGCGTACGTGCGGCGCCAGCACGCGAGCCAGCGACATCGTCAACGTATTGGTCGCGCCCTTGGATGCGGCATAGGCCATCGACGATCCCGTGCCATACATGGCGCCGTAGGACGACACGATCACGATGGCGCCGTCGCCAGAGGCCGTCAGCAGCGGGGCGCACGCGCGGGCGATCTGGAAGGGGCCGGCCGTGTTCACGGCGTGGTGGTGAGGAAATCCTCCAGCGTGAGCGCATCCAGGTTGGTGTGCGGTACGAGGCGCGTCGTGCCGGCACTGCTCACCAGCGCGTCGATGCGGCCGAAGGCCGTCTGTGCCTCGGCGGCGATGCGCCTGCAGTCGGCGTCCTGGCTGACGTCGCCTTGCACCGCCATGCCGCGGCCCAGCGCCGCCAGCTCGTGCGCGGTGTCGCGTTCGCTCTCGAGGAAGTAATTGACGACGACGCGCCAGCCTTGCTGGGCGAAGTGGCGCACGCACGCGGCGCCGATGCCGGAGGCGCCGCCGGTGACGACGACGACTTTGTCCGTGGGCGTGGGGGATGTCATGCGAGGGGTCTCATGCTTCGAAGAGTCGGATCACCTGGGACAGATCGCCCTGCGGATCGATGACGGTGCCTGCGCGCGCCTGGGCGAAGAGGGCGGCCACCTGGCCGAGCAGGGGTGTGTTGGCGCCCGCGGACTGGGCCAGCGCATGGACGAGGTTGACGTCCTTCTCCATGAGTTCGACGGCACCCAGGCGCGGGGTGAACGTGTGCGAGGCCATGCGCGGGCCGAAGAGCTGCAGGGGACGGGAATCCGCGAAGCCGCCTGCCAGTGCGGGTGCCAGCCGGGCGGCATCGACCCCGGCGCGGCGTGCGAGCGCGGTGGCCTCCGCAATCGCCATCACGTTGGCGGCCACGATGAGCTGGTTGCAAAGCTTGGTCATCTGGCCTGCGCCGCTCGGGCCCAGGTGCGTGACGTGGCTCGCCACGCCCTGCAGCAGCGTCTGCGCAGCGGCGACAGCCTCCGGGGTGCCCCCGGCCAGGATCGTCAGCGTGCCGGCGGCAGCGGCGGGCGGCCGCCGCTCGACGGCGCGTCCACCCACTCGCCCAG
>NZ_JADCNH010000036.1 GCF_018904615.1 Verticiella alkaliphila | reverse complement strand
CGTCCGGCTGGGGCTGGACCACGGGCTCGCGCGCGCGGTCTTCCCGGCCCTGGCCACGACCACGACGGCCACCGCGACCGCGGCGTCCCGTGTCTTCGACATCGGCCACGGGCGCAGGCGCGGCAGCATCCGCCGCGTCACGCTCGACGGGCGTTTCGCGTTGGGCCTCGGGCTCTTCCAGCAGTTCGGTGCCGCCGTGCGGGCGATACACGTAGGTGCCGGATTTCTCGTCGCGATCGAAGGCGAGCAGACCGCGCTCCTGCGCCGCTTCGAGCAGATTGCCGAAGGCCCGGAAGCCGAAGTACGACTCGTTGAAATCCGGCCGGCGGCGCTTGATGGCTTCCTTGAGCATCGAGGCCCAGATCTTGCCGCCATCGCCGCGTTCGGTGGACAGCGCGTCGAAGGTCTCGACGGCCAAGTCGATGGCCTTGGCGCGGCGCGTCTCGACATCGTCCTTGCGGCGCTTGTCGTCCTCGCTGCGGCGCGCATTCTGGCCCTGGGCGGGCGCCGACTGCGGTGCCCGCTGCTCGCGACGAGCGGCCGCGCGCTGGCTCTCCCGCACGAGATCGTCGTAGAAGATGAATTCGTCGCAGTTGGTGATCAGCAGGTCCGAGGTGGACTGCTTCACGCCTACGCCGATCACCTGCTTGTTGTTCTCACGCAGCTTCGACACCAGCGGCGAGAAATCCGAGTCGCCGCTGATGATGACGAAAGTGTCGACGTGACTCTTGGTGTAGCAGAGATCGAGCGCGTCGACCACGAGCCGGATGTCGGCTGAATTCTTGCCGGACTGGCGCACGTGCGGGATGTCGATGAGCTCGAAGCTCGCCTCGTGCATCGTGGCCTTGTAGTCCTTGTACCGGCCCCAGTCGCAGTAGGCCTTCTTCACGACGATGCTGCCCTTGAGCAGCAGGCGCTCCAGCACACGCTTGATGTCGAACTTTTCGTAGTTGGCGTCACGCACACCGAGCGCGACGTTCTCGAAATCGCAGAACAGCGCCATGCTGACGCTTTCCTGGGGTATTGCCATGGAATTCTCCGTTTGCGCCGCGCGGCAGAGCCGCTCGACACCGGCCGCAGGATGCGGCCGAATCGTAAGTATCGCCGATACGGCGCTTGATCAGCGCGGCGACGCCGTATCCGCCCCGTGAAGACTCGTTCGCAACAGATGATCGCAGAAGGCCGCAACGCCGCGATTGCGCGGCATCCATCGGTGCAGCAGCCCCATCGCCGCCAGTGGATGCGCAGGCTTGTGGTCCAGGCACACGAGCGTGCCGTTGTCGATGAGACCATTCAGGAGGCTCAAGGGCCCGACCATCAAGGCATCGCTCTCGCGCAGATAATGCACGATGGCCACGAGCGAGCGCGTACTGAAGGACTGACGCGGCGGCAGACGTTGACACCCCGCGAACAGCGCCTCGAACGCCAGGTGGCTCTGGCTGTCCAGCGGCGCCGTGAGCCAGGGATAGTCCAGCATGTCTGCCGCCTGGACGTCGCGCATGCCCGCCAGCGGATGCCCGCACGCGCCTGCCACCACATAATGATCCGCGAGCAGCGGCTGGAACTGCGAATCCGGTGCGATCATGCCGGGCTCGCGCACCACGAGCACGTCGAGCTCGCCGTCGGCATAGCGCGCCAGCAACACCGGCAAGGCATCTTCGAGCAATTCCAGATGCACCTGCGGCTGGCTGTCGAAGAACGCCGGCAATGCCGGGTTGAGCAGACCGGTCACGCCAGCGGTGATGGCACCCACACGCACCGTGCCGTCCATGCCGGCACCCACCGCGGCGAGCGATTCCGCGCACCCGGTGACCAGGTGCAGCATGCGGCGCAGTAACGGGAGCACATCGGCACCCGCAAACGTGAGCCGCATCCCGCGCGCATGCCGCTCGAACAAGGCCACGCCGGCCACCCGCTCCACTTCAGCAATCATCTTCGTGGCTGCCGACTGCGTGAGCCCGGCTGCCGCCGCGGCGTGATGCACGCTGCCGAGTTCAGCCACCAGCACGATCACCTGCAGCTGCCGTAGCCGCGTGCGGGCGAGCAGACGGTTGTAGAGAGTCGCCGCCGGCGTGCGCGTGTGCAATTCGGCACGCTCACTGAGATTCATGATTGGAATAGGTCAGCCAAATATTTCACTATTCGATCATACCTTTTGGGCGCTCAATACGATCTTTCCTGCCCGACCTTCCGCCGGAGTCCCGTCCCATGTTCACCTCTCTTCGCCGCGCCGCGGTGCTGGCCGTCGCTCTCGGCGCCGGCCTGGGTCTCACGCCCGCTGCCCAGGCTGCTCAGGCCGCCTTTCCCGAGCGGCCCATCACGATCGTGGTGCCATTCCCGGCGGGCGGCTCGATCGATGCCCTGCTGCGCGGCCTGTCGCCCGCGATTGGCGCGAAGCTCGGACAGAACGTCCTCATCGAGAACGCCGGTGGTGCGGGTGGGGCCATCGGAGCAGCCAAGGTCGCCCAAGCCACGCCGGACGGCTACACGCTGCTGGCAGGCAGCATCAACGACATCGTGATGCAGCCCACGCTCAACACCGGCCTGCGTTACCGCACGAGCGACCTGGAGCCCATCACCCTGGTGGCGATCTCGCCGGTCGTCCTGGTGGCGCGCCCAGGCCTGCCGGCGAACACCTTCGACGAGCTGGTCGACGCACTGCGCAAGGCCCCGGACAGCCTGAGCTATGGCAGCCCGGGCCACGGCACCTTCCAGCACGTCATCGTCGAGGAACTGCAGCGGCGCACCGACACCAAGATGCTGCACGTGCCCTACAAAGGCGCGGCACCCCTCATCAACGACTTGCTCGGCGGCCAGATCGACATCGCGGTGATGGCCCCGCCCACCGCCCTGCCCCACGTGCAGCAGGGCCGCCTCAAATCGCTGGGCGTGGTGAGCAGCAAGCGCATGACGGAATATCCCGACATGCCGACCGTCAACGAAGGCAAGTCCGTCAAGGACTTCGACATGCCGGGCTGGATCGGCATCCTCGCGCCGCAGGGCGTCCCGCAGGAGCGTCTGGACCGCGTGCGCGACGCCTTCGCGCAAGTGCTCGCCAGCGACGAAGCCCGCAAGCGCGTGCTGTCCATGGGCATGGAGACCGTGACGACCCCCGATCGCGCGAGCTTTGCCGAGCGCATCGACACCGATGTCGCCGGCCTGCGCGCCCTCAACCTGCAACTGCAACCCTAGGACTGGCATGACGACCTCGACGCCCACTTCCGCCATCCTCGGCGCCATCGCCGCGGACCCTCGCTTCGTGGAGATCCGGCGCGACATCCACGCCCACCCCGAGATCGCATTCGAGGAACACCGCACGGCCGCCCGCGTGGCCGAGGAGCTGCGCGCCTGGGGCTGGACGGTGACGACCGGCATCGGCGGCACGGGCGTCGTCGGCACCCTCTCCAAGGGGGCCGGCACGCGCAGCATCGGCCTGCGCGCCGACATGGACGCGCTCGCGATGGACGAGGTCAACACCTTCGCGCATCGTTCCCGGCATGCCGGGCGGATGCACGCGTGCGGACACGATGGCCATACGGCCATCCTGCTGGCTGCGGCATGGTATCTCTCGCACCACGCCGAGTTCGACGGCACCATCCACTGCATCTTCCAGCCTGCCGAGGAAGGCGGCCAGGCGGGTGCACGCGCCATGATCGAGGACGGCCTTTTCACCCGCTTCCCCTGCGATGCGGTGTTCGGTCTGCACAACTGGCCGGATCTGCCCGCTGGCGAGTTCGGCGTGCGCGCCGGGCCCTTCATGGGCTCATCCAACCGCTTTCGCATCGACGTCACCGGCAAGGGCGCGCACGCATCGCAGCCCGAACTGAGCATCGATCCGCTCGTGTGCGCAAGCCACATCCTGCTCGCGCTGCAATCGGTGATCTCGCGTAACCGCGAGCCGCAGGACGCCGCCGTGCTGTCCGTCACACAGATCCATGGCGGCGCGGCAGTCAACGTGATCCCGGAGCAGGCCTGGCTGGGCGGCACCGTGCGCACCCACGAGGCTGGCACGCTGGACATGATCGAGCGCCGCATGAACGAGATCGTCGCGGGCGCGGGCGCCACCTTCGGCTGCGAGGCCACGCTCACCTTCGAGCGTTGCTATCCGTGTCTGGTCAACGACCCGGGTCAGACGGCGTTCGCGTTGGACGTGCTGCGCGACACCGTGGGCGAGGCGCGTGTGCACGGGAACATCGCGCGCCTGATGGGCTCGGAGGATTTCTCCTTCATGCTGGAGGCCAGGCCTGGCTGCTACGTGATGCTGGGTATCGGCGACGGCACGCACCGGGCCTCCGGCCACGGCGCGGGCCCCTGCCTGCTGCACAACCCGTCCTACGACTTCAACGATGCCGTGATCCCGGACGGTGCCGCGTACTTCGTGCAGCTCGCCCAGCGCTTTCTTGCGCAGCCCTGAGCGCAGTTCGGGGCGCACCGTCCGTCCGCGGGATGGCGGTGCGCCCCTGTGCGAACCTGGCCGCTCAGCCTTGCTCCAGGCGCGCCAACGACGCCTTCGCCA
This sequence comes from Verticiella alkaliphila, assembly GCF_018904615.1. Taxonomy (GTDB): domain Bacteria; phylum Pseudomonadota; class Gammaproteobacteria; order Burkholderiales; family Burkholderiaceae_B; genus Verticiella; species Verticiella alkaliphila. The sequence continues at coordinate 37,960 of NZ_JADCNH010000036.1, read as the reverse complement.
TCTTGGCGACCTTGCCGTTCGTATCCTTCAACGATGCCGCCTTCAAGGCCGGCCTGGCCAGCGCGATGGCGTCGTCGCCCAGATACGGCTCGCCCAGCACGATGGCGGCGTGCCAGCGCACGGGCGCGTGGGGAGATTGCAGGCCGCGCAGGGCTTCGGCCACCTCGCCCGGCGTGATTTCGCAAGTGCCCGTGCCGGGCTTCATGGCCTCGCCCACGGGCTTCAACGCTGCCGGATGCGACTGCAGCAGGCGCTCCAGTGGGCGGTAGTCTAGCGGTGCCGGCTGCGCGGCGCGGTCGCGAAAGCCTGAGAAAGGCGCGGTGCAGCCCTGAATGACGAATGGCAGCAGCGCCGCATCATCCGCCTGAGACAACAGCCAGTCGTGATCGCGCAGATGGCCGAGCGCGCTGGCTGCCCAGTTGCGCGCGTCTTCGGGATAGGCCGTGTCCAGCATCGCCTTGCGCAACGCGGCCAGCACCTCGTCGCTCGCGCAGCCCGACAGACCGAGCACCAACGCGGCGTCCCAGGCCTTCTCGGGGTCAGCCAGGCGAGTGATCATCAGAGGGGCGGCGGCTTCACCGTGGGCAATCAGCCAGCGCTCGGCCTCTTCCCCATCGATGGTTTCCGAATCGTCACTGTCCAGGCGACCGGCGTAGTACGCGGCTTGCTCTGCCAAGGGCAGACCAGCCAGCCGCGTGCGCAGTGCGGCCGCCTCGGCCTGCTCGGGAAAGTGGTGCTTGAAGAGCTCGGGGCTCATGCTGGCGCCGGCCAGCTCCGCGCCGCCGTCGTCATCGCTGAAGATCACGACGAAGTCGTCGCGCACCTTGGGGTGCCTGGCGAATCGCTCGTGTACCTGCCGAGCCGCCGCCGTCACCGTCTGCAGGAAGCGCTGCTCCACCGCCTGCCATTGCGCCCGCGTCTTCGTGGCGATGGCGGCCTTGTTCAGCGCATCATTGAGTGCCTGCAGCGCGTCGTCGTCCGTCAGCGTGTCGTCCCAGCGCCAGTCCACCGGGCGCCACTTCACGGTCCAGAAACCCGGCTTCTCCCAATCCTCGGGATGGTCCGCCCGCAAGGCCTCGAGCGTGTTCGCCGCGAAGCTTGGCAGATCGATCACGCCGGCTTCCTCGCGGTAACTGCTGTGAAATGCGGCGGCGTAGAGCGGATGCCGGCTCTTGGCGAGCACGTCATCCAGGAACGCGCTGGCCACGTCGACCAGGCGCGTTTCCAAGGTCTGCCAATCCATGTCGTGTCCAGGAAAGAGAGGAGCCCGACATTGTAGAAGGCAGGGATCAGTACGTCTCCAGGTGCAGACGACCTTCGCGCTTGAGCGATTCGCCCAGGCTGTGCCAATCCAGGCCGGCATCGCGCGCCACGTCACGCAAGGCGATCAGCACGCCCTCTTCCATGCTCTTCAGGCCGCACACATAGAAGTGCGTGTGCTCGTCCTTCAACATCTCCACAAGATCCACGGCGCGCTCGCGCATCAGATCCTGCACGTAGCGCTTGGGCTGGCCCGGCGTGCGCGAGAAAGCGAGATTGATGTCGATGAAATCCTTCGGCAGCTTCGAAAGCGGACCAAAGTACGGCAGCTCTTCCTTGGTGCGGGCACCGAAGAACAGCATGAGCTTGCCGCCCTCGAACTTGCCGCTCGCCCGCAGGCGGCGACGCCACTCCGTCATGCCGCGCATGGGCGCGCTACCCGTGCCCGTGCAGATCATCACGATGTTGGACTTCGGATGATTCGGCATCAGGAAGGAATTGCCGAAGGGCCCGACCACCTGGACGGTGTCACCCACCTTCAGATTGCAGAGGTAGTTCGAACAGACGCCATCGACGGGGTTGTCGTCGTGGTTGGCCTTGACCCGCTTCACGGTGAGCGACAGGTTGTTGTAGCCTGGCCGCTCGCCATTGCGCGGGCTGGCGATCGAGTACTGCCGCGCATGATGCGCTTTTCCACGCGCATCCACGCCTGGCGGCACGATAGCTACCGACTGACCCTCCAGCACCGGGAACGGCAGCTTGCCGAAATCCAGCACGATGTGGTGCGTTTCGTTCTCGGTGCCCGGCTCGTTGACCTGGTAGTTGCCGACCACGGTGGCCGTGGTGGGCGATTTCGGGCCGTAGAGATTCGTGTAAGCATGCGCGGCGGACCATGGCGGCACTGTCGAGCCATAGGTGGCCGCATCCAGGCGCGGCTCCTCGGTCAGCGAGCTCGCGGCGGCCGCTTCCACGGCTTCCTCGGCCATGACCTGAGCGGCATCCACATCCGCGCCGGCCACACCCTCGGCCGCCAGCTGCTCCGGGGTGAGTTCCGGAGGCAGCTCGTCCCAGGTCAGCTGTTCCTCGACGGGATAGGCCAGGGCCTTGGGCACGATGCGCCAATTGTCGATGGCTCCCGTGGGGCACGGCGGCACACAGGCCATGCACCCGTTACAGACGTCAGCCTTGACGACGTAGTTGCGATCATCGTGCGTGACCGCGTCGATCGGGCAGACCGATTCGCAGGTATTGCAGCGAATGCAGATCTCCGGGTCGATCACGTGCTGCTTGATGGTGCCCATTGGCGTCGACATGTCCATGACGTTCCCTCCGGGGCCCGCGTGCGCGGGCCCTTGGCTTCTCAGTTGAAGCGAATGTATTCGAAATCCACCGGCTGGCGGTTGATCCCCATGACGGGGGGCGCGATCCAGTTGGCGAACTTGCCCGGCTCCACCACGCGGCCCATCAGCGAGGCGACGAAAGCGCGGTCCTCGTCCGTGGCGAGCCAGGTGTCCTTGTGGGCCTTCCATTGCTCTTCGGAGATCACCGTGCCGTCCGGCGCGACGCGCACGCCCGACAGCGTCCCGATCTGGCGGTTGAACGCCTTGTGCGGCACCGACAGCTTGAACGGAATGCCGGCCTTCTCGATGACGCGGTTCCAGCGCTGCACGCCCGAGACCGAATCCTTGATGTAGTCATCGCGCAGCACTTCGTTCAGCGCGTTGAGCATCGGGACTTCCTTCTCCACGAGCTTGCCGTTGCGCACTTCCAGCACCTTGTACGCGTCGGACTTCAGGCGGTGATCGTCCACGCGCTTGCCTTCTTCGTAGCGACCTTTCAGGCCCGAGCTGTAGAAGATGGCGGCGTTGGAGGACTCGTCCGCACCGAAGAGGTCGATCGTGACGCTGTAGTGGAAGTTCAGGTAGCGCTGGATCGTGGGCAGATCGATCACACCAGCCGAACGCAGCGTCTCCGGATTGTCCGTCTTCAGCTGGTTCATGACGTCACACGTACGCTGGATCACGCGCGACACGCCGGACTCACCCACGAACATGTGGTGCGCTTCTTCGGTCAGCATGAACTTGGTCGTGCGGGCGAGCGGATCGAAGCCGGACTCGGCCAGCGCGCTCAACTGGAATTTGCCGTCGCGGTCCGTGAAGTACGTGAACATGAAGAAGGCCAGCCAGTCCGGCGTCTTCTCGTTGAACGCACCCAGGATGCGCGGATTGTCCTCGTCACCGGAACGGCGCTCGAGCAGGGCCTCGGCTTCCTCGCGGCCATCACGGCCGAAGTAGCGATGCAGCAGATAGACCATGGCCCACAGGTGACGGCCTTCTTCCACGTTCACCTGGAAGAGGTTACGCAGGTCATACATGGAGGGCGCGGTCAGGCCCAGGTGGCGCTGCTGCTCGACGGACGCAGGCTCTGTATCGCCCTGGGTCACGATGATGCGGCGCAGGTTGGCCCGGTGCTCGCCGGGGATGTCCTGCCAGGCGGCTTCGCCCTGGTGATCACCGAAGTGGATCTTGCGACCTTCTTCCTTGGGGTTCAGGAAGATGCCCCAGCGGTAGTCCGGCATCTTCACGTGGCCGAACTGCGCCCAGCCCTGCGGATCCACGCTGATCGCGGTGCGGAGATAGACGTCGAAATTGTTGGAACCTTCCGGGCCCACGTCGCCCCACCAGCTGAGAAAGTTGGGCTGCCACTGTTCGAGCGCGCGCTGCAGCGTGCGGTCTTCGGCGAGGTTGACGTTGTTGGGGATCTTTTCGCTGTAATTGATGCTGGACATGGTCGTCCTCCGCTATCGATACATCATTGATGAGGTATGCACGGCGGCGCTCGAGCGCCGCCGGAGAATCACACGCGGTTCCAGTCGAAGCCGGCTTTCTCGCCCTTGCCGTAGACCTTGAGCGCGCCCTTCTCGCCCACCGCGTTCGGGCGTTGGAAGATCCAGTTCTGCCAGGCAGTGAGGCGCCCGAAGATCCGGGTTTCCATGGTTTCCTTGGAAGCAAAGCGCAGGTTGGCTTCCAGGCCAGTGAGCGAATCCGGCGACATCGCGGCACGCTCTTCGATGGCCAGACGGATCTCGTCGGCCCAGTCGATATCGTCCAATGCCGCGGTCACGAGGCCCAGCTTGGCCGCCGCGTCGCCATCCAGCGGCTCGCCGATGGCAGCGCGGGCAGCGTCCAGGGGCGCGGCTTCTTCGTAGAAGCGACGAGCCAGACGCGACTGGCCGTTGGCCATCGGATAGGCACCGAAGTTCGCTTCAGCCAGCGCCAGCTGCGGCTGCGTTTCGGGCGAATCCGGCAGGATGGCCATGTAAGCGCGATCGGCGGCAAAGGCCAGCTCGGCCAGCGTACCGGCAAAGCAAGAGCCGGGCTCGATCAGCGCGAAGAGCGTGCGCGAGGACACGTCCAGGCGCGACAGTGTGCGACGCAGCAGACCCGAGGTCTCACGCACCAGCCAGTGGTTGGCATGCTCGCGCAGCGTGGCGTCCACGGCCAGCACGGCCTGCGGATCCCCTTGCGTCGTCAGCAGCCAGGTGCCGATCTCCGGTTCGTTGGTGCGCATCTCAAGGATGGCGTCATCGAGCTCACGCGCCATCTGCAGCGGCCACCAGGCCGCGCCTGCGGCTTCGATACCGGCGATATCGGTGGGCTGCTGACCCTGCGGCGCCTTGACGATGAAACGCGCGGTGCGTTGCGCGCGGTCGATCACGACCTCGACGAAGGGATAACGCAGTGCGTCGGCTTCGATGGTGCGCGCCACGGGCGGCAGCTGCACGCCCTTGCCGTCGGCCGGGCGATCGCTCTTGGCCGCGTGGGCTTCAGCGCGCTCCTGCACCGTTTGCTGGAACTGCGCGGGCTTGACGGCCACGTCCACCAGGCGCCAGTCCACGGCACGCTGGCCACGCACACCTTCGGTGGTCGTGCAGAAGATGTCCGCGAGGTCGTGACGCACGTGACGCTTGTCCGTGACGCGGGTCAGGCCGCCCGTCCCGGGCAGCACGCCCAGCAGCGGCACTTCCGGCAGCGACACGGCCGAGGAGCGATCGTCCACCAGCACGATGTCGTCGCAGGCCAGCGCGAGCTCATAGCCGCCACCGGCGCAAGCGCCGTTCAGCGCCGCCACGAACTTCAAGCCGCTGTGGCGGCTGGAATCTTCGATGCCGTTACGGGTTTCGTTGGTGAACTTGCAGAAGTTGACCTTCCAGGCATGCGAGGAGAGGCCCAGCATGAAGATGTTGGCGCCCGAACAGAAGATCCGGTCCTTGCCGCTCGTCATGACGACCGTGCGCACTTCCGGGTGCTCGAAGCGCACACGATTCAGCGCATCGTGCAGTTCGATGTCCACGCCCAGATCGTACGAATTGAGCTTGAGCTTGTAGCCGGGGCGCAGGCCACCGTCTTCGGCCACGTCCATCGTCAAGGTCGCCACCGGACCGTTGAAGGCGAGCTTCCAGTGCTTGTAGCGGGAGGGGTCGGTCTGGTAATCGACGCGGTCTTGAGTATCGGTCATGGGTGTCGGGCTCCTGGTTGGCCGAACATGAATCGTAATGCATGCTGCGGTGGATTAAGTGAACGATACTGCATGCAGGATAGTGCGTCAAGGTTGGGTAGTTGGGAATTACCCTATGCACTGGGTGTAAGGCGGGGGGTACTCGCACCTTGCAGCGATGACATCTGTGTTTTTAAGTACGGCCTCACGCAGGGTCGCGGCCGTGGGGCCGGTCGTGCGGCCGGGCCTGGACGGCCCGGCTACCCTCTCGCTCCGGGTATCAGGACGGGCGGATGGCGAACTCGGAGGGTGGACAGTCCACTGGACTGTCCACACCCGCCTCCTCAAACATCGCCATCCTTGCCTCCCGTCCTGACACCCTGCGCTCGGCGCACTCCGACGGCCCCACGGCCGCGACCCTGCACGAGGCCTCCGTCGATGAAAGGCGAGAGATCGTTCCGGCCTACAACATGAAATTTGGGGACAAGAAACAGAGGCTGGGATCCGCACTGAAAGCGCCGTCGGGGCGGGTGCGCTGGGCGGGGCCGTTGGAGCGCGCCGAGCGCAGGGTGTCGTGACGGGAGGCAAGGGCGGCGATGTCTGAGGAGGCGGGTGTGGACAGTCCGGGGGACTGTCCACCCTCCGAGTTCGCCGACCGCCCGGCCAGACCCTGACCGCGAAGGGAAGCCGGGCCGTGAAGGCCCGGCCGCGCGACCGGCCCCGTCCCCGACCGCCGCGCCAGCGGCGCCTCAAGAACTCAAACGCCTCCCCTCACACCTTGAGGAAATGCTCCCGGTAATACTTCAACTCCTCGATGGAGTCGTAGATGTCCGACAGCGCCTCGTGCTTGGACTGCTTCGTGAAGTTCTTGTAGATCTCCGGCTTCCAGCGCCGACACAGTTCCTTCAGCGTGCTCACGTCCAGGTTCCGGTAGTGGAAGAAGGCTTCGAGCTGCGGCATGTACTTCACCATGAAGCGCCGATCCTGGCCGATCGTGTTGCCGCACAGCGGTGACTTGCCTGCTGGCACGTACTGGCGCAGGAAGTCCACCAGCTGCGCCTCGGCGTCGGCCTCGGACACGGTAGACGCGCGGACCTTCTCGATCAGGCCGCTCTTGGCGTGCGTGGACTTGTTCCAGTTGTCCATGGCGTCGAGCAGCGCGTCGGACTGGTGCACGACGAGCACAGGGCCTTCGGCCACCGTTTCCAGCTGCGGGTTGGTGACCACGACGGCGACTTCGATGATGCGTTCGCGCTCCGGGTCCAGACCGGTCATTTCCATGTCCAGCCACACCAGATGGTTTTCGTTGAGGACCATATAATCGAACTCCGGACGTGCGGGTGAAAGCGCGGATTTTCGCACACCGCCGCCGGTTTCCCAGTCGAGCGTTCATGGCATTCACTTTGTTGTTCGTCGCTGTCCTGACGGTAGGCGTGCTGGTGCGCCTGTGGCTGTCCTCGCGACAGATCCGCCACGTGGCCCAGCACCGCGACGCCGTCCCCGACGTCTTCGCCCACCGCATCAGCCTGCGCAGCCATCAGCGCGCGGCTGACTACACCGTGGCCCGTGCCCGCCTGGGCATGATCGAGACGGTCGTGGACGCCGCCGTGCTGATCGGTCTCACCCTCATGGGCGGGCTGCAGTGGCTGTCCGTGGCCAGTGCCGGCCTGCCCGGCGGCGCACTCGTGCAGCAGATCGTCCTGGTCGCTGCCGTCGTGATCGTGCTGGGCCTCGTCGGACTGCCTTTCACGCTGTATCGCCAGTTCGGCCTGGAGGCGCGCTTCGGTTTCAATCGCATGACGCCCAGGCTGTTCGTGGCGGACATGGTCAAGGGCATCGTCGTGGGCGCGGTGCTCGGCTTGCCGCTGGTGGCGGTGATCCTCTGGCTCATGCAGAGCGCGGGCGAGCTGTGGTGGCTGTGGGCGTGGGCCGTGTGGGCGCTCTTCAACCTGGCGGTGCTCTGGCTCTTTCCCACGGTGATCGCCCCCCTCTTCAACAAGTTCACCCCGCTCGCGGATGCGGATCTGGCCGAGCGTATCGGCGCGCTCGCCCGTCGCTGCGGCTTTGCGCTGGACGGGCTCTTCGTGATGGATGGCTCCAAGCGCTCGGCGCATGGCAACGCGTACTTCACGGGCTTTGGCAAGGCCAAGCGCATCGTCTTCTTCGACACGCTGCTCTCGCGCCTGAACGGCGACGAGATCGAGGCGGTACTCGCCCACGAGCTGGGGCACTTCAAGCACAAGCACATCGTGCGTCGCATCGTGGTGAGCTTTGCGGTATCGCTCGGCTTTCTGGCGCTGCTCGGCTGGCTGGTGCAACGCCCGTGGTTCTACACGGGCCTGGGTGTCGAGCCCAGCCTCTCTGGCCCGAACCACGCCATTGCACTCATTCTCTTCTTCCTGGTGATGCCGGTCTTCACCTTCCTCTTCACGCCATTCTCGAGCTGGTTCTCCCGACGCGACGAATTCGAGGCGGACCGCTTCGCGGCGAGCCAGACGGATCCTGCGCGCCTGGTGTCGGCGCTCGTCAAGCTCTATGACGACAACGCAGCCACGCTCACGCCGGATCCCAGGCACTCGGCGTTCTACGACAGCCACCCACCCGCGGCCATCCGCATCGGCCGCCTCGCCGCGATCGCGTCATGAGCCGGTCACGCCCGGCACCGGCCGCCGCGGCCGGCACGCTCACGGGACTGGTGGTATCGGCCCACGGACGACACTACAGCGTGCAGCTGCCGGACGGCAGCACGCGGCAGTGCTATCCACGCGGCAAGCGGGCTCAGGCTACCGTGGGTGACCAGGTCACCGTGAGCCTGCAAGGCGCTGCCGAGGGCGCGATCGAGGCGATCCTGCCGCGGCGCAACCTCCTCTTTCGCAGCGATCAGCAGCGCAGCAAGCAGTTTGCGGCCAACGTCGATCGGCTGTTGCTGGTCGTCGCCACCGAGCCTGACTTTTCGCTGGATCTCGCCGGGCGCGCCCTGGTGGCTGCGACGAGTGCAGGGATTCCGACCACCATCCTGCTCAACAAGGCGGATCGCACCGAGCTGCTGCCCCGTGCGCGACTGCGCGCGGCGAGCCTGGCCGGGGCCGGCGCGGACATCCTGGAACTGTCGGCGCGAGACCCGGAGACACCCGAGCGCCTGGCGCCGCTGCTGGCCGGCCAGACGAGCCTGCTGCTGGGCCAGAGCGCCATGGGCAAATCCACGCTGCTCAACGCGCTGGTCCCGGGCGCGGACGCCGCCACGCGCGAGCACTCGGTGGCGCTGGGCGCGGGGCGGCACACCACCACGAGCACGCGGCTGTATCATCTGCCGCAGGCGCTCGAGCGCGATGGCGCACCCGCCTACCTGATCGATTCCCCGGGTTTCCAGGGCTTTGGTCTGCAACACCTTTCCCGCGAGGAGGTGGCGCGCGGCTTTGCCGAATTCGCCCCCTTCGCGGGCGAGTGCCGCTTCTACAACTGCACCCACGAACACGAGCCCGGCTGCGCCATCCTCGCCGCCGTCGCCGCCGGGGAGATCCCTGCCGAGCGGCACGCCCTGTATCTGCGGATCGTGCAGGAGAACCTGGCGGGCGAGCGCTACTGATCGCCCGCCACTGCAGCCGGCCAGTCCGCCGGCAGCCTCAGCCCGCGCCGGACGCGGGCAAAGACAGACAATCACGGAGAACATCATGCGCGACGTATACGTAGTGGCCGGCAGCCGCACCGCGGTCGGGGATTTCGGCGGCAGCCTGAAGGATTTGTCGCCCACCCAGCTGGGCGCGCTCGTCGTGAAGGAAACGCTGGCGCGCGCCGGCGTCACCGGTGACGAGGTACAGCACGTCGTCTTCGGCAACGTCATCCAGACCGAACCGCGCGACATGTACCTCGCCCGCGTGGCGGCGCTCGAGGCCGGCGTCACCAAGGACGCACCCGCGATGACGGTGAACCGCCTGTGCGGCTCGGGCCTGCAGGCCATCGTCTCGGCCGCGCAGGCGATCCGACTGGGCGATGCGGACATCGCCGTGGGCGGGGGCGCCGAGAGCATGAGCCGCGCCCCCTATGTGTCGCTCAACACCCGCTGGGGTGCGCGCATGGGCGACGCCAAGCTCACGGACATGATGCTGGGCGCCCTGCACGACCCCTTCCATGCCATCCACATGGGCGTGACGGCCGAGAACGTGGCGCGCGAATTCGGCATCAGTCGCGACGACCAGGATCAACTGGCCCTCATCTCGCACCAGCGCGCGGCAGCCGCCCAGGCCGCCGGCCACTTCGCCTCGCAGATCGTGCCGGTCACGTTGAAGAGCCGCAAGGGCGAGACGATCTTCGACACGGACGAACACGTGCGTGCCGACATCTCGCTCGAGGCCCTGGCCAAGCTCAAGCCGGCATTCGCCAAGGAGAACGGCACGGTCACGGCCGGCAACGCCTCGGGGCTCAACGATGGGGCGGCGGCCGTGCTGCTGATGGACGGCCAGACGGCCGAGAAGCGCGGCGCCAAGCCGCTCGCGCGCCTGGTCGCCTACGCCCACGCGGGCGTTGAGCCCACGCTGATGGGCATCGGTCCGGTGCCGGCGACCCGCAAGGTGCTGGAGAAGGCCGGCCTGCGGGCGTCCGACCTGGACGTGATCGAAGCCAACGAAGCCTTCGCCGCCCAGGCATGCGCAGTGACGAAGGAACTGGGCCTGGACCCGGCCAAGGTCAATCCGAACGGCAGCGGCATCTCGATCGGCCACCCGATCGGCGCCACGGGCACCGTCATCACCGTGAAGGCCTTGTACGAGCTACAGCGCATCCAGGGCCGCTACGCGCTGGTCACGATGTGCATCGGTGGCGGCCAGGGCATCGCGGCGATCTTCGAGCGCGTCTGAGCCTGGAGACGCCGGATTCGCCGGCCACGCCCCGCTGCGTGTGATGCCGGCGGGCCCGGTTGCCGTGAACGCCAGCCAGCCGGGAAACGCCAACGGGCCGCGCAAGCGGCCCGTTGTTCTTCGACGTGCCGTCAGCGCGGCGCGATCACGTGCGGCAGCGGCCCGCGGGCGGCATGCCACCCATGAGTTCCGCATCCGGCTGGCGCGTGAGCGTCACGCGCAGATTCCCGGGGCGATCGTCCGGCGGCAACACGACCAGCGTGTTGACCGATTCGGCCAGGTAGTGGCCCAGCGAGGCGCCATTACCCAGGGTGAGCTGCAGACGGCGGCCTTCACCCGCGTCGCGGGCCCAGCAGCCTTGCAGGGCCGCTGGCTGGCTCTCGCTGCCGTCGTTGTTCAGATAGACCACGTGCCCACGGAAGGTCTCGTTCTCGAAGAGGGTGAGCGTCACGCGCTGGCCTCGGCAGCCCATGGCCACGTCGTCGCAGGGCAGGACGCCGCGAAAGGTCTGCGCGCCGTCCGGGCGGGGCAGACGCGCGAGGCCGGGAGTGCCCGCCGCCGCGGGGGCTACGCCTGCGCCCCGCTCCCAGCAGGCGTCCAGCCAGTCACGGCACAGCGCGCCGTCTGGCTGGGTGATGCCACCCGTGGCGATGCGGATCTGCGAGGGCGCCATGGTGCGGTTGGCACTGCGCTCCTGCAGGCGCTGCATCTCGGCGCGGGTCTGCGCCTCGGTGCTGTCGCGATCCGGGGCACTGTTGGGGGCGTAATGCTGGCAGCCGGCAAGCACGGCCAGTAGGGCAAGACCCGCAACATGCCTCGCGGCGGGAATGAATCGACACAGCGACGCGGGCATAGCCTCGGCTCCATAGTATTGTTCCGTCATGGAATCATACCTTGCGATACTGCAAATCCCGGCCGTGTGGCTCTGCACCGCGGCCGTGCTCGGTCTCCTGACGGGCAGCTTTCTCAATGTGGTGGTGGCGCGCCTGCCCGTGATGATGGAACGGGAGTGGCACGACGACTGCACGATCCTGCAAGGGGGCGACCCACCCGAGCGGGCCACCTTCAATCTCGCCGTCCCGCGTTCGCATTGCCCGCATTGCGGTGAAGTCCTCCAAGCCCGCGATCTGGTGCCTGTCCTGAGCTGGCTGTGGCTGCGCGCCCGCTGCCGGCATTGTCAGGCGGCCATCGCCTGGCGGTACCCGGCGCTGGAGCTCGCCACGGCCGGGCTCTTCGTGGCCTGTGCCAGCACCTTCGGCGTTGGCGTGGCGGCCATCGCCGCCATGGGCTACAGCGCGGCCCTGCTCACGCTGGCTGCGATCGATCTGGACACGATGCTTCTGCCGGATTCGCTGACCCAGCCCTTGCTTTGGGCGGGGCTCGTGCTGACCCTCACGCCCTGGGGCTGGATCAGCGTGACGGACGCCGTCGCCGGCGCCGCAGCAGGCTACGCGGCCCTCTGGGTCGTGGGCACCGCCTTTCGATTGGCCACCGGCAAGGAAGGCATGGGCCAGGGCGACATGAAGCTGCTTGCTGCCATGGGCGCGTGGCTGGGGTGGCAGAATCTGCCGGGTGTGGTCCTGGCTGCCTCGCTCGTGGGCGTGGCGGGAGGGCTGGGCATGCGCCTGGCTGGCCGGCTCGCCAAGGACGAGCCCCTGCCGTTCGGGCCGTGTCTCGCGGGCGCGGGCCTGGCCGCGCTCTTCTGGTCCGACATGATGCAATGGTGGCGCTGAGCACGCGCCGACGTCGTGCCCCTGCCCTACAATCACCGCTTTTGCGCGAGGCCTGCCATGTCTGACACGCACGTGCCGTCTTTGCCGCCCTATCGCATCGGCCTGACCGGCGGCATCGGGTCGGGCAAGAGCCGGGTCGCGGATCGTCTCGCCGAGCTCGGCGCCGCCCTCATCGACACCGACGTCATCGCCCACCAGTTGACGGCGGCGGGCGGCGACGCCATGCCGGCGCTGCGCGCCGAGTTCGGTGACGCCATTGCCGACGCACAAGGCGCGCTGGATCGCGCCGCCATGCGCGATCGGGTCTTTCGCGATCCCGCCGCCCGCGGCCGTCTCGAACGCATCCTGCATCCCATGATTGGCGCGGCGGTCGATCGCGAGGCCGCCACGGCGCGCGGCTGTTATCAGGTGTTCGTCGTGCCGCTGCTGGTGGAATCCGGGCGCTGGCGCGACCGCGTCGACCGCATCTGCGTGGTGGACTGCGATCCGGCCACGCAGATCGCCCGCGTGGGCATCCGCAGCGGCCTTGCCCCCGAGGCTGTCGAGCGCATCCTGCAGGCCCAGGCCACGCGCGAGGCGCGCCTGGCCGTGGCCGACGACGTGATCGTCAACGACGGGCTCACATCGCCTGAGCGCCTGCGCGAACACGTGGATGCGATGCATGCGACGTGGCTGGCCCTGGCGGCGCGGCGGGATCCGTCTCCCAGCCACCGCCCAGCGCCGTGAACAAGGCCACCTGCGCGCCCGCCAGCGCGCGCTGCGTCTGCAACAGGCCTTCGCGGGCCTGCAGCCACGCGCGCTGGGCGTCCAGCACCTCGGCCAACCCGACCTCACCGATCTCATAGCTCAGCCGCGCCAGTTCGTGCGCGCGGGCAGCGCGCGCCAGCGCTTCGCCGCGAGCAGTCGCCTGCTGCTGACGCCCGGCGATCTGTGCCAGCGCGGTCTCCACGTCCTGCAACGCCTCAGCCAAGGTCTGGGCCAGTGACAGATAGGCGGCATCGACGTCCGCCTGCGCGTCATCGATGGCGCTCTGGCGGCGGCCGCCGTCCAGCAACGGCCAGGCGAACATCGCCCCCACCTGCGCGAAGCTCGATACGCTCGAGAGCAGCCCACCCACCGCGAGGCCCTGCCCGCCCAATGCTGCCGACAAGGTGATGCGCGGAAAGAGATCACGGCGCGCACCCAACGCCTGGTACTCCGCCGCTTCGAGCTGCGCGAACTCGGCAAGCACGTCGGGCCGGCGCGCCAGCAGCGTCGTCGGCTGGCCCGGCGGAATCGCCCGCGTGACGACTGGCACGTCGGCGGGCTCAGCCAGACGTTGGGCGCTCCAGCCGGGGGGCGCTGCCATCAGCGTGTCCAGCGCGAACCGGGCTTCGGCCAGCGCGATGTCGAGCTCGGCCAGGTCGGCCTGAGCAGACGCTCGCTCGGCGGCTTGCGCCTCGACGTCCAGCCGCGTCACCTCGCCGATCTCGAAGCGCAATTGGCCGATGCGCTCGAGCTCGCGGGCGATCGCGACCGCGTCCTCCAGCATGGCCCGGCGCGCCTGCAACGCGCGGATCTCCACGTACGCGTTGCCGACATTGGCAGCCACCGCGAGCCGGGCGGCGCCCACCTGGGCCTCGGAGGCCGCGAGCAGACGCTCGCCCGCCTCGGCCCGGGCGCGCGTGGCGCCGAAGAGGTCGAGCTCCCAACCGGCTTGCACGGCACTGTTCCAGGTGTCGATCCGGGTGGAGCCGCTGTCGCCCAGATCCGCCAGATCCACGGCCAGCGGACCCTGCAGGCGAAGACGTTCGCTGCGTGTGAACTGCCGGCCCGCCTCGCCCCCCAGATCGAGCGTGGGATAGCGCTGAGCCCTCACCCCTCGCAACTGTGCGCGTGCCTTGGCGACGGCCACCATGGCCTGGCCAACGTCGCGATTGCGCACCTGGGCCGTCTGCACCAGCTCTGCGAGCACCGGATCCTCGAACGCCGTCCACCAGCGGGCGAGCACGGCTTCGTCCACGGGCTGGGCGACTGGCGCGCCCACGTAGGTCTCGGGCACGGCCGGGGCGTCCCGATGCTGCGGCGTACCGCAGGCCGCCAGCGTCACGAGGGCGGCGATCCCGGCCACGCGCCTGGCACAGACAAAGGTCTTCAGCATTCGTCGGCTCCGACACGGGCGAGCATCGCGTAGAACACGGGGACCGCCAAGAGAATCAACAAGGTCGCAAAGGCGAGCCCGGCCATGATGGTCACCGCCATGTTGGCGAAGAACGGATCGAAAAGAAGCGGCACCACGCCAAGGATAGTCGTGAGGGCCACCATGAGCACCGGGCGCAGCCGGCTCGCGCCAGCCGCCACGATCGCCGCCAGGCGCGGTTTGCCAGTGTCGATCTGACGATCGATCTCGTCTACCAGCACGATCGCGTTCTTGAGCAGCATGCCCGTCAAGCCGAGCAGGCCCAGGAGCGCCATGAAGCCGAAGGGCAGTCCCGAGGCAAGCAGCCCCAGGCTCACGCCGCAGATCGTCATGGGCAGCACGAGCCAGATCACGACCGGCTGGCGCCATCCCGGATACAGGAGCACGGTGATGAGGAACATGCCGAGGTAGGGCAGCAGCAACGTCTGCATGAGCGCGGCGTTCGCATCGGAGGACACCTCATGCTCGCCGCCCCATTCGAGGCGATAGCCATCGGGTAGCGGGATGGCCTCCATCAGAGGCTGGATCCGGGCCTGTGCCTGACTCGCCAGCTCGCCTGGCAGCGGCTCGCCCAGCACGGTGATGGTCGGCAGACGGTCGCGCCGATGCACGATCGCATCCTCGAAGTCGGTGACCACGGCATCGGCCACCTGGGACAGGGGCACATAGCGGTTCTGCGTGGCGCTCCACACCTGGCGCTGCAGCAGGTCCTCGGCGCCCTCCCCGCCGCGCGTGCGCAGCATGATGGGGATGAGCTCGTCGCCATCCCGGAACACCGATTGGGGTGCGCCATCCGTGGCCATCTGCAAGGCGGCACCCACGGCCTGACGGGTGACGCCGAGCTCGGCCATGCGCGTGAGCTCGAGCTGCGGGCGCAGCACCATGTCAGGCTCGCGCCAGTCATCGCGCACGGCGAGCAGGCCTGCCTCGCGGTCCAGCCGGCGCCGGGCCTCGGCAGCGATCTCGCGCAGCACGGACGGCGATTCGCCAATGAAGCGCGCCTCGATCAGCGCATCCGGATTCGGCCCGAACTGCGGCCGCGTGGCGTGCACGTAGGCATCCGGCGCCAGATCATGAAAGCGCTGGTTCAGCTCGATGGTCAGGTCGTCGAGTCGGGCATAGTCTTCGCCCTGCACGACGAAGTGCGCGAAGGCCGGGTCGGGCCGCTGCGGCGCATAGGTGAGCATGAACCGCGTCGCGCCGGCGCCCACGAAGGTCGCCACCGACGTGACCCCGTCCTGCTCGGCGAGGAAGGTCGCCATCTCGGCCGCACGCGCCTCGGTGGCGCGAATGTCCGTGCCGCGATGCAGCGTCATGTCCACGTACATGAGCGGCGTCGTCGAGGCCGGGAACATGCTCTGCGGCACCATGCCGAACAGGAAGACGCAGCCCGCCGTCAGCACGGCCAGGCCTGCGGCGAGCCAGCCACGCCGACGCAACGCGCCCTGGAGCAGCCGGCGAAAGCGCGCATACCAGGGTCCGTCGTACGGATCGGCTTCGTCGTCGGCCTCCTCGCGCTCCATGCGCCGGAAAAGATGGGACGCGAGCAGCGGTACGAGGGTCATGGCGAGGATCCAGCTCAGCAGCAGCGACGAGCAGATCACCCAGAAGAGCGAAAAGAGGAACTCGCCCGTGGTGTCCTGCGACAGCCCGATGCCGGCGAAGGCAAGAATGCCGATCAGGGTCGCGCCAAAGAGGGGCCAGAGCGTCTGGTCGAGAGTGCCCTGGCAGGCCTCGCCCATGCGCTTGCCCTGGCGCAGCCGCACGAGGATGCCATCGCAGACCACGACGGTGTTGTCGACCATCATCGTCATCGCGATGACCAGGGCACCCAGCGACACGCGCTGCAGCTCGATCCCGCCGATGAACATGAGCAGAAAGGTACCGCCCAGCGTGAAGACGAGCACGCCACCGATGACAACCCCGGCCCGCCACCCCATGGCCAGACACAACGTCACGACGACGATGGCGACCGCAATGAACATGTCCCGCACGAAGCCTGCGGTCGCCTCGGCGACGACGGTGTGCTGAGCATAGAGCGGCTGCAGTTCAACGCCGAGCGGCAAGCGCGGCAGCAGACGGTCGATCTCGGCATCGACGGCCTCGCCCACGTCCACGATGTTGGCGCCCGAGACGCCGCTCACGCCGAGGGTGAGCGCGGGCTGGCCGTCATAGCGCACGATGAGGGCGGGCTGCTCCGGATAGCCGCGCGTGACCGTGGCGAAATCGCCCAGGGCGAGGCGTTGCCCGCCAGCGCCAACGGGCAGTGCGCGCAACGCCTCCAGGGAATCGAAGGCGCCGGTCGGACTGACGCGCAGGCGCAGCGCGCCGGCCCGCACGGAACCGGACTCCACCGCGCTGTCCGCATTGGCCAGGGCCTGGGCAAGCTCATCCGGGGACAGTCGCAACGCGGCGAGCCGGGCTTCGTCGACCTCGACGACGATCTCCTCGTCGGTGGCGCCAGCGATCTCGACCTTGCTCACCCCGTCCACTGCCAAGAGGCCGCGGCGCAGTTGCTTGGCGGCTTCGCGCATCTCGGCGAGCGTGAGGCCCTCGCCCGTGAGCACGTAATACATGCCATAGACATCGCCGAAGTCGTCGTTGACCTGAGGCGGGCCGGCGCCCGGCGGCAGATCGCCCATGACGGCGTCCACGCGTCGGCGCAGCTCGTCCCAGATCTGCGTGAGTTCGTCGCCACGGAACTCGTCGCGGATGAGAACGCGCACTTCGGAGTACCCCGGCAACGAGCGCGACACCACTTCATCGGACTGTGGCAACTGCTGGATGGCGTTCTCGATCACCTCGGTGACCTGAGTCGCCACCTCGTTCGCAGAGGCGCCCGGATACTGCGTGACGACGATGGCTTCCTTGATGGTGAACTCAGGATCCTCGAGCTGTCCGATGGAGAAGAAGGCGACGGCACCGCCCACCAGACAGACGAGGGCCAGCAGCCAGGCGTGCATGCGCCGCCGCAATACGATCTCGGCAATAGGAGGCACGGCTCAGTTCCTGGTCTGCGGTTCGACTGTCTGACCCGGATGCAGGCGACCGACGCCCGCAACGACCAACGGGACATCGGCCTGGAGCTCACCCTCGACCCAGGCCTGCTCACCCTGCACACGGGTGATGCCGACATTCACCCGCTGGACCTGGTTGTCGGCGTCGAGCACCCAGACATAGGCGGATTCGTCACGATCCCGGGCGATCGCGGGCAGCGGCACGACGAAGCGTCCAACGGCTGCCGTCTCTGCGGATGGCGCCGGCAGAGGCACCTGCACGCGCACTGCCATGCCGGGCAGCAGATTGAGCGCCTGGGGCTGCGGCCCGCGCAACATCAGCGGATACGTGCGCGCTCCTTCATCGGGCTGCGTACCGTGCTCGAGGTACGCAAGCGCGAGCGTCGTGCCGGCAGCCGATGCCGGAACGCCCGTGGCGCGCAGCGACGGGCCGAGCGCCAGCCGCTGCGCTGCCCATTCGGGAAGATCGACCTGGACGTCCACCACCTCGTCCTGCTGCAGCACGAACACCGGCTCGCCGGCCGGGACGACAGCGCCCTCGGGCACCAGACGCCGAGCCACCCGCCCAGCGAAAGGCGCGGTCAAGGCCGTCTGCTCGAGCTGGCGGCGCGCCGTGGCCAACGCCACACGCGCCGACTCGAGCTGGGCCTGCACCGGGTCCAGGGCCGCCGCGGACAGTACACCGGCCTCGCGCAGGCGGCGCTTGCGCGTCGCATCGGCTTCGAGCATGCGAACCTGTGCGGCGGCATCTCGCACGTGCAGGGCGTAGTCTGTGCGGTCCAGCCGCGCCAGGACGGTGCCAGCCGGGACGCGCTCGCCCTCGGCCACCGCCATCTCCTGCAGCCGACCTGCCACCTCGAAAGCGAGTTGGCTCGCCCGCGGGCTCGCGACGCGTCCGGCCAACGTGAGCTCCCCGGCCGCAGGCTGGGCAGCCCTCACGGGCTCGACGACAACCCGGCGGACTTGAGCGCCTGGTTGTGCTGGCTCGGTATCCGCGCACCCTGCGAGCAGCAGGCTCGCTGCCACGACCATCCATGGGCCACGCCGTATGCGCATCGCGCCGTCGTGTCTGGGTCCGTCCATCCTGATCCTCCGAGTTGGCAGGCCACGCTGGAGCGGCCCTGCAGCAAAAGAAACCAAGCTGGACAGCAAGCAACATTCCCGTCTCAAGAGACACAACGCAGCGTGCCAACGTGTCGTATCCTGTTTCGGTAATCCTCGGAGTGGGTGGCTACAATCCGGCAACTGCTGATACCGACGACCGGCGTGATTGTTTACGAATATCCGTTCAATGAGCGCGTGCGCAACCTGCTCAGGCTCGAAGACCAGCTGGACCGGCTGGGCTTCTTCCTTGAGCAGGAAGACCCGCGCGCGCATCACGCGGCGCTGAGCACGCTGTTCGAGATCACCGATGCGGTGATGCGCGGCACGGGCCGCTCCGATGTGCGCTCCGAGCTCCTGCACGAGCTCGAACGGCAGCGACAATCGTTGCAGGCATTGCGGGAGCACCCGCAGGTCGAGCCCGGACTGCTCGACGCCATGCTGGATCGGTTGCAGCACGTCGTTAACAACCTGTCGAGCCAGGCCCGGCCCGCGGATTCGATGCGCCAGCACGAGTGGCTGGGCAGCCTGCGCAGCCGCCTCGTGATTCCGGGTGGCGTGTGCGAATTCGACATGCCGTCCTACTATGCCTGGCAGCAGCGCCCCGTGGCCGAGCGCCTCGCCGATCTCGAGCAGTGGTGCGCCCCGCTTGCCCCTCTTCGCGAGGCACTCTCCCTGACGCTGGAAATGCTGCGCGGCAACGGCGAGGCCGAGACCACCGTGGCGCCTGGCGGGGTGTACCAGCAGGTGCCCAATGGGAAGGCCTATCAGCTGCTGCAGGTGCGCCTGCCGGACGACACCCGCCTCTTTCCCGAGATCAGCGCCAACAAATACTCGATCTCCATCCGCTTTGCCACGCTCGAGGACGGCCAGTCCAAGCCCCAGCCCGTCACTTACGACGTGCCATTCAGAATGGTGTTGTGCACCAGTCTGTAGTCGCGTGCGCGAGATGGACGACGGGCATCGTCGACAGGCGCTGAGTCGCCCGATGCAGGGTCACCGTCGATATGGCGCTCACGCGTCTCGCCATGGAATGCCGCGACGGCCTCGCGCAGCGTCTGAGCCTGCTTGGCCAGGTGGCCCGTGGCCCCAGCAGCCTGCGCCACCTGCTCCGCATTGCTCTGCGCGACGTCATCGATGCGGTCCATCGCCGCATGCACTTCGGCAAGGCCGTGCGACTGCTGGGCTGCGCCATCGGCGAGCGCCTGCATCGAATGCGCCATCGACTCGACAGCCGTCACCACGCCCGTCATGCTGCGGTCGGCCTGCACGCCCGCCTGCGTGCCCTGGGCCACGCCCTGCTGAGCCTCGCTGATGAGACGACGCACTTCGGCGGCAGACTGTGCGCTGCGCAGGGCGAGTTCGCGCACCTCCACAGCCACCACCGCGAAACCGCGGCCATGGGCGCCGGCACGTGCTGCCTCCACCGCCGCATTCAGGGCCAGCAGATTGGTCTGCACGGCAATGTCATCGATCACCTTGACCACATCCTCGATGCGCGCCGAGCGCTCGGCGATCTGCTGGATCGTGCCGAGCAGACTGCGCATGCCAAGACCGCACGCCCGGGCGGCCTCGGCGGCCGCCTGCGCCTGGCCGCGTGCATGCTCGGCGTGATCGGCGTTCTCGCGCACGAAAATGGCGATCTCATCCATCGAGGACGTCGTCTCGCGCACGGCATCCGACTGAGCCTGGGTACGGGCCGCAAGCTCGGCATTGTCGGCCGCCAGCGCGGCCGTGTGCGTGTCGATTGCCGCCACCCCGCTGCGCACGGTGCGCACCATGTCGCGCAATTGATGCTGCATGTGGGCGAGCTGATCCTGCAGCCAGCCGATCTCGTTGCGGGCGCCGGCCGCGATCTGTCCTGACAAATCTCCGTGGGCGATGCGCCCGACGTGTGCACCCGCCGCATCCAGCGGCCGCAGCACGACACGAGCGATGAAGGCGCGGCACGACAGCGCCAGCAGCAGCGCCAGCACCAGCACGGCGGCCACGGCGCTGCGCGCCACGCCCACCGCGGCCGTCCCCTGGGCCACGGCCTGCTCACCCTGCGCCCGCAAGGCGGCCTGGAAGCGTTCGCCGGCCTCGAGGAAGACAGCACCATCCGGGCCGACACGCTCACGCTCGAGCTGGCTCGCCAGAATCCCGTTCCACCCCTGCAGGCAGCCGACCAGGGCACCAGGCCCTGGTCGATCCAGGCCGAGGTGGCCAGCGCGAGTTCTCTGAACACCGGCGGTGGGCTGTCTCCATGGTCGTTCACCAGGCTGGCGAAACGTTCGCGGGCGCGCGCGAGCAGCGCATCGGCTTCGGCCAGCGCCGCATCGCGCTCGCCATCCTGGCCGCCTTCCATGAAGACGCGGGCGTCGGTGAGGCCGACCCGTGCCCGCAGGAGCGCAGCCGTCACGTCGGCGAGCGCGTTGGCCTGCTCGATGTTGACGTGGCCGAGCGTGTCCAGCCGCTGATGGGTGGATTGCAGCAGGGCAAGCCCGCCCGCGCCGACCACTGCGAAGAGCAGCACGAAGGCCGCGAGGGTGACGGCGACGACGCGACGCACGCTCGCATTGCGCAACAATGAAACCATGCCGATCGACTCCAGGCCGGGTGGCCTATGCAACAGGCATATTTTCCCGGGCCGGCGTGGCACCTACATGACAGCGCCAGGCGCTGCCAGCCAGACGATGGGCATCCGGCCACGCGGCGGTCGAGCCGCAGGCCGCTGAAGCACCAAGTGGCAAGAGGAACGAGGTTTCAAACGCTCACGCGCGTGACGCCATGCCGCGCCGCGTCAGACACGCGGCACGACAGCCGTCACGCCTGGCGTGGCAGGATGCTGCGCACGCCAGCGACGCCATGCGCGGCATGCAAGGCGGCCATCGGCAGCTCGTCCATGGACAACCCGCCCAGAGCGAAAACCGGAAGCCCTGCACCATCGACGAGAGCCGCGAACCCGGACCAACCCAGCACCGGCGCGCCTGGATGGCTGGCGGTGGGAAGCACGGGCCCCAGTACGGCGAAATGCGCACCCAGGGCCTTTGCCCGCGCAAGCTCGCCCGCGGTATGCGTGGAAGCGCCGATCCAGGCGCCTTCTGGCAGACTCGTCGGCGCCGTGCCGAGATCCGTACTGCGCAGGTGCACACCGTCCGCCTCGGCCCACCAGCTCGCCGGATGCCGGCTGTTCACGAGCACGCGCGCGCCGCGCGGGCGGGTTTCAGCGAGCAACGCCCGCAAGGCGGCGTGCAGCGAGTCGGCTTCAGGGCCATCGGGCCAGTCCGGCTCGCGCAGCTGGAAGAGGCAGGCGCCTTGATCGAGCGCGGCCCGCACGCGTGCGAGATACGCGGGCAGCCCCTGTGGCGAACCGATACCCCCGATGGCATATCGGCGCGGCACCTGCAGCCAGGCGATCGGCGGCAACGTGGCCGGCAGCAGCTGCCCGCCGCCCAAGCCGGCCTCCAGCGCATCGATGGGCATGCACGGATCCACCCACGTCAACCGCTGACCTTCCCGCCCGATGGGCTCACCTTCCCACGCAGTGACGCGGCAGAAGGCCAGCCGCACCGTGGCGTGGGTGTAGGCGTGGATATGCGTCACCCAGGGTGTCGCCTCGGTCACGCGGATGCCGAGCTCCTCGTCGAGCTCCCGGGCCAGGGCCTGCAAGGCCGTTTCGCCCGGTTCGAGCTTGCCGCCAGGCAATTCCCACCACCCCGCATAGGGCTTGCCTTCGGGACGATCACCCAGCAAGACGCGGCCGCGCGCGTCGATGATGACGCCCGCGGCCACTTCCAGGTACTTCACCTCGCCCTCATTCGCCATGACGTGCTGCCCAGTCCTTGGCGAATTGCCAGGCGATGCGGCCCGAACGTGACCCCCGCTCGATCGTCCACTGCAGCGCCTCGGTGCGCGCCCGATCGATCTCGTCAGCCGGGCAGCCGAGCTCGGTCAGCCAGTGACGCACGATGTCCAGGTAATCGTCCTGCCGGAAAGGATAGAACGACAGCCAGATGCCGAAGCGCTCGGAGAGCGAAATCTTCTCCTCGACAGTCTCGCCGGGATGGATCTCGCCATCGCTCTGGTGACGCGCCTGCAAGTTCTCCTTCATGTACTCCGGCATCAGGTGACGGCGATTGGAGGTGGCGTAGATGATCACGTTGCCGCTGGTCGCCGCGATCGAGCCGTCCAGCACGGACTTGAGCGCCTTGTAGCCCGCCTCGCCTTCCTCGAACGACAGATCGTCGCAGAACACCAGGAAGCGTTCAGGCCGCGCGGCCACGAGGGCCACGATGTCCGGCAGATCGGCCAGATCCTCCTTGTCGACTTCGATCAGGCGCAGGCCGTCGTTGCCGTGGGCGGCCAGCATGGCTTTGACGAGCGAACTCTTGCCCGTGCCGCGCGCCCCCGTCATGAGCACGTTGTTGGCCGGGCGCCCTTTGAGGAACTGCAGCGTGTTGCGCTCGATCACACCCTTTTGCCGATCGATGTGCTGCAAATCGGTCAGATCGATGCGCGCTACGTGGGCGACGGCCTCGAGCCAGCCGCTCGCGCCACGACGGCGCCAGCGAAAGGCGTGGGCCGACCAGTCCACGGGCGGGGGCGCCGGCGGCAGCCAGGCCTCGAGCTGGGCCAGCACGCGGGCGGCCTGCGCCATCAGCGCAGGAAGATCGGGCGCGGCATCCGCGCGGGATGATGCAGTGGTCACGTCGGAATTCCTCGCCGCGGCGCTCACGAGCGGTAGTCGGCGTTGATGCTCACGTAATCGTGCGAAAAATCGCAGGTGTAGACGGTGTCCTTGGCGGTGCCGCGGCCCAGGGCGATGCGCACGCGGATCTCGTCCTGCTTCATCACGCGCTGGCCGTCCTCCTCGCGGTAGGTCGGATTGCGGCCACCGTCGCGGGCCACCCACTCGTCGTCCAGCCACAGGTTCACACGCGAGACATCCAGATCCTCGATGCCGGCGTAGCCGACGGCGGCGAGGATGCGGCCCAGGTTGGGGTCGCTGGCGTAGAAGGCCGTCTTGACCAGCGGCGAGTGCGCCACGGCATAGGCCACCTTCAGGGCCTCCTCGGTGTTGCCGGCTTCTTCCACGCTGATGGTGATGAACTTGGTCGCGCCCTCGGCATCGCGCACGATCTTCTGCGCGAGTTCCTTGGCGATCTCGATGAGCGCCGCGCGCAGCACGAGGAAGCCCGGATGTGTGGGGCCCGTGATCTCGACCTCTGCCTTGCCGGTGGCGGCCACGACGAAGGAATCGTTGGTGGAGGTGTCGCCGTCGACCGTGATGCGGTTGAACGACTGGTCGGCGACGTCACGCGCGAGCTGCTCGAGCACGGGCTGGGCGATGCCGGCGTCCGTGGCGATGAAGCTCAGCATCGTCGCCATGTTCGGGCGGATCATGCCAGCGCCCTTGCTGATGCCGGTAAGCGTGACGGGCTTGCCCTCGATCTGCACGCGCAGCGAGGCGATCTTGGGCAGCGTGTCTGTGGTCATGATGCCGTGGGCGGCATTCATCCAGTTGTCCGGGCGGGCATCGGCCAGCGCCTGCGGCAGGCCGGCCACGATGCGGTCCACGGGCAGCGGCTCGAGGATGACGCCGGTGGAGAACGGCAGGATCTGGCGGGCGTCTGTGAGCAGGAGCGTGGCGAGCGCGTCGCACGTGCGCGCGCATCGGCCAGGCCTTGTGCCCCTGTGCCGGCATTGGCATTGCCGGTGTTGATGACCAGGGCGCGGATGCCGCGCTCGGCATCAGCCAGGTGCTCTTCGCACACCAGCACTGGCGCGGCCTTGAAGCGGTTGCGCGTGAAGACGCCGGCCACACGGGTGCCCGGGGTAAAGCGGAACACGGTCAGGTCGCGTCGATTGGCCTTGCGGATGCCGGCTTCGGTCACGCCGATGTCCACGCCCGCCACGGGGAAGATCGCGCTCTCGTCAGGAATATGCAGGTTCACAGCCATGGAAGCGTCCTTGTCGAAGGAATCAGGGAGGGCCGCCGGCTGGGCGGCCCGAAGGCAAAAGAGGAACTCGTCAGCGACACGCCCGCGTCACGCAGTTGCGCCGCGCCAGCGCGCGTTCACCGGCTCTGGGCCAGCGTGCGAAACGCGGATTCGGCCACGTCCAGCGTGCGGTCGATCACCGCGTCGTCATGCGTGATCGAAACGAAGCCTGCCTCGAAGGCCGACGGCGCAAAATACACGCCCTGGGCCAGGCAGGCCTGGAAGAACGTCTTGAAGGCCCCCACGTCACCCGCGGTGACTTCGGCAAAGCTCGTCGGCACCGTCTCGCTGAAGTACAGGCCGAACATCCCGCCGATGCCATCGGCCGCAAAAGGCACGCCCGCCATCGCGGCGCGTTCGCGCAGGCCTTCGACCAGGCGGTTCGTCTGCTGGGCAAGGCGCTCGTAGAAGCCCGGGGCGCCAATGAGTGCCATCGTAGCCAGGCCCGCAGCCATGGCCACCGGGTTGCCCGAGAGCGTGCCGGCCTGGTAGACCGGACCCAGGGGCGCGATCTGCGCCATGACGTCGCGCCGGCCGCCGAAGGCGCCCACCGGCATGCCGCCGCCGATCACCTTGCCGAGCGTGGTGAGATCCGGGCGAATGCCCGTCAAGCCCTGCACGCCCTGAGGGCCGACCCGAAAGCCGGTCATCACTTCGTCGAAGATCAGCAGTGCGCCGTATTCGGTGCACACCTCGCGCAGCCCTTGCAGGAAGCCGGGCGCGGGCTGGATGAGGTTCATGTTGCCAGCCACCGGCTCGACGATCACGCAGGCGATCTCCGGGCCCCATTGCGCGAACGCCTGGCGCACGGCCTCGACGTCGTTGAAGGGCAGCACCAGCGTGTGCGCCACGAATTCCGGGGGCACGCCGGCCGAGTTCGGATTGCCCAGCGTGAGCAGACCGGAACCGGCCTTCACGAGAAGGCTGTCCGCATGGCCGTGATAGCAGCCTTCGAACTTGATGAGCTTGGGCCGCCCCGTGAAGCCACGCGCGAGACGGATGGCGCTCATGGTGGCTTCCGTGCCGGAGCTCACCAGACGCACCTGCTCCATCGAGGGCAGGCGCGCGGCCAGCGTCTCGGCCAGCTCGATCTCGGCTTCGGTGGGCGCACCAAACGAGAGGCCGTCCACGGCCGCTTCCTGGACGGCGCGGATCACGTCGGGATGCGCATGACCGAGGATGGCCGGCCCCCACGAGCCCACGTAGTCGATGTACTGGGTGCCTTCGGCATCCCAGACATGGGGGCCGCTCGCGCGCTTCAGAAAGCGCGGCGTGCCGCCTACAGAGCGAAAGGCCCGCACGGGGGAGTTCACGCCACCGGGGATGGTGCGGCAGGCGCGATCGAAAAGTTCAGCGTTGGTGGATGTCATGACGTCTCGAAATCAGGCTCAGAAAGCAGCGCCCCCGGCGCGGGCCGGGCGGCGGCTGCGCAACGCCGCGCTAGCGCGGCGCCATGGCGTGGGTGACGGCACGGGCAGCGGCTTCGATGTCATGAGCATCGAAGAGGCCGCTGATGAGCGCCAGGGCGTCGGCGCCTGCGGCGGCCACTGGCGCGGCATTGCCGGGCGTGATGCCGCCGATGGCGACCACGCTCGCCCGCAACGGGCCACCGGCGTTCTCGCACAGGCGCGGGCGGCGCGGATCGTCTCGAGGGGCACGCGCACGGCCGCAGGTTTGGTCGGCGACGGATAGACCGCGCCCATTGCCACACTGGCAGCACCGGCGTCGAGCGCCGCACGCACCCGGTCGAGGTCGTCGTAGCAGGAGACGCCCACCTGGAGCCCGGCGTCGGCCAGACGCCGAACGGTGGCGGCATCGCCATCGTCGCGGCCCAGGTGCACGCCGTCTGCGCCCACCGACAACGCCAGGTCGGCATCGTCATTCACGATGAACGTGACGCCGTGCCGCTGGCAGGCCTCGCGCAGCGCACGGGCCTGGGCAAGCCGAAGCTCCGGCGTGGCAAGCTTGCGGCGCAGCTGCAAGGCTTGCAGCCCCCCGCGCACGGCCTGCGCCAGCGCGTCGAGCAGACGGTCTGTGTCGTCCCATTCCGGGGTGAGACCATAGACGCCCGCCACCCCACGCAATCCCAACGTATGCGCGCGATCGTCATGCCTCGTCGTCGTCGCCGTCCGGCTCGCCGGCGTCCTCGCCCGCGTCGGATCCGGCGCTGCGCGTCCAGAACATGCGGTCTGGCAGCGTGCGGCCCATGCCAGGCTGGAAGCCCGCCTCGAGCGAGCGCCGGGTGAACTGCTGCGCATCGATCACGGCCTGGCGCAACTCGGCGCCGCCCGCGAGCAGCGCGGCCAGCGCCGCCGCAAGCGTGCTTCCGGCCCCGTGGAAACTGCCGGGCAGGCGGCGCCAGGACCAGGCTTCCGCCTGCGGATCGCTGCCCGCCAGCACGTTCACGGGCGCGCCGCCGGCATGGGGCACCCCGGTGACGAAGGCGTGCTGCGGCCCGCAGGCGAGCAGCGCCTGCACGGCATTCTCGGCATCGGACTTGGGCAGGAGCTCTTCGGCGAACCAGTGCTCAAGCCGCCGGTGATCGACCACGACCACGTCGGCCTGCGGCAGCAGCAATTCGAAGATGGCGGCGACCGTGTCGTCGGCGGCCTCGCGGGCGGCTTCGTCGCCATCCACGACCTCGGTGCCCAGATGCACCACGAGCGGCACGTCGGGATAGTCGGCCACGACCTGGGCGACCGCACTCACCGCCTCGGGACTGTAGAGGCTGCCGACCTTGAAGGCCTGCACCGTCATGTCCTCGAGCAGGCACCGGGCCTGATCGTCGATGAATTCCGGGGCCATCGTCTGCAGGTCTTCGACGCCAGCCGTGTCCTGGATGGACAGCCCGGTGAGGACACTCAGTACATGACAGCCCAGGCTGGCGCCGGTGAGCACGTCGGCCTGGATGCCGGCGGCCCCGCTGGGGTCGGTCGGCGCGAAACAGAGCAAAAGAGGTGGGGTCTTGGCGAAGGTCAAGGCGGCCAATTTAGTAAGATGCTGGAAACAGGTCCTGATCGGCGCTTGACCGCACAGCGGTGCAGCCTGAGCGCCGACAGTCCCTAGTGTAAAACGTCAGCAGGAATACCATGCGAACCTGGATGTGTCTAATTTGTGGCTGGATCTATGATGAATCGACGGGCGCGCCGGACGATGGCATCGCTCCCGGAACGAAGTGGGAAGATGTCCCCCCCAATTGGGTCTGTCCCGAATGTGGCGCCCGCAAGGACGACTTCGAGATGGTGGAAATCTGACGCCGGCGTCAGCAATCGGAGAGCACCATGTCTGAGACCGCTGAACAGCCGTTCGACTTGTCGAACCAGTTCCTCATCGCCATGCCGTCGATGGGGGAATCCGGCTTTGCGGGAACGGTGATCTACGTGTGCGAACACACGGCGCGCGGTGCGCTCGGACTGGTCATCAACCGTCCGACCGACCTCACCCTGGGCTCCTTGTTCGAGCGCATCGATCTGAACCTGGAGATCGCGCCGATCAAGGACTCCCCGGTGTTCTTTGGCGGGCCGGTGCAGACGGACCGCGGCTTCGTGCTGCACGCGCCCACGGGCGACTACAACTCCAGCATTCAGGTCGGTGGGCTCACCCTGACCACCTCGCGCGACGTGCTGCAGGCGGTGGCCGCCGGCGATGGCCCGGAGCGCATGCTGGTCACCCTCGGCTATGCCGGGTGGGAGGCTGGCCAACTCGAATCCGAAATGGGCGAAAACGCCTGGCTCACGGTGTCGGCCGACGCCCGCATCATCTTCGACGTGCCGCCCGCCGAGCGCTATCCGGCGGCACTGCGTCTGCTCGGTATCGATCCGATCATGCTGGCGAGCGAAACCGGGCATGCCTGAGCCGGCTGCTGACCAGACCCTTCTCGGCTTCGATGTGGGCACGCGACGTATCGGCGTCGCGTTGGCCAACACGGTGACGCGGATGGCCCGGCCGCTCGCCGTCATCCCTGCCGAGCCCGTGGCGCCGCGCTTTGCCCAGATCCACGCCCTGCTCACCGAATGGCAGGCCCGCACCGTCGTGGTGGGCCTGGCGCTCACCGCCGACGGCGGCGAGCAGCCCGCCACCGGCCGCTGTCGGCGCTTTGCCGACCAGTTGCGCGGACGCTTCGGCGTCGTGGTGCACCTGCAGGACGAGCGCGACTCCTCCCTAGAGGCCCAGGCTATTCTGGGGCGTGGCGGCGACGACGATGCGATGGCTGCCGCCGTGATTTTGCAACGCTATCTGGATGCGTTATAAGACGGGCGCCGGTGTTCTGCCGCGCGCGAATTCCCTCATTCTTTCCTGCGACGTCTGCCCATGAAATCCCTTCCCGACGCAGAAGCGTTGTACGCCGAGCTGCGCGACGCGGTGAAGGCAGCCGTGGCCGCCCTGCCGCCCGGATCGGCCCATCTCGTGGGCATCTATTCGGGTGGTGCGTGGCTGGCTGAGCGCCTGCACGCCGACCTTGGCCTGCCTGAGCGCCACGGTGCCCTGAACATCAGCTTCTATCGCGACGACTTCGACCGCATCGGCCTGCACCACCAGGTGCAGCCCACGGACATCCCCTTCGCCGTCGAAGGCAGCCACATCATCCTCGTCGATGACGTGCTCTACACCGGCCGCACGATTCGCGGCGCCATGAACGAGCTCTTCGACTACGGCCGCCCCGCATCGATCCAGCTGGCCGTGCTCGTGGACCGCGGCGGGCGCCAACTGCCGGTGGCCGCCGCGCTGGCCGCCGCACGTCTGACCGACGTGCCGGATTCGGCCAGCATCAATCTCACGCGCGGCGACGACGGCCGCTTTGCCCTCGCCCTGGAGGATGCCGCGAATGCGTAATCCGCAGTTGAACAAGCATGGTGAACTCACCCACCTGCTCACGCTCGATGGTCTGCCGCGCGACATCGTCACGCGCATCCTCGACACCGCCGAAGCCTTCATCCCGCTCGCCGAACGCGACGTGAAGAAGGTGCCGCTCTTGCGCGGCAAGAGTGTGTTCAATCTCTTCTTCGAGAACTCCACGCGCACGCGCACCACGTTCGAGATCGCGGCCAAGCGGCTCTCGGCAGACGTCTACAACCTGAACATCAACGCTTCGTCCACGAGCAAGGGCGAGTCGCTCCTGGACACCATCAGCAATCTGTCGGCCATGCAGGCGGATCTCTTCGTGGTGCGCCATGCCGCGAGCGGCGCGCCGCACCTGATCGCGCAGCACGTGGCGCCCCACGTGCACGTGGTCAACGCCGGCGATGGCTGGCATGCGCACCCCACGCAGGGGCTGCTCGACATGTTCACCATCCGCCACTACAAGAAGGATTTCTCCAACCTGTGCGTGGCCGTCGTGGGCGATGTCATGCACTCGCGCGTGGCCCGCTCGGACATCCATGCGCTCACGACGCTGGGGGCGGCCGAAGTGCGCGTGATCGGCCCGATGACACTGCTGCCGGGCGGCCTCGAACAGATGGGCGTGCGGGTGTTCCACGACATGCGCGAAGGCCTGAAGGACGTGGACGTGGTGATCATGCTGCGTCTGCAGAACGAGCGCATGCGCGGCGCGCTGCTGCCCTCGCCGCAGGAGTACTACAAGCACTACGGTCTCACCCAGGACAAGCTCGCGCTCGCCAAGCCGGATGCCATCGTCATGCACCCGGGCCCCAT
Organism: Verticiella alkaliphila; assembly: GCF_018904615.1. GTDB lineage: Bacteria > Pseudomonadota > Gammaproteobacteria > Burkholderiales > Burkholderiaceae_B > Verticiella > Verticiella alkaliphila. The sequence continues at coordinate 7,687 of NZ_JADCNH010000036.1, read as the reverse complement.
GAACCGTGGCGTGGAGATCGAATCGTCGGTCGCGGACGGGCCCCAGGCCGTGATCCTGAACCAGGTCACCTTCGGCATTGCCGTGCGCATGGCGGTGATGAGCATCGTGGCCGGCGCGGCCATCGACTGAGCCAGGACAACCATGAAGCTACACATTCAAGGCGCACGCCTCATCGATCCCGCCTACGGCGTGGATGCTCAGAAAGACGTCTTCATTGCCGGCAGCCGCATCGTCGGCCTGGGCAACGCCCCGGCCGACTTTTCAGCCGACCGCGTCATCGACGCGCGCGGCCTCGCCGTGCTGCCCGGGCTGGTGGATCTCGCCGCGCGCCTGCGCGAACCGGGATTCGAATACCGTGCCACGCTCGAATCCGAGATGCAGGCCGCCCTGGCCGGCGGCGTCACGAGCCTCGTGCTGCCACCGGACACGGACCCTGCCCTGGACGAGCCCGGCTTGGTCGAGATGCTCAAGCACCGCGCCCGCCTGCTCAACCAGGCGCGGCTGTACCCGCTGGGCGCCATGACGGTGGGTCTGAAGGGCGAGAAGCTCACCGAAATGGGCCAGCTCACCGCGGCCGGCTGCGTGGCGTTCTCGCAGGCCGACACCCCGATCACCGACACCAATGTGCTGCTGCGCGCCATGCAGTACGCCCGCACCTTCGGCTACGCCCTGTGGCTGCGCCCCCAGGATCCCTGGCTGGGCGGCGGCGTGGCGGCAAGCGGCTCGTATGCCAGCCGACTCGGGCTCTCCGGCGTCTCGGTGCAGGCCGAGACGATCGCCCTGCACACGATCTTCGAGTTGCAGCGCGTCTCGGGTGCTCGCGTGCACCTGTGCCGCCTGTCCAGTGCGGCCGGGCTCGCGCTGGTGCGCGCCGCGCGTGCCGAAGGCCTGCCCGTGACCTGCGACGTGAGCGCGCACCACGTGCACCTCACGGATCTGGACATCGGTCACTTCGATTCGCACTGCCGCCTCATCCCGCCGCTGCGCGGGCAACGCGATCGCGATGCCATCCAGGCAGCGCTCGCGGACGGCACGATCGACGCCATCTGCTCGGACCACACCCCGGTGGACGACGACAACAAGCTGCTGCCCTTCAGCGAGGCCGAAGCCGGCGCCACAGGCCTGGAGCTGTTGCTCTCGCTCACGGTGAAGTGGGCGCAGCAGAGCGGTGTGCCGCTGGTGCAGGCGCTGGGCAAGATCACGCACGCGCCGGCCACGGTGCTGGGCGATCGTGTGATCGCCTCCTGCGGTCGACTGGAAGTGGGCGGCACGGCCGACCTCGCCATCGTGGATCTCGATACCATGTGGACGGTGCGCGAATCCGAGCTCTACAGTCAGGGCAAGCACACGCCCTTCCTTGGCATCGAGCTGCCGGCACGCGTGCGCGCGACGCTGGTGGACGGTCTGGTGGTGTTCGAGGCGAAAGAGGCCAGCCTCAACGAACGCGCCGCCTGAACGAGGAGCGCAGCCCTCTGCGACACGGGCTGCCCAATTCCTGGGCAACTCTCATAAACCCATGATTCGTCATGGGTTTTTTATTGCCTCCCCAGGCTTTCCCCAGAGATGTTCACAGCTTGCGGGGATAAAGCCATGCAGTAGGTAGTCGACTGCCCAATTCGTAGTCACCCCGGCCAAGTCATTGATATGACGAAGGGTTTCGCACTCACCCCCAGGGTGTCCCCAAGCTTGTTCACAGCCACGGGGGATAACTTGCCATCGACAACGACGCAGCACGTGCGAAACCGCCTGACTATCCGCCGCACAAGGCTCTGCCGAAAGATTAATCAGCCCTAGTAAAGACTTGATTTTTCAGCACAAACCGGAGCAGCCCCCAGGGTGTCCCCAGGGATATGCACACCTGACGGGGAAAACTCGATGCTAGGCTCGGCAACAGTGGATGGCATTGGGGACAACTCGACGTGTGTCCCGCCCTGGCACGCGCCAGCCCATGAAAAACGCGTGCTGCCGAAAAATTCAGCAGCACGCGTAACGTCTTGATTCGAAGGCCAGATTTGCACTCACCCCCAGGGTGGCCCCAGGGCTGTGCACAGCGCGCGGGGATAACCCGTCAGATACCCAGCAGCACGAAAGCCCACACCACCACCATGGCGATGATGCCGAGGAAGCAGCCGCCCCAGAAGCCCGCCACGGGCCAGCGCACACCCAGGGGCAGCGTTTTGGGGTCCACGTGCGCGAGCAGGCGGTTCGCGTTGCCGATCAACCCGGGCCGCTTGCTGCCAGTGAAGATCATGCGGAAGAAGTAATCCAGCGTGATCGCCGCCTGGATCGAGAACGGCTGGTGCTGGAAGGCGCGCTGCTTGAGCATCGGATGCGCGAATGCCTCGTTGATGCGACGCCAGTTGAGGAAGAACAGCACGATGCCGCTCACGAGGACGGTGAGAAGGCAGGCGCCCAGGACGGCGAACGCAAAGCCGAGCAGATAGGAATGCACGTCGGGGTCTCGGAAAAATCAGTTCCGGGCGCCACGCTGGACGCGGGCGAGGTCGGTTTCCAGCATCATGGCCACAAGATCCTCGAGCGCTGTCGTGGCCTGCCAGCCCAGCACGCGCTGCGCCTTGGCCGGATTGCCGAGCAGGATGTCGACTTCAGCCGGGCGATAGAAGGCCGGATCGACCTTCACGTAATCCTCGTAGTTCAGCCCAACATGGCTGAAGGCGAGCTCGCAGAAGCGGCGCACGCTCACGGTGCGACCCGTGGCGATGACGTAGTCGCCGCCCTGGGGCTGTTGCAGCATGCGCCACATCGCGTCGACGTAGTCCCCCGCAAAGCCCCAGTCGCGCTGGGCGTCCAGGTTGCCCAGGCGAAGTTCGTTCTGCAGGCCGAGCTTGATGCGCGCCACGGCGTCGGTCACCTTGCGCGTGACGAACTCGAGCCCGCGCAGCGGCGATTCATGATTGAAGAGAATGCCGCTGGAGGTATGCAGACCGAAGCTCTCGCGGTAATTCACCGTCATCCAGTGGGCATAGAGCTTGGCCACGCCGTACGGGCTGCGCGGATAGAACGGCGTGTTCTCGTCCTGGCGCTCGGCCTGGATGAGGCCGAACATCTCGCTCGTGGAGGCCTGATAGAAGCGCGCCTCGGGGGCGGCCAGTCGCACGGCCTCGAGCACGTTGACCGCACCGATACCCGTGGCCTGCCCCGTGAGCAGCGGCTGGTCCCACGAGCTGCCCACGAAGCTCTGCGCGCCGAGGTTGTACACCTCGTCCGGGCGACTCTTCTCCACGGCGCGCAGCACCGAGGACAAGTCCGTCAGGTCGCCGTTGATCAGGCGCACGTCGTCTTCGGCCTGGACCTCGCGCAGGCGCCACAGGGTGTCCGTGGAGCGTCGCGGCTGAAAGCCCCAGACGTCATAGCCCTTGTCGAGCAGCAGACGCGCCAGATAGGCGCCGTCCTGGCCGCTGATGCCGGTGATCAAAGCGCTCTTGGTCATATCGCGTATTCCTGTTGGCGCCACCACTCCACGAGAGTGGCCAGCGTTTCGTCAAAATCGCAGGCCGGTGTCCAGCCCGTATCGGCACGCAGCTTGTCGCTGCTGCCTACCATGCGCACCTGCTCGTTTGGGCGCAGCAACGCCGGATCGGTCTCGAGCGTGACTTGCAGCCCGACCGTCTCCAGCATGCGCGCGAGCAGATCCGACAACTGCGTCTCCACGCCCGAGCAGACGTTGTAGATCTCGCCCGCCCGGCCGGCGGAAAACAGGCAGAAGTATGCCGCAAGCACGTCGCGCACGTCGGTAAAGTCGCGCGTGACAGCCAGATTGCCGGTCACCAGGCGCGGGGATTCCATGCCCATCATGATGCGAGCCACCCGACGGGCGAAACCGGACACCGCAAAGCGTTCGTCCTGCCCAGGGCCCGTGTGGTTGAAGGGGCGGGCGATCACCACATCCAGGCCTTCCGTGAAATGCCACTGGCGGCACAGCGCCTCGGCCGCGAGCTTGCTTACCGCGTACGGATTGCGCGGCGCGGGCAAGCGGGCCTCCGAGACGGGCAGTGCTTCGGGCTCGACTGCACCATAGACGTCCGCACTGCTCACGTACAGCAGCCGGCCAGCGAAGCCTTCGTCACGCAGCGCCTGCAGCAGATGCAGCGTGCCGCCCACGTTCACGGCGAAGGTGCCTGCGGGATCGCGAAACGCCTGCGGCACGAAACTCTGGGCCGCCAAGTGCAGGACGGCATCCGGGCGCGCGGTGCGTACCATGGCGCACACGGCCTCGGCATCGCAGACGTCGTACGGCGCTTCGGGCAGGACCAGGGTGTAATGATCGGCATAGGCCGAGGCGGGTAGCCAGGCCTGCAGATTCTGGCCGACGAAACCGCGATGGCCGGTGACGAGCAGCCGGCGCGGCGTTGGGGATGGGCTCATGCGGGATCTCCCGGCGGCGCACCGGGCCCGCAGGCCAGATGCACCGCCCTGGTGGACGCTAGCGCGCGCGCGAGATGCGCACTTCAGCGCCGCGGCGTTTCACTTCGAGGCCTTCGGAGGGCAGGATGCGCAGGCCTTCGAGGCCCTTGATGTAGCTCGAGCCCTGCATCTGCATGACTCGGATCTTGTTGCGCATCACGGTCGGGCTCACCTGCGGCATGCCAAAGAGCCAGACTTCTTCGAGCAGGCGCGCGGAATTGAACTCGCCCGTGTGCCGCCCACCCGTGCCCAGGCACAGGATGTGGCCTTCGCGGCCGAACACTGGCACGTGGCCGTTCGGGCAGGGGAACGTCCAGGCCGTACCGCCCTCGTAGCGCCAGCCGGTGGCCAGATCCCACCAGGCTTCGCCCGCCGGGAAATACACCGTGACTTCATCGCCCGAGGCGAGCAACGGGGTCACGAGCAGCGCCGGGCCCAGCAGATACTGCGACTCGTAGGCTTGCGCCTCGGGATCGTTCGGAAAGGCCAGCGCCATGCTGCGCTGCACGGGCAGCCCGTTGCGCGCGGAATCCTCGATCGCGCCCAGCACATAGGGCACGAGGCGATAGCGCCACTGCAGCCACGTGCGTGCGCGGGCTTGCGCAGCCTCGTCCAGCGCCGTCGGCAGCAGCGCCGGCAGGCCCTGCAGACGCACATTGGCACTGAAGACACCGAGCATCAGCCAGCGCTGATAAAGCTCGGGCGTCATGCCATCCAGGGGAGCGTTCTGGTTGCCGAGCTCGTGAAAGAGGATCGGCACCCCACTCGACCCGGTGGTGAGCGCGGCGCGCAGCGTGGCCGCGAGGCCATCCCAGGTGTTGGGCACGGCAGGGCCGGCCATGAAGGGCAGGCGCTGCCCGGCCGGGAAGGTGTCCCGATGCAGCACCACGCCCTCGGGCGGCACCTTGTTCCAGGCCGCGGCCTCGAAGAGATTGCGCGCCGTGAGCAGCGGATACAGCGTGCGCAGACGGGCATGGCTCGCGCCGTTGCGCGCGTTGACCGTATCGGGGATGTCCAGCTGCGCATCGCAGGCGATGGCGTCGACGCCATCATCGAAGAGCTGGCGATTGCGTTCGCACCAGAAGTTGTAGACGTCCTTGTGCGTGAGATCGAGCAGACCGAAGGCCGCGCCGCCCGTGGCGGGCACGCCGTCGAACACGTGCGCCCCGCCCGCTTCGGCTTCGAGCAGCCAGCCGCGGTCTTCGAGTTCCTCGAACATGGGGCTCGATTGCAGCACGGCCGCATGCCGTGGGCGCAGATGCGCAGATCCGTCGCCTTGCCATGGGCGAGCATGCCCTTCACGTCCGGAAAGCGCGCGGCATCCCACTCGAAGGCCTGTTTGCCGCGGATGTCCCAGGCGATAGGGGCATCCAGGCTGATGACTTCGATCGGGAACTGGCCTTCGCGCAGCTCGGCAGCGAGACTCACCAGGGCTTCCGCGGAGGATTCCGGCGGCTGGCGCAGCCAGGGGCCCAGGCTCCAGAGCGGGGGCTGGCCCGCGCGGCCCGTGAGCTGACTGTACTGGCTCAGGATTTCGCCGGGCTCGCCGGTGTAGAAGAAGATGTCCAGGCGGCGATCGGCGACTTCGATAACGTGATGCCCGGGCAGTGCCTCGGCATCGACGCGGTGCACGATGCGCCCCAGGGCATTGACGTGCACGCCCCAGCCGCGCGGGCTCCAGGCCAGCGGCAGCATGCGGGCGGCGGGATCGTCGGACACCAGGGTTTCGCCGCGACGATCCAGGGTGGTCAGACTTTCGCCAAGCCCGTGAATGACGTCATCCTCGTGCAGCGCCACGGCAAAGAGCCAGGCGCCCGCGTCGTCCTGCGCGGTGGCCATGCCCAGGCCGGCGTCGGCCGGCTCGCCGGTGTCCAGCAGCAGCTGGCCATGGCGCTCCAGGCGCAGGCGCACGGGATCGGCATTCAGCGTGAGGACGTCGTCGCCCTGCTGGATACGCCAGCCACCCTCGACGACTTCCAGCACGCCCTCGCCCACCGGCTCGTCGCGCGCAAGCAGCGCGGCAAGCTCGCTCGCGCGATCCGCCGCCGTCGGGCCGTGAGCGACCTGCAGGCGAAACACGCCAGGGGCATGCGCTTCGATGGTCAGCGTGCCACCCGCGCCGGTCGTGAACTCGAACGTGGTGGAAGTTGCGCTGGTGTGGCTGAGCGGCCCGAGATTCTGGTAGCGGGATCGCTGGAAGTTCGTCGAGTCGCGCATATCCGCCAATTCGTGTAAAACCGCTATTTTGACGGATTTGCCGTCGTAAATAAACCACTGTCCCCTATGCTAGGCCGAGATACGCCCGGACGCGGCGTCTCAGGCGCCGGCTGACCCGCGTGCCGGGTCCACACAGGCGGCAAGCTCGCGCTCGACAGTTGCCGGTGCGCCCTGCAAGGCATCGGCCAGCATCTGCCCCCCCAGTGCGCTCCAGCTCATGCCGCGCGAGGCATGCGCCGCCGTGAGAAAGATACCGGCGGCACCGGGCAGCGCGCCCACCGCCGGCAGCCGCCCAGGCAGCACCGCGCGCCATCCCGCCCAGCCGCCGGTGCCCGCAGGCAACTGCGCCACGCTCGATGCGGGCAGCAGGGTCTGCCAATGCGCGAGGTTGACCGCGTGCCCGGCCGCCGTGACCGGTGGCGCCGAGCCAGGCGGAGTGACGTGATCGTAGGTGCTGCCCACTACGGCATGGCCCGCGACGGCGGGCAGCACATAACCATCCCCCGCCACGATGCAGCGTGGCGGCAGTCTGGCAGACACCGGCAGCAGCGAGACTTGCCCGGCCACCTGCTGCAAGCCGGCGCCCAGCGGCCAGTCGAGCCCGCTGGCCGCGAGCAGCCCGGGCACGGCGCCGGCTGCCGCCAGGACGACGATGTCGGCTTCACCCAGCACGGCGCCGGCCGCGTCGTGGGCCTGCCAGCGCGCCCCGTGCGCCACGAGGCGCGTCACCTGGGCCGTCTGCCGCTCAATGGCGGGGTGCGCCAGCAGGTAGGCACACAGCGCGGGGGGCAGCACCTGCAACCCACCCGGAAAATACAGGCCATCGCGCCCGACCGGCTGCCCGGCGAGCGCCGCAGCCTCGGCTGCGTCCACGAGGTGCAGCCAGGCGCGTGGCCAGCCCCGGGCGGCGATGCCCGCCCGCCAGGCCGCCGCGCTGTCGGCATCGCGGGCCTGACGTCGCGGCATCACCTGCACGGTGCCGCACCGGATGGCCACGGACTCGGGCGGCACGTCGCCCGGCGTGGCGATCCTGGGCGCCGCGCC
>NZ_JADCNH010000035.1 GCF_018904615.1 Verticiella alkaliphila | reverse complement strand
CTCCGGCCGAGCCCGCCAGCACGGCCGCTCCGGCTGCGCCGGCACCTGTGCTCGCCCCAGCGCCTGCGCGCCAGGCGCCCACCCTGGCACGTGGCGAAGACGGTGCGCCGTTGGCCCTGCGTCAGTCCTACATCGACCACGATGCCGTGGAGCCGCCCGCGGCCGACCCGGTGGTGGTGGCGCCCCGCGCGCACGACCTGCCCGTCGATGGCGCGCCGGGTTCGGCGCTGGGCAACGTGCCCATGCCCACCAGTCGCGGCGACATGCAGCTGACGGAAGCCCCGGCCAAGCGGGCCCGCAAGCAGCCCGCGCGCATCGCCAAGGCGGCGGCCAAGGCAGAAGCGGCCAGGGCTGCCCAAGGTCAGTCGGCGGTCGACGCTGAGTCCACATCCGGCCCTGTGGCAGACCTGCCCGAGCCCGTGGCGACGCCGGTGGTCGAGGCCGTCGCCCCGACAGTGCCGGATACCGCGGCAGCCGCGGATGCCGCTCCTCGCAAGGCCGCACGCGGCGCACGCCGTCCGGCACGAGGGCAGGCCAAGGCAGACGCATCGGATACGGGATCTGCGGGTGCTCAGGCCCACGCAGACGCCACCGATGCGCCGCCGGCGCGCGGACAAGGCGCGGCCAAGGCGGCAGACGCCGCACCGGCCCGCGGACGCCGCAAGTCGGACCCGGCAAGCGCGGCGCCGGTGCAGGATGCGCCTGCGTCGTCCACGGACGCCGCCGACGCGCCCGCCAAGACGGCCCGCAAGAGTGCGCCACGTCGTGCCCGCCGCCCGGCGGCCAAGACGGGCGACGCGGGCTGATCTGCCAGCGTGGTGGTGGCGACGTCGATGCGGCACTGTCGGGCTGTGAAGGATCGCCGACCGGCAGGCCTTCACGGTCGCCGGCATGACGGCGCGGCGAAGTCGCCCGTCACGCCGGCCGGCCACGCGACGTGCCGCCGCCGGTCGTGCAGATCGGCGCGGGCGGTATCGTCGTGATCACGTCGCTCGCCGTCCATGGCTATCGCTCGCTGCGTGACGTTCGCGTGGCACTCGCGCCACTCACCGTCATCACCGGCGCCAACGGCAGCGGCAAATCCAGTCTGTATCGCGCGTTGCGTCTCCTGGCCGATGTCGGCCAGGGCCGGCTCATTGCCTCGCTGGCCGCCGAAGGCGGGCTCACCTCCACGTTGTGGGCGGGGCCGGAGCGCATCTCGCGCGCCATGCGGACAGGCGACGTTCCCGTGCAGGGCACCGCCCGCCGGGAGCCGGTCAGTCTTCGTCTGGGCTTTGCGGCAGACGATTACGGCTATGCCCTGGACCTGGGCCTGCCGATCCCGTCCGGCTCGCGCTTTACCCACGATCCCGAGATCAAAGTCGAACAGCTCTGGACCGGGGCGCTGCCCGGACGCAGCAATGTCTTCGCCGAACGGCGTGGGGGCGTGGTGCGCGTGCGCAGCCAGGAGACGGGCAGCTGGCGCACGGTGTTCGATCGCCTTGCGCGTCATGACAGCATGCTGGCCCTGGCCGATCCCGTCGATGGCCTGGAATTGCTGATGCTGCGCGAACGCCTGCGCGGCTGGCGCTTCTACGATGATCTGCGTACGGATGCCCACGCGCCGTGCCGGCACCCGGGCGTGGGCACCTTCACGCCCGTGCTCGCCAGCGATGGCGCGGATCTCGGGGCCGCAGTGCAGACGATCCTCGAGATCGGCGATGCAGCGGGGTTGCAGGCTGCGGTAGCCGATGCCTTTCCTGGCAGCAGCGTCACCGTGGATGATCGCTTCCTGCTCGCCATGCGCCAGCACGGCCTGCTGCGCCCGCTGAGCGCACCCGAACTCTCGGGCGGCACCTTGCGCTACCTGCTGCTGGCCGCCGCGCTGTACTCCCCGCGCCCGCCTGAACTCATGGTGCTCAACGAGCCCGAGGCGAGCCTGCACCGCGACCTGGTCGCCCCGCTCGCGCGCCTGATCCTCGCAGCAGGCACGCGCTGCCAGATCGTGGTGGTCACGCACTCGGCCCAGCTGGCCGCGCAGCTGGCCGACGCGGGCGCCGGCCTGGTTGGACTCGAGAAGGACTTCGGCGAAACACAGGTGCAGGACGACGCTACCGCACCCTGGCGCTGGCCGACGCGCTGACGCGCTTCCGCCGTCCCGCCATCAAGCGGCGCCGAGCCCCGCACGCCGTGCGAGTCCCTGCCACAGTGCCACGTCCTCGCGCACGGTCTTGCCGAATTCGCTCGCGGACATGAGGGCGGGCTTGGGCATGTTGAGCTCGGCGAAGCGGGCGATCACGGCCGGGTCGGCCAGCGCCTGATTGATCTGCGCGTTCATGCGGTCCACGATCGCCACGTCCGTGCCGGCCGGCGCAAAGATGCCGTACCAGCCCGCGGCCTTGAAGTCGAAGCCTTGTTCGGCCAGGGTCGGCAGATCGGGCAGGGCAGGGCCGCGTGCCGCGCCCGTGCAGCCGAGCGCGGCGATGTTGCCCGCGCGCACGTGCGGCACCGGTGAGGACACATCTGCGAACGCCACGGGAATCTGATTCGACAGCAGGGCGGTCACGACCTGCGAACTGTCGTTGAACGGCACGTGGGACATCTTCAGCCCGTAGTGGGCGATGATGCTTTCCATCACGAGATGCCCGGTCGAGCCATTGCCCCAGGTGCCGTACATCATGTCGGGCTTGGCCTTCACGGCCGCGACCAGATCCGCCAGCGAGTTCAGTCCCGACTGCGGCGGGGCGAGCAGCAGGATGCCCGCCGCGCCGACCTGCGCCACGGGCAGCAGGTCCTTCAGCGTGTCGTACGGCATCTTGGGCTGGATGATCGGGTTGATGGCGATCGCCGAGGAGGGCGAGATGAGCCAGGTGTAGCCGTCTGGCGCGGCCTTAGCCACCACGTCGTTGCCGATGAGGCTGTTGGCGCCGGGCCGGTTCTCGATGACGACGGGCTGGCCGAGCGACTGCTGCAGGCTCGCGCCCATCAGGCGCCCGAAGATGTCCGAGCCGCCGCCGGGCTGACCGGGAACGACCAGGCGCACCGGCCGGGTGGGCCAATCGGCCTGGCGGGCGAACACTGGCAATTGGGATTGGAGGGCGGCCAAGAAGGCGCCGAGAAGCACCTGACGACGGGTGAGCGAGCTAGTCATGCTGTCTCCGGAATGGTTGTGCCTGATGCAGGATCCTCTGCGGGATCTGTGTTCATTCTAGAGACGATGACTGGCGTGCATTCCCGCTGCAAAGAGGAAAAGTGCTCTGCAGGAAACGACGGAATCGGCCGCGTTGCGGCGAGCAGGCGACCCCTACAATCGATCGAAAGACAACGACGATGACAGGAGGAGACATGCCAACATTGGACGACAAGGTCGTGCTCGTCACGGGCGCAGGCTCAGGGATCGGCCGGGCCCACGCCGAGTTGATGGCCGCGCGCGGCGCCCGAGTGATCGTGAACGACTGGGTGAGTGCCAGCGCCGAGGAGACGGTGGCGCGCATCGAGGCGCAGGGTGGCGTTGCGCGGGTCTGCGTGGCCGACGTGTCCGATGGGGCCGCCGTCCGTTCGGCCTTCGCGCAGGCCCAGGACGCGCTTGGCGCCGTCGACGTGCTCGTGAACAACGCCGGCATCGCAAGTGGCCTCGTCGCCCTCGAAGACGTGGATGCCGACAGCATCGACCGCATGTTCGCCATCACGGTCAAGGGCACGATGCTGTGCACGCAGGCCGTGCTGCCGGGCATGAAGGCGCGGCGCTCGGGCAGCATCGTGAATACCGCGTCGATCATGGCCTTCGGCTCGCACGCGCGCGGCAGCGTCTACGCGGCTGCCAAGGGCGCGATCGTGAGCCTGACCAAGACGTGGGCGCGCGAGTTCGCGCCCTGGAACATCCGGGTCAACACCGTGGCGCCGGGCCGCGTGAGCACGGCGATGACGGCCCATCTGAGCGCCAATGCTGCCTATGAGGAAGACATGCGTCGGCGCGTGCCCCTGGGCCGGCGCGCCGATCCCGAGGAGATCGCGACGGTGGTCGCCTTCCTCGCCTCGGACGAGGCGAGCTACGTGACGGGGCAGGTCATCAGCCCGAACGGCGGCGAGGTGCTCTAGCCCGGCTTGGAGCGCCACGCCACGCGAGTGGCGCGGGCGTGTTATCGCCTCCAGTGATATCGACACCACGAACCGGTCGTTGGGATTGCCCGCGATTGTTCCTACGATGCAGCTCTGGAGGTCGTTCATGTCATCAACGGATGCAGTCACTGACGCGCTCAATCCGCGTCCGACGGTGCTGGCCCTGGCGGGCAGCCCGTCCCAACAATCGCGTTCGTCCACGTTGCTGGCCCATGCCGTGGCGCGTGCCCGGGACCTGGGGTTTCAGGTCGAGGAGATCGGCCTGCGGAATCTGCCGGCCGAGGATCTGGTCAACGGCGCCTACACGGGTGATGCCGCGCGCTCGCTGCGCGATCGCGTGGCCCGTGCCTCGGCCCTGCTCGTGGCCACGCCGGTCTACAAGGCATCTTTCTCTGGCGGGCTCAAGACCGTGCTCGATCTGCTCGCCGAGCGATCGCTCACCGGCAAGGTCGTGCTGCCGCTCGCCACCGGGGGCAGCCCGGCCCACCTGCTGGCGCTCGAGTACAGCCTGTAGCCCGTGCTCTCGGCGCTCGGTGCGCGGCACATCCTGGCGGGTATCTACGCCACCGAGAGCCAGGTGTCGCCCGAGAAACCCGGCATCGACGCCATCGACGTCCTCATCGCCGAGCGGCTGGACGCTGCCGTCGATCGCCTGGCCGAGCTCGTGCGCCCGGCACCGCCCCCCAGCCCCGGCTTCGATATCGGCCGTCTGGCCGCGCAGGCCCGGCTGGGCATCTGATCCTTTGCTGTGTTCCCACGCCGCCTACGGCGGCTTCGTCATCCTTCGAGAAGAATCCATGTCCATCAAGTCCATCAATGCCCGCAACCAGTTCCGTGGCCGCATCAAGGAGATCGTCTCCGGGCCCGTCGTCTCCGAACTGGACATCGAGACCCCGGCCGGCATCGTCACCTCCGTCATCACCTCGCGCTCGGTGGCCGAGCTCGAGCTTCAGGTCGGCACCGAAGTGATCGCCTTCGTGAAGGCCACCGAGGTCTCCGTGGCCAAGCTGTAGGCGGCTGGCAGCGCCCGGCGAGCCCCCGGTACACTGTGGGCTTGCCGCTCGTTGCCCGCGCGGTGCGCGGGGCGGGGCGGCGCCATTGGCCGTCATGACTTCTGAACCCCTCTTCTCCTGTGCCGCCTTCATCAAGGAGATCGGCCGGGGCGCGCGCGGCGCGCGCAGCCTGTCGCGCGACGACGCCGAGCGACTCTACGCCGCGGTGCTCGCTGGCCAAGTGAGCGAGCTCGAGTTGGGGGCTGTGCTCATGGCCTACCGGATCAAGGGCGAAAGCCCCCAGGAGCTCGCGGGCATGCTGGCCGCTGTGCACGCGCACCGTGAGCCGCTGGCGGTACCCGATGGCACCGTGCCGGTGGTCATCCCGAGCTACAACGGCGCACGCCGCCAGCCCAACCTGCTGGCGCTGCTGGCCCACTTGCTCGCGCGCGAGGGCGTGCCCGTACTCATCCACGGGGTGCTCACTGATCCGGATCGCACCACCACGGCGCAGGTCCTTCAGGCCATGGGCCAGCCGATCGCGGGCAGCCTGGATGCCGTGGGCGCGGATCTGCAGGCCCGACGCCTCGCCTTCGCCCCCATCGAGGTGCTCGCGCCCACGCTGGCCCGTCAGTTGGCGCTGCGCCGGGTGATGGGCGTACGCAACTCCGCCCACACCTTGGCCAAACTCATCCAGCCGTTTGCGCAGCCGGCGCTGCGTCTGGTCAATTACACCCATCCGCCGTATCGCGATACGTTGTCGGCCTGCTTCAGCGAGCCGGCAGCCGCGCCGTGGCCCGGCATCCTGCTCGCCCGTGGCACCGAGGGCGAAGCGGTGGCAGATCCCGTGGTCCAGCGCCCCGTGCTCTGGGTGCGCGAAGGTGAATCCAGCGAATGCATCCCCGCAGGCGATCCCGATGCGCGCGAGGCGCCCGCGTTGCCCGCGGACCGCACGGCCGAGGTCACGGCCGCCTGGATCCATCAGGTTCTGGCGGGCGAGGTGCCGGTGCCAGTCACCATCGCGCTGCAATGTGCCACGATTCTGCGCATCGTGCGCGAAAGATCCGTATCCGTTTCCCCCTCCTGAAGCCGAATGCTTCCGGAACCTGCCGCCAACACAACGATGAGGAGACACCATGGCGACTTCCCCCCTGCCTGAGACGACCCAGCAGTTGCAATCCCGCGTGGATGCCGATGGCACGCTCACCCTGCACCTGGCCGAGGTACCCGTGGCACCGCCAGCGGATGACGAGGTCGTGGTGCGTGTCGAAGCCGCGCCTATCAATCCGTCAGACATGGGTCTGCTCTTTGGCGGCGCCGATCTTTCTGCCCTGCAGGCCAGCGGCACCCCGGAGCAGCCGGTGCTGACGGGCCGGGTGCCGGAGCGCGCGCTGCCGGCGATGGCAGGCCGCATCGGCAAGGCCATGCCCGTGGGCAACGAGGGCGGTGGGGTGGTCGTGGCTGCCGGGTCCTCGCCTCAGGCGCAGGCTCTGCTCGGCCGCACCGTGGGCGTCATGGGCGGCGCAATGTATACCGGTTATCGCACCGTCAAGGCCAATGCCTGCCTGCCGCTTCCCGATGGCACGTCGTCTGCCCAGGCCGCCTCGTGCTTCGTCAATCCGCTCACGTCGCTGGGCATGGTCGAGACCATGCGTGCCGAAGGGCACACGGCGCTGGTCCATACGGCGGCGGCGTCCAACCTGGGGCAGATGCTCAACCGCATCTGCCAGAAGGATGGCGTCAGCCTCGTGAACATCGTGCGCAAGCCCGAACAGGCGGCGCTGTTGCGCGAGCAGGGTGCGACCTGGGTATGCGACAGCAGCGCCGAGGATTTCACGCAACAGCTCATCGAGGCGCTGAGCGCCACGGGTGCCACGATCGCCTTCGACGCCATCGGCGGTGGCCGGCTCGCGAGCGACATCCTCGCTGCGATGGAGACCGTGGCCGTACGCAGCCAGGGCGAGTACAGCCGCTACGGCTCGACCGTGTTGAAGCAGGTCTACCTGTACGGCAGCCTGGATCGCGGCCCGACGCAGCTGCACCGCAGCTACGGCATGGCGTGGAATGTGGGCGGCTGGCTGCTGATGCCCTTCCTGCAGAAGGCCGGGCGGGACACGGCCGCGCGCCTGCGCCAGCGCGTGGCCGATGAGATCACCACGACGTTCGCGAGCCATTATCAGGGCACCGTCTCGCTGGCCGAGGCGCTCAGCCTGCGGGCCATCGGCACGTATGGCAAGGCGGCCACCGGCACCAAGTACCTCATCAATCCCTCGGCGTGATTCCGCGGGCGATCGGTGCGCGCGCGCCGATCGCCGAACGCCGTCGGCCCACGGCGGTGCGCGAGACGTAGTCCCGCATCGGCCCAGGCGGAACCTATTGTTGAGTGCGGGCTCTATGGAAGTGATTGCTGTTCGCACGTCACTTCTCTGGAGTCTCTCCGATGTCTCATGAATCCCCGCGTCTCATCATTCCCGCCCTGGGCCCCGTCTACGGCGGCTTGCACGACTGGGCCTACACGCTGCTGCGCGTGGTGGCCGGCATCTGCCTCATGGTGCATGGCTGGCCCAAGATCCAGAATCCGATGGGTGCCATCAATCTGGTGGAAAGCCTGGGTTTCTATCCCGGAGCCCTGTGGTCGCCGCTGCTGGCGGGCACGGAGTTCATCGGCGGTCTGTTGATCGCGATCGGCCTGCTGACGCGCCCGGCGGCGCTGGCCGGCACGTTCGTGCTGCTGGTCACCGTGTGGTTCCACTGGGTGACGAAGGGCGAGGGATTCTCAGGCGCCGAGAAGTCCATCCTCTGGGCCGCCATGACCTTCTATATCTTCATCGCCGGGCCGGGCCGCCACTCGGTGGATCGCGCCATCGGCAAGTCGTTCTGAACGCGAGGTGACGCACACCGGGCTCAGAGCCCGGTCTCCTGACAGTACGCGACCATGGCATCGCGAAAGTCCCGGCACATCGGCGACAGATAGGCGTCACGGCGCCAGAAGACGACGATCTCGTGCTGCCACGCCATGCCGGCACAATCCAGGGCGGCGAGGCCCTGGCCTGCGGGCTGGGTGAGCACCCGGGGCGGCATGATGCCCAGGAGATCCGTGCAGCGCAGAAGCTCGACGAACGCCACCGGCGAAGCGCTGCTTTCGACCGCCAGCCGGGGTGGTGGCAGACCTGCCTCGCGCAGGCTCGTCTCCAGCCAGCGGCGCAGGTGCTGGGCGGACGAGGGCAGGGCCCAGCGTTCGTGGGCCAGTTGTTGCGGATCGGTCAGCCGGTCGCGGCGGGGGTGATCGGCGCGCGCCACCACGCGCATCGGTAACGGCCCGAGGGGCAGAAAGTCCAGATCCACGGGCAGCACGTCGGGCCGCGCCGCCACGGCGAGATCGACGCGGCCACTCTGCAGGAGTCCCACCAGCGCTGCCGTGAGATGCGGCTCCAGCGCGAAGGTGGCGAGCGGCCGGCTCGCAAAGAATCGTGCCAGCAGCGGCGATACCAGGCCGGACACCAGATACGGAATGCACCCGATGCGGACCTGACCGGCACGCGCGTGCCGGCGCTCGCGCAGGGCGTGATCGAGATCGGCCTGTGCGTTATCCATGCGCTGCGCGTGCTCGCGCAGCGTGGCGCCGGCCTCTGTGAGTTCCACGCCGCGGGCCGTGCGCGCCATGAGCGGCAGCCCGGCCTCGCGCTCGAGCCGCGCCAGCGTCTTCGACAGCGCCGATTGCGTACTCTGCAGGGCCTCGGCGGCGCGCCTGAGATTGCCCATCTCTGCCACGCGCAGGAACGTGCGCAGGTCTTCCAGTCTCAAGGTGCATCCCTCCGTGGCCGGATCTGCGTCCGCGTCGCTCCACTGTAGCAGCGACGCGCCTGCCGGGAATCGGTGAAGTCCCGCGAGGAATACGTGGCTGGCGACACCCTCGGTAGACTGGGTCAGGCGGACTTGGCAGGCATGCGAGCCGCGCCCAACACGACAGGTCGAACACGACCGCACGAGGAGACACTCATGCCATCACGCCTGCGCACGGCCGCCTGCCACATGGCCGCCTCAGCCATGGTCCTGGCCGCGACCGCGACCGCGCTGCCAGCCCTCGCTGCCGACGGATACCCCTCGCAGCCCATCACCATCGTGGTGCCCTCTGCACCCGGCAACGTGAACGACGCCGTCGCGCGCCTGATCGGCCAGGAGCTCACGGCCGCCTGGGGCCAGCCGGTGATCGTCGACAACAAGCCCGGAGCGAGTGGCGGCATCGGCACGCGGCACGTGGCCCGGGCCGAGAAGGACGGACATACCGCCCTGCTCACCTTCACCGTGCACGTGCAGAATCCGCATCTGTATGCCGACCAGGGGTACGACGCGCTCAAGGATTTCGCACCGGTGAGCGAAGTCGCGCTGTCATCGGTGATCCTCGCGGTCAATCCCAGCTTTCCGGGCCGCACACCCCAGGCGGTCGTCAACGAGATCCGACGCCATCCCGGCAAGTATCCTTACGGCTCCTACGGTGCCGGCACGACCGGCCACATCCTCGGTGAACTGCTCAAGCGCGAGGCGGGCCTGCAGATGGAGCACGTCGCGTACAAGGGCGGCCCGCCGCTCGCCACGGATCTCATCGCCGGTCACGTCCAGGTGGGCCTGATCGCCGTGGGCTCGGCCATGGCGCACCTGAAGGCGGGCTCCATCGTGCCGATCGCCATCACGGGCACGGAACGCTCGGCGTTGCTGCCGAATGTGCCGACGTTTGCGGAAGCCGGGTTCGCCGGGTTCGAGCCGGATGCCTGGATGGGGCTGCTCTTTCCGGTGGGCGTGCCGCAGGATCGCGTCGATGCGCTCGCGAAGGAAGTGGCGCGTATCGTGCGCGAGCCGCAGATGCAGCAGCGCCTGGCAGAGCTCAACCTCGTGCCCGTGGGCAACACGCCGGCACAGTTCGCCAAGGTGCTGCAGGACGACTACGACAAATGGGGCCGGATCATCCGTGACGTCGGCATCCAGGCGCCCTGAGACGAGCCAGGAGGATGACGGTGAACGACACGGGGTTTTCGGGGCTGGTCTGCACCCACTGGGGGCACTGGCGCGAACTGCAGATGCAGCCGATCGCGCGGTTGGCGCTGGCGCCTGGGCAGGTACGGCTGCGCATCGCACACGCGGGCGTCGGCTTTGCCGTGAGCCTATTCGTCGCGGGCACGTACCAGCGCAAGCCGCCGTTGCCATTCACGCCGGGCACCGAGGCATCGGGCGTGGTGCTCGAGGTCGCCCCGGATGTGCGCCATGTGCGCCCAGGCGATCGCGTGGTGGCCGCACTCGACTGGGGCGCGTTCGCGCAGGAAGCCGTCACCACGGCGGACACCGTCTATCCCGTGCCGACCGGTTTGTCGCTCGCCCATGCGGCTGCCATGCCGATCACCTATGGCACGACCTGGTCGGCGCTGGCATGGCGCGGGCAGCTGCAGGCTGGTGAAACGCTCCTGGTGCATGGTGCTGGTGGCGCCCTGGGCATGGCTGCCGTGCAGATCGGTCGGCTGATCGGGGCGCGCGTCATCGCCACCGCCAGCACGGCCGAGAAACGCGAGGCCGCGCTCGCGCAAGGCGCGGCCCATGCGTTGTCCAGCGACTCTGACGCGCTGGCTGCCGCCGTGAAGGCTATCGCGCCACAGGGCGTGGACGTGGTGTTCGATCCGGTAGGCGGCGATCTCTTCGATGCCTCGCTGCGCTGCGTGGCGCCCGGCGCACGCCTGCTCGTGATCGGCTTTACGGGCGGCCGGGCGGCGTCGGTGCCGACCAACCTCGCCCTCGTGAAGAACGTGGCCGTGATCGGCTTCAACTATGGGTACTACATCGGCTGGGGACTCACGGACGAGCGTGCGCGGTATGCCGCCGCTGTGCAGACGGTGGTGGGCCGTGCGCTCGCGGCCGTGGCCGAAGGCGCGATGCCGCCGCCGCGTATTCAGCGCATGCCCTTCGCACAATGGGAGGCGGCCATCGACACCGTGATGTCACGACGCTCGGTGGGCAAGGTCATCCTGGACATCGCGCCGGATCTCGACGTGGCCCGCCCTGAGGAATCGAACTGATGCTGTCTGGAGTCGCTGCATGAACGCTGTCGTCCACCCTGACGATCTTCCTCTGGCCGGCCTCACCGTGCTGGACCTGAGCCAGGGCATCGCCGGCCCCAGCTGTTGCGCGATCCTGCGCCAGCAGGGTGCGCGGGTCATCAAGATCGAGCCGCCCGAAGGCGACTGGGCGCGCCACATGGGGCGCAGCACCGATGGCCATACGGCGATCTCGATCGCCTACAACGCGGGCAAGGAGAGCGTGGTGGTGGACGGCCGCACGGCCGAGGGCCGCGCCACGTTGCGCGCGCTGGCGCTGTCGGCGGACGTGGTGGTACAGAACTATCGACCTGGCGTGGCCGAGCGGCTGGGCGTGGGCTACGCCGCGCTGGCCGAAGCGCATCCGCGGGTGATCTACGTGTCGATCTCCGGCTTCGGATCGGAAGGCCCCCAAGCCGGCCTGCCCGCGCTGGACACGACGGTGCAGGCCCTGACCGGCCTCATGCACCTGAATCGCGATGCGCAAGGGCAGCCTCGGCGCATCGGCTTTTTCGTCGTGGACATCTGCACGGGGCTCTACGCGGCACAGGCCGTGGCGGCGCGGCTCTACCAAACGGCCCGCACGGGGCGCGGTCGCCACATCGAGGTCTCCATGCTGCAGACCGCAGCCGCCCTGCAGGCCTATGAAATCGTGGACGGCGCGCTCTTTCCCGGCGCGGGGCCGGGCGCCTTCAATGCGCCCACCGGTCTCTTTGCCACGGCGGACGGCCAGATCTACGTGAGCATGCTCAATGACGCCATGTTCCGCAGGCTGGGCGGCGTGCTGAGCCTGTCAACGTGGGAGACGGACCCCGCGCTGCAGACCTCGGCAGGGCGGCTGCCGCGTGCGGCCGCACTGAACCAGCAATTGGCCGCGGCGCTCGCGGAACGCCCCACCGCGCACTGGGAAGCCGTCTTCACGGCGCATGACATCCTGCACGGTCGCGTGCGCACGGCGATCGAGCTGCGTGAGGACGCGCAGGCGCAGCACGTCGGCCTCTTTGGTGAGCTCTCCCAGGCGGGGCTGGCGACGCTGCCCTGGCCGGGGTTGCCCGGGGGTGGTGGGCATCAGCCGCCGCCCGGTGCTGCGCCGCGCCTGGGCGAGCACACGACTTGCGTCCTGCACGAATTCAGATTGACGCCACAGCAGCCCGGCTAGGCGCCCAGCAGGCCCACCACCGCACTGAGCGTGAAGAAGGCGACGATGGTGGTCATCACCAGCGTCGCCGTGCACACGGCCTCGTGGCCGTATTTCTGCCCCATGAGCGGATACACCGTGAGCATGGGCGAGGCCGCGATCACGATGGCCGCCACCCGCATGGCAGGGTCCAGATCCGGCACCAGCAGCAGGGCGAGCAAGACCAGCAGCGGATGGATCACGAGCTTGCCCACGGCGATCACGGTGATGTCCGTGGCCAGGCCACGCATGGCCTGGCCGGCCAGGGCCCCACCGATCGCGAAAAGGGCGGCTGGGGCCGACGCCGTGGCCAGCATCTCCACGCCACGTGCGGCGGGAAGCGGCAGGTGCCAGCCCAGGAGGCTCAACGTCATGCCGACGACGATGGCGATGATCACCGGGTGGCGGACCAGCCGCCCGCCGATCTGTCGGGCGAGCGTGCGTACGTTGAGGCCATGGCCCTCGCCGCGCTCTGCCAGGGCCAGCACCAGCGGCAGGATGAGCAGGTTCTCGATCAGCATGGCCAAGGCGGCCGCGATGGCGGCCACGGGTCCCACCAATTGCAAGGCCAGCGGAAAGCCGATGAAGGCACTGTTGGACATGGCCGTGCCCATGCCGGCCAGGGCGCTGGCGGCCATGCCGCGCTTCAAGCCCCAGCGCGCGATGCCGATGCCCACGGCCAGCGCGGCGAGCGACCCAAGTCCATAGGCGAAGAGATAGCGTACGTCCAGGATCTCCTGGACGTCCCGCTGTGAGAGCGCATGGATGAGGACGGCCGGTAGCGCGACGTTGATGACGAAAGCCCCCAGGACGCGCATGTCGCCGCGACCAAAGAGCCCGAAGCGCACGGCGAGAAAGCCCAGTGCGATGATGAAGAACAGCGGGCCGGTGACGGCGAGGATGTCAGACACGAAAGGGCTCAGGGGACGGCGACGGCAAACCGGGATGGTAAGCCAGCCGCCGGGACGTCAGCCAGGTGAGCGGCCCATCATGCGGGCGGCCACGCCGTCGCGCCAGACGAAGCGGTGCAGCAGCACGGCACCCACATGACCCACGACGACCGCCAGCAGCAGCCAGCCCAGCCAGCCGTGCACCGCATTGGCCGGTGCGATCATCCATTCGATCTTCTCGGGTCGCGCCTGGAGCACCGGCACGCCAAGAATGGATAGGGGCCGGCCGGCGCCGTAGTGGCGCAGCAGGGCGATGGCCGGGATCACCAGCATGAGGAGGTAGAGCAACGCGTGGCCCGCGCGCGCGAGGCCTGCCAGACGGTCGCCGGCATGCGAGGGGCGCCGATGACGATTCGCGAGGAACCAGCCGATGCGCACCAGCACGAGGAGGAGCAGCACGGTGCCCACCGGCGCGTGCGAGCCTACCATCACGGCGGTGACCGGCGTGCGGCCAAAGATGAGACGACAGGCCATGCTCAACCATTGCCAGGCAAAGAGCGTGGCCATGGTCCAGTGCAGGCCGCGCGTGACGAGACCATAGGCTTCAGGCGTATCGCGCCAGGCGAGACGGGCCATGGGAACTCCGGGCAGTCGAGACTGCCGGCGTCGTGTGACGCCGGCAGCAGAACAGCGCGCAGGGCGCGCCAGGCTTTACTGCTTGGGCGTGAGGCGGGTGATGCGGTCGCCCTGGGCGTCATCCGCGCCGCGCGACTTGTTCACCGCGAAGGCGTTGCCCTTGCCGTCGACGGCGATGTGGTTGGGCAGCGTGCCGCCGTCCAGGTTGGCCACGATCTTGCCGTCGGCGTCGAGCACGGTGACCGTGCCGGCGCCGCGGTTGGCGGCATAGACGAGGTGGTTGACCGGGTCATACGCGACGTTCAGCGTGCCTGCGCCCACCGGCGTGGTGGCAAGCACCTTGCCCGAGGCGAGATCCACCACCGAGACCGTGTCGCTGCCCTGCGCCGCCACGTACGCACGCTGGCCCTTGGCGTCGATGGCGATGCCGGCCCCGCCGTTGGCGCCGGGGACGGGCATTACCTTCTCGACGGTGTCGGTCTTGGCATCGATGACGGCGATCTCGGCGGTGTTCAGCGCCACCGTGTAGATCTTCTGCCGTTCGGCATCGAGCACCAGGCTCATCGTGCCGAAGTCCTGGCCGCGGATGGCGGACGCCACCTTGATGTCGCCGATCTTCTCGAGCTTCTTCGTGTCGAACACGGCCACGAATTCGCCCGTGGGGCCCGACGCGTAGGCCTTGTTCAGGCCCGGCACGACCACGACGTCACGCGCATGCGGCGCCGTGCCCTCGTCGAACTGCTTGACCAGCGACAGATCCGATTGCTTGTAGACGGCCACGCTGTCGTCACGCGTGTTGGTGACCCACACCGTGCCGGCCTCGTCGTCCACGTCCACGCCGTAGACGGCATAGACGCGACCATCGTCGTGACCCTTGGCCACGGCAGGCGTCACGCGGGCTTCGATGGCGAGCGTCTGCGGGTTCACCTTGATGAGCTGCGATTCCTTGACCGGGGGGCGACCCACGGCGGCCGTCACGAAGAGACGGTCGGACTTGGCGCTGTAGGCGCTCTGATAGAGACCCTGCACCAGCTTCTGGCTCTGCGTGGCGAACTTGTCCTGGCCCGAGAGCGGGACGTCGGGCGACACCTTGAGCTCGAACACCGTCGCGGCCACGGGGCCCGTCGCCTGCACGACGATCGGGTGACGGGCAGCCACGGCATTGGCCGGGATCTGCACGGTGGCTTCGAAGTTGCCCTTGTCGTCGACCTGGTACGGGCCGTCACCGAGCGATTCTCCGCCACGCGAGAGCGTGACCGATTGGCCCGGCACGAAACCGCGGCCGGTGAGCTTGGCTTCACCGCCAGGCAGCACCGTGCCCTGGGCCATGACGCGGCCGGCGAAATCGGTCGCGGGCTGCTCGAAGGTCGCCGCGGCGAACGCGGTGGACAGCGAGAGCGATAGCGCGCCCAGGGCAAGCACGGTGCGACGCACCAGGCGCTGGCCGGTGCTCGGGCGGGAGGACATCACGTTCATGGCATTTCCTTGTCAAGACAATCGGGTGGCGACGCCTGTCGCGGCACATGCTGCGACAGGCGGCCTACAGGCGCGGGCCAGATGGGCCACGCACCACGGACAGCACAGGCGCCCGGCGTGGCAGGCACGCCGGGCGAGGAGAACGAGCGTGGGCCGCACGCGGTGGCGTGCGCACCGACGCGATGGGATGGGCCTCACGTGAGACCTCCCGGATCCCGGCGTGCGAGTTCGGCATTCACGATGGGGGCGATGCGGGCGGTGGCCGCCTCGCCTGTCAGGTGGGCGTGCAGGCTCGGGATGTCGTGCACGTCCAGGCTCTCGGCGTACGCCGCCCAATAGGCGGGATCCAGATCCTCACCCACGTGGTCGAGGGCTGCGCGAAAGTAGAGAACGCGGCCGGCGAAGTGCTGGTGATGATGCGTGCGCACCAGTCGATTGTTGTGGCCAACGGCATGGATCACGCCGGCGAGCCGGGCGTCGGGCAGTTCGCCCAGCGGGTGGCCCGTTGCGCGCAGGAATCCAATGACCCCGTCGCGCGTGAGGGGCACATCCGGCAGCGAGGCCGGATCATGGCCCGCGATGTGCAGCAAGGCTTTGTAGACCGCGTCGGGCGGTGGCTCGGGGCGGTCGCGCCAGCAGTCGCTGGGATAGGCGTCGAGCATGGCGAGCACCCCGACTTCGCGTCCGCGCCGCTGCAGCTCCACGGCCATGGCGTGCGCGATGATGCCGCCCACGGACCAGCCGAGCAGATGGCAGGGGCCTTGCGGGTGCAGGGCCTCGAGCTGGTCGGCGTAGTCCTCGGCCATGGCGTCCAGCGTGGCGGGCTCGGGTCGCAGGCTCGTGGCCTCCAGGGCCTGCGCCTGCAGGCCCAGCACCGTGCGGGCCGGGTCCAT
The DNA here is from genome assembly GCF_018904615.1 of Verticiella alkaliphila. GTDB lineage: Bacteria > Pseudomonadota > Gammaproteobacteria > Burkholderiales > Burkholderiaceae_B > Verticiella > Verticiella alkaliphila. Next base: position 26,438 of record NZ_JADCNH010000035.1, on the reverse strand, counting down.
CGCGCGTGCGAGTGCGCCATAGCACCAGCTCAGGCCGCCCGCCGGATGCACGCAGAAGAGCGGCTCGCGGCGCGCGTCGGCGTCAAGGCGCAGGCGCAGCACGGGACCGAAGCCGGCGTCGGCGCGGTCGGCGTCGGCATCGAGGAAGGCTGCCAGGCGTGCCACGGTGGGGTGTTCGAAGATCGCACCCAGGCCGATCTCGCCGCGGCGGGCTTCACGGATGGTCAGCGCAAGCCGTGCGGCAAGCAGGGAATGCCCGCCCAGCGCGAAGAAGTCGTCATCGGCGCAGAGGGGTTCGTGGCGCTCCAGCACCTGGGCGAACAGCTCGGCGATCCAGCGCTCGGTGCCGGCCGCGGGAGCCCGCCCGCTCGCGGCACGCGCGAGATCGGGCGCGGGCAGTGCCGCACGGTCCAGCTTGCCGTTGGCCGTGACGGGCAGGTTGGGCAACCAGACCAGCGCCGTCGGCACCATGACCGAGGGCAGGTGCGCGGCGGCGTGCTCGCGCACGGCAGCCTCGTCGGCACCGGCCGGCGACGCGACCAGATACGCGACGATGCGCGGATCGGCCGGGGCGTCGGTGCGCACGATCACGGCCACACTGTCCACACCCGGGGCATGGGCGAGCACGCTTTCGATCTCGCCGAGCTCGATGCGCTGGCCACGGATCTTCACCTGGTGGTCCGAGCGGCCCAGAAAGACCAGAGCGCCGTCGTCACGCCAGCGGGCGAGATCACCCGTGGCGTACATGCGCGCGCCGGGTGCGCCGAACGGATCGGGGACGAAGCGTTCGGCCGTCAGGTCCGGCCGGCCGAGATAGCCGCGCGCGAGCTGCCGTCCGGCGATGAAAAGATGACCGTCCACGCCGGCGGGCAGGGGCCGGCCGCGCGCATCGAGCACGTACATCGCCGTGTTCCAGACGGGATAGCCGATCGGCACCGGCAGGGAGGTGTCCTCGCGCGAGGCAGGCCACCAGGTAACGTCCACGGCGGCCTCCGTGGGTCCGTAAAGATTGTGCAGTTCGCTCGCGATCGTGGCGTGGAATCGGTCGCGCAAGGCGGCGGGCAGCTCTTCGCCGCTGCAGAACACGCGCTGCAGGACGAGGCCGGCCGCAGCGGGCTCGGCGAGGAATGCGGCGAGCATGGAGGGCACGAAGTGGAGGGTATCCACCGCATGCACGCGGATGAGCTGCGCGAGCCAGGCGGGGTCGCGATGCGACTCGGGCGGCGCAACGACGAGCGTGGCGCCCGCCACCAGCGGGAGGAAGAATTCCCACACGGACACGTCGAACGTGACCGGGGTCTTCTGCAGGATGCGGGCACTCGCGTCGACGGCGTAATGCGCCTGCATCCACAGCACGCGATTGACGATGGCGTCGTGTTCGATGACCACGCCCTTGGGCGCGCCGGTGGAACCGGAGGTGAAGAGTACGTAGGCGGCGTCCGACGGGCCAGGCGCCTGGTCGGGGTCGAACGGCGCGTCCTCGCCCTGCGGCAGCACGATGCGGGCATCGTTCGGCAGCATGACGCGGGTGGCCGCCGTGGCCACCACGGCGCGCGGCGTGGCGGTGGCGAGAATGCCCGCCAGACGCTCGCGCGGATGCTGGATGTCCAGTGGCAGATACGCCGCACCTGCCCGCTGGATGGCCACGAGGGCGATCACCAGATCGCGCGAGCGCGGCAAGGCGACGGCAACGACGTCGCCGCGCCGCACGCCCGCGGCCTGAAGGCGGCCTGCGAGCGAGCGCGTGGCCTCGTCGAACGCGGCGTAGGTGAGCCGTCCTTCGGCGTCTTCGAGCGCCACCGACTGCGGCGTGCGCGCGATGCTGGCCTCAATGAGGGCGGGCAGCGTCGTGAGCGGCACCGGATGCGCCGTGTCGTTGACCGTGGCCGTCCAGTGCTGGTGCTCGGCATCCGTCAATGTGGGGACATGGGCCAGCACAGGCGCGGCCAGGGCTCGCTGCAGGAACACCTGCAGACGGGCGAGATGGGCCTCGACGGTGGCCTTCGCGTACAGGGCCGGGTTGGCCTCGATGGTGAGCAGCATGCCCGGCTGGGCCGGGTTGCCGCGCAGCGTGATCGTGAGGTCCTCGACGGGGCCTGCGCCCAGCACCTGCAGTCGCGTGCGCGTGCCCGGTAGCGGCGCGGGCTGTTCGAACGGCAGGATGTTGACGAGGGGGCCATACAGGCGGCGGTTGCCGCCCAGCAGCCCGAGATCACGGCGCAGTTGCTCGCCACGGTAGCGGCCGTGGCGGCGCGCCTTGCGCAAGCCCTTGCTCGCCTCGACGAGCAGCGCATCGAGCGGCGCATCCTCGTCGATGGAAAGGCGTAGCGGGACAACGTTCATCACCATGGCCGGCACACGCGCCGTGCGGCTGCCCAGGCGACCCATGAAGGGCACGCCCACCACCGCCTCGGATTGACCGGTGTGCCGCGCAATGTAGGCCGCGCACAGGGCCGTGAGGATGTCGGGCCAGGACACGTCCGTGCGCGTCTGTGCAGCCTGCAGGGCCTCGGCGAAGGCGGCATCCAGGCGTGTCTCGGCCTGCTCGAAACCGTGGCCGCTCACGGGAGCGCCGTCAGACAGGCTGGCGGCGGCCGTGTGGCCCGCGTAGGCCTCGCGCCAATAGGCGGCATCGCGCGTGCGCTGCTCGCCGGCACGGTAGGCCGCGTCTTCCTCGAGGGCTTGCGCGTAGGCCGCGAGCGGCTCGCCGGCGTCGTCGCTGGCACCGATCTCGCGCGCATACAGGCGCGCGGCACGCGCATCGATGAGGCCCATGCCGTAGCCGTCGGCAGCCACGTGATGCAGGCGTTGATACCAGACGGCATGGTCCTGGCCCAGGCGATACAGCACGTGCGCGGCCATGGCCTGGCGGGTAGGATCCACGGGCCGATGCATGTCGGCCCGCATGCGGTGTTGCGCCGTCTCCAGCGGACTCGGGTCGGCGCGCAGATCGACGATCTCCAGGCGCGGACGCAAGGATTCGTCGAGCGCCTGCCACGCCGTACCGTCGTGCTCGACGACGCGCATGGCGAGCGCATCCGCCTCACGCAGCGCGGCATCCACCGCGCGCTGCAAGGCCGGGATGTCCAGCGGCCCCTCGATGTGGGTGCAGTGCCCGATGTTGAAGATCGGATTGCTCGGGTCCATCCGCTGGGCGAACCACATGCCCAGCTGGGCTTCCGTCAGCGGGGCTGCGCCATGCGGCAGCTCGGTGTCCACGGATGACGCCATCTCACGCCTGTCCGGCGGCCTGGCGACGCAGGAGCGCGCGCTCGACGAGCGCCCACCAGTGGGCGAGTTCGGGCTGGGCGGCGAGCTCGGAGAACTCGACATCGGCACCGGCATCGCGCCAGCGCGTGGCGAGCGCCATGGCGCGGATCGAATCCAGGCCCAGGTCGATCAGGTTGTCGTGATCGCCGATCTCGGCGGGGTCTTCGTGAAGGATGCGCGCGATGTCGGCGCGCATGCTGTCGAGGGAGAGGGGAAGGGTTTGGGAAGTCATGCGGAATCCTTGGTGCCGTCCAGTTGCGCGCGCAGCGTGGCGCGCAGTTCCTTGCGGCTGATCTTGCCGGCAGCGGTCTCGCTGAAGCGCTCGACGAACACGACCTGGTCCGGCACCTTGAAGTCGGCCAGGCCGCGCGAGCGGATCCATTGCTTGATCGCCACGGCGCGGGGCTTGTCGCCCTTGGGAATGATGAAGGCGCAGCTGCGCTCGCCCAGGTACTCGTCCGGCACAGACACGACAGCGGCGTCGAAGACCTGCGGGTGGGCGAGGAGGTGATCCTCGATCTCCTCGGCGGAGATCTTCTCGCCGGCGCGATTGATGTGGTCGTTGGCACGGCCCTGCACCACGAGGTAACCACCGGGCAAGCGCTTGACGATGTCGCCGGTGCGGTAATAGCCGTCCTCGGTGAAGGAGCGCTGGTTGGCCGCCTCGTTGTTGTAGTAGCCGCGGATCGTGTAGGGGCCGCGGGTCAGCAGGTGGCCCGTCTCGCCCTCGGGCACCGGGTTGCCCAGGTCGTCGACGATCAGCACCTCGTCGTCCGGGCTGATCGGCCGGCCCTGGGTGTGGATGATGATGTCATCCGGATCGTCCAGGCGGGTGTAGTTCACCAGGCCTTCGGCCATGCCGAACACCTGTTGCAGCGTCACGCCCAGCGCGGGCTTCACGCGGCGCGCGACCTCGGGGATGAGCTTGGCGCCGCCCACCTGGATCACCGACAGCGTGTCGAGCTTGAAGTGGGTCTTGGCCGCGGCTTCCATCCACACCAGCAACAGGGGCGGCACGAGGCTCGTCATGGTCACGCTTTCGCGCTCGACCAGGGCGAAGCCGGCTTCCGGGCTGGGCGAAGTCGAGAGCACGACTCGCGCGCCCACGTAGAGGGCGCCCAGCACGCCGGGCGAGCTCATGGGGAAGTTGTGCGCGATGGGCAGGGCGCCCAGGAACACGCTGTCCTCGGTCATGCCGCAGATGCGGTCGCTGTCGCGCAGGGTGTAGATGTAGGCGTCGTGCGTGCGCGGGATGAGCTTGGACAGGCCCGTGCTGCCGCCCGAGATCTGCAGGAAAGCCACGTCGGACGAGGCGGGTTCGACCGGCACCGTGGTGCTAGCCTCGCCGCGTGCCTGGAAGTCTGCCAGGGCCGTGAAGCCGGTATCGGCGCCGGCATCGCCGACGATGAGGACCTGCTCCACGCCGGGCACCCGTGCCTTCAGCTCGGTGGCAAGGGTGCGGTAATCGAAGCCGTCGTGGCTTTGCGCGGACACGTAGGCGCGCGCGCCACCGGTCACGGCGAAGTGCTCGATCTCGGTAATGCGATGGGCGGGCAGGGCGTAGAGCGGCAGGATGCCGGCGCGGAAAAGGCCGAAGATCACCGAGAAGAACTCGGGGATGTTGGGCAGGTGCACGATCACGCGATCACCGGGCCGCAGACCGCTGTCGAGGAATGCGCGCGCCATGGCGTCTGCACGGCGGTCCAGCTCGGCGTAGCTCCAGCGTTGGTCGCCGCCCACGATGGCGATCTTGTCGCCGTACTGCCGCGCGCGCTCGCGCAGCACCTGGCCGAAGGTCTCGCCGCGCCAGTAGCCCGCTGCGCGATAGCGTTCGGCGTCGGCCGCAGGCCAGGATTGTTCAGGTCTGTCCATGGAAGATCTCCGATTCGGTGGGGGCCACGCCGGTGTGCGCCACGGCGTCGAGCCAGGCGAGGTCGTGGCGGTGCTCGCGCAGCGCGTGCGCCGCAGGCGTCTGCACGCAGAGGGCGGCGTGATAGCCAGGGCCGGCATCCAGGCGGCGCACGGCAAGGCGGGTCAGGGCGCTGTCTGGCGGCGCGGAAAGGGGCAGGAATTCAGTGGACGGCACCGGAGCTGCGAATCCTGCGAGGCCGCCCGCGAGGCCCGTGCCCGCCGCCTTGAGCACGGCTTCCTTGGCGGTCCACAGCGGCAGGAAGTCGGCAGGCCTTGCCGCGATCCGCGTGGCCTCGGCGGCGGTGAACCAGGTGCGGGCCATCTCGACGGCGTCTGGCATGTCGCGATCGGACTCGACGTCCACCCCCACGGCGGTGGAGGCCACGGCCACGATGGCGCATTCCCCGCTGTGGGCCAGGCTCACGTGCCAGGGCGTGCCTGCCACGATGGGCTGGCCGCTCGGCGCGGTCATGAGCGGCACTTGCGGACCCGCCACGCCCAGAAGGCGAGACAACAGGGCACGCAGCGCCGCACGGGCCGTGAGGCTGCGCCGCCGGTCGGCAGGCTGGCGCAGACGGTCGATGCGCGCCTGCTCGGCAGACGTGAGGGTGGCCAGCAGACGATCGCTCAGCGCGACGTCATCGGCAACCGGCAGGATGTGCACGTGGAGCATGGTCAGACCCCCAGGTGCGTGTGCAGCGTGGCACGGTCGGCAGCCAGCGCCTCGGGCGTGCCATCGAAGACGACGCGGCCATGGCCGAGCACGGCCACGCGGTGCGCGAGATGCAGCGCCAGGGCCGTGTTCTGCTCCACGAGCAGCAGCGTGGTGCCATCGCGGGCCAGTTCGGCGAGGTGTTCCTGCAGCGCGGCCACGGCCTGGGGTGCGAGCCCTTCGCTGGGCTCGTCCAGGGCGATCACATCCGCCTGGGTGAGTAGCGCGCGGCCCAGGGCAAGCATCTGCCGTTCGCCGCCGCTCAGCGCGCCGCTGCGGGTGCGGCGTCGCTCGAAGAGCCGCGGAAATCGCGCGTAGACAGCGTCCAGCGTCCAGGCGGGTGTGGTCTGCTGCGGGCGGGGCGCAAGCGTGGCCAGGCGCAGGCTGTCCTGCACATCCAGGTCTGCGAACACGCCGCGGCCCTGAGGCACCAGGGCCACACCGAGCTGGGCGATGCGATGCGTGGGCCAGCCGTGAACGTCCTCGCCCCGGACGTGGATCTCCCCTTGCACGGTCGGGCCGAGGTTGAAGACGGTATGCAGCAGCGTCGTCTTGCCCGCCCCGTTGCGCCCGAGCAGGGCGAGCACTTCACCGCGCGCGAGATCGAGGTCCACCCCGTTGAGGATGGTCCCGCCGCCATAGCCCGCTCGCACATCGCGCAGGCGCAGCAAGGGGACGGCGGCTGTCATGGGCATCGTCGTCATGCGGCCTCCGGCAAGCCGCCCAGGTACGCCGCATGGACGGCTGGGTCGTCGCGGACGGCCTGCGGCGTGCCCAGGGCGATCAGCCGGCCAAGGTCGAGCACGGCCACGCGGTCGCACTCGCGAAAGACCACATCCAGGTCATGCGCGATCAGGACGACGGCGGCGTCGCCGCGACGTTCGCGGACCAGCGCGAGGACCTGCTCGGATTCGGCGGTGGACAGGCCCGCGGTGGGCTCGTCCAGCAGCAGGATGCGCGGCGCCTGGGCCAGCGCGATCAGGATGTCGACGATGCGTTGCTCACCGTAGGACAGATCGGCCACGGGAACATTCGCGCGCACCGCCAGTGGCAGGTCGGCAAGAAGGGCGTCCGCCTGCGCCTCGGCCCGACGCAGGGCCGCACGGCCGCCCCACCAGCGATAGCCGTCACCGGCGTGTGCCAGCGCCGCCAGGGCGAGATTGCGCCGCACGGACAGGGCCGCAAAGGTGAGGCTCTTCTGGAACGTGCGCACCAGGCCCAGTCGGGCGCGGGCGGCAGGATCCTGCCCGGCGAGATCCCGCGCACCCAGCAACACTCGCCCTGAGGATGGCGTGACGAAGCCGGTCACGATGTTGAAGAGCGTGGTCTTGCCGGCACCGTTGGGCCCGATGAGCCCGAGGGTCTCCCCTGCCGCCACGGCGCAGTCCACGTCGTGCAGCACGGGCGTCGCGCCGAACTGCTTGCCGACGTGTTCCAGGCGAAGCACCGGCGGCACACCCTGGCTCAGCACGGGGTCGACCCATGGCAGTCCGCTCATGCGCGCTCCTTGCCGGTGGCGCCGCGAGGACCGCGCAACCGCAGCGCCTGCGCCACGCCATGGGGCATGAAGAGCACGACGGCCACGAAGATGAGACCGATGACGAGCTGCCAGCGCTCCGTGTGCGAACTGACGTAGGTCTGCACGAAGAGGTAGACCGCGGCGCCGACGAAGCCGCCGACCCGTGAGCCGATGCCACCGATCACCGCCATGATGATGAAGGTGGCCGACTGGCTCCAGTGCACCACGTTTGGCCCGACATACTGATTCACGAAGGGATAGACGGCGCCTGCGGCCCCGGCCACCGCGCCGGCCGTGGCGAAGGCCCAGGCGCGCAGCCGCGCCACCGAGTAGCCCAGGGCGGCCATGCGCAGCGGCTGATCGCGCAGGCCGGTCAGCGCGACTCCGACAGGGGCACGCGTGAAGGCACGGGTGATCGCCCAGGCCGCCAGCGCCACGCCCACCGTGACGAGGTACAGGGCCATGGGCCCATGCAGTGGCACACCCGCCAACGTGAGCCGGGCGAAGCCGCGCAGGCCATCGGCACCGCCCGTGACGTCGCGCCAGCGGAAGGCGAGTTCCCACACCATCTGGCCGACGACCAGCGTGAGCACGAGGAAGAAGAGGCCCTGCGTGCGCAGGGTGATTGCAGCCATGGCCAGGGCGAGCAGCGTGCCGGTCAGCACACCCACCAGCAGCATCACGGTGAGATCGCCGCTGACGTGTCCCGCGACGATGGCCGCCGCGTAGGCGGCTGCGCCGAAGACGGCACCGTGCCCCAGGGACACGAGGCCGCCCTGACCGATGAGCAGGGTCAGGCTGGTCACGGCGGCACCCACCAGCAGGATCTCAGCGGCGAACCGCAGGAGGAACGCATCCTGGGCGATCAGCGGGGCCGCGAGCAACACGGCTGCCACCAACGCGCCCAAGCGGGCGCGCACGGTGTGGGCGCGGCCGACGGCAGCCATCGGTGGCGCAACGCGCGTCGTGGGACGGATGGCCTGTGTCATAGCTGACGCGTCTCGCGTGCAATGAGGCCAGTGGGGCGCCACACCAGCAGCGCCGCCATGATGCCCAGCGTCAGGAAATTGGCAAACTCAGGCAGCCACATGCGGCTGAAGGTCGTGGCAAAGCCCAGGAGCAGGGCGGCCACGACCGTGCCACGGAAGCTGCCCAGCCCGCCGATCACGACGACGAGCAGCGCCAGCAGCAGCACCTCCTCGTCCAGCCCGGGGTAGGCCGACAGCATCCCGGCCCCCAGGGCACCGCCCAGGCCACCCAGGCCCGCCGCGAGTGCCATGCCGATCGTGAAGAGGCGGCGCGTGTCGATGCCGAGCGTCTCCACGATCCCGCGGTCCACGACGCAGGCGCGGATGGCCGCGCCCCACAAGGTGCGGTCCAGCAGCCACCACAGCGCGATGGCCAGCACGACGCCGACCGCGATGATCACGAGCCGATACACCGGAAAGGGCAGGCCAGCCACGAACACCACCCCGCGCATGAGCTCGGGCAGGGCGGGCGACAGCGTATCCGCGCCAAAGCCCCAGCGCATGAGATCGGCGAAGATCACCGACAGACCGTAGGTGAGCAGCACCTGCATGAGGTGAGGGCGTGCGTAGAAGCGGCCGAATGGGAAGCGATCCAGGATCAGCCCGACGAGCGCCGTGATCCCGAAGGCGGCGGGCAGCGCGAGCCACCACGCGCACCGGCGGCGAGCCAGTGGATGCCGATGTAGCCACCCAGCAGGAAGAACGCACCGTGCGCCAGGTTGATGAAGTTCATCAGGCTCAGCACCAGTGACAGGCCGAGGCCGGTCAACAGCAGGAGTACCGAGAACGACAGCGCGTTGAGGGTTTGGACGAAGTAGTACGACACGGGTCGAAGCGGCGAGGCGTCAGGCGGCCGGGCCGGGGTCGCGAACGCCTTCGAAGGTGTGGACGATGGTGTTGAGCGGCTTGCCGTCGGGCCCGCGGCGCACGTCGTTCACGTAGATGTCGAGGATCGCCTGATTGTTGCGGGCGTCGAAGCGCATGGGGCCGAAGGCGGTGTCCACGGTGGCCTCCAGCAGGCGGGCCTTCAGCGCATCCTTGCGCGCGACATCGCCGTCTACGGCCTCGAGGGCGGCACGGATGACCTGGCCGGTGGCGTAGCCCGAGGTGCTGGCCTCGCCCGGCAGGCGCCCGCGCACCTTTTGATAGGCGGCAACGAAGCCCGCTGCGGCCGGGGCACCGGGAGACTGATGGAAGGTGTTGATGCCGCCCAGACCGGCGTCGCCCGCGGCAGGCAGCACGTCTTCCTGGTCAAAGAGCGCGCCTGGGCCCAGGATGCGCAGCTTGTCCTGCAGACGGAAGTCGCGCACCTGCTGGAGAAAGCGCACGGCGTCGGCGCCCGGCAGGAAAGCGTACAAAAAGGCCGGTTGCGCGGCGGCGATGTTCATCAGCAGCGGCGCGAAATCCGTGGTGCCCAGTGGGGTCCACATCGGTCGGCTGAGCTTGCCGCCCTGACCTTCGTAGGTGCTGACGAAGTCGCCCACGTACTCGCGCCCGGCCGCGTAATCCGAGGCGAGCGTGATGCCGCCTTGCTGGGCGATGTGCTCGTGCGCCCAGCGTGCGGCGGTGTGGCCGAGCATCCAGCTCGTCTTGGTGGGGCGAAAGATCAGCGGGCTCGCGGCCTCGCGCGCCAGCGCGTTGGCCGAGGCATTCGACACGAACGTGGGCACCTGCGCATCGCTGACGATGTCGCGCACGGCAAGCGCCACGGCGGCACTGATGATGCCGCACAGCACGTCTGCGCGATCCTGCGACAGGAGCTTGCGCACCTTGCGCACCGCCTCGTCCGGCTTGCCGTGGTCATCCTCGACGAGCAACTGCACCGGGCGTCCGCCCATCTGTCCGCCGGATTCGGCGATCAGCAGCTCCAGGCCGGCCCGCATGCTCTCGCCCAGCGAGGCGAAGGGGCCCGACAGCGAGGTGAGCAGGGCGATTCGCAGGGGGCCGGCCGATTGAGCCCGCACGCCGCGCGGCAAAGCCAGCCCGAGGGCAGAGGCGCCAGCGGCGGCGAGAAGGCTGCGGCGCAGCGGCGAAGCGGGCGACAGAGCGCGGACGGGGGTCGTCATGACAGGGACGCAAAGGAAGACCGCGGTCTTCCGACGCCGTCTTCTGGATGAGGAAAGAAATGAGAGCCATCCGCATTATCGCATTCATTTGCGCAGGGGGCGAATGGACCGCCTGGGCGTGGCTGTGGCGGCGGCGCGGGGTCGTGAAACGGGGGCCGGCCCTCGCGCGCGTCCGCCCACTTGGGTTCGACGCGAACGCGCGCAGACCGGCATTCGGGACGGCGACGGTTGCGAGGAACAGAAGGGGCAGGCTACCCGCTAAGCGTGGCCGCCAGGCGCACGGCGGCGCGTGCCGCCGCCGCTGCCATCGTGCCGTGGGACTCGCCCGCGAGCGACGTGAATGTGACGTCAAGCTCGGGGATGCCCGAGAGGTACGCCGCCAGCGCCTGTGCGGCCGGTGCGGTGGGCTCGCCGCCGTGCCGGCTGCCTGGGGTGCCGTCCTGACCGAGCGCCTGGGCGTGCCAGGCTTCCTGCGCACCGACCAGGAGGCAGACGCGGGCGGCAGGGCGAACCGGTGCTGCCGCAAGCGCCGCGATTCGCGTCAGAATGGCCTCGTCGCGCCACCAGATGGACGGGCTGGCGCTCACGTAGCCTGCATAACCCCGTTGGCCGCACAAGGCGTGAAGCACGCACAGGCCGCCATACGAATGGCCGGCGAGCACGGCGCGGCCGGGATCGACCGGGTGGCGTGCCTGCACGGCAGGGCGGATGTGGGTGTCGAGCACATCGAGAAAGGCATCGGCGCCACCGGCGCGCCAGGCGGGCACCCGCGGGTCGACGATCGGCGATCCGTCGGGCGCGGGCGGCGTGTAGTCATACGCGCGTGCCGCCTTCGTTGCCTCGGGATCGTGCGCATGCGCGACGGTGGCCACCACGACCGGCAGATCACGCAGACCGGGATCCGCCTGGATGGCGAGGCGGGCGGCCGCGCCGTCCAGCACGTATAGCACCGGAAAGCCCGCCGGCGGCGGCGTGCGCTGCGGCACCTGGACGTGCACGGCGTAGCCACGCGCGCCGTCCTCCGACCTGAAGCGCAGCGGCGCTGGGTCTTCGGGCGTTATCGGAGGCGCTGCGTCGATGGGGGCCAAGCGCGTCACGGCTTGCTGGTGCCGGCGCCCGCGTCGGTCAGGTCGACCAGGTAGGTGCCGCGCATGGGCACGGGCAGGAAGCGCTTGTTGATCTCGTCGAGCGTGGCCTGGGGGGACAGGTTCGCCCGTTCGACGGGGTCGATCCAGCGGGCCAGGGCCTCGATGAAGACCACGTGCAAGGGCGAGTCGTTGAACCCATGCCACACCCCGTGGGCGTTCCCCGTGCGCACGGCCTGCAAGGCACCCAGACCCTGGCGATCGATGACGCTGCGCAGGCTCGCGCGGGCGGCATCGGGCGTGGCCGTGCTGCCGATGTCCAGGCCGTTGCCGGTGCGTTGCGTCGCGCCTGTACCCGTGGCGACGTAGACAGTGGGGTTGCGGCTGTTGATGTATTCAAAGCCCAACTGGCCAGTGGCGTTGCGGATCACATCGGCGCCGATGTTGTGCCCGCCGGCGAACGAGATCATGTCGTTGAAGGTGCCCACGCCCGGCGAGTAGCAGCAATCGGTGGTGCCCGCGTGCGCGTGCACGAAGACGGGCGGACGCTCGGCCTTGCCCATCACGAGCCCGGCGACGCCGTCCATGTGCTGCACGTAGAACTCGATGAACGCCTCGGCCTGGTCTTCGCGGCCGAGCGCCTTGCCCAGCAGACGCAGGCTGGGCACGGTGTTCTCGAACGGATCCATGAAGAAGTCGATCACCACCACGGGCACGCCTGCCGCCTCGAACTGGCGGATCAGGGGCGATTCCGAAGGATTCGCCCCTTTGCGCAGCCCGGCGAAGGCCGCCGTCAGGATGACCAGGTCCGGCCGTTGGGCAAGGCTGCTCTCCACGGAGAACGTGTCCGGCGTGTGGCGGCCCACGACCGGCACGCGCGCGAGCGAGGGGAAGGCCTTGAGGTAATCCGCGTAGTCGTTGGCGAACGACGTCTTGAACTCGTCGGACCAGCCTGCGAGGATGCTGGCCGGATCATCGTGGATCAGCGCCAGGACCGGGAAGTGGCGGGCCTGGGCCAGCACGACGCGTTGCGCGGGCTTCTTCAGCGTCACGGTGCGACCGACCACGTCGGTGACCTCGATGGGAGCGGCCAGGGCAGGGAGGCCGGTCAGCAAGCCGGCAGTGACGACCAGCGTGCGCAATGCACGGAGCAGAAACATGTCAGGGGACAATTAACGAGAGATATTCTCATTCTAATCGGCCCGGCTCGGCGGCGACAAACGCGGCAGCGCCGGCGCGCTTCCCCCTGAGCGCGCCAGGGCGGACGCCATCGGTCAGCCGACGTGCGCTTCCAGCCCGTCGATCATGACCTGCGGGACGCCGCGCGAGCAGGGCTCCACGCGGGCGCGCACGCCATAGACCTGCGCGAGCGCATGCGGCGTGATCACCGCACTCGGGCTGCCGTGCGCAAAGAGATCACCCTGCCGGATCATGAGCGCGTAGTCCGCATGACGCAGCGCGATGTTCAGATCGTGCAGCACGATGATCGTGACCAGACCGTTTTCGCGCGTTTCCTGGCTGAGCAGATCCATGACGTGGAACTGGTAGTTCAGATCCAGCGCGGACAAGGGCTCGTCCAGCAGCAGCAGGCGCGGCTTGCGGATGAGCGCCTGGGCCAGGCCGACCAGCTGCTTCTGACCGCCCGAGAGTTCGTCGATGTAACGCAGCGAGAGATGCCCCACGCCCAGCCGCTCGAGCAGGGACTGCACCGTCGGCACGTCCACGCCCCCCGCGCGCTGGCCGGGCAGCGAGGCGTTGGCCGCGACGAGCACGGATTCGAACACGCGCAGGTGAACGGCGGCCGGCAAGGCCTGGGGCACGTAGACCACCTGGCGGGCGCGCGTCTCGAAGCTCGCCCGGCTGAGCTCCTGGCCGTCCAGGCGGATGCTGCTGCCGGGGGCAATCTTGTTCAGGCCGGCAAGCGCCTTCAAGAGCGTGGATTTGCCGCTGCCATTGGGGCCGAGCAAGCAGGTCACGGTGCCCGCAGCAAGCCCTTCGACGGTCAGGCTCTCGATGATGCGGCGCTGGCCGTAGGCCACGCCGATGTTCTGAATGTCGAGCATCGCCAGCCCCTTACGGCATCTGGCGGCGGAACACCACCGCGAGGAAGAAGGGAATGCCCACGAGCGAGGTCACGATGCCGACGGGAATGATGATGCCCGGCACGATGTTCTTGGAGGCGATCGAGGCGAGCGACAGGATCACGCCGCCCACGAGCGCGCTGCCGGGCAGGTAGAAGCGGTGGTCCTCGCCAAAGAGCCGGCGTGCGATGTGCGGGGCGACCAGTCCGATGAAGCCGATGGTGCCCACGAAGGACACGGCCAGCGCCGAGAGCAGACTGATGCGCAACAGCGAGGTGAGGCGCAGCCGGCGCACGTCGATGCCGAAGCTCGCCGCTCGATCCTCGCCCAGGCGCAGGGCGGTGAGCCGCCACGAATCGCGCATGGCCAGCGGCAGGATGATCGCAAAGAGCAGGAGCAGCATGCCGAGCTTGGGCCAGGTCGCGCGCGACAGGCTGCCCATCGTCCAGAACACCAGGCCCTGCAAGGCATCGGCGCTCGCCACGAACTGCACCAGCGAGACCAGGGCGTTGAAGGAGAAGACCAGGGCGATGCCGAAGAGCACCACGCCGGACGTGTTCATCCCGCCCCAGCGGGCGACGGCATCGAGCAGCATGGCGCACAGCAGCGAGAAGAAGAACGCGCTTGCAGCAACGGTCCATGCCGCGGGCAGGCCCGGGATCGTGAGATCCAGCACGATGACCAGCGCCGCGCCGAACGCTGCGGCCGAGGACAGCCCGAGCGTGAACGGGCTCGCGAGCGGGTTGTTCAGGATGGTCTGCATCTCCGCACCGGCCAGGCCAAGCGAGACGCCCACCGCCATGGCCATCAAGGCGTAGGGCAGGCGGATGTCCCACACGATGACGCGCGTGGTGGCATCGGCCGTGTCCGGCGAGACGAGGGTGGCGAAGAGTTCGGCCAGCGACAGACCGGCGGGCCCCAGCGTGAAGTCGACGACGATCGCGGCCAGGATGATGGCCACGAGCACGCCCACGAGGAGCCAGCGCCGCCACAGGATCTGCCGGTAGGCGCCCACCGGGTCGGCCGGCAAGGCCGGCGAATAAGACGTATTACTATCCACTGTGATGCTGCTGCAGCCAGAAAGCGCGCGTGAGGTAGGATGCGACGCCCCGCAGGCATGCGGGCCTGAGCCGGCAGCTGCCGACGCTCGTCGCCAAAGCGGCGAGTATCGCATGCTTTGCGACGGCAGCCGTTGCTGCCTCACTCCTATGTCTCACCTCGCGCCATGATCGCTTCGCCCTTTGCTCCGCCATTCGATGGGTTCGCCACGCCCGCTGGCTGGACCGCCGGCCCCTTGCCGGGCACCGCCACGCGCGAGGTGGCGGGTCCGTCGGGCGCGTGCCGCCTGACCCTGGCCTGGCCGGCAGGGCAGGCACCCGCACAGGGGTGGCCTTTGCTCGTCATGGCCGAGGACGCCCATCTGGAGATGGCCCGCGCGCTGGCCTGGCACCACGCGGGCGCCCCCAAGGCGCGTCTGGCCGTGCCTGGCGTGATCCTGGCGATTGGCTACGTGGGGCCCTCGCGGCGTGAGCATGATTTCACGCCGGGTGGCGTGGAAGGGGCGGCGGGGTCGGCACGCCCGGCAGATGTGATGTCGGGCCCGGGTGGCGCGCCCGCTTTCCTGGCATGGATTGCCAATGAGGTCCTGCCACTGGCGCATGCCGCGTTGCCCCTGGACAGCACCCGCCGCACGTTCGCCGGCCACTCCCTGGGCGGGCTGCTCGGCCTGCAATCCTGCCTTGCACAGCCGGGTCTCTTCGCCACGTACCTCCTGTCGAGCCCCTCCGTGTGGTGGGGTGAAGGCCGCGCGGCGCAGTTGGCCGCGGCCGCCGTGGCCGCACCGGTGGCGGGCCTCGATGCGCGTGTCTGCTTGACCGTGGGCGAATACGAACAGGCGCTGTCCCCCGACGAACTCACCTGGCCCGACCGCGAGCGCATCGCCGCCCAGCGCCAGGGCCGCGCCATGGTGGATCGCATGCGGGCATTGGCGGCCGTGCTTGCCACCGTGCCAGGCGTGCGGCTGGACTTTCGCGTGATCGCGGCGGAGACACACCGCTCGGTGATCCCGCGCGCGCTGGATCTGGGCGTGCGCGTGGCGTTCGCGCCACTGCCCGTGGGGGGCGAGAAATAGCGATGATGGAACCGGGTCGTCTTGGTGCCAGGGCAGCACGGTCGATCAGTAGGCGCGATTCGGTCAGTTGCCGCCGGTGGTCGCTTGCACGAGGCTCATGCCGGCCGCGCGCGCAACAGCGCAAGCCAGCAGCCACCCGCCAGCACCAGCGCAATGCCCGCCCACACGGCCGGCGTGAGCGGCTCGTGGAAGAACACGGCACCTGCCAGCGCGCCGTAGACGACCCAGGTGTATCGCACGGGCCCGACCACACTGGCGTCGGCCACGCGGAACGCCCGGATATTGCAGTACTGCGCCGCGATCGCCAACGGGCCGAGCCCGAGGAAGGCGATGAGCCAAGGCCATGGCAGCGAGACCCAGGTGAACCACGCGGGAATGCTGAGCAGCAACGCCCCCAGCACGTTGACCGAGAGCAGGACGATCAACGCGCGTTCAGACCGGGCAAGCGCCTTGAGCAGAATGCTCTCGATGCCCACGAGCAGGGCACCTACCAGCGCGACGCCCGCAGGGAGCGCGAAGGCGGGATCCCAACCGCCGAAAGCTCCCTGGCTCGCCACGACGGCCAGCGCGCCGATCATGCTCAGGCCGATGGCCAGGGCCTGCCGCACACTGATGCGCTCGCCCAGCACGAACAAACCGAGCAGCACGATGAAAAAGCCGTCGAGCAGACCGATGGCGCTGGCCGAAGCCACTGGCATGTTGCTCGCGGCATACACGGCGCTAGAAGCGCCGAACGCACCCGCGGCCGCCCGCCCGATGTGCAGCGCAGGCCGCGAGGCGAAGCCGATGCCGGACAGGCCGCCACGCGCCATGAGCAACGCCAGTGTCGTGATCGTTCCCCCCACGTAGCGCAGCCACATCACCTGCATCGCGGCGGCCCCGGTGCCGCTCAGCTTGGCGGCCACATAGGTGAAGGTGAAGATGCCGACGGCGGCGAGCGCCCAGAGGACGCCGGGAAGATTGTTCTGATGGGGGTGGGCAGGAGACGCAGAAGACACGAACGAGAGCACGACAGGAAGAGGGCGGCGGGCGAGCCAATATGACATCGAGCCGGTGCCGCCGGGGATGCAAGCATAGCCCGAGGGCGCCTGAGCCGCCGGAGCAGTGGATGTCGACGAGCGCGACAACTGGGCGGCTCACTTACAACATTCCGCTTTTACCATCCACTTGGATGGAATAAAGTGGAGCCCATGCCGCCCAGAACCCCCCATCTCCAGCCAGTCGCCAAGCCTGCCGACGAGAAGATCACCATCAATCTCGGCTGTGTCGATCTCGGCCAGATCGACCTGCTCGTGCAGGAAGGCTTCTACGCCAACCGCACGGATTTCATCCGTACGGCCATCCGCACCCAGTTGACCAGCCACGCCGACGTCGTCCGCCAGGTGGTGTCCCGCAAGATGCTGGTGCTGGGCATCCAGCATTTCAGCGCGAGCGATCTGCAGGCCGTGCAGGACGCCGGGGAGACACTCAACATCCGCGTGCTGGGTCTGGCATCGCTGGCCCCGGACGTCACGCCGGAACTGGCGCTGGCCACCATCGAGTCCCTGACGGTGCTGGGCGCGCTGCATGCCAGCCCCGCCGTCAAGGCCGCGCTCGCCACCCGCATTCGCTGAATGCCTCTTTCCGCAGAGCCCGCCATGTCCTTCGATCTTCAGCACGTCATGCAGGAAGCCACGCGCCTCACGCGCGCGGGCGATCTCACGGCGGCCACCGCCGCCATTCAGGCCGCCTTGCGCGGCCAGCCCCTCTCGGCTGAGGCGTCTCCTGCCGCAGCCGCCGCATCAGCCGCCACCTCCCGTCGTCCGGTGGAGGCGGATGTTATCGACGTCGAGGTCCGCGACGTCCGAGCCAATGGTGAGCCGTCCGCATCCCGCGCGGCTGGCGCGACAGGCCGCGGACGTCCCACGCCAGCGCACGCCCAAGCCGGCGGCACGGATCGCGCTTCGGATCACGTCGACGCTGCCGCCGCGCAGTCCACCCAGAACGACGGCGAAGACGAGGCGATGGCGACCGATCCGCCGAACCACTCAGCGCGTAGCGAGCGCCGAGTGCCAGGCATTGACTTGGGCCATCTCGCCGCCTCGCTGACAGCACAGCTCGGCAGCCTGTCCCAGGCGGCAGGCAGCGCCATGCCCGCAGCCCACAGCGTGGCTCAGGCCGTCCACGATCCGCGATTCGTGCGTGGCACCTTCACCCAAGGCGGCGACGCCCGCGACTACAAGCTCTATGTGCCCGAGGGTGCGGGTGACCGGCCGCTGCCACTGATCGTGATGCTGCACGGTTGCACCCAGGATCCCGATGACTTCGCCGCCGGCACCCGCATGAACGCGCTGGCGGCCGAACAAGGCTTCGTCGTGTTGTATCCCGAGCAGTCGACGCGGATGAATCCGCAGCGCTGCTGGAACTGGTTCAAGCACACGCATCAGCAGCGTGGCCGCGGTGAGCCAGCGCTGATCGCTGGCATGACGCAGGACGTGATGGCACGCTACGGCATTGATCCGGACCGCGTCTACGTGGCAGGCCTCTCGGCCGGCGGGGCCATGGCTGCGATTCTGGGCGATACGTATTCCGAGCTTTTCGCCGCTGTGGGCGTGCATTCCGGCCTGGCCAGCGGCACCGCCACGGATCTGCCCTCGGCGCTGGCGGCCATGCGCAGCGGCGGCGCGGGCAGCAAGGCCGCGTCGGGCGTGCCCACCATCGTCTTCCATGGCGACGCGGACGCCACGGTGCATCCCGCCAACGGACAGCACGTCATCGCCGCCAGCGTTGGCGACCAGGCGACGATGTCCAGCGACGCGGTTCAGACAACCGGCGGCCTGCGCAGCACCCGACGCGTTTACCGCGTGGACGATCACGTGGTCGCCGAGCATTGGCTTGTGCATGGCGCCTCGCATGCCTGGTCGGGCGGCAGCCCTCAAGGCTCGTACACGGAATCGCGCGGGCCTGATGCAACCCGAGAAATGCTCCGGTTCTTCCGGGAGCACGTCCGCTCAAAGGTGTCTGTGGACTGAGCGCATGCGGGACGTCGAGCACTTGGATGTTCCTCAACCAACCCCGCGCAGGGCATGCAGGTGGGCGGGGCCCATCGGCCGGGCGTGTGGGGTGAGTGCCAGGGCAAATCGCATGATGGCGCGCTCGCAGGCCTGAGCCTGAGGCCCGCGTCCAGCCGGCGTCTTTAGTCCGCCAACTGGGCCGGCGCTGCTAATCGCCGCCGCCCTCTGAAGAACTGCCAGGCCAACCGCGACGCCTGCGGCCCGTGCGCTGCGTGGAAAGCGATCGCATCGTCGCCACCCGACCAGGCATGTCCCAGCCCGGGAATCAGGCACACCCGCAGGCCAAGGCGCTTGCCCACGGCGTAGTCATGCCGCTGATACTCGCGACGCGTGCCGGCGCCCACCACCCGCACATCGGCATCGACCTCACCAAATCCGTTGAGCATCGCGAACTGCCGCGCGAGGCCCGCGGCATTGCGTACGTCCACCGCCTTGTCGTCCGTGCCATGCAGGACGAGGGCAGGCACCCCGTCACGCAAAGCCAAGGGTGCCGCCATGGCGGCATCGATGACCGGCAGAGACACGCCCGCGCCCCGACGCATGGTGCGGATGCCCCCCAGCGCCGATTGCGCCGCGCCCAGCACCGGGCCTGAGTGCAGCGCGACCGCCGCGAAGAGATCCGGGTGCCGCAGCGCCAGCAGCGCCGCCATACCAGCCCCCGCCGACAACCCCGCCACATAGACCCGCGTCGAATCCAGCGCCAGACGCGCCACCTCACGTCGCACCATCGCAGCGATCAGGTCCGCCTCCGCCAGCCCATGCCGGGCGTCAGGCTCGAACCACCGCCAGCAGCGCTGCGCCTGGCGGCTGACCGCCTGCTGCGGGTACAGCACGGCAAAGCCCCGCTCCTCGGCCACCGCGTTCATGCGGGTGCCCAGCGCGAAGTCCGTGGCCGTCTGCCGACAGCCGTGCAGCATGACGACGAGGGGGAGGCCTGGCGTGGGTGCCGAGGCGGGCAGATAGCGAAACGCATCGAGCCGGTTGCCCGATTCGCGCAACTGGCTGGGCTCCCAGCGGCCGGGGCCCAGGCGGGCAGTGCCCAGGGGCGGGCGCGGGTTGGCCTGCCGGGCCGCGGCGGCCTTGCGCGAGCGCTCATCGGCTGACGTCGCGGCCCGCTTGACCGCCTTTTTTCCCGCAGCCACGTTAGCCGTGGTGACGGCAAGCCAAGCTTTCTGCTGACGCCGGGCCAAACGGACAGCTTGCTGCAGCAGCGGCTTGAAGGGGGCGCGGCGCATCGGGCGGGGTTAGCTCCAAAGGGAACCAAAGAGTAGCAGCTTCATGCTGCGATGCAGCAAGTGGCGCGCCCGCGCTTAGGCTGCAGCCCACACTTCGTAAAGCGTGACCACCGTGCTTTGCATGGCAGACCGGGCTATACTTTCGAAGCTACCAGTCTGTTGACTGGTCTAAACGAAGTGGGAGGCAAATATGAACGTGGAAATCGGTTCCTTCGAAGCAAAGACGAAGTGGTCCGAACTGATTCGCGGCGTTCAGGCGGGGATGCGTTACACGATCACGATGCGAGGTCAGCCAGTAGCCGATCTGGTGCCCAGCGCTGGCAGTGCACAGAAAGATCCCGAGGCGGCCGTTGCCGACATGCTTCAGTTCATGCAAGCGGTGGAGCCCGATCACGATCTCAACCTGAAAGCTCTGGTCGACGAAGGACGCGCCTGATGTTCGTGCTGGATAACTGCGTCACGATGTGTTGGGTGCTCAACGATGGCAACGATGGAAACCGGGGCTACGCTGAGCGCGTGCTCCGGAGACTGATGACTGGAGAGGCTGTTGTGCCGTCAATCTGGGGGCTTGAAGTCGGCAATGTCCTGGCTAAGTCGGAGGCTCGGGGTCTGATCACCGAAGCACGCTCCCAAGGATTCTTGTCAAAGTTGGAGCGGTTATCGATCTCAAGCGACAGTGAATCGCAGGATCGTGCATTCAGCGACATCTTGAATCTCGCCCGCCGCTACAAACTGTCGACGTACGATGCCTCCTATCTTGAACTGGCGATACGAAGGCAGATTCCGCTCGCCACGGTGGACAAGGATCTGGTCAAAGCGGCTCGGTTGGCAGGCGTCTATCTGGAAGTTTGATTGAATGATTCACCGGTAAGAGCGACGTGGCGAAGAAAAAAGCGAGAGAGGCAACAGGAGAACCTGCCAGAACTGAACCTCGGCATTTCTTCGTTGGGGCAAATGCTAGAGAAGTTGGGACGTGAAAGTGCAAGACTCCACGACAGCTTCGACATGGACCATGTCCTCAACTTCGCATTCACGGCCCATCATCTGTACTTCGATTGGGTGCGCAGAGTCGGACAGGATGAGATGAAGGCCCGTCAAGCTGCCATGCCACCCGATGCGAAGGCTGTGCTTGATGTCATGCGAGATATCGCGAACGGGTCCAAGCATGCGATTCTGAACAGGGACTTGGACAAAATTGTCGTTCGCAGATTCGAGCAGGACCGAATTCAGGACTGGCACGACTACTTTTTCGCTCCTCCCGGCGTCGTGACATTCGGCATGCCCGAGGACCCCCATGACTACGTTGCGTCCGTGCGGGATCTCGCTCCTACTGTTTTGGCCTATTTGCGCTGGGTGATTGAGGGGCCGCCGCATCCCGCGCCCGAAACTCAGAGACAGGCTTTGTTGTCGTTCAAACAGCAGTCTCCTAAGCCGTGACGCAATGAAAAAGCCACCGCGAAGGTGGCTTTCTCGACAAGGCTCTGGCTGGAACTCAGCGCTGGGTGACCATCAAACGTCGATATTCCCCGCCGACAACGCAAACGCCTCAATAAACGCCCGGCGCGGCTCCACCTGGTCCCCCATCAGCGTCGTGAAGATCTCGTCGGC
This sequence comes from Verticiella alkaliphila, assembly GCF_018904615.1. GTDB lineage: Bacteria > Pseudomonadota > Gammaproteobacteria > Burkholderiales > Burkholderiaceae_B > Verticiella > Verticiella alkaliphila. The sequence goes on along the minus strand of NZ_JADCNH010000035.1, from coordinate 4,739 downwards.
CGCGATGGCGTCTTCGATCTGCACGCGCAAGAGGCGGCGCACGGTGGGGTCCATGGTGGTTTCCCACAGCTGGCTGGCGTTCATCTCGCCCAGGCCCTTGTAGCGCTGCTTGGTGATGCCGCGTTCGGCTTCGCTGCGCAGCCAGCGCACGGCTTCGCCGAAGCTCGTGATGGGGGCGGAGCGTTGCTTCTCGCCTTCGCCGCGCTGGATGGTGGCGCCGGCCTGGATGAGGCCGTTGAAGGTCTGCGCGGCGTGGCGCAGGGCAGCGTAATCGGCGCCGGCGACGAAGTCGGCGTCGATCACGGAGGTGCGCACGTTGCCATGCAGCTTGCGCTGGACGAGCAGGCGGTGCTTCTCGCTGGCGTCGTCGTAAACGGCTTCGACATGCACGGCCGTCGGGTCGAGCGGGTCGTGCAGGGCATCGGCCAGGATCTTGGCCGACGCCTGGGCGGTGGATTCGTCATCGAGCTTGATCTCGATGCCCTGGAGCACCGCGCGCAGTGCGTCGCCGTCGAAGCGGCGGGTGAGACGCTGCACGATGGCATCGGCCACGTTGTACTGGCGCACCAGATCGGTCAGCGCATCGCCCAGGATCGGGGTGGCGCCTTCCTGCGGCACGAGTTCGGCACCGCGCAGCGCGAGCTGCATCATGTACGCCGTCTCTTCCTGGTCGTCCTTGAGGTAGATCTCCTCGCGGCCGGCCTTCACGCGGTAGAGCGGCGGCTGGGCGATGTAGATGTGGCCGCGGGCCACCAGCTCGGGCATCTGGCGATACAGGAGCGTGAGCAGCAGGGTGCGGATGTGCGCGCCGTCCACGTCAGCATCGGTCATGATGATGATGCGGTGATAGCGCAGCTTGTCGATGTTGAAATCCGCAGGGCCGATGCTGGTGCCGAGCGCCGTGATGAGCGTGGCGATCTGCTCGCTGGAGATCAGGCGGTCGAAGCGCGCACGCTCCACGTTCAACACCTTGCCGCGCAGCGGCAGGATGGCCTGGAACTTCCGGTCGCGGCCTTGCTTGGCGGAGCCACCGGCCGAGTCACCCTCGACGATGTAGAGCTCGGAGAGCGCCGGATCCTTCTCCTGGCAATCCGCCAGCTTGCCAGGCAGGCCAGCGCCTTCCAGCACGCTCTTGCGGCGCGTCATCTCGCGCGCCTTGCGGGCGGCTTCGCGGGCGCGGGCGGCCTCGACGATCTTGCCGCACAGCGCCTTGGCGTCGACCGGGTGCTCCAGCAGCCAGGATTCCAGCGAGCGCGCCACGGCGTCCTCGACGGCCGGACGCACTTCGCTGGACACGAGCTTGTCCTTGGTCTGGCTGGAGAACTTCGGCTCGGGCACCTTCACCGACAGCACGCACGCCAGGCCTTCGCGCATGTCGTCACCCGTGGTGTCGACCTTGGCCTTCTTGGCGATCTCGTTGTCGGTGATGTACTTGTTCAGGATACGCGTCATGGCCGCGCGCAGGCCGGTCATGTGCGTGCCGCCGTCGCGCTGCGGGATGTTGTTGGTGAAGCACAGCACGTTCTCGGAGTAGCTGTCGTTCCACTGCAGGGCTACATCCACTTCGACCGGCACGCCACCGGCGGACGATTCCGCGTTGACGTGGAAGATGGTCGGGTGCAGCACCGTCTTGCTGCGGTTGATGTACTGCACGAAGCCCGCGGTGCCGCCGATGAAGGCGAAATCCTCGGTCTTGTCCTGGCGCTGGTCGACGAGCTTGATCGCCACGCCGTCGTTCAGGAACGACAGCTCGCGCAGACGCTTGGCGAGGATGTCGTAGTGGAATTCGATGTTGTTGAAGATGACCGGATCGGCCAGGAAGTGCACCTCGGTGCCCCGCTTGTCCGTGTCGCCCACCACCTTCAGCGGCTCGACGCGCTCGCCCTGGCGGAACTCCATGTGGTGGACCTTGCCATTGCGGCGGATCGTGAGGCGCAGCCATTCCGACAGCGCGTTCACGCACGACACGCCCACGCCGTGCAGGCCGCCGGACACCTTGTACGAGTTCTGGTCGAACTTGCCGCCGGCGTGCAGCTCGGTCATGACGATCTCCGCGGCGCTGCGCTGGAATTCGTCGTCCTTGTGGATGTCGGTCGGGATGCCCCGGCCGTTGTCGGTGACGGAGATCGAGTTGTCCGTATGGATGGTGACGACGATCTCGTCGCAATGCCCGGCCAACGCTTCGTCGATGGCGTTATCCACCACCTCGAACACCATGTGATGCAGGCCGGTGCCGTCCGACGTGTCCCCGATGTACATGCCGGGACGCTTGCGCACGGCCTCCAGGCCCTTGAGCATCTTGATGGAGTCGGCGCCGTAGTCGGGCTGGTTGTCTTGCGGTGCGGTCATGATCTACCTTGAGTCTGGTCCGGCGGGCGGCAAGCGCCCGGCGCGCCGGCGCGGCAGAATGCCGCGCTCAGGCGGCGTCCCGGCACGCGCCGGAACGCGTCGCTGCCTAGCGTCAGATGCGCATCGGCATGACGACGTACTTGAAGTTTTCGTCGTCGGGCAGGGTGATGAGAGCGGACGAGTTGGCGTCGCCCATGGACACGGTGACCCGGTCCGTCTTGAGGTTGCCGAGCACGTCGAGCAGGTACGTGACGTTGAAGCCCACGTCCAGCGGATCGAAGTTGTAGAGGATCTCGAGTTCTTCCTGGGCTTCTTCCTGCTCGGCATTGCTGGACGAGATGCGCAGCACGTGGTCCGCGAGCTGCATGCGCACGCCCTTGAACTTGTCGGTCGTGAGGATGGCGATACGCTGCAGGGTGCGCAGGAAGTCCTCGCGCTCCAGGTCGAATTCCTTGGTGTAGCCCGACGGGATCACCCGGCGGTAGTCGGGGAACTTGCCCTCGACGAGCTTGGAGATGAACTCCACCTGACCGAAGCGGAAACGGATCTGGTTGCCGGCGACATCGATGCCGACGGGCTCGTCCGTGTCTTCCAGCAGGCGCAGCAGTTCCAGCACCGTCTTGCGCGGGATGATCACATCCTGGCGTTCGGCCAGCGCGGCCTCGGTGGTGACGGCGTGGAACGCCAGACGGTGACCATCCGTGGCCACGGCGCTTGCCTGGTTGTTCTCGAACACCAGCAGCATGCCATTCAGGTAGTAGCGGATGTCCTGCACGGCCATGGCGAAGTGCACCATGTTGAGCAGCTGGCGCAGGGATTTCTGCGGCAGCGTGAGGCTCGCGTTCCAGGATTCCGGCTGGGCCACCGTGGGGAACTCGGCCGCGGCCAGCGTCTGCAGGGCGAAGCGGCTCTTGCCGGCCGTCACGGTGAGCTTGTTGGCGGCGTGCGAGAGCACGACGTCGCTGGTGTCGGGCAGGGCGCGCAGGATGTCCAGCAGCTTGCGCGCCGCAACGGTGGTGGCTTCCTGCTCGGGACCGGTGCCGAAGTCCGCATGCGTCGTGATCTGGACTTCGATGTCGGTCGCGATGAAGGACACGCGCTCGCCGTCCTTGCGCAACAGCACATTGGCCAGGATCGGCAGGGTGTGACGCCGCTCCACGATGCCGGCCACGGTGGTGAGCGGCTTCAACAGCGCGTCGCGCGATGCTTTGACCAGTTGCATGTTCATCCTTTCAGGGTTTGTTCCAACACGTGCAGATTGTGGTTCAGTTCGGCCTGCTTCGTCCGGGCTTCGGTGATCTTGCGCACCGCATGCAGGACCGTGGTGTGGTCACGGCCACCGAACAGGTCGCCGATTTCCGGCAGGCTCTTCTGGGTGAGTTCCTTGGCGAGATACATCGCGATCTGGCGGGGCAGGGCGATGTTGGCCGGACGTCGCTTGGAGTACATGTCCGCCACCTTCATCTTGTAGAAGTCGGCGACGGTCTTCTGGATGTTCTCCACCGTGAGCTGGCCGTTGGACACGGACAGCAAGTCCTTCAGCGCTTCCTTGCAGACTTCGACCGAGATCGGGCGGCCATGGAAGCGCGCGTAGGCCAGCACCTTGCGCAGGGCGCCTTCGAGCTCGCGCACGTTGCTGCGCAGATGCTTGGCGATGAAGAAGGCGACTTCCTCGGGCAGGGGCACGCCTTCGCTCTCGGCCTTGCGGATCAGGATCGCCACGCGCATCTCGAGCTCGGGCGGTTCGATCGCGAGCGTGAGCCCGGAGTCGAAGCGCGAGATCAGGCGCTCGTCGATACCCGCGAGTTCCTTCGGATACGTGTCGCTCGTGATGATGATCTGACGGCGTTGCTGGACGATGGCTTCGAAGGCGTAGAAGAAGAGCTCCTGCGTGCCGTCCTTGCCCGAGAAGAACTGGATGTCATCGATCAGCAGCAGATCGAGCGAATGGTAGTAGCGCTTGAATTCGTCGAACGACTTGCGGTGGTACGTCTTCACCACGTCCGAGACGAACTGCTCGGCATGGATGTAGCGCACCCGCGCGTTGGCGTTGCCGGCCACCAGCGAATTGCCGATGGCATGGATCAGGTGGGTCTTGCCCAGACCCACCCCACCGTACAGGAAGAGCGGGTTGTAGGACGTGCCCGGGTTCTCGGCCACCTGCAGCGCGGCTGCGCGCGCCAGCTGGTTGGCCTTGCCGGTCACGAAGGTCTCGAACGTGAGCTCGGCGTTCAGGCGCGAGCGTTCGTAGATGAGATTGGCATCGGTGCCGGGCGCGGGTACCGGCTCGCCCAGCGCGGCCGGCATAGCCGCCGCGCCCTGCATGGCATTGCACAGGAAAGTGCGCAGTCCAGAGACTGGAGCCTGGCTGCCATCCGCCGCACGCTCAC
>NZ_JADCNH010000034.1 GCF_018904615.1 Verticiella alkaliphila | reverse complement strand
GATCGCTACATCCACTACTACAACCACGAGCGCATCAAGCTCAAACTCAAAGGGCTGAGTCCTGTGCAGTACAGGACTCAGCCCTCATAGCCCAGCCTATCAACCAACCGTCCAACTTTCGGGGGTCAGTTCATCTCGCCTGGCTTTTTCACTTCCAGTGCGACCCTGAAGCCACACCCCTACCTCAACCCACAGAATCCGCCATCTCCTTGTACTCTTCGATCTTGTCGAAGTTCAAGTATTGGTAGATCTTGTCGCCGTTCTCGTTGATGACCCCGATATCGGCCATGTACTCTTCCTTGGTCGGGATCCGGCCCAGCTTCGAGCAGATCGCGGCCAATTCAGCCGAGCCCAGGTACACGTTCGTGTTCTTGCCCAGACGGTTCGGGAAGTTACGCGTGCTGGTCGACATCACGGTGGCGCCTTCGCGCACTTGGGCCTGGTTACCCATGCACAGCGAGCAGCCGGGCATTTCGGTGCGCGCGCCGGCGGTGCCGAAGACGCCGTAGTGGCCTTCTTCGGTCAGTTGCTGCGCGTCCATCTTGGTGGGCGGGGCCACCCAGAGCTTGACCGGGATGTCGCGCTTGCCTTCCAGCAGCTTGGAGGCTGCGCGGAAGTGGCCGATGTTGGTCATGCAGCTGCCGATGAACACTTCGTCGATGACGGCGCCGGCCACTTCGGACAGGGTCTTCACGTCGTCGGGGTCGTTCGGGCAGGCCACGATGGGCTCGTGCACGTCGGCCAAGTCGATCTCGATGATCTCGGCGTATTCGGCGTCGGCATCGGGGGCCAGCAGCTGGGGGTTGGCCAGCCAGGCTTCCATGGCCTGGATGCGGCGCGTCAGGCTGCGCTCGTCTTCGTAGCCGTTGGCGATCATCCACTTCAGCATCACGATGTTGCTGTTGATGTACTCGATGATCGGTTCCTTGTTCAGGTGCACGGTGCAACCTGCGGCGGAACGTTCGGCGGACGCGTCGGAGAGTTCGAAGGCTTGTTCGACCTTCAGATCCGGCAGACCTTCGATTTCCAGGATGCGGCCGGAGAAGATGTTCTTCTTGCCGGCCTTGGCCACCGTCAGGCCGCCGCTCTTGATGGCGTACAGCGGGATGGCGTTGACCAGGTCACGCAGGGTGACGCCGGGCTGCAGCTTGCCCTTGAAGCGCACCAGCACGGATTCGGGCATGTCCAGCGGCATCACGCCGGTGGCGGCGGCAAAGGCCACGAGGCCCGAGCCGGCGGGGAAGGAGATGCCGATGGGAAAGCGCGTGTGCGAATCACCGCCCGTGCCGACCGTATCGGGCAGCAGCATGCGGTTGAGCCACGAGTGGATCACGCCGTCGCCCGGGCGCAGCGAGATGCCGCCACGGGTGCTGATGAACTGGGGCAGGGTGTGGTGCGTCTTCACGTCCACGGGCTTGGGGTAGGCCGCGGTGTGGCAGAACGATTGCATGACCAGATCGGCCGAGAAGCCCAGGCACGCCAGGTCCTTCAGCTCGTCGCGGGTCATGGGGCCGGTGGTGTCCTGGCTGCCCACCGACGTCATGCGCGGCTCGCAGTAGGTGCCCGGGCGCACGCCCTGGCCTTCCGGCAGACCGCAGGCGCGGCCAACCATCTTCTGGGCCAGCGTGAAGCCCTTGCCGGAATCTGCCGGGTTCTGCGGCAGGCGGAACAGCGTGGAGGCGGGCAGGCCGAGGGCTTCGCGCGCCTTGGCGGTCAGGCCACGGCCCACGATCAGCGGAATGCGGCCACCGGCGCGCACTTCGTCGAAGAGCACGTCGGACTTCACTTCGAATTCGGTGATGACTTCACCGTTCTTCAGCGCCTTGCCTTCATACGGGCGCAGCTCGATCACGTCGCCCATCTCCATCTTGGAGACGTCGAGTTCGATCGGCAGGGCGCCGGCATCTTCCATCGTGTTGTAGAAGATGGGGGCGATCTTGCCACCCAGGCACACGCCGCCGAAGCGCTTGTTCGGCACGAACGGGATGTCTTCGCCGGTGAACCAGAGCACGGAATTGGTGGCGGACTTGCGCGACGAACCGGTACCGACCACGTCGCCCACGTAGGCGACGAGCTCGCCCTTGGCGCGCAGGTCTTCGATGAACTTGATCGGGCCGCGCTTGCCGTCTTCTTCCGGCGTGAAGGCGGCGCCCTCGCGCTTGTTCTTCAGCATGGCCAGCGCGTGCATCGGGATGTCCGGGCGCGTGGTGGCGTCAGGCGCGGGCGACAGATCGTCCGTGTTCGTCTCGCCAGGCACCTTGAAGACGCGGATCGTCAGGCTTTGCGGCACTTCCGGGCGGCTCGTGAACCACTCGGCGTCGGCCCAGCTCTGCATCACGGCCTTGGCGTTGGCATTGCCCTTGTCCGCCTTCTCCTTCACGTCGTGGAAGGCGTCGAACATCAGCAGGGTCTTCTTCAGGCCGTCGGCAGCGATGGTGCCGACTTCGCCGTCTTCCAGCAGCTCGACCATCGGGCCGATGTTGTAGCCGCCCAGCATCGTGCCGAGGAGCTCGGTGGCCTTGGCGCGCGAGATGAGGCCACAGGCGGTCTTGCCCTTGGCCACGTCGGCCAGGAAGGCAGCCTTCACCTTAGCGGCTTCGTCCACGCCGGCAGGCACGCGGTGGGTCAGCAGTTCGACCAGGAACGCTTCCTCACCCGCGGGCGGCGCCTTCAGCAGCTCGACCAGGTCGGCGGTTTGTTGCGGGGACAGGGGCAGGGGGGGGATGCCCAGCGCGGCGCGCTCGGCCACGTGTTGGCGGTAGATATCCAGCATCGGAACTCGCGGAAAGGGAGGTGGCGGGAAAGGAACGTCGGCGGCGATTGTAGTGCTCCAGACGCCGTGGGGCAAACTCTTGTGTCTTATATAAGAGATGAGAATGGATCGCATCCCTGCCCATTTTTTCAGCACGCCTCTGGAGGCCGCATGGATGCTGGATCCGCGGCTTTCATACAGGGTTGCCCAAAGGGTTGTCCACAGCGGATGGGGACAACCGGCTAGCTGTTTTGGCTCACTGAAGCAGGCCTTGAGCTCTCAGCCGCTCGTCGATGCGGGCCAGGCGCACCTGGGGATCCCGCTCGGCGAGCAGGTCGCGCTTGTCGCCCGCGGGCAGCGGCAGGAGCTCGGCCCAGCGGTCCGCCACCCAGCCGCATTCGTCCAGCCGGAAGGGCGGGGCAAGCGGCCAGCGTTCGGCGGGCAGGGATTCGCGCTGCAGGCGGGCAATGAAGCGGCCGAGGGCGTCGGCGCAGCCCTGGAGTTCGTCGGGGATGTCTTGCGCCGTGTCGTTCTCGATGGCGGTCGGCACGCCGGTCCACAAGCCGTACTTGCCAATTTCCGTGTCGGTCAGCTGAAAGCGGGTGAGGCCCGTGCAGCGCAGGGCGAGCACGCCGGGCATCAAGGTATCGCAGGCATCGATGCGGGCCAGCGTGCCCACGTCGGCCAGCACGTCCTGGCCATCCGGGCGCCGCACCTCGCGGCCATCGAGCAGGATCACCACGCCAAAGGGCGTGCCGTCGGCCTGGCACTGGCGCACCATGTCCAGGTAGCGCACTTCGAAGACGCGCAGGTGCAGGAGTCCGTCGGGAAAGAGGGCGTTGCCCAGGGGAAAGAGAGGAAGGCGTTCCATCATGGCGCTCCGACGGGTGAGTCGCTCGGCCCCGGTGTCGGGGCGAGCCTTGCCTGTAACATAGCGCCATGACCCACGCCCTGGCTACCGATCACGAGGTGTTGTTGCAACCTTCTGGATGGCGCTTCATGGCGTCGTCGGAGGTCTCGCTGCTCAAGGCCGCCGCTGCGGCCATGATTCGCCTGCCCGCAGCTTGCCGCAATGGCACGTGCCGCGCGTGCTTGTGCCAGGCCGAGGGCCCGGTCACGTATCCCGCGGGTGTGCGTCCGGGCTTGATGCCGGAGGAGCGGGACGCGGGTTGGATCTTGCCGTGTGTAGCGCGGGCTGCGGGGGCGTTGACCCTGCAGGTGCCGGGCGCCACCCCACGCGAGGTGCGGCCGCCTCCTGACGGGCTGACCGGGGCGCGCCGATAAGAAACGGCCGGGATGCCCGCAAAAGGCATTACCGGCCGGCGTGCTACGTCGATCAGCCGCAGCGGACCGAGCTCACCACGCTCTTCTCATCCATCACCACCGTCAGGCGGCGCGGGTTGTATTCCATCGTCATGACTTGGCCAGGGCGCATCACACGCAGCGTGGCGGCGCCGGCGCGCTGCTGGGCGTCGTTGGCGGCGCGATCGTTCAGCGGCTTGCCCACGATGTTCATGACTGGATCGGCATTGCACATGCGGTCACCCTGGCCGGCGGGCGCCGAAGACGTCATGCCACCGCCCGAGCTGGCAGCGCTGCCCGAGCTGGCCGTCAGGCTGCCGGAAGGGGTACTGGAGCAGCCTGCCAGCACGGCGGCGGCGAGAGTCGAGGCAAGCAACGAGAAACGCATGAGAACTCCTGAATCCGGGCGCGAGGGCGCCGTTGACGGGCGGCGAGATTGCAATTGCCGTGCCCAGAATGCACGGTGGGCGCGGCCTGCCGTAAGATGGGCAGGCCTCATGATATCGGATGCGTCCTGACGCGTCCGCTTGTGCACTGCGGCATCCGGCTTGCTACTGGAGCCGCTTTGCCATTCGCCTGGCTTGCCCCGAACGAGAGGAACCGTCGTTGAAAGCCCCGGACCCCCGCCACGCCGCCCCTGACAGCGGCGCCGACATCCGTACGTCGTCCCATCCTCAGGCCATCAAGAAGGCCTTCCTGGATCACCTCCTCTACACGCAGGGCAAGACCCTGGAGCTCGCCTCCTCCAGCGATCTGTACCAGGCGCTCGCCCGTACCGTGCGTGATCGCCTGCTGCGCCGCTGGTCGGATACCTCCACGGTGCACAAGCGCCACGGCGCGCGCACGGTGGCGTATCTGTCCGCCGAATTCCTCATGGGCCCATCACTGGGGAACAACCTCCTCAATCTGGGCATCACCGAGGAAGTGCGCCAGGCCATGGATGAACTGGGCGTGCGGCTGGACGACTTGCTCGATCAGGAGGCAGAGCCCGGGCTGGGCAATGGCGGCCTGGGACGCCTGGCTGCCTGCTTCATCGATTCGCTCGCCACGCTGGAGATTCCGGCGCTGGGCTATGGCATTTATTACGAGTACGGCATTTTCTTCCAGACCATTGTGGATGGCTGGCAGGTGGAGAACACGGACAAGTGGCTGCGCTTCGGCAACCCGTGGGCCATCCACCATCCGGAGTGGGGCATCGACGTGAAGTTGGGGGGCTACACCGAGCCCTACACCGATGACGCCGGACGCTTTCGCGTGCGCTGGGTACCGGAAAAGACGGTGTGGGGCACGCCCTTCGACATGCCGATCCCGGGCTACCAGGTGGGCACCGTCAATACGCTGCGCCTGTGGCGCGCCGAAGCCACCGAGGAATTCGACTTCTCCGTCTTCAACCGTGGCGATTACCTCGGCGCGGTGAACAAGAAGGTGACGTCGGAGAACCTCACCAAGGTGCTCTATCCGAACGACGAGAGCGAGCAGGGCAAGGAGCTGCGCCTGGAGCAGCAGTACTTCTTCGTGTCGTGCTCGCTGCGCGACATGCTGCGCATCCAGCAGCACCGCGGCCTGCCGGCCGAGAAGCTGCACGAATCCTTCGCGGTGCAGTTGAACGACACCCACCCGGCCATTGGCGTGGCCGAGATGATGCGCCTGCTGGTGGACGAATACCTCGTGCCCTGGGACGAGGCGTGGGACACGACGCGGGCGATGTTCGCCTACACGAACCACACCTTGCTGCCCGAGGCACTGGAGCGTTGGCCGCTCAAGCTCTTCCAGCGCGTGCTGCCGCGTCACCTCGAGATCATCTACGAGATCAACCGGCGCTTTCTGAACGAAGTGCGTATCCACTTCTTTGGTGACGAGTCGCGCATCGCGCGCATGTCGCTCATCGACGAGAGCGGTGAGCGCTACGTGCGCATGGCGCACCTGGCCTGCGTGGGCAGCCACGCCATCAACGGCGTCGCCGAACTCCATTCGGCGCTCATCAAGGATCAGCTGCTGCCGGACTTCCATGCCATGTGGCCGGAGAAGTTCGACAGCGTCACCAACGGCGTCACGCCACGCCGCTGGGTGGCTTTGAGCAACCGCCGGTTGTGCGGCCTGCTCAACGAATCGCTGGATGACGGCTGGGTGAAAGATTGGTCACGCATCCGTGAAATCGAGCCCCTGGCCGACGACGCCGCCTTTGGCGAGCGCTGGCGCGAGGTCAAGCTCGCGAACAAGGCGGATCTGGCCGAGATGATCCGCGAGCAGACGGGCGTCGTCGTCGATCCGTCCTCGATGTTCGACGTGCTCGTCAAGCGCATCCACGAATACAAGCGCCAGCATCTGGCGGTGCTGCACATCGTCACGCGCTATCACCGCATCAAGGCGCAGCGCAATCGCGACATGACGCCGCGCACCTTCATCTTTGGCGGCAAGGCAGCGCCCGGCTATGCGCGCGCCAAGCTCATGATCAAGCTCATCACCGCGATCGGGGATGTGATCAACCACGACCCGGACGTGCGCGATCTGCTGAAGGTGGTGTTCGTGCCGAACTTCAGCGTGTCCAAGGGGCAGGCGCTGTATCCGGCGGCCGAGCTCTCCGAGCAGATCTCGCTCGCAGGCAAAGAGGCGTCGGGCACAGGCAACATGAAGTTCGCCATGAATGGTGCGCTCACCATCGGCACCATGGATGGCGCCAATATCGAGATCTGCCAGCAGGTGGGCGACGAGAATTTCTTCCCCTTCGGCATGTCGGCCGAAGAGGCCGTGGCGCTGCGCCGCACGGGCTACGTGCCAGCGCAGTACTACCGCGACGACGGCGAGCTGCGCGCGGTGATCGATCTCATCCGCTCGGGCTTCTTCTCGCGCGGCGACACCAACGTCTTCGCGCCCTTGCTCGACGAGCTGATGAACGAAGACCGCTACATGCTGCTGGCGGATTACGCGTCCTACGTGAGCGCGCAGGGCCGGGTGGACGAGACCTACAACGACCCGGCGCTGTGGACGCGTATGTCGATCCTCAATTGTGCCCGGTCGGGGATCTTTTCGTCGGATCGCTCGATCGAGGAATACCGCGAGCGCATCTGGCGTGTGCAGCCCATCCGTCAGGGCGAGCCCGGGGGCGGGCGGTGAGCGTTAACGGCACCCCAATAGCAAAGACGGGCGCGGCCGGCCCGGTCATCCAGAGCCTCCTCGACACGGACTTGTACAAGTTCACGATGTGGCAGGCGATGTTGCATCGGCATCCTGGCAACCACGCGGTGTATCGGTTCGACTGCCGCAACGTGCCGGCGTATCCGCTGGCCGAGCTGGTGGACGACGTCCGGGCCGAGCTCGATGCTTTGTGCGCGCTGCGCTTTCAGCCCGACGAGCTCGCGTACCTCGCCGGTCTGCGATTCATGAAGCCGGATTTCATCGACTTCCTGAGCATCTTCCACTTCCAGTCGCGCTTCCTGCGCGTGTGGACGGAGGGCGAGCGGCTGTGCGTCGAAGCCGAGGGCCCGCAGGTGCACGTGATGGGCTTCGAGATCTTCGTGCTCGCCATCATCAACGAGCTGTACTTTCGCCGCTTCGACGCGCAGGCGGCACTGGCCGAAGGCCGCAAGCGCCTGCACGCGAAGATCGACCAGTTGCAGAAGGCCGCGCGCGACCCGGCCGTGCAGGCGCGCCGCCATCCCTTCGAGTTCTTCGACTTCGGCCTGCGCCGGCGCTACAGCCGGCAGTGGCACCACGAAGTCACGCAGACGCTGCGCACGGCCGTGCCCGATCTCTTCAAGGGCACGTCCAACGTGGATCTGGCCCGCCGCCTGGATCTCGTGCCCATCGGCACCATGGCGCACGAGTACCTGCAGTCCTACCAGGCGCAGAACGTGCGCCTGCGCGACTTCCAGCGCGAGGCGCTGGAAGGCTGGGTGCAGGAGTACCGTGGCGACCTGGGCGTGGCGTTGACCGACGTGGTCGGCATGGACGCCTTCCTAGCGGATTTCGACCTGTACTTCGCCAAGCTCTTCGACGGCCTGCGTCACGACTCGGGCGACCCGATCGTCTGGGGCGAGAAGGCGCTGGCGCACTACACGGCGCTGCGCATCGACGCACACAACAAGCGGCTCACGTTCTCCGATGGCCTCGACGTGTCGCGCGCGCTGGCCTTGCACGCGCACTTCGCCGATCGCACACAACTGGGCTTTGGCATCGGCACGCATCTGACCAACGACGTGGGCATCACCCCGCTCAGCATCGTGATGAAGCTCGTGCAGTGCAATGGCCAGCCGGTGGCGAAGGTGTCCGATTCGCCGGGCAAGGCGATGGCCGTGGACGAAACCTTCCTCACCTACCTGAAGCAGGTGTTCGGCATCACGACCTGAGGCGGGCGCTCAGCGTGGCTCCAGGCTGCGCGCCTGTTCGACTTCGGCATGCCGGCGCGCCACTTGTTGTGCGACGCCCAGCATGTGCGCCTTGACCTGGGCCAGCCGCGTTTCCCGCAGGCGCTCGGCCATGGCCGTGATGGTGATGGCCGCAAGCGGGGCACCATCGGGCTCGCGCACGGGCACGGCAATGGCGCTCGTGCCCGGCATCAGCCCGATGGGCGCGTGCGCGAAGCCGCTGCTGCGCGCCGTCGCCACTCGCTCAAGGAGCGCCACGGGATCCTCATGGTGCAGCGCCAGCCGCCGGGCATTGGCCTGCATGATGCGCTCGCACGCCGCTTCGGGCAGGCACGACAGCAGCGCGATGCCGGAGACCCCGAGGCCCAACGGCCGGCGCACGCCGACCTCGATCGACAGCACTTGGATGGGATGGGTGCCCGTGCGGCGCCCGATGCAGATCGAGTCCGTGCTGCGCTGCACGCTCAGAAAGACGGTATCGCCAACCTGGCTGGCGAGCTCGGCCAGGTAGGGCTCGGCCAGGGCGAGCAGCGGAAAGCGGCGCGTACGGGCGAGGCCCAGCAGGGCGATCTCTGGGCCCACACGATACCGGCGCGAGGCCGCGTCCTGCTCCACGGCGCCCTCGGCCACCAGGGCCTTGAGCAGGCGGTGCACCGCGGGCCGGTTCAGGCCGGACATCGTGACCAGATCGGTGAGGCGCACGCCGTGCTCCTGACCGCACGCCACCAGCCGCAGGATGCCCATCGCGCGGCGTACGGATTGACCGCCCGGGGCCGCATCCTCAGCGTCGTCATCGCGGGTGTCGAGCGGGCCGGTTGTCATCAGCGCTCCTCGGGCCGCAGGATGCTCTTGGGCGTCTGCGCGATGCTCTGCTGGCGCACGATGGTGCCCAGCCCGGCATAGTGCGGCCCGCCCAGCCGTGCCAGCGGGCGCAGCGCACCTGAGTCCACCTTGCCGTCCTGGATCAGCGCGTCGCGCACGTGAAAGGCCACGACTTCGCCGACGAAGAATTCCGCGCCGGTGTCGCCGTAAGGCGTGATGCTGTGCAGGCGGCACTCCAGGCTTGCCGGCGCATCCGCGAGGCGCGGCGTCTGGACGATGCTGGAGGGCGCGAGCGCCAAGCCCAGCAGCGCCGGTTCGCTCACCTGCGGGGGGTGCTCGACGGCGCTCAGGTGCACCTCCGAGACGAAGTCTTCGTGCGCCACGTTCACGACGAATTCCCCGTTGCCCGTGATGTTCAGCGCCGTGTCCTTGCGCACGCCCGCCTTGCGGCCGATGTTCACGCCCAGCATGGGCGGCTTGTTGGACACGATGGTGAAGCAGCTGAATGGAGCGAGGTTGACCAGGCCCTCGGCCGACGTGCTGGTGATCCAGGCGATGGGGCGGGGCACGACCAGGCCGGTCATGAGCTTGTAGGTCTGTTCAGGGTCGAGATCTTGGGCGCTGATCCGCATGCGTGTCTCCAGTAGGTACGGACTGTGGACTATCCGTGGGGTCGTGGGTGCGGAGCCGGGGCTGGAAAAGCGGCAGGTCGACGTCGGTGACGTACCGGTTCGCTCTCGTGAAAAAGCCTTGGCCCACATCCTATCATCGCCTTGGTCGAGCCCGGGTCGCCAGATCCAAGATCGTTTTGCGTCCGCTATGTGGACGTAATTCGTGCTTTCGCGTTGGCATCGTTGGGGGGCACTTCTACAGTTTCCGGACACCAACAATCCGGAGACACCGCCATGCCCCGACTGCCTGTCCGCTTCTGCCTGTCCCTCGTGATGGGCGCCATCGCTGCCCCTGCGCTGGCCGCCTGGCCGGATCGCCCCGTGCAGATCGTCGTGCCATATCCGCCCGGCGGGAACGTCGACGTGGCTGCGCGCCTCATCGCGCCCGGGCTGCAGAAGGCCTTCGGCCAGCCCTTCGTCGTGGAGAACAAGGCGGGGGCGGGCGGCATGATCGGGGGCGAATACGTGGCGCGGGCCGAGCCCGATGGCTACACGCTCTTCATGGCGGCAAACGGGCCGCTGCTCTTCAGTCCGCTCATCTTCGGGCGCACGCCCTACCGGTGGAACGAGGATTTCGCCCCGATCAGTTCGGTGTCCCACACGCCGCTGGTGTTGCAGGTGCACCCCAAGGTGGGTGTGAGCACGGTGCAGGCATTCCTGGATCTGGCGCGCAGCAAGCCGGGCGCGTTGAACATGGCGTCGCCGGGCGCCGGCACGACCAATCACCTGGTGAGCGAGCTGCTGCAATCGGTGAGTGGCGCCAAGTGGACGACGGCGCATTACCGCGGCAATGCCCCGGCCACGCAGGATCTGCTGGGCGGCCAGGTGGATTTCAACTTCGACCAGATCTCGGTGGCCTTGCCCTACATCCAGGAAGGCCGCACCCAGGGGCTTGCCGTGACCAGCGCCGAGCGTCTGCCGTCGCTGCCGGATGTGCCGACATTTGCCGAGGCGGGCGTCGAGGACATGGTGGCCGCGACCTTCACGGGGCTTCTCGCACCCAAGGGCACGCCGCCCGAGGTGGTGGAGCGGCTGAGCGAGGCCGTGCAGAAGATCTTGCAGGAGCCCGGCGTCATCGAGCGCTTCGAAGGCCTGGGTGCCCAGGCCAAGGGCAGCACGCCAGCCGACTTCACCGAGTACCTGGCCAGCGAGGACGCCCGCTGGACGCCGATCATCCAAAAAGCCGGCATCAAAGCCAATTGAGGCACCCAACCCATGACACGCAAGAGCATCCACGCTGAAGGATTCAGCCACAAGAACCCCATTCCGTCGGCCTGCCGCATCGGCCCGATGCTGTACTCGGGCAGCATCCTGGGCACGGATCCGGCCACCGGCGCCTACGGCGCCACGCTTGCCGAGCAGTGCGAGCTGATGTTCGCGCAGATGGCGCGCGTCATGCAGGCCGGCGGCGGCTCCATGCACGACATCATCAAGATGACCGTGTGGATGCGCGACCGCTCGCAGCGGGCTGCGTTGAACGCCGTGTGGCTGCAGGCCTTCCCCGACCCAAACGACCGGCCCGCGCGACACACGATGCAAGCGGATCTCGATGGCGACAAGCTCATCGAGTGCGAGATCGTGGCGGTGATCCAGGGAGGCGAGCATGCCTGACTATCAAGCTTTCCACCCGAATCCGACCGCGCCGTCCTTCACGCTGCCGGCTGGCAGCTGCGACAGCCAGTTCCACGTGTTCGGTCCGCGCGAACGCTATCCGGTGCGTCCGGAGGCCGCCTATGAAATGCCCAGTGCCACCATCGACAAGGCGCTTGCACTGCATCGCCTGCTCGGTATCGAGCGCGGCGTGATCGTGCAGGCCACGACGTATGGCGCCGACCATGCGGTGGTGCTGGACGGCCTGGCTGCGGCCGGCCCGAACTACCGCGGCTGTGCCAACGCCGCGGTGCTGCTGGAAGGCAACGATGCCTATCTCGAGCGACTGCACGCCGCGGGCGTGCGGGGCGCACGGTTCACGCGGCAGGCGCTGGGCATCCGCATGAGCGATGCCGAGTACCAGCGCGCCCTGGCGCGCATTCGTGAGCTGGGCTGGTACGCCAAGTACCAGCCCGAACCCGATGGCATGGTGGCGCAGCTCGCCCTCTTCGAGACGCTGGACATCCCCGTGCTCCTGGATCACATGGGGCGCGCGGATCCCCGTAACGGCCAGGCCGACCCGACGCTCTCGGCGTTGCTGGAGCTCGTGCGGCGCGGCAACGTCTGGGTGATGCTCTCGTTGACAGAAAAGATCTCCCGCGCCGGGCATCCGTGGGACGACGTGCTGCCGATCGCCCATGCCTTGATCGACGCCGCGCCTGAGCGCGTGGTCTGGGGCAGCGACTGGCCGCATCCCGTCTCGGTCAATGCCACGCCAAACGAAGGCCATCTGCTCGATCAGCTGCGCCGTTATGCCCGCGATGAGGCCACCCTCGAGCGCATCCTGGTCACCAACCCTGCCCATCTCTTCGGATTCGCCGCATGAAACTCGTCTCTTTTGAAACTGGTGGGCAAGCCCGCTTTGGTGTGGTGGCCGGCGAAGGCGTTGTCGATCTCACGACGCGGCTGGGCGCTGACATCACGACCCTGCGCGCCGCCTTGGCGGCTGACCTGCTGCCGCGCATCGCCCAGATCGCCGAGCAGACGGCGCCGGATCACCGCCTGGACGCGGTGCGGCTCGTCTCGCCGATTCCGGATGCCGAGAAGATCATCTGCGTCGGGGTGAACTACGGGAATCGCAACGAGGAATACAAGGACGGCTCCGCGCCGCCCGCGTATCCCAGCGTCTTTCCCCGCTTCACACGCTCCTTCGTCGGCCACGGCGATGCCTTGCGCCGGCCACCCGAATCCGCCCAGCTGGACTACGAGGGCGAGATCGCCATCGTGATCGGCAAGCCCGGCCGCCGGATTCCCGAGGCTGAGGCCGAGTCCCACATCGCCGGGCTCACCTGCCTGAACGAGGGCACGATCCGGGATTGGCTGCGTCATGGCAAGTTCAACGTCACCCAGGGCAAGAACTGGGACGCGAGCGGGTCGATCGGGCCTTGGCTCGTGACGGCCGATGCCTTTGCCGGCTACGACGATCTCACCGTCACCACGCGCGTGAACGGCGAGGTGCGTCAGCACGACACGACGGCCAACCTCATGTTTTCGTTCCGTCGGCTCATCCACTACATCTCCACCTGGACCACGCTGGTGCCGGGCGACATCATCTCCACGGGCACGCCGGTGGGCGCTGGCGTGCGCTTCGATCCGCCGCGCTTTCTGCAGCCGGGAGATCGTGTCGAGGTGGACGTGCCGGGCATCGGCGTGCTCGTCAACGAGGTCCGCGACGAGGAGGTGAGCCCATGCTGAGCGCCGACCAACGCCAGGAAGCGGCCCGACTGCTCTTGCAGGCGGAGCGCGAGGTCAAACCCGTGACGCAGCTGGACGTGACCTTCCCGGGCATCGACATCGAGGATGCCTATGCCATCCAGCAGGCTGTGGTGGCCGAGAAGATGGCCGGCGGGGCGAAGCTGCGCGGCCACAAGATCGGCCTCACGTCCAAGGCCATGCAGCGCTCCGTGGGTATCGACGAGCCGGATTATGGGCATCTTCTTGACGACATGTTCTTCGAGGACGGCGCCACGATTCCGGTGGCGCGCTTCATCGTGCCGCGCGTGGAAGTCGAGCTCGCCTTCGTGCTGGGTGAGCCCCTGCGCGGGCCGGGCGTGACGCTCTTCGACGTGCTGCGGGCCACGGAGTATGTCGTGCCGGCCCTGGAGTTGATCGATGGGCGCAGCCAGTATCCACGTCGTCTCGTGGACAACATTTCGGACAACGCTGCCTGCGGTGGCGTAATCCTGGGCGGCCGGCCGGTGCGGCCGATGGACGTGGATCTGCGCTGGGTGGCTGCCGTCCTCTCGCGCAACGGCGTCATCGAGGAGTCGGGGGTGTCTGCCGCGGTCCTGGGTCACCCGGCCATGGGCGTGGCCTGGCTGGCCAACAAGTTGGCGCCTTTCGATACGGCGTTGGAAGCCGGGCACGTCGTGCTGGCCGGCTCCTTCACGCGGATGGTGTCCGTGCAGGCCGGTGATACGATCCATGCGGACTACGGGCCGCTCGGCAGCATCGCGGTCCATTTCGCCTGAGGAGAGCAGCATGGATCTACCCGTCAATCACTTCAAGCGCGCCATCCAGAAGCGCGAGCACCAGCTGGGCCTGTGGGTGACGCTGGCCAATGCCTTCACGACGGAACTGGTGGCCGGCGCCGGCTTCGACTGGCTGCTGATCGACACCGAGCATTCGCCCGCCGGCCTGGAGACGGTGGTGTCGCAATTGCAGGCGGCAGCGCGCTTTCCGAGCTCGCATCCGATCGTGCGGCCGGCCTGGGGCGACAACGTGCGCATCAAGCGCTTCCTGGATGCCGGGGCGCAGACCCTCTTGCTGCCCTACATCCAGAGCGCGGAGGAAGCCGCCAACGCCGTGGCCGGCATGCGCTATGCGCCGCGCGGCGTACGGGGTGTGAGCGGCACGACCCGGGCGAGTGGATTCGGCCGCGTGCCGGATTACCTGCGCCGCTGCGAAGAGGAGCTCTGCCTCCTGGTGCAGGTGGAGACGCGCGAAGCCCTGGATGCGCTGGACGACATCCTGAAGGTCGATGGCGTGGACGGCGTGTTCATCGGGCCGGCGGACCTCTCGGCAAGCCTGGGGCACCTAGGCAACCAGGCTCACCCCGAGGTGCAGTCCGCGATCGAGGACGCCATTCGTCGCATTCGTGCTGCAGGCAAGGCGCCTGGCATCCTCACGACGGACGAATCGCTGGCGCGACGCTACATCGAGTTGGGTTCGCTCTTCACGGCCGTGGGCGTCGACGCGGCCATCCTGGCCCGCCAGACGGAGAGCCTCGCCGCACGCTTTCGCTAGCGGCGACGCAACCGGGGCCTGACGCCTGCCGGTGCAGGCCCCCGGCCATTTCGGATACAGTCAAAGGCCCGCAACTCGACTCGTCTCGCATGCGCCGCCGAATCCGTCGTGCCTTTGTCGTCCTCGTCGTGGCCGTCAGTGCCGCGTGGCAGCCTGCCCAGGCGGCGGATTCCCCGTTGGGCAGGCGGGTCGCCGTCCTCATCGGCGTCACGGAATACGGTCCGGGCGACAACCTCGCCAATCCGGGCCGGGACGCCACCCGCATGGGCGAGACGCTGGCCCGCCTGGGGTATGACGTGCGGGTGCTCGTCAATCCGACGCAGGCCAAGGTCGAGTCCACCGTGGCCACGCTGGAGTCGCAGGTCAAGGCCGAGTCCGTGCCGCTCGAATCGCTGCTGTTCTTCTTCTCAGGTCACGGCGGGCAGCGGAACGGCGTCTCGCAGTTGATCCTGGGCGACGCCGATGCCGAGGGCGAATACCGCACGCTGGATCTGGCCGCGCTCTCCACGCGGCTGGGCGCCTTGAAGGCCGCGGCCACAGTGTTCGTGCTCGATGCCTGCCGCGAGGACGATGCCGAGTTGATTCGCGGTGGCAAGACAGGGCTGGCGCCGCCGCCGCGCGCGACCGGCGCGTTCTTCGCCTACGCTGCGGCCCCGGGCGATCTGGCCTACGACGACGCGGGCTGGGAGGATCGGGAGCTGAGCCCGTTCACCTATGCCCTCATCGACGAGCTGCTCGTGCCAGGCCAGGACATCGGCATCATCATGCGCAAGGTGCGCGATCGCGTCTCGCGCGATACCCAGGGCGAGCAGATCCCCTGGACGGAGGATGCGCTCACCGGGCCCTTGGTGCTCAATGCGGCACCTGTGACGCCCGCGCTTTTCGATCTCTACGGCAAGGCCTTGAAGGGGGACGCACTGGCGGCGCGCGACCTGGGCTATGCCTACCTGTATGGCGAGGGTGTCGACACGACGTGGAGCGCGGGCTGGAGCTGTTGCGCCAGTCTGCCGGGCTGGGGGATTCGCAGGCGATGCTGGCGCTGGGCGCCTTCGAGGCCGAGCGCGATCGCAATGCCCTGCAGCCTGGGCATGCCGCGCGTGACTGGTATCTGAAGGCGGGGGATGCGGGCAGCGCCGAGGCCTGGTATCGGCTCGCCGAGCTCGACATGGCGAAGCTGGCCGACGGCCAGCGTCCAGGCTCTCAGGTGTTTGCCTGGTATCGCCGCGCGATGAGCGCCGGGCATGACCCGGCAGCCGCGCGCTACCTGGATCTCAATCTACGGTTCGCGATGGATGCGAAGCTCGATCGCGCGGCCACGCTGAAGCAGTTGCGCGAGCGCTCGACTCAGGGAAACGTGGCGGCGATGGTGGTGCTGGGGCGGGTGTACGCCGATCCGCAGTTGGCCGAGCACGACGATCGTGAGGCCACGTTCTGGTTCGAGCGGGCAGCGGGCGCGGGCAACGTCGATGCCTTGCTGGAGCAGGCGCGCATGGCAGGCGAGGGCCGCGGCGAGCCTGCGGATCTGGTCAAGGCCCATGCGCTCACGCGTCAGGCGGCCGAGCGGGGCAGCCCGCGCGGCATGCTGTTGCTGGCCCGCCAGCTGCAGCAAGGTCGGGGCGTGGCCGCCGACCCGGCCGCGGCGTTGATCTGGTTCCGGCGGGCAGCAGCCGCGGGTGAGACCGAAGCCCTGTCCGATCTCGGCCACGCCGCCGAGAATGGCGTGGGCCGCGACCGCGATCGCGACGAAGCCGTGGCCCTGTATCGACGCGCGGCTGCGCTGGGGGATCCGATCGGCACGCGGCATCTGGCCGTGGTGTTCGAGCACGGCGTCGGCGTTCGTCGCAACGTGGATCGGGCGATCGCGCTGTATCGGCGTGCCGCCGGGCAGGGCGATGCACGGGCGCAGGCGTCGCTGGCGGTGCTGGCCAACAACGGCCTGCTCACGAGCTTTCCCGATCCCGTCCAAGGGGCGGCGGGGTTGACGAAGGTGCTCGATACCGCCCGTGATGGTGACTACACGTTCAAGCTCGCGCAGATGGTGGAGAAGGGCATTGGCGTGCCGGCCGATCCGGCCCGAGCCGTGCGGCTGTATCGCCGGGCCGCCAACGAAGGCAGCGCCGCCGCGGCGTCCGAATTGGCCGCGATGTACAAGCTCGGTAGCGGCGTGGAGCAGGATGTGCCCAGAGCCGTGGGCCTGTGGCAGCAGGCGGCGCTAGCAGGAGACTCTGCTGCCTCCTACAACCTGGCCGTGAGCTATGCCGAGCGCAACGATGGCCCGCAGGATCTGGCCGAAGCGGCGCGCTGGGCGCGGCGCAGCGCGGAATCCGGCAACGCGGAAGCCATGACGCTGCATGCCCGCCACCGGTATCTCGGCACGCCCGGGCAGCCTGCGGACGTGGATGCCGCCTTCGACTGGCTGACCCGCGCACTGGAAGCCCGCAACGGTTGGGCGGCAGGCACGCTCGTCGCGCTGGCGACAGGGCAAGGGGATCTGCCCACGACAACCGAGGTGCGAGAACGCGCGCTCTTCGTGCTCGTCGATGCGATGGAGCGCACGCGCAGTGCGCTGGCGGCGCAGGCCTTGCGCCAGGTGTACGAGGCCAGCACCGAGCCAGGCGGGCAACGGGCGACGTTGGCGATGCTGCAGGCGCGGTTGGATGGCCCCGAGCGGGGGCGGGCGCTAATGCTGCTGGGCGGCGCCGTGGCGGAGGGCCGACTGGGCGATGCGCCGGATCCCGTTCGCGCCGCGCAGCACTACCGGGATGCCATCGCCGCTGGCGAGCCCTTGGCCCACCGCTTTCTGGGCGATCTGATCGCCGAAGGCAAACTGCCCGGCATACCCATCGAGCGGGCCATCGACGCCTATCGTGCAGGCGAACAAGCCGGTGACGCGGCGGCCGCCAACAACCTGGGCGTGGCCTACCTTGACGGCGTCGGCGGCGAGCCCGACCGCGATGCGGCATTCGAGAGCTTTCGGATGGCTGCCGAGAACGGGTTGCCGGGGGGTATGTACAACCTCGCGGTGGCGTACCAGCGCGGCTATGGGGTGCGCACGTCCCTGGAGCAGGCCGAGCAGTGGTATGAGCGCGCCGTCGCGCGCGGTCACGTGGCCGCGCGGCTGGGCCTCGTCTCGGTGCTCCTCAACGAGCAGCCCGAGTCGCGCGATTACTCGCGCGCCTTCTGGCACCTGGCGGATCTCGGCCGCCAGGGCTCGCCGCAGGCCGTGCAGGCATTGGGCGAGGTGGTGCGCAATGGCAAGCTCTCGAGCGGGGTGCGTGGGCGCGCGCTGGCGATCGTGACCCGACTTGCGCAGCAGGAGAACGTGGATGTTGCCGCCCGCCTGCTGGACGATCTCGTGCAGCGTCGTGACATCCGGCGCGCGCCGGATGGCGGGTATCGCGTGGCGGCGTCTCGGGGCACCTGACGCTCACGCAACGCGCGCGGGCGGCTGCCGGCATACGCTCCCGTCAGCCGTCAGCCGCGGGCTCTGGGCCTAGCCCTGACGCGACGACGGCATCGCGAATTCCGCGCCGCCCGCGCCGCCCTCGGGCCAGCGCTGCATCACGCTCTTTTGCCGCGTGTAGAAGCGCACGCCTTCTTCGCCATAGGCATGCATGTCGCCAAAGAGGCTCTTCTTCCAGCCGCCAAAGCCCTGCCAGGCCATGGGCACCGGGATCGGCACGTTGATGCCCACCATGCCCACCTCGATGCGCCGCGTGAACTCGTGCGCCACGGCGCCATCGCGGGTGAAGCACGCCACGCCATTGCCGAACTCGTGGCCGTTGACGAGGTGGATGGCTTCTCCCAGATTGTTCACGCGCACGCAGGCGAGCACCGGGCCGAAGATCTCCTCGCGATAGATGCGCATGTCGGGCGTGACTCGGTCGAAGAGCGTGCCGCCGATGAAGAATCCGGCTTCGTGACCCGGCACCGTGTGCCCGCGCCCGTCCACCACCAGCTCGGCGCCCTCGGCCTTGCCGGCGGCGATATAGCCTTCGATGCGCTCGAGCGCATCGCGCGTGATCACCGGGCCCATCTCGGCATCGGGCGCCATGCCGTTCTTGATGACAAGCTGGCGGGTACGCTCGGCCAGCAGCGGCATCAGACGGTCCGCCACGTCACCCACGAGCACGGCCACGCTGATGGCCATGCAGCGCTCGCCGGCCGAGCCGTAGGCTGCGCCCACGAGCGCGTCCACGGCCTTGTCCAGATCCGCGTCGGGCATCACCACCATGTGGTTCTTTGCACCGCCCAGGGCCTGCACGCGCTTGCCATGGCGCGCGCCCGTCTCGTAGATGTAGCGGGCGATCGGCGTGGAGCCGACGAACGACACGGCCTTGACCTCGTCATGGGTGAGGAGGGCGTCCACCGCTGTCTTGTCGCCCTGGATCACGTTGAAGACGCCGGGCGGCAGGCCCGCCTCGCGCAACAGGTCCGCTAGGAAGAGCGAGGCGCTCGGGTCGCGCTCGCTGGGCTTCAGGACGAAAGTGTTGCCGCATGCCAGCGCCACCGGGAACATCCACATCGGTACCATCACCGGGAAGTTGAATGGCGTGATGCCGGCGACGACGCCCAGGGGCTGACGCAGCGTCCAGTTGTCGATGCCGGTGGACGCCTGGTCCGAGAAGTCGCCCTTGAGCAATTGCGGTGCGCCGCACGCGAACTCCAGGATCTCGATGCCTCGGGCCACCTCGCCCTGGGCGTCGGAGAAGACCTTGCCGTGCTCGGCGGTGATGATCGCGGCGAGTTCGTCGCTGCGCTGGTTCAAGAGGCCGAGGAAGGTGTTCAGGATGCGCGCGCGGCGGATGGCAGGCGTGTCCGCCCAGGCCGGGAAGGCGCGGGCCGCGGCTTGCACGGCGGCGTCGACCTCGTCGGCCGTGGCGAGCGTCACCTGAGTGGCCTCGGTGCCCGTGGCCGGATTCCAGACGGCTTGCGTCCGGCCGCTCTGGCCGGCGTGCACGCGCCCGTCGATGAAATGGCCGACGGGGCTGGCGGTCCGGAGAGTGTCGATGGCGCCCATGATGCGTT
Organism: Verticiella alkaliphila; assembly: GCF_018904615.1. Classification (GTDB taxonomy): domain Bacteria; phylum Pseudomonadota; class Gammaproteobacteria; order Burkholderiales; family Burkholderiaceae_B; genus Verticiella; species Verticiella alkaliphila. The sequence continues at coordinate 23,516 of NZ_JADCNH010000034.1, read as the reverse complement.
TCCCTGGTGATTGAACAATGCCCCAGTCTAAAAGCGCGGGGGATGAGGGACAACGCCGCAGGACTGGACGAACTGTTTGGCATCCTGAACAATGCCCGCATGAAGACGAAGAAAGTGGACGCGCTCTGGTCGCACCTGCACTGGCTGGGCGTGCTCCAGGTGGAAGGCAGCTTCACGGCGGCCGCGGCGCGGCTGGGCGTGAGCAAGGCTGCGGTCAGTTATCGCATTGCCGAGCTCGAGCAGGCCACGGGGCTGCTGCTCGTACGCCGCACCACGCGCAGCGTGCGGCTGACGGAGGCTGCCCTGCAGTTGGTGGCCTCCACGCGCGATGCCTTCGTGCAGATCGAGCAGGGCTTCTCCAGCGTGCGCGATCTCTCCGGCGAACCCGCGGGCTCCGTGCGCGTGACGGCGCCCGTGGCCCTGGGCCGGCAGCACATCGTGCCGCACATGACGTCCTTCCTGAAAGCCTATCCCGGGATCCAGCTCCAGCTGGAGCTCTCCGATCGGCTGAGTTCGCTCGCGGACGAAGGCTTCGATCTCGCCATCCGGCATGTGGAGGCCGTACCCGATACGCACGTGGCCTGGACCTTGTGCCCGACCGAATCCGTGTTGGTGGCCAGCGAGGCCTACCTGGCAGAGAAGGGCACGCCGCGCGCGCCGGCGGATCTGGGGCAGCACAATTGTCTGCACTACATGCGGGGCGCGACGACGCCGGTCTGGAGCTTCGAGAAGCCAGAGCAGGCCGGCGAGCGGGTGAGCGTGTCGATTCGCGGGACGTTCACGGCCAATAACAGCGAGACCCTGCGCGAGCTGGCGCTCGCCGATTGCGGCATCGCGTTGATGCCGGATTTCAGCGCCTCGCAGGCGCTTGCCGCCGGCGCGTTGCGTCGCGTGCTGCCGGATTGGCGCTCGGTGGGCGCCTTCGGCGGCCAGATCTACGCGATCCGGCCGTACAGCGTGCATGTGCCACGGGCCGTGCAGCTGCTCGTGGCACACCTGCGCGAGACGATGCAGCCCGGGTTCCCGGTCTGATCGTCTCGCTCGGCCTCACTGGGGTTCGATACCGGCGCTCGTGAGCAAGTCCTTCCAGCGCGGGAAGTCCTTGGTCACGTAGGCGTCCGATTGCTCCGGGCTGAGCTTGAGCGGCTGGGTGCCATCCTGGCGGCCGCGCTCCTGGATCTCAGGATCGCGCACCACGGCATCCACGTGCTCGTACAGCGTGGCGACTAGCGGCCGCGGTGTACTGGACGGCACGAAGAAGCCGCTCCAGCTCTCCACGATCACGCCGGGATAGACCTCGTTGAGCGTGGGCACGTCCGGCAGCACTGATACGCGGCGCGGCCCGGTGATGGCGAGAATGTGCAGCTTGCCCTGGCGCGCCATGGCAAGCGCCGAATTGAGCGGTGCCCACACGGCAGACAGCCGGCCACCAAAGAGATCGTTGTACGACTGGTTGGAGTTGTAGCGCGCGTACGAGTGGTTCAGGCCGGCCGCCTTGGTGAACAGCATGTTGGCGACTTCTGCCGTGGAGCTGCCCCCGCCCATCGCATTGCCCGGGTTCTGGCGCACGCGCTCGGCGAAGTCCTGCAGCGTGAGCTTAGCATCCTCGGGCCGCACGCCGATGCAGAAGTAGGATTCGAGCATCACGGTGATGGCCGAGAAATCCTTCTCCGGATCGTATTGCAGCGACTTGAAGAGATTGGGCGCCGCCGTGAGCGAGGAGTTGGTGAGGTAGGCAATTGTCTGGCCGTCCGGCTTCGCCTTGGCGGCGAAGGCCGTGCCGATCGTGGTGCTGGCCCCGGGGCGCAGATCGACGATGACGGGCTGGCCGATGCGGTGGCTCAACTTCTCGCCGAACACCCGGCAATACGTATCGGGCGGCGTGCCGCCAGCAAAGGGGACGATGATGCGCACGGGCCCATCGGGCCAGCTTTGCGCACGGGCGGCGCGCGGCAGGAGCACGCTTGGCGCGGCCAGGGCGGCCAGCGCCAGCATCGTGGCCCGGCGCCCGCGGAGGCCGGCTGTGTGCGTGCCTCGCCGGGCCGCTTTTTCATTGTGTCGTCAGGAACCACAGCAGTCTCTCCTCGTGGGTGGGCCATGCGCTTCGTTTGTGCATGAGCTTTTGGTTATTCCAGACCAGGATCTCGCCTGACCTCAGTTCGTAGTCCCAAATCTGCCCGTGCGCGAAGACGTACGGCCACAGCGCCTCGAGCAGCGCGCGGCTCTCGCCCTCGCTGAGGCCGTCGATCAGCGAATCCGGGCGGGCGGGCAGACACAGGAAGGGCGTGCCATGGTCGTCACGCATCACCAGGGCATGGCGCACGCCTTGTTGGCGCTGGGCAAGGGGCACCGGTGGCGTGTCCGGGGTGAGCTCGTTCGCGCCCTGGGGGTGCGAGTAGTGGCAGGCCTGAAGGCCGTCGATCCTGGCTTTGAGCTCGGCAGGCAGCGCGGCGTAGACGCGCGTCATGTCGGCGAACCACGTGCGGCTGCCGCCCTCGGGCGCGGTCTTCGCGTACAGCATGGAGAGCCGGGGTGGCGGGTCGACGAAGGTGTAGTCAACGTGCCAGACATGGCCCGCGTCGTCCGGCATGGCAGCGCGCGGGGCACTCGTCCCCTCACGCACGCTCACAAAGAGGTGTTCGCCGGCCGGCCCGGTCAGGCTGGGATGCCGAACCCGCGCCGGCCGCACGGGGCCCAACGTGCCCGCCAGGGCGACGAAGGTTTCGGGATCCACGTCCACGTCCGTGAGGACGAGGGCCTGATGCTCGTCCAGCCAGGCGCGCACTTGCGCGGCGGCCTCGGGGCGCTCGGCCAGATGCGGCAGATCCGCGCCGCGCACGAAGGCGCCGAATCCGGACGTCATGGGATCCCGTTGCAGCCGGGGCGTCGCAGCAGAAGAGGAAGTCATCGAGGCAGGCCTGGGGCGCGCGTGAGGCGCATCGGTCGCGGCCACCTGCGCGCTCGCGCGGCACATGGGCCAGCACGGGGCAGGGCTGAGGACGTCTTGTCGTGCGGGCGTCCCTTATGGATGACTATAGGAACAACCCCGTGGGCTGCCTAGGGCGAAAGCCTGAAAAGATTGTTCGCGGGGGTGAACAATGCCTAGGGAAAACGTGCGGTAGGTCATGCTCAGGCAGGCTGAGCATGACCTCTCGGCTCAGAAGGCGTCGCCTGGGACGTGCACCCAGCCGCTCATCAGTACGCGGGCGCTGCGGCTCATGATGGCCTTGGTGACCGTCCATTGCCCGTTCACGCGCTGGGCCTGGGCGCCCACGCGCAGCGTGCCGGAGGGGTGGCCGAAGCGCACCGCCTCGCGCTCGCCGCCGCCCGCCGCGCGGTTCACCAGCGTGCCATCGATGGCGGCGGCCGTCCCGATCGCCACGGCTGCCGTGCCCATCATGGCGTGATGCAGCTTGCCCATGGACAGCGCGCGCACGACGAGATCCACGTCGCCGGCCGCAATCGTCTTGCCGCTGGACGCGGTATAGCCCGTGGCGGGCGCGACGAAGGCGATCTTGGGCGTGTGCTGGCGGGTGCCGGCTTCGGCCAGATCCTGGATGAGCCCCATGCGCAGTGCGCCGTGGGCCCGGATCGTCTCGAAGCGCGCCAGGGCCGCTGCGTCGCCGTTGATGGCGTCCTGCAGTTCCGTGCCGGTGTAGCCGATGTCAGCCGCATTCACGAAGATCGTCGGGATGCCCGAATTGATCATCGTGGCCGCGAAGGTGCCGACGCCGGGCACCTCGAGCTGGTCGACGACATTGCCGGTCGGAAAGAGGGCGCCACCGCCATCGTCGTCGTCAGCGGCGGGATCCATGAATTCCAGCTGCACCTCGGCGGCCGGGAAGGTCACGCCGTCGAGCTCGAAATCCCCGGTCTCCTGCACGGCGCCGTTCGTGATGGGCACGTGCGCGACGATGGTCTTGCCGATGTTGGCCTGCCAGATGGTGACGGTGACGACGCCGTTCTCCGGGATGCGCTCGGCATCGATCAAGCCGTGGCTCACGGCAAACGGGCCGACTGCGGCAGACAGATTGCCGCAGTTGCCGCTCCAATCGACGAAGTTGCGATCGATCGAGACTTGGCCGAAGAGGTAGTCCACGTCGTGTCCGGGGCGCGTGCTGCGCGACAGGATCACCGTCTTGCTGGTGCTGGACGTGGCCCCGCCCATGCCGTCGATCTGCTTGCCGTAGGGGTCCGGGCTGCCGATCACGCGCAAGAGCAGGGCATCGCGCGCGGCGCCCGGTGTCTGGGCGCTCGCGGGCAGCTCGTCCAGGCGAAAGAAGACGCCCTTGCTCGTGCCACCGCGCATGTAGGTGGCCGGAACGCGGATCTGGGGTGCATGTGCCATAGGATTCTCCTTACGCGGCCGCGTTGGCTTCCAGGAAATCCTGGGCAAACCGTTGCAGCACGCCGCCTGCGCCATAGATCGAGACTTCCTCGGCCGTGTCCAGGCGACAGGTCACCGGCACCTCCAGGCGCTCGCCATCACGGCGATGCACGACCAGGGTGAGCGTGGCGCGCGGCGTGCGCTCGCCCACCACGTCGTACGTCTCCGTGCCGTCCAGGCCCAGCGTGGTGCGCGTGGTGCCCGGGAGGAACTCCAGCGGCAGGACGCCCATGCCGACCAGGTTGGTGCGGTGGATGCGCTCGAAGCCTTCGGCCACGATGGCCTCCACGCCCGCCAGACGCACGCCCTTGGCTGCCCAGTCACGCGAGGAACCCTGGCCGTAGTCCGCGCCTGCGATGATGATGAGGGGTTGCTTGCGCTCCATGTAGGTCTCGATGGCTTCCCACATGCGCACCACCTTGCCTTCCGGCTCCAGGCGCGTGAGCGAGCCTTGCTTCACCTTGCCATCGACCACCGCCATCTCGTTGATGAGCTTGGGGTTGGCGAAGGTGGCGCGCTGCGCCGTGAGGTGATCCCCCCGGTGGGTGGCGTAGGAGTTGAAGTCCTCCTCGGGCACGCCCATCTTCGTCAGGTACTCGCCTGCCGCGCTGTCGGCCATGATGGCGTTCGAGGGCGAGAGGTGGTCGGTGGTGATGTTGTCGCCCAGCACGGCGAGCGCGCGCATGCCTTTGAGGGTGCGCTCGCCGGCCAGCGCGCCTTCCCAGTACGGCGGACGACGAATGTAGGTACTTTGTCCGCGCCAGTCGTATAGGGGGGGCGTGGCTTCGGTGCTTGCCGCGCTGATGGCGAACATTGGCTCGTAGACTTTGCGAAAGTGCTCGGGCTTGACGCTCGATGCCACCAGCGCGTCGATTTCCTCGTCCGTGGGCCAGATGTCCTGCAGCGTCACCGGCTTGCCCTCGGCGTCCGTGCCCAGCACGTCACGCTCGATGTCGAAGCGGATGGTGCCGGCGATCGCATAGGCCACGACCAGCGGCGGCGACGCCAGGAACGCCTGCTTCGCGTAGGGGTGGATGCGCCCGTCGAAGTTGCGGTTGCCCGAGAGCACGGCCGTGGCGTACAGATCCCGGTCGATGATCTCCTGTTGGATCACCGGATCCAGCGCGCCGCTCATGCCGTTGCAGGTGGTGCAGGCAAAGGCCACGATGCCAAAGCCCAGGGCTTCGAGTTCGGGCAGGAGGCCGGCTTCCTGCAGGTAAAGTTCCACCGCCTTGGAGCCCGGTGCGAGCGAGCTCTTCACCCACGGCTTGCGCGTGAGGCCGCGGCGGTTGGCGTTGCGTGCAAGCAGGCCCGCGGCGATCACGTTGCGCGGGTTGCTGGTGTTCGTACAGCTCGTGATGGCGGCGATGATGACGGCGCCGTCCGGCATGAGGCCGGGTTCTTCCGCGTACGCGCCCGTGATGCCGTGCTGGGCGAGTTCGCTCGTGGCCACGCGGCGGTGCGGATTCGAGGGGCCAGCGATATTGCGCTGCACGGACGACAGATCGAAGCGCAGCACGCGCTCGTACTCGGCCGTGGCGAGATCATCGGCCCAGAGGCCGGCCACACGGGCGTAGGTTTCCACGAGCGCCACCTGGGTGTCGTCGCGGCCCGTCAGGCGCAGGTAGTCGATCGTCTGCTGGTCGATGCTGAACATCGCCGCCGTGGCGCCGTACTCCGGCGTCATGTTCGAGATCGTGGCGCGATCGCCCAGCGTGAGGCTGGGCACGCCATCCCCGAAGAACTCCAGATAGGCGGACACCACCTTCTGCTTGCGCAGGAACTCGGTGAGCGCCAGCACGAGATCGGTGGCCGTGGAACCAGGGGCGAGCCGGCCCGTGAGCTCGACGCCGATGATGTCGGGCAGGCGCATCCAGGAGGCGCGGCCCAGCATGACGTTCTCGGCTTCCAGGCCGCCCACGCCGATGGCGATGACGCCCAGGGCATCGACGTGCGGCGTGTGGCTGTCGGTGCCCACCAGCGTGTCCGGATAGGCCACGCCGTCCTTGGCGTGGATCACGGGCGACATCCGCTCCAGGTTGATCTGGTGCATGATGCCGTTGCCCGGCGGGATCACATCCACGTTCTTGAACGCGGTCTTCGTCCAGTTGATGAAGTGAAAGCGATCATCGTTGCGACGGTCTTCGATGGCGCGGTTCTTCTCGAACGCATCCTTCTCGAAGCCGGCGTGCTCGACGGCGAGCGAGTGGTCCACGATCAGCTGCGTGGGCACCACGGGGTTCACGAGGGCAGGGTCGCCGCCCTTCTCGGCGATGGCGTCGCGCAGGCCGGCCAGGTCCACCAGGGCCGTCTGGCCGAGGATGTCGTGGCACACCACGCGCGCCGGGTACCAAGGAAAGTCCAGATCGCGACGGCGCTCGATCAGTTGGCGCAGCGATTGTTCCAGCATGGCGGGATCGCAGCGGCGCACGAGATTCTCGGCGTGCACGCGCGAGGTATAGGGCAGCTTGGCCCAGGCGCCCGGTTCGATGGCATCGACGGCCTCGCGGGCGTCGAAGTAATCCAGATCGGTGCCGGGCAGGCGCTTGCGGTAGTCAGTATTCATGGCGATGGCGTCCGCAGGCCTGCTCAGCGCTTGCTGATCGGCACGAACTTCTGGTCTTCCGGGCCGGTGTAGTTGGCCGTGGGGCGGATGATCTTGTTGTCGATGCGCTGCTCGATCACGTGGGCGGACCAGCCGGCGGTGCGCGCGATCACGAAAAGCGGCGTGAACATGGCGGTGGGCACGCCCATCAGGTGATAGCTCACGGCCGAGAACCAGTCCAGGTTCGGGAACATCTTCTTCACTTCCCACATCACCGATTCCAGGCGCTCGGCAATGTCGTACATCTTGGTGTTGCGCTGCGCCTTCGCAAGCTTGTGCGCCACCTCTTTGATGACGACGTTGCGAGGATCGCTCACGGTGTAGACCGGGTGGCCAAAGCCGATCACGACTTCCTTGGCTTCGACGCGGCGACGGATGTCGGCTTCGGCTTCGTCCGGCGTGGCGTAGCGCTGCTGGATCTCCAGGGCGACTTCATTGGCGCCGCCGTGCTTCGGGCCGCGCAGGGCGCCGATGCCGCCGGTGATGGCCGAGTAGATGTCCGAGCCCGTACCCGCCACGACGCGGCTCGTGAAGGTGGACGCATTGAACTCGTGCTCGGCGTAGAGGATGAGCGAGATGTGCATCGCCTTGACCCACTCGTCCGACGGCTTCTGGCCGTGCAGCAGGTGCAGGAAGTGGCCGCCGATGCTGTCGTCGTCCGTCTCGATCTCGATGCGCTTGCCGTTGAAGGCGTAGTGATACCAGTAGAGCAGGGCGGGGCCCAGGCTTGCCATCAGGCGGTCGGCGATGTCGCGCGCGCCGGGGATGTTGTGGTCTTCCTTCTCGGGCAGCACGCAGCCCAGCACGGACACGGCGGTGCGCATCACGTCCATCGGGTGGCTCGCGGCCGGCAGGGTCTCGAGCACGGCGCGCAGCTGCGCGGGCAGGCCACGCAAGGCCTTGAGCTTGGCCTTGTAGGCGGTCAGTTCAGCGGCCGTCGGCAGCTTCTCGTGCACCAGCAGGTAGGCAATCTCTTCGAATTCGCTCGTCTTGGCGATGTCCAGGATGTCGTAGCCGCGGTAGTGCAGATCGTTGCCGCTGCGGCCCACCGTACACAAGGCGGTGTTGCCCGCGACCACGCCGGAGAGGGCAACGGATTTCTTGGGCTTGAAGCCGGTCGTCGTGGGGGTGTCGCTCATGGTCTGGTCTCCTGATCGGTGTTGTCGTTCACCCTGACGATAGCAGGGCAGGCAGGATTCGCAGTCTACGCAAGGGGTCCAGTGCTGTCACGGCCAACGAGGCGAACATTCGCAAAGGCCGCGTTTGCCGGTTGCGAAGTTTGCGAATATCCTGCGAGCTGACATTCGCAACCTGGTTTTGTCATGCGCAAGGTGTTCATGGGCATGCGGCTGCGCCGTCTGCGCGAGGAGCACAACCTCACCCAGGCGGCGCTCGCGCGCACGCTCGGCCTGTCGGCCAGCTATCTCAACCAGCTTGAGCAGAATCACCGGCCGCTCACCATGCCGGTGCTCCTGCGTTTGGGCGAAGTCTTCGGCGTGGATGCGCAGGCCTTCTCGGACGACGAGGAAGCCCGTATGGTGGCCGCGTTGCGCGAAGTGGCGGCCACCATGCCGGCCTCGGCGGTGGGCGGCCACGATGACGCCCGCATCTCGCTCGCAGAGATCCGCGAGATCGCGGCCAGCATGCCGGCGGTGGGGCGGGCGCTGATCCAGCTGCACCGGCGGCACCGGGAGGCAGTCGATCGTCTGGAGACCGTAGCAGATCTTTCGGACCGGGCAGGGGATGCGGAGCAGGATGGCCGCGTCACCATGCCCATGCGCGCCCAGCCCTACGAGGAAGCGCGCGACTTCTTCTTCACGCATCACAACCACTTCGCCGAGCTCGACGGGCAGGCGGAGCAGTGCCATGCGGCCTGGGGATTGACCGGGCTGCCGCCCGCCGAGGTGCTGCCCAAGCTTGCTCAGCGCCTGCGCGAGCGACATGGCATCACGCTCGTGCTGTTGCCGCCGGACACCGAGGTGCGGCGCCGCTTCGATCCCGCCACGCGGCAGTTGGCGGTCTCGCCACTGCTGGAGCCGGGCCAGCAGGCCTTCCAGCTGGCGGTGCAACTGGCCTTCCTGGAGTGTGGCGACACGCTGGACCGCATGGCCGATGCGCCACGCTTTTCCGCCGAGCCGGTGCGCCGCCTGGTGCGCGTCGGCCTCGCCAACCACTTTGCCGCAGCCCTGATCCTGCCCGCAGGGCGCTTTCTGGCCACAGCCAAGACGCTGCGCTACGACATCGACCGCCTCGCCGCGCAGTTCGGCGTGAGTTTCGAGACGGTGTGCCACCGCCTGAGCACCATGCAGCGCCCGCCAGGGCAGGGCGTGCCGTTCTTCTTCATCCGTGTGGATCGCGCGGGCAACGTGTCCAAGCGCCAATCAGCGGCACATTTCCACTTCTCACGCGTGGGCGGCACCTGTCCGCTCTGGAACGTCTACGAGGCCTTCTCGCACCCGGGCCGCATCCTGCGGCAGCTGGCGCGCATGCCGGATGGTCGCACCTACCTCTGGGTGGCACGCACGGTGGCGCGGCCCTCCACGGGCTTTGGTCAACCGAGCCAGACGTTCGCCGTGGCGTTGGGTTGCGATGTGGCTGATGCGCACCGGCTGATCTATGCGAAGGGATTGGATCTCACGGATCCCGACGTGCCGACGCCCATCGGCATGGGCTGTCGCGTGTGCGAGCGGCTGGCGTGTCCGCAGCGGGCGTTTCCGTATGTGGGGCGGGAATTGCAGGCGAACGAAAACGTGAGCGCGTTCGCGCCTTATGCCGTGGGCTGAGCGCGCGGCGTGCGCCTGTTCCCCACAACCGTCCTATGCTAAATGCCGAGTTGGATGCGAATGGCCTCTTAGTCTTATAGTGTCTGAATCGCGGCGACCAATTGTTCCTATGGAAAGGCGGAGGTTGCTAATGAAGCATGGAAGTTCGCTTGGGTGTCGATCTTTGAGATTGATTCACTCGCTGGAAATCGGAGATTTCGGCGGGCGCACGGAGTCGAAATAAATGAAGTTCAGTAATTCGGATTCGAGTTTGTTGCGGCGTTTTAAAAGAAAGCTGCACTGGCAAGCGCACCTATTATTACCGAATTTTATTCCTGCTCTCTGTGAGCACGATGCCGTCGACTTCGACGAAATCGACCGTAAGCACAACGAGTTCTCGCGCGTTCCAGAAGGTGAGTGCCTGCGTGCTGCCGTGATCTGGGGAATGGAGCTATATGGGCCAAGAGAGGTCGACAATCTTTACGAGCGCCTTGATCGTCTTAACTGGACTGCAGGGTTCGGGCGACCTGCAGAAGAGGGGGCCCACCACTGGATACGCCAGCAACGCAACTACGGTGCCGCGGGCGCTTGGTACAACGTCGGGCATGTATCCGACGAGGGTCGGGCGAAAAGGTTTATCGGCGTAGGTAATCATGCGGTCATTCCAAATGGAGTGGATTATCTATTGGTTCGCATCTTTCAATTAACGCCCTCTCTTACGTGCTTGCTTATCGGTTTCGTTCTTAAAGAAGAGTTGGCGCGGGTCTACGAATGCGAGCTTCTTAGGGATCGAACGTCGCAAAGGGAAAGAAGGAGAGGGGCGACTTCTGTTTTCATCTTGAATCCAGAGAACTTAAAATCTCGTGCCCTGAGGAAAGCTCGGGGTGATCTGAGATTTGTAGCTTACAATTGGTTTAGAGAGCATCTGCCGGGGTTCTTTTCTAAGCTTCCTTCTGATCGCTTGCCAACCGCAGAGCTAGTGTCGACGCAATTCACTAACTTACTCGACGCCGAAAATATTCCCAGAGATTGGAGGCGCCTCTTCGGCTATCCATCGAAATTTGATGTGTGGACCCACCAGGCGCACCCCGGCCTTCATTTCGCTGCTGAGTCAGCCCCCTGGATAGAAGATAGCAATCATTTGCTCGTTAACCTTTGTACCTCACAGGTTCCGGATGAAATTTTGCGTATTTGGGGAGAGCGCAGTGCGCGCGCTTATGCAAACTTCGGCCATGAGGCCCTAGATGGCATTTTGGTAAACCATGCAGCGATAGCCTTTCTCAAAGAGGTGTCCAAAGACTTGAAAATTAGCCGCTCAGAATTCGCAATGCATGGGGCTGGCCGACGAAATCCCTCTAGCGCGTTGGACAAAATACAGGCTTTTTTGATCGATCATTAGGTACCCCTGCTGTCGCTGCTGAGTTGCTAGAACGAGCTAAGCAGACTATCTACTATCAGACTGAATGTGCGGGTTTCTCCTCACCGAATTGGGACAGCAAATCGGCTGACCGAAGCTTGGCGAAGTTTCTTCAGGGGCGGACTCGATTCTTGGCTGCAAGTGTCGTTGATGAGGAACGCGCTCTGAGGGATTATTCGGAGCAGCTTTCGGGCGTGCTGGCGGTGCGTGAAAGCCTTCGAGCACAAAGAAGGATGGAGTGGCTGACGGTGGTTGCTGTAGTGGTAGCGACGTGTTCGCTCTTTGTTGCCATAGCGGCCGACAACGACCGTTTCCAAACTGTGCTCAGAGTCTTCGGCTAGCCCATAGCGGCAGTGACGCAGGCATAATGGTCATACCTTTATCCTGTGCTCTTGGGTTCCCTTTCCAGTGTGTCCGTCTCTGCTGAGCGGCGGGATTTGTCGCCGTCAGCGACACCGCGCAATCAGGGCTGATTCGGTCGACGAGGGCAAAAGACGCAGCTATCTACGTGTCGGGATGGCAAGAGCTTGGGAAACTCTGTGTGCCTGCAGAGTCTGATCATGATGGACCGTAGGTTTCGCCACTTCGCGCAACGCGGCCAAAAGTCATCATCTATCACGTCCTCAAGTGAGGCGGTACTGAATTTCGCAGGCGAACGGGCACCTGAGCGCATTCGCGCCCTACGCCGCGGGCCCAACGTCGTCAGGACCCGGGGCGGTGGGGGCAGCCGGGCGGCCGCCCGGTGGACATCACTTGCCCTTGGATTGCTCGAACAGCGCGTCCAGGCGCGATTCGAACTCGTGGTAGCCGATGCGATCGTAGAGTTCTTCGCGCGTCTGCATCTGGTCGATGACGTTCTTCTGGTGACCATCGCGGCGGATGGCCGTGTAGACGTTCTCGGCGGCCTTGTTCATGGCGCGGAAGGCCGAGAGCGGGTAGAGCACCATGCCCACGCCCACGCTGCTCAGCTCGTCCACCGAGAAGAGCGGCGTCTTGCCGAACTCGGTGATGTTGGCGAGCACGGGCACTTTCACTTCCTTCACGAACCGCTCGTAGGTGGGCAGATCGTAGGCGGCTTCGGCGAAGATCGCGTCGGCACCGGCTTCCACGCACGCGAGCGAGCGCTCGATGGCGGCATCCACGCCGTGCGAGGCAATGGCATCCGTGCGGGCGATGATGAAGAAATCCGAATCGGTGCGGGCATCCGCAGCAGCGCGCACGCGGTCGGCCATCTCTTGCGTGGAGACGATTTCCTTGCCGGGGCGATGACCGCAGCGCTTGGCGCCGACCTGGTCTTCGATGTGGCAGGCGGCCGCGCCGAAATTGATGAGGCTCTTGACGGTGCGGGCGATGTTGAACGCCGAGGGCCCAAAGCCCGTGTCGATGTCCACCAGCAGCGGCGTATCGCACACGTCGGTGATGCGGCGCACGTCGGTCAGGACGTCGTCCAGCGTGTTGATGCCCAGATCGGGCAGGCCCAGGGAACCCGCGGCCACGCCGCCACCGGACAGGTAGATGGCGCGAAAGCCGGCGCGCTTGGCGAGCAGGGCGTGATTGGCGTTGATGGCGCCGATGATCTGCAGAGGCTTCTCGGCAGCGAGGGCGGCGCGAAAGCGGGCGCCAGCGGATTCGGGGCGGGACATAGGGTCTCCAGGTGTTGGTGTGATGAAGCAGCAAACCTTGGTGGGCCCGCTGCCGCCCCGGCCGGGGCGCCCGGGTGGCCCGATGACGATCGGAGCCCGGGGCGCACCCGCGCGCGGCGACGCCGCGCGGAGCCTTGGCGTCAGGCAGGCTTAGCCGAGCAGGTCCTTCACGCCGTCGCGCTCTTCGAGCAGCTCGTTCAGCGTGAAATCCATGCGCTCGCGCGAGAAGGCGTCGATCTCGAGGTCCTTGACCATCGTGTACTCGCCGTTCTGCGTGGTGACGGGGAAGCCGTAGATGATGCCTTCCGGGATGCCGTAGGAGCCATCCGACGGGATGCCCATCGTGACCCACTTGCCGTTGGAGCCGAGGACCCAGTCACGCACGTGGTCGATGGCAGCGTTGGCGGCCGAGGCAGCCGAGGACAGGCCACGGGCTTCGATGATGGCCGCGCCGCGCTTGCCGACGGTGGGGATGAAGGTGTCCTTGTTCCAGGCGTCGTCGTTGACCAGGTCCTTCAGCGCCTTGCCGTTGACCGAGCCGAAACGGATGTCCGGGTACATGGTGGGCGAGTGGTTGCCCCACACGACCAGCTTCTCGATGTCGGCCACGGCCACGCCGGCCTTGGTGGACAGTTGCGAGAGAGCGCGGTTGTGGTCCAGACGCAGCATGGCGGTGAAGTTCTTGGCCGGCAGATCCGGGGCCGACTTCATCGCGATGTAGGCGTTGGTGTTGGCCGGATTGCCCACGACCAGGACCTTCACGTCGCGGCTGGCGACGTCGTTCAGGGCCTTGCCCTGAGCCGTGAAGATCTGGGCATTGACCTTGAGCAGGTCCTTACGCTCCATGCCGGGGCCGCGGGGGCGGCGCCCACGAGCAGGGCCACGTCGGCATCCTTGAAGGCTTCGCGCGGATCGCTGTGGGCGGACATGCCGGCCAGCAGGGGGAACGCGCAATCTTCGAGTTCCATCATCACGCCCTTCAGGGCCTTCTGCGCCTTCTCGTCGGGGATCTCGAGCAGTTGCAGGATGACGGGCTGGTCCTTGCCGAGCATTTCGCCGGAAGCGATGCGAAACAGCAGTGCGTAGCCGATCTGGCCGGCGGCGCCGGTGACGGCGACGCGCTTGGCGGGTTTGGACATGAATATCTCCGGTAAGAGTGCGAAGGAAAACGCCGCGTGGGGCGCCCGAAGCGGGCGGCGACGCCACGACCGACCGCGCAGTTTAACTCCGCGTCGGCATCATAGTGAACCCTGCGGACAGCGTCAATGGTCTTGTATCTTATATAAGATATCTTTTGTCAGAAGTTGGACAGTCATGTCCTGCTGTGACACAATCGCGGCCCATGGCCAGCTCCGACCCTTCCGTGCGCGCACCTCGTGCCTCCGACGCTTCTGCGTCCGGCGCCCCCGCACGCGCGCTCGCCACGGGTGGTGCGGCTTTCAGCCCGCTGTACCGTCAGATCAAGGATCTGCTCGTGCAGAGCCTGGATCGCGGCGAGTGGAAGCCCGGTGAATCCATCCCGAGCGAGCTCGAACTTGCGGCGCGCTTTCAGGTGAGCCAGGGCACGGTGCGCAAGGCCATCGACGAGCTCGCGGCCGAAAGCGTGCTGCTGCGCCGTCAGGGCAAGGGCACGTTCGTCGCCACGCACAATGAAGCGCGCGTGCGCTATCGTTTCCTGCGTCTGGCCCCTGACGAGGGGGAGCCTGCGCCGGCGCAGAGCCGCATCCTGGAGTGCCGCCGCGTGCGCGCCCCGCAGGACGTCGCCCGTAGCCTGGAATTGCGCGCAGGCGACAGCGCGGTGCTCATCCGCCGGGTGCTGAGCTTTGGCGACATCCCGACCGTGTTCGACGAGATCTGGCTGCCGGGCGCGCTCTTTCGCGGGCTCACTCAGGAGCGTCTCGCGCGCAACGAAGGGCCGCTGTATGCCTTCTTCGAAGCCGGGTTTGGCGTGAGCATGATCCGGGCTGACGAGAAATTGCGTGCCGTGGCGGCCGAGCCGCTCACGGCCGACGTATTGCAGGTGCCCGTGGGCACCCCGCTGATGCAGGTGGATCGGGTGTCCTTTACCTATGGTGGGCGTCCCGTCGAATTCCGTCGCGGTCTGTACCGCACGGATCGCCACCACTACCGCAACAGCATGAACTGAAGCCTGCCCGATAGTGATTCTCAATAAAATGGTACGAGTTGATACGGGTGGGCCAATGGGCGACAATAGCGCGTTTAGCTTTGAAAACGTGCCAGGTCGCCAGCCTGCTTTCTCCATCCCGAGGTAGTCTCTCATGTCCAACACAACCGCGACTCCGGCTGCCAGGCCGCGCAAAGAGTTTCGCAACATCACCGTTCCCCAGATCCTCAGCTACCGCCTGCCGCTCGCGGGCAAGCTGTCGATCCTGCACCGCGTGAGCGGCGCTCTGCTGTTCCTGGCATTGCCCGTGCTGCTGCTGCCGTTGTTCCAGATGAGCGTGAGCTCGCCGGCTGGCTTCGAAGGCTTCCGTGCCTTTGCCGCGCACCCGATCAGCAAGCTCGTCCTGCTCGTGCTGATCTGGGCCTACCTGCATCACTTCTGTGCGGGCATCCGCTACCTCCTTCTTGATCTGCACATGGGCATGACCAAGGAAGGCGGCAAGCGCAGCGCCGGCATCGTCTTCGTCGTGAGCCTGGCCCTGACCGCCGTGTTCGCTCTCAAACTGTTCGGAGCCTTCTGATCATGGCTGCCTCTCCTGAAAAGATCGGCTCGCGCCGCCTGGTCGTCGGCGCCCACTATGGCGTGAAGGACTTCATCGCCCAACGCGTGACGGCCGTCATCCTGGTCATCTACACGCTGGTGCTGGGTGTCATGGCGCTACTCGCGCCGGCCTTCACCTACGAAACCTGGGTGCACCTCTTCAATTTCCGCACGGGCGCCTTCCCGACGGGGCAGTTGCTGGCCACGCTGGCTGTGATCGCCACCGCCTATCACGCCTGGATCGGCGTGCGCGACATCTGGATGGACTACGTCAAGCCCACGGGCATCCGCCTGCTGCTGCAGGTGCTGACCATCCTCTGGCTGCTCGGCGTCGTCGTGTATGCCGCGAACATTCTCTGGAGTCTCTAAGCCGTGGTCGCTGTCAATTCTTCTTTGCCGCGCCGCCAGTTCGACGTGGTGGTCGTGGGTGCCGGTGGTGCCGGCATGCGCTGCTCGCTGCAGCTGGCCCAGGCCGGCCTGTCCGTCGCCGTGCTGTCCAAGGTGTTCCCCACGCGTTCGCACACCGTGGCTGCACAGGGTGGCGTGAGCGCCTCGCTGGGCAACATGAGCGAGGACAACTGGCTCTGGCACATGTACGACACGGTCAAGGGCTCCGATTGGCTGGGTGACCAGGACGCCATCGAGTTCATGTGCCGCGAAGCGCCGAGCGCCGTCTACGAGATGGAGCACTTCGGCATGCCGTTCGACCGCAACCCGGACGGCACCATCTATCAGCGTCCGTTCGGCGGCCACACGGCCAACTTCGGCGAGAAGCCCGTGCAGCGTGCCTGTGCCGCGGCCGACCGTACCGGCCACGCGCTGCTGCACACGCTCTATCAGCGCAACGTCGCTGCGCGCACCCAGTTCTTCGTCGAATGGATGGCGCTGGACCTGCTGCGCAACGATGCGGGCGACGTCGTGGGCGTGACCGCCCTCGAAATGGAAACGGGCGACATCTACATCCTCGAAGCCAAGACCACCGTGCTCGCCACGGGCGGCGCCGGCCGGATCTGGGCAGCCTCGACCAACGCCTTCATCAACACCGGTGACGGCCTGGGCATGGCGGCGCGTGCCGGCATCCCGCTGCAGGACATGGAATTCTGGCAGTTCCACCCGACCGGCGTGGCCGGCGCGGGCGTGCTCATCACCGAGGGCGTGCGTGGCGAGGGCGGCATCCTGCTGAACAAGGATGGCGAGCGCTTCATGGAGCGCTATGCGCCCACCCTGAAGGATCTGGCCCCGCGTGACTTCGTGTCGCGCTCGATGGACCAGGAAATCAAGGAAGGCCGTGGCTGCGGTCCGGACGGCAGCTACGTCGTCCTGAAGCTCGATCACCTGGGCGCGGACGTCATCAACAAGCGTCTGCCCTCGATCCGCGAGATCGCGATCAAGTTCGGCAACGTCGACCCGATCAAGGAACCGATCCCGGTCGTGCCCACCATCCACTACCAGATGGGCGGCATCCCGGCCAATTACCACGGCCAGGTCCTGACGTACGAAAACGGCCAGAACAAGATCGTGAACGGTCTGTACGCCATCGGCGAATGCGCCGCGGTGTCGGTGCACGGCGCCAACCGCCTGGGCACGAACTCGCTGCTGGATCTGATCGTCTTCGGTCGCGCCACCGGCAACCACATCGTGGCCTCGCACCCGGAACGTCAGCGTTCGCACCAGCCGGTGCCGCAGGAGTCGCTCAACTTCTCCCTGGACCGCGTGGCCCAGCTCGAAGCGCGCACCTCCGGCGAGAAGACGCAGGACGTCGGCAACTCGATCCGTGCCTCCATGCAGGCGCACTGCGGCGTGTTCCGCACGTTGAAGCTGCTGAACGAAGGCGTGGGCCAGATCGAAGAGCTCGCCCAGCAAGCCAAGCACATCTATTTCAAGGACAAGTCCAAGGTGTTCAACACCGCGCGCATCGAAGCGCTGGAGCTGGCCAACATGACCGAAGTCGCTCGCGCGACCATCAAGTCGGCCGCCATGCGTACCGAGAGCCGTGGCGCCCACGCCCTGGACGACCATCCGAACCGCGACGACGAGAACTGGCTCAAGCACACCCTTTGGTACTCCAGCGACAGCCGCCTGGAATACAAGCCGGTGCAGATGCAGCCGTTGACCGTCGAGTCTGTCCCGCCCAAGGCGCGGACGTTCTGAGCAGGATCGAGCCATGAGCAAGAAACGAATCGTCAAGTTCGAAATCTACCGCTACGACCCGGATCGGGACGAGCGTCCGTACATGCAGAAGCTCGATGTCGAGCTGGAGCCCACCGACAAGATGCTGCTCGACGCCCTCGTGCGCATCAAGAACGACGTGGACGACAGCCTGGCCATCCGCCGTTCGTGCCGTGAAGGCGTGTGCGGTTCGGACGCCATGAACATCAACGGCAAGAACGGCCTCGCCTGCACCACGAACCTGCTCGAACTCAAAGAGCCCATCGTGCTGCGTCCGCTGCCGGGCCTGCCCGTCATCCGCGATCTGATCGTGGACATGACGCACTTCTTCAACCAGTACCACTCGGTGCGTCCGTATCTCATCAACGATACGCCGCCCCCCCGAGCGCGAGCGCCTGCAGACGCCTGAGGCGCGCGAAGAGCTGGATGGTCTGTACGAGTGCATTCTGTGCGCGTGCTGTTCCACGTCCTGCCCCTCGTTCTGGTGGAATCCGGACAAGTACGTCGGCCCGGCCGGTTTGCTGCAGGCCTATCGCTTCCTCGCGGACAGCCGTGACGAAGCCACCGGCAGCCGCCTGGACAACCTGGACGATCCGTACCGTCTGTTCCGTTGCCACACGATCATGAACTGCGTCGACGTCTGTCCGAAGGGCCTGAACCCGGCGCTCGCGATCGGCAAGATCAAGGAAATGCTGGTCCGGCGGGCCGTGTGATGACCACTGGTACGCTCAGCGAACGCGACCGCCTGCGCCTGCGTTGGCGCGCGCGGCGCGGTATGCTCGAGAATGACCTGATCATCACGCGGTTCCTCGATGCCCACGAAACCCGTCTCACCGACGAGGACGTGGCTGCATTGACCGCCTTGCTGGAGCTGTCCGACAACGATTTGTTGGACCTGCTCCTGGGGCGCAAAGAGCCGTCGCAGGCGCTGGATACAGCGACGATGCGCGGCCTGCTGCAAGGCTTGCGCTCGGCTTAACCCCCATTCTCAAAGGAAATCGAGATGAAACTGTCCGACAGGAAAGCCACGCTGTCTTTCTCCGATGGTGGCGAAGCCATCGAATTCCCGGTCTACGAAGGCTCGGTGGGCCCGGAAGTCATCGACATCCGCAAGCTGTACGGCCAGACCGGCATGTTCACGTATGACCCGGGCTTCCTGTCGACGGCCGCGTGCGCCTCGGGCATCACGTACATCGACGGCGACAAGGGCGAGCTACTGTACCGCGGCTACCCGATCGAGCAACTCGCCACGAATTGCGATTTCCTCGAGACGGCCTACCTGATCCTGAACGGCGAGCTGCCGAACGCGGATCAGAAGGCTGACTTCGACCATCAGGTGACGCACCACACGATGGTCAACGAGCAGATGCATTTCTTTCTGCGCGGCTTCCGTCGTGACGCGCACCCGATGGCCGTGCTGACGGGCCTGGTGGGCGGCATGTCGGCCTTCTATCACGACTCGACCGACATCAACAATCCGCGTCACCGTCACATCTCCGCGATCCGTCTGATCGCCAAGATGCCCACGCTCGTGGCGATGGCGTACAAGTACTCGCAAGGCCAGCCCTTCATCTACCCGCAGAACGACCTGTCCTACACGGGCAACTTCCTGCGCATGATGTTCGCCACGCCGTGCGAAGAGTACAAGGTGAACCCTGTCGTCGAGCGCGCGCTCGACCGCATCTTCATCCTGCACGCCGATCACGAGCAGAACGCCTCGACCTCCACCGTGCGTCTGTGCGGTTCCTCCGGCACCAACCCGTTCGCGGCCATCGCCGCTGGCGTGGCGTGCCTGTGGGGCCCGGCCCACGGTGGCGCGAACGAAGCCTGCCTGAACATGCTCGAAGAGATCCAGGCCAATGGCGGCGTGGCGAAGGTCGGCGAGTTCATGGAGAAGGTCAAGGACAAGTCCTCGGGCGTCAAGCTCATGGGCTTCGGTCACCGCGTCTACAAGAACTACGATCCGCGCGCCAAGCTGATGCAGCAGACGTGCAAGGAAGTGCTGCAGGCCCTGGGTCTGGAGAACGATCCGCTCTTCAAGCTCTCCATGGAGCTCGAGCGCATCGCCCTGGAAGACGACTACTTCGTGCAGCGCAAGCTCTACCCGAACGTCGACTTCTACTCCGGCATCGTCCAGCGCGCCATCGGCATCCCGACCTCGCTCTTCACCGCGATCTTCGCGCTGGCCCGTACGGTGGGCTGGATCGCCCAGTGGAACGAGATGCTGTCGGATCCGGAGTTCAAGATCGGTCGTCCGCGTCAGCTGTTCACCGGCCACGAGCCGCGTCAAGTGGCTGAGATCGGCAAGCGCTGATCTGTTGTGTCATTGCGAAAAGCCGCCTGGCCTTGCCAGGCGGCTTTTTCGTAGATGACAAGGGTGTTATCCTTGTCAGAATGCCCAGCCGGAATCGGCTGGGCCTGGTTTTATCCGCCGGGGCTTTATGTCGGCGTTGGTGCCTTCTGCTTTTCACTTGCTATCCGCCATCCGGTCAGGCCGTAACGCGGAAGGTTTGTCCTGCATCGTTTTGGGTGAAACACCCGATAGGTGAAGCGTAAGAAATGTCTTCTGAATCCGAACGTCAGTCCACTTCCTATTTGTTTGCGGGTAACGCCCCGTACGTCGAAGAGCTCTACGAGCAATACCTCGACAATCCCGGCTCCGTCTCGGAGAAGTGGCGCGCGTACTTCGACCAGCTCCAGCTGGCGCCTGCCGTCGACGGCCAGGAAAGCACCCGCGACTTCGCTCACGCCCCGATCATCCAGTCGTTTGCCCAGCGCGCCCGCCAGAATGGCTTTGCGCCGCGCGTGCAGCCGCAGGCCGATCTGTCCGTCGCCGGCAAGCAAGTCCACGTCCAGTCCATCATCGCCGCCTACCGCTCGCTCGGTTCGCGCTGGGCCGATCTCGACCCGCTGCAGCGCCAGGAGCGCCCCGCGATCCCGGAACTGGATCCGGAATTCTATGGCCTGACCGAAGCCGACATGGACCAGGTCTATTCGGCCACGAACACCTACTTCACGACCGCCGAGCACATGACGCTGCGCGACATCGTGAAGGCACTGCGTGACACGTACTGCCGCTCCATTGGCGCGGAAATGACGCACATCAGCAATCCGGCCGTCAAGCGCTGGTTGCAGCAGCGCCTGGAAAGCACGCAGGGCAGCCCGTCCTTCTCGGCCGACAAGCGCAAGCACATCCTCAAGCAGCTCACCGAGGCCGAAGGCCTGGAGCGCTTCCTGCACACCAAGTACGTCGGCCAGAAGCGCTTCTCGCTCGAAGGCGGCGAGAGCTTCATCGCCGCGATGGACGAAGTCGTCCTGCACGCGGGCTCGAACCAGGTCCAGGAAATCGTCATCGGCATGGCTCACCGTGGCCGCCTGAACATGCTCGTGAACATCCTCGGCAAGATGCCGGGCGATCTGTTTGCCGAGTTCGAAGGCAAGTACAAGGAAGAGCTGTCCGACGGCGACGTGAAGTACCACAAGGGCTTCTCGAGCGACGTGTCCACCCCCGGAGGCCCCGTCCACCTGTCGCTGGCCTTCAACCCGTCCCACCTCGAAATCGTCAACCCGGTCGTCGAGGGCAGCGCCCGCGCCCGTCAGGAACGCCGCGGCGACAAGGATGGCAGCCAGGTGCTGCCGGTGCTGGTGCACGGCGACGCGGCCTTCGCCGGCCAGGGCGTCGTCATGGAAACGCTCAACCTCGCGCAAACGCGCGGCTACGGTACGGGCGGCACGCTGCACATCGTCATCAACAACCAGATCGGCTTCACCACGTCCGATCCGCGCGACACGCGTTCCACGCTGTATTGCACGGACGTGGCCAAGATGATCGAGGCCCCGATCTTCCACGTGAACGGCGACGATCCGGAAGCCGTGGTGTTCGTGACCCAGCTCGCGCTGGATTTCCGCCGCGAATTCAAGCATGACGTCGTGATCGACATCATCTGCTTCCGCAAGCTCGGCCACAACGAGCAAGATACTCCCGCCATCACCCAGCCGCTGATGTACAAGCGCATCGGCCAGCATCCCGGCACGCGCAAGCGCTTTGCAGAGAAGCTCGAAGCCCAGGGCGTGCTGAGCGAAGGCGAAGCCGACGAGATGGTCGCTGAATACCGTCGCCTGATGGACGATGGTCAGCGCACGATCGAGCCCGTGCTCACCGACTACAAGGGCAAGTACGCCGTCGACTGGTCGCCGTTCCTCAATCGCAAGTGGACGGACGCCGCCGACACCGCCGTGCCGCTGGCCGAATTGAAGCGTCTGGGTGAGCGCATCACCACGGTGCCCGAAGGCTTCAACGTCCACCCCATCGTGCAGAAGGTCATCAACGACCGTCGCAACATGGCGCTGGGCGAGCAGAACCTGGACTGGGGCATGGGCGAGCACCTGGCCTACGCCTCGCTGGTGGCCTCGGGTTACCCCGTGCGCATCACCGGTCAGGACGCCGGCCGCGGCACCTTCACCCACCGTCACGCCGTGCTGCACGACCAGAAGCGTGAGAAGTGGAACGACGGCTCCTTCATCCCGCTGCAGAACGTCGCCGAGAACCAGGCCGCGTTCACGGTGATCGATTCGGTGCTGTCCGAAGAAGCGGTGCTGGGCTTCGAATACGGCTACTCGGCCGCCGAGCCCAACACGCTCGTGATCTGGGAAGCCCAGTTCGGTGACTTCGTGAACGGCGCGCAAGTGCTGATCGACCAGTTCATCAGCTCCGGCGAAGCCAAGTGGGGCCGTCAATCCGGCCTCACGATGATGCTGCCGCACGGCTACGAAGGGCAGGGCCCGGAGCACTCGTCCGGCCGCATCGAGCGCTTCCTGCAGCTGTGCGCGGACAACAACATGCAAGTGGTGCAACCCACCACCGCCGCGCAAATCTTCCATCTGCTGCGCCGCCAGATGATCCGTCCGTTCCGCAAGCCGCTCGTGATCTTCACGCCGAAGTCGCTGCTGCGCAACAAGGATGCAGGCTCCCCGTTGGCCGATCTCGCCACGGGCCAGTTCAAGCCGATCATCGGTGAAGTCGACGCCAACATCCAGGACGAGAACGTCAAGCGCGTCGTGCTGTGCTCGGGCAAGGTCTACTACGACCTCATCAACGCCCGCACCGAGCGCGAAGCCAGCCACGTCGCCGTGCTGCGTGTCGAACAGCTCTACCCGTTCTCGCACAAGTCGCTGTCCGAAGAGCTCAAGCGCTATCCGAACGCCACCGAACTCATCTGGACGCAGGATGAGCCGCAGAACCAAGGTCCCTGGTTCTACATCCAGCACCACCTGTTCGAGAACATGAGTGCTGGCCAGAAGCTCGGCTACGCCGGTCGTCCGCCGTCGGCGTCGCCCGCGGTCGGTTACCTGGCCAAGCACCAGGAACAGCAGAAGGCACTGATCGAACAGGCTTTCGGCAAGTTCAAAGGAGTGGCGCTGACCCGCTGATCCTGTTTCAGCAGGGTGCATCCCGTGCGGGGTGCGCCCTGGCTTGCCGCAGATTTGCTGTTTCGCCGCATTGTCTTTTCGCAGATTAAGGAATTCCCGCCATGGCCAACATCGACGTCGTCGTCCCCCAACTGTCTGAATCCGTTGCCGAAGGCACGCTGCTCACCTGGAAGAAGAAGCCCGGTGAAGCCGTCGCCATCGACGAGATCCTCATCGAGATCGAGACCGACAAGGTCGTGCTCGAAGTGCCCGCGCCGTCGGCCGGCGTGCTGGCCGAGATCGTCAAGGGTGACGGCAGCTCGGTGACCTCGGGCGAGCTGATCGCCCGTATCGACTCCGCCGCCAAGGCCGCTGCTGCCCCGGCCGCCGCGTGCCCGC
>NZ_JADCNH010000033.1 GCF_018904615.1 Verticiella alkaliphila | reverse complement strand
CACCGTGAGTTACTCGCTGGCGCGCCTGCGCGAATTGCTGGACGATCCGCTCTTCGTGCGCGGTGCGGACGGCATGCGCCGCGAGCGCGCCCGTGGCGGCGACACCGGCCCTGTGTCGGCATGGTTTGGCGCCGGCCCTGCCGTTCGTGTGAAAGTGGCCTCCAGCGGTCTCATCGCAGCCGGCGCGCGCAGCTCGGCGATTCTGTCGGTGGATGGCGGGCGCGCGAAGACCTATGGCGTGGGAGACGCGCTGGCCAATGATCTGGTGCTGGATGCCGTGCGCGGCGATGGCGTCGTGATCCGCCAGGGCGGGCAGACGAGCTTCATCGAAGTGCCGCGGCTGCCGCCACCCACCGGCATCACGACAGTGGGCTCGACCCGTTGAACCTGACGCCCGCGCAGGGCAAGACGGGCGCGGCCTGCGTCGGGCCGTCACGGCGCTTCGAACGATGTGCCTACTGCACCAGCTGGTTGATCTCGATGATCGGCAGCAGCACGGCCAGCACGATCAGTAGCACGAAGCCGCCCATCACCAGAATCAGCAAGGGTTCGAGCAAGGCCGTCATGGCCATGGCGCGGCGCTCCAGCTCGCGCGACAGTGTCTGCGCCGCACGGGTCAGCAGCTCAGGCAGGGTGCCCGTCTTCTCGCCGCTCGCCGTCAGGTGCACGAGCAGGGGTGGAAAGCTCTTCTGCGCCTTCAGGGCCTGAGACAGCGACGCGCCCTCGCGCACGCGGCCCGTGGCGTCGGCCACATCCGCGCGCAGCTTGTCGTTGGACAGCGTCTGACGCGCGGCATCGAGCGAGCGCAGCAGCGGCACGCCACTGCCGGTCAGGATCGCCAGCGTCGAGGAAAAGCGCGCCGCGTTCATGCCCAGCGAGAAGCGGCCTGCCACCGGCAGGCGCAGCACGCGCCGATGCCACGCGAGGCGGGTGGCGGGATTGCGCAGCGACCAGCGCCACGTCGCAAACCCGACGGCCACGAGGGCAAAGGCCCACAGCCCCCATTCGCGCACGGCGTTGCTCAGGGCCAGCATGGCGCGGGTCAGCCAGGGCAGTTCCTGCTGCGCCTGCGAGAACGCGCTCACCACCTGGGGTACCACGTAGCCCAGGAGGAAGACGACGATGAGCACTGACACGATGCTCACGACGCCGGGGTAGATGAAGGCCGTCATCACCTTCGTCTGCAGGGTGTTGCGCTCTTCGATGTAGTCCGCGAGCTTTTCCATCACCTGGGCCAGGTCGCCGGATTCCTCGCCGGCGGCCACGAGGGCCCGGTAGATCTCGGGGAAGTCGCGCGGCCGTTCGGCGAGCGCATCGGCCAGGCGCTGCCCGGCGCGCACGTCGGCGCGCACGGCCGAGAGCACTTCGCGCACGTGGCGACGTTCGGCCTGGTCGGCGGTGGCGGTGAGCGCCTCATCCAGCGGCAACCGGGCGGCCAGCAGGCTTGCCAGCTGGCGCGTGGCCCAGGCGAGTTCTGCATCCGTCAGTTTGGGCGCGAACAAGCCCGCGCGAGGGCTGCCACGCGTACCGGCGGCGATCTCCACCGCCAGCGGCGTGAGCCCGCGCGAGCGCAACTGGCCGCGCGCCCCGCGGGCGGTGTCGGCTTCGATCAGGCCACGTTCGATACGACCCGTGGCGTCGGCGGCCTCGAAACGAAAGGACGGCATCGGGCGAAGCCGCGCGTCAGCGCGCGCTGGACTTCATGATGCGCTGATGCTCGCGCTGCCAATCCTTCTCGCGCGCCGTATCCCGCTTGTCATGGAGCTTCTTGCCGCGGGCCAGCGCCATCTCGAGCTTGATGCGGCCGTTCTTGTAGTGCAGATTGATCGGCACCATGGTGTGACCGCGCTGCTCGACCTTGCCGATGAGCTTGCGGATCTCCTCGGCCTTGAGCAGCAGCTTGCGCGTGCGCGTGGCATCCGGGCGCACGTGGGTGGACGCCGTGGGCAGGGCGCTGATGTGCATGCCCAGGATGTAGAGCTCGGCATTGCGCACGATGATGTGCGCTTCCTTGAGCTGCACACGCCCGTCGCGGATGGCCTTGACCTCCCAGCCTTCCAGCACGAGCCCGGCCTCGAAACGGTCTTCAATGAAGTAATCGTGAAAGGCTTTGCGATTGTCGATGATGCTCATGGTTGCCAAGCCGGTAAAATCGTCCGATTCTACCCTTTGGATCTGTCCGTCGTATGCACAACGTGAAACGGTCGGTGCTCGTGCCGTATTCCCCCGAGCGCATGTTCGATCTCGTGGCGGATGTGGCCCGGTATCCCGAGTTCATGCCCTGGTGTGGCGGCGCCACCGTGCTGGAGCAAACCGACACCAGCATGCGGGCCTCCATCACGATCAGTCTGGCCGGCTTGAAGCAATCCTTCACCACCCAGAACACCCATGATTACCCGCGCAGCATCCATCTGTCGCTGGTCGATGGCCCGTTCTCGGCGCTCGAAGGCCATTGGGAATTCCAGCCCCTGGGCGAGGCGGGTGACGCCTGCAAGGTGTTGTTCACGCTGGAGTACGCGTTCTCTAGCCGCACGCTGGAAATGCTCGTGGGCCCGGTCTTCAATCGCGTGGCGAGCAGCTTCATCGACGCCTTCAGCCAGCGCGCCGATGCGTTGTACGGCAATGACAGCGCCTGAGCCCGGCCTGCAAGTCGAAGTCTGTTATGTGCAGCCGGACGCGGCCTGGCTGTGCCCGCTCGTGCTCGACGCGGGTGCCACTGTGGCCGACGCGATCGCCGCGAGCGGCTTCGTCCAGGTGTTTCCTGGCGTGGATCCGTTTGCCCATGGCGTGAGCGTGTACGGCGTGTTGCGCGGGCCGGAGCACGTGCTCGTCGCGGAAGACCGCGTCGAGATCCTGCGCCCGCTACGATTCGATCCCATGGAGTCGCGCCGCCGCCGCGCGGAGCACAAGGCGACGAATACGCCGGGCCCGCGCGGGCGCCGCTAGCGGCTCAGGCCGCTGGCGCCGTGGCCCGGTCAAGACCGCGCCACCCGCGCGCGATCACCCAGGCCGTGACGGCATACGTCACCAGCAGCAAGATCAAGCCGTCCACGTGCAGCAGGGCGGGCAGGCCGTCCAGGATCGGCGCTGCCGCTCTTGGTGCCGCGACGAGCGCGATGCCCGTCAGCGCAATCGTGCCGGTGGCGTAGGCGACGAGTCGGATGCTGCGGCGCCGGAATCGCCCGGGCACGCAGAGCACGCTGCCGATCAGCGCTACCGCACACAAGATCGTGACAGTCATGCTCGCCACGCTCAGCGTGGAAAAGAAGGGGGCGGGTAGGGCCAGCTCGCGCGCGCCGTACACGGCGGCGGGCAGCACGAGCCCCAGCGTGAGCGCGCCGGTCAGCGCCACGAGTCGCGCTGCCCAGTCTTTCGGGCGCAGCGTCCAGACGCCCGCGCCCACGAGCAGCGCGAAGAGGCCGCCCGCCAGTTGCCACCAGAAGCGCATCGGCAAGCTGTTCAGCGGTCGACTCTCGGACGGGCTCACCGTGTGCGCCACGCGCGCGCCCTCGGGTAGCGTGAGATACACCGCCACCGCAGGCTGCGCGAGCAGTTCGGCGAGCTCGGACTGGCGCTCGTAGAAGCGCTGGCGCGCCGCCGCGCTGGCGAGCATGCCCGGATCCTGGCGGATGTCCGCCATCTCCACCTGCGTGTGGCAGCCATCGCACCGACGCATCGGCACCCCCACGCCCTGCAGCCGGGCTGGTGTCGTCATGCCGTCGGCGGGCCCGCGGGCCTGGGTGACCCACACCGCGCCAGTGGCATCCGGCACGAGCGTCAGGCCAAGCCAGGGCGCCTTCAGGGCATACCCGACCGCCAACGTACAGGCGAGAAGTCCGATCAGCGCAACGACCAGAAGCCGCAGGGCGGCGGAAACCGAGGGAAGGGGAACGCGGCGGGGGGCGACCATGTCAGCCTGGCGAGGAAGGGGAACGCTTGAGCAGGCATTCTGGCATGACCTCGTCAAACTCGGAAGCATGATGTTTCAAACGGATCGGAGCTCGACAGTACCGTGGCTCGCGCGCCACGCCGCCGCGTTCGTCACCCGCTGGAAGCGGGCGGTGCGCTTGCGTATAATTCGGCTTTGCGCCCAGAGATTTTCCTCATGCGTCTCGTCAAACAAGCACTCACATTCGATGATGTGCTGCTGGTCCCGGCTTATTCCGACATTCTGCCGCGCGACACCAGTCTCGCCACCAAGCTCACCCGCGACATCGTCCTGAACATCCCGCTCGTGTCCGCTGCCATGGACACGGTCACCGAAGGCCGCCTGGCCATCGCGATGGCCCAGGAAGGCGGCATCGGCATCATCCACAAGAATCTCACTGCCGACGAACAGGCCCGCGAAGTCTCGCTGGTCAAGCGTTTCGAATCCGGCGTGGTGGGCGATCCCGTCACCGTGTCGCCCGACATGACCGTGCGCGATGCGCTCGCGCTGCAACGCCAGCACGGCATCTCCGGCCTGCCGGTCGTGCAGGGCCGCCAGGTGGTGGGCATCATCACCAACCGCGACCTGCGCTTCGAAGACCGCCTGGATGCGCCGCTCTCGAGCGTCATGACCCCGCGCGATCGCCTGGTCACCGTGCGCGAAGGCGCCACGCCCGAGGAAGCCCAGACGCTGATGCACAAGCACCGCCTGGAGCGCGTGCTCGTCGTCAATGATGCCTTCGAGCTGCGCGGCCTGATGACCGTCAAGGACATCACGAAGAACACCGAGCGCCCCAACGCCTGCCGCGATGCCCAGGGCAAGCTGCGCGTGGGTGCGGCCGTCGGCGTGGGTGACGGCACCGAAGAGCGTGTGGAGAAGCTCGTCGCCGCCGGCGTGGACGTCATCGTCGTCGATACGGCGCATGGCCACACCCGGGGCGTGATCGAGCGCGTGCGCTGGGTCAAGCAGAATTACCCGCAGGTGCAGGTCGTGGGCGGCAACATCGCCACCGGCGCCGCCGCGCTGGCGCTGGTCGAAGCCGGCGCCGACGGCGTGAAGGTCGGTATCGGCCCGGGCTCCATCTGCACCACGCGCGTGGTGGCCGGTGTGGGCGTGCCGCAGATCTCCGCGATCTCGGACGTGGCTGCCGCGCTCGAAGGCACCGGCGTGCCGCTGATTGCCGACGGTGGCGTGCGTTTTTCAGGGGACGTTGCCAAGGCCCTCGTGGCCGGTGCACACACCGTCATGATGGGCGGCATGTTCGCCGGTACCGAAGAAGCCCCGGGCGAAGTCGTGCTGTACCAGGGCCGTTCGTACAAGTCCTACCGCGGCATGGGCAGCCTGGGCGCGATGACCGAAGGCTCGGCCGATCGCTACTTCCAGGATCCGGCCAACAACGCCGACAAGCTCGTGCCGGAAGGCATCGAAGGCCGCGTGCCCTACAAGGGCAGCGTGCACGCGATCATCTTCCAGCTGGTGGGTGGCGTGCGGGCCTCGATGGGCTATTGCGGTTGCCCCACCATCGAAGACATGCGCACCCGTCCGGAATTCGTCCAGATCACCGCCGCCGGCATGCGCGAATCGCACGTGCACGACGTGCAGATCACGGAAGAAGCCCCGAACTACCGCGCCGGCTGATCGCCGTCGGCGTGCCATGGAGCCCACGTCCTCGCCCTTCAAGAGCGTGCGTGGTGTGCGCCGGGTGTTCAATGCCTGGCGCTACTCCATGCAAGGCCTCGCTGCCGCCACGCGGCACGAGGCCGCCTTCCGCCAGGAATTGCTGCTCGCCGCGGTGCTCGTGCCCGCGGCGTTCTTCGTTGGGCGCTCGCTCATCGAAATCCTGCTGCTCCTGGGCACCGTCTTCGTGGTGCTCATCGCCGAGCTCCTCAATTCCGCGCTGGAAACCCTCGCCGACGCCGTGTCGGTCGAGCACCATCCGCTGATTGGTCGCGCCAAGGACATCGGCAGCGCCGCCGTGTGGTTGTCGCTGGCCCTGCTCACGCTGGTGTGGGCGGCCGTGCTGTGGGATCGGTTCGTCTAGGCGAATCGCCGCCGATGGGTTCATACTCCCGTCATCTTTGGGAGTCACGGCCATGATGCAACCCGCGAGCGACAAGACGCGCACACACGTGGCAGCGGCGCCACCGCTGGATTACCGCATTGTTCAAGACACCCGCGCAGGCGCACGCCGCATGGTGCGGGCGCGCTCGCCCCAGCCCGGCGTGAGCGGCGAGCGGGCCTATCTGCACGTGGGCACGGACATGTCCGTGAGCGCGTCAGACATGCGTCGCGCCGAGCCCGGCAGCGAGACGATCACGGTGGGCGATGTGCTCAAAGTGCATGTGCGGCTCTCCGGCGCCAGCCGGGTGGGCGTGGGCGCGACGTCCTCCTTGCCGGTGGGCATGGCCAGTTGCTCGGCCATCATCCATCCGGATGGCGAACGCAAGATCGAGCATTTCGGGGCAGACGTCGTCGAGCAATCCGTGACGGTGGCGTGCCGGCCGGATTGGCTGGCCAACGAGCTCGGCCTGGCGGATACGCCCGCGCCGGCATCCATCACCCGCTTCATGGCGGGGCGCAAGGAAGGCTGGTTCAGTTTCGATGCGCCGCTGCACCCGGAGGCGCACCGCGCCGCACGTGCCATCTTGACCGAGTTCGCCGGTGATGCGCCGGCATTGTTGATGGTGGAGGCGCGCGGCCTGGAGATCCTGGGGCATTTCTTCGGCCACCTGCGTCGCGCCGCCGACGGCGCGCCCGAGCCCGCCCTGCATCCGCGGGATCGTCGCCTGGCCGACAACGCGCGTGCCATCCTGGATGCGCGGGCGCTCACGCCGCCGTCCGTGTCTGCCCTGGCCCGTGAGGTCGGCACGCATCAGGCCAAGCTCATGCGCATCTTCAAGGCCACGCACGGGCGCACGATCAGCGATTATCTGGAGGCCGCCCGCATGGAACGCGCACGCGAGCTCCTGTGCGACGGGCATCACAGCATCACCGAAGTCGCCTTCGAGGCGGGCTATCAGCACCCTGCCAACTTCACCACCGCCTTCAAACGCTACTTCGGCATGCCGCCCAGCGCGCGCGCCGCGGGGCGAGGGGCGTCGCGCATAAGTGAAGCTGCCGTTGCGCAAAAGTCCCGGTGGGCGTGGCCACGCACCATGCGAAGGTGATTTCTTTCCTCTCGTGTGCCGCCCATGACAACGTCTTCTGAGTTCGATCCGTCCACGCCGTCTTCGCGCATCGTGCCGCA
Source organism: Verticiella alkaliphila (assembly GCF_018904615.1). Lineage (GTDB taxonomy): Bacteria > Pseudomonadota > Gammaproteobacteria > Burkholderiales > Burkholderiaceae_B > Verticiella > Verticiella alkaliphila. The sequence continues at coordinate 36,288 of NZ_JADCNH010000033.1, read as the reverse complement.
CTTCTCCCGCACGCGGGATGCGGGCGATCTGGTCTTCGTGTCCGGCCAGCTGCCGTTCGATGCGAACCAGACGGTGATCGAAGGCGACGTGGCCGAGCAGACGCGCCAATGCCTGCGCAATATCGAAGCGAGCCTTGAGGCCACGGGCCTCACACTGGCGCACGTGGTCAAGACCACCGTGTGGCTCGCCCGCATCGAGGATTTCCTGCCGTTCAACGCGGCCTATGGTGCGGCCTTCCAGGGCGCCACGCTGCCCGCCCGCTCCACCGTGCGCGCCGATCTCATGGTGCCGGGTGCGCTCGTGGAGATCGAGGCCATCGCGCATCGCGGCTGAGTGCTGCCGCGCCATCTTTCATCGAGGATTCGCATGTCCACTGAACTTCCCTCGCTCGATCTGGGCGAGATCCGCCAGGTCGCGGCCACGCTGGCGCCGCATCTGGTGCGCACGCCGGTGACCCCGTTGCAGGGGCACACCCTGAACGCCCTGCTCGACCCGGCCACGCGCGTGCATCTGAAGCTCGAGCTCTTTCAGAAGACGGGCACCTTCAAGGCGCGTGGCGCATTGAACGTGGCGATGCAGCTGACCCCCGAGGCGCTGGCGCGTGGCGTGACCGCGGTGAGCGCGGGCAACCACGCCGTGGCGGCCGCCTTTGCGGCGCAGGCCGTGGGCGCCTCGGCCAAGGTGGTGGTGCAGCGCACCGCCAACCCGGCGCGTCTGGCCGCGGCGCGCGGCTACGGGGCCGAGATCGTCCTGGCCGACGACGGCACACAGGCCTTTGCCGAGATGGACCGCATCGTCAGCGAAGAGGGCCGCACGGCCATCCACCCCTTCGAAGGCCTGCACACGTCGCTCGGCACGGCCACCCTCGGCCTGGAGTTCATCGAGCAGGTGCCGGACATGGACGCCGTCATCATCGCCGTGGGCGGTGGCGGGCTGGCCAGCGGTGCGGCCGCCGCCATCAAGGAAGTGCATCCGGATTGCGCCGTGTATGGCGTGGAGCCCGTGGGCGCGGCCGTGATGCGGCTGAGTTTCGACCAGGGCGAGGCCATGCGCCTGCCCGAGCCGCCGCGCAGCGTGGCCGACAGCCTGGCACCGCCCATGACGCTGCCGATGTCGTATGGACTGTGCCGTCGGTATCTGACGGACGTGGTCACCGTCAGCGATGACGAGATCTGCCGCGCGCTGGCGGTGCTGTTCCGCGACGGCAAGCTGGCGGTGGAGCCCGCAGCGGCGGCGGCCCTGGCGGCGCTGCTGGGCCCGCTGCGCGAGACGCTGGCCGGCAAGAGGGTGGGGCTGGTGGTGTGCGGGGCCAACCTCGATCACGCAACCTATGCGGATCTGCTGGCCAAGGGCGAGGCGATGCTGGGTTGAGGTAGCCACCAGGGCAGATCAATCCTGCCCTGATGGGGCCAGACCGTCAGGACTGCGCCGGGCGAGTGACGGAGCTGACGGATCAGCAGCCGTAGGCCAGCCGTGTCCGTGATGCGTTGGCCTCAGGCGCGACTGCCCAGATCCCCCAGCGCCTGATCGATGAGGTGCTGCGAGCGCTCGAACACCGCGCGCCGCCATTGCGTGTCTTCGGGGTAGAAGAAACGCAGCACGGCCTGCCGGTACGGCTGCGAGACATGGTCTGCATCCGGCTTGGCCAACGTGTGGCGGTGGTCCGCCAGCAGGATCTCCAGCATGCGGTCCGGCGCGTACGTGCCGTATTCCAGCACCAGCGCCGTCACGTCCGCGTGCGCAAGAATGGCTTCGTAGCCCGGCGTGGTGTGGCCCGTCACCGGCACGAAGTCTTCCTCGCGGTCCGGCGTGAGCGGGGCCACCACCCATTCGCCGAACACGCGGCGCACGCGCGCCAGCGCCTCGCCCTGCTGCAGAGCCACCACGCAGCCGAAAGAATACGAGCCCAGGCCGGTGTGGTAATCGATCATTGTCACGTGCTCAGCCTGCGCCGCATGCTCGGCCAGGATGCGCTCCATCGTGACACGCGACCAGTTCTTGAACGTGCCGCCGAATCCCAGGCCATCCGGATGCTGGTACTGGCCTGCCATCAAGGCGCTGTAGAGGGCAGGGCTGCCGTGCTCGGCGCGGTAGCGATCCAGCGCGGCATCGGCCGCCGCCAGGGCGCCCGCGTCATGCGGGTCCACATTGGCATGCACGTGGAGCGGCGCATAGAGCGCCCCGGGTGGCAACGGGGCATCGAAATCGATGTAGTTCCGGCACAGATCGACGTTGTGCTCGGTGTAGCGCCGCAGATGCGCCGCGCCCCACGGATTGATCGCGTGGATGAGCAACACGGCCGTGTCGGGCGGCAGCGGCAGGCTCGCGCCGCCGCGCAGCAGGTAACCCGTCTGGCAGCCGGAGCCCGCCATCATCTCCGGTCCATGCACGCCGGAGGTCAGCACCAGCAGCCGCCGCGCGTTCATCGGGCCGATGCGCGCCACGTCCGTGAAGAGCGGCTCGCCCGCCGGCCCCGTCACCGTCTGCGCGTGCGATTGCACCGGCAGTTCTCGGATGGCGCAGGCCGCGAGGAACTTGGCGCGGGCCGTGGCGTAGTCGGGCGAGAAGTAGAAGTCCGTGGGCATCGTCGTCATGGTCATGCGTTCACTGCGCCTGGTAGCCCGATTCCTTCACGATCGGCCCCCAGTGCGCGAGCTCGTCGGCAATCGTCTGGCGCATGGCCTCCGGCGTGCTCGTCTCCGGGCGAAAGCCCATGGGCTCGAGCGTGGCCTGGATCTCCGGCATGGCCGCCACCTTGGCGATGGCGTCATTCATGCGCCCCACCAGGGCCGGGTCCGCGCCAGGCTTGGTGAAGAGGCCCACCCAGCCCGAGGCCTGCAGGCCCGGGTAGCCCAGCTCGCTGAACGTGGGTACATTCGGCAGCGTCTTCAGGCGAGTCTCGCCGGTGGTGGCCAGAATCTTCAGTCGGCCGTTCTCATGGTACTGGGTCAGTGAGCCCAAGGCATCGACCGCCGCGGGCACGTGGCCGCCCAGCAGATCCGACAGCAGCGGGGCGCCACCCTTGTAGGCCACGGGCTCCAGCGCAATGCCGTTTTGCTTGCCCACCGTGTAGCCGATGAAATGCGGGGCGCTGCCGGGGGCGGGGATGCCGTAGAGGCGATCCTTCTGGTTGGCACGGGCAGCCTTCAGATAGTCTGCCAGCGAATCCACCTTCAGGCTTGGCCCTGCGACCAGCACGTGCTCGAAGCTCGCCATCCGGCCGATCGGCTGGAAGTCCTTGACGGGGTCGTACGTAACCGACGGCACCGTGAGCGGCAGCGTCGTCATCATGTGGTTGTTGGCAAGGAGGAAGGTGGTCGTGTCGCGCGGGGCGGCAAGGAAGTTCTGCGCGGCGATCTGCCCACCCGCGCCCGCCTGGTTCTCCACCATCACGTTCGTGCCCAGCACCGTGCGCAGCTTCTCGGCATAGGCGCGCGCCACGGCGTCGGCCGTGCCGCCGGGCGGATAGCCCACCACGATGCGGATCGGCTGGGCTTGCGCCAGCGCCAGCCCGAACGGCGCCACGCTGGCGACACACAACACGGCCACGCGCGCGTGGCGAACGAGATTCTCGAGCATGGGGCATCCCTCAGGCAGCGCTCCCGGCGGCGCGACGGTGCCCGCCAGTAAAGACTCATTCAGTGTAGGGGTGCCCCCGCGCGCGCTGTTTTGCCTGGGAATGGCAAAAGCTTTGCGTGATGGTGCAGGTGAACGGTCGGGTTTGTGGCGTCTAACGCAACAACGCGCTCAACTGCGCCAGCCAGCCCTCGCCGGCAGCCACGGCCTCCTTGAAGGCCGCATCCGTGTTGCGCACTTCGCGATCCAGCAGGCGCACGTCATGGGTCGGGTTTGTGTCATTGTCGATCCACAAGCGCAGCTCTACACGGTGTACGGTATCCATGGGGACTTGTTCGCCGCGCGGGGAGGGTGGCGCGGCGGGCGCCGGCTGGCGCTCGCGCAGCGTGGCCAGCCGGGCCTGCGCGCCGTCGCGTGTCACCGTGCCGATGCGCTGGCCATCCTGGTAGAGATCCGCCCCCAGCACGCGGCTGGCTTCCACGCGCGTGGCAGGGCGGTTGGGCTGCAGCAGGCCCACCGCGCGGGCATTGGGATCCAGCGCCACGCCGGTGCCGCCGTCTGCGCCGAACAGCGTCAGCGCCGGGCTGAAGCCCTGCATGGCATCGAGCGAGGTTTGCAAGGCCGCCTCGCGCTTGGGCTCGTCGCGTTGCCAGACGAAGGCGCCCAGGGCGATGACGATGATGAGAGCGATGACGATGAAACCCATGGTGGCTCCAGGAGCGCCGAGAGACGGACAGTGTACGGCAGGGCCTGGTCAGGGCTTGACTACAATCGGCTCGGGTCCGGGCTGCGCACAGCGCTCGGCTGGCGCAGGATGGAACGTGGAGATTGACGATGTCGAGAGCCGGCTGGCGGCCATGTCTGAGGGTGCTGAGCGCGATCGTTTGCGCCGCGGTAGCGTTGCCCGTGGCCGCCAGTCGGCCCGCGCCGCTGGCGCCGCCGTCGGCGCCGGCAGTGGCGACGTCCGATCCTGTCCAGCGCGAACGCGATCATCTCCAGCTGTACACGCATTTCGCGGAGATCGCGCAGCGCAACCCCGCGGCCTTGAAGGCCATGATCGAAGCCGATGTGAGCTACGCCGCCATCGGCCCGTCGCAGTACCAGCGTCTCATGCAAGGTGAGGAGGCGCGTATCAGCCGTATCGTGCGCGTGACGGGCGCTGACGGTGAAGACGCCCGCGCCGACTGGCCGTATCCCCTTCGCCTCTCGGGGCAACGGGCGTTGGCGGCGGGCTGGTATCGGGTGCATGGGCGCGTGCGCCTGGATCCGCATACGCGAGATGAGGAAGGCTTGCCGATGACACGCATCCAACCGGACCACGACGGCGTGCTCGCCTGCACCCAGCCGGGCTGCGCGGAACGCGCGAATGCGCTCACGATGACGCGCGATCGCATCGGCGATCCGGAGTGGACGCCCGAGCGCGCGCAACAGGTGATCGCAGGTGCGCCGTCATCGTCGCGGGGCGTGCCGTGATGGCACGTCGCACGCGATTCCTGGCAGTGGCAGGCGGTGTCGTAGCGCTTGGCGTCGCGGCCTGGTTTGGCACCACCCATCTCGCCACGCAGCGCGCAGAGGCGGCGGTGATCGATCTGCTGCAACAGCGCGGCCTGCGCGATCATGTGCACTGGCGCAGCCTGTCGGCTACGCCATTGGGCAGCGTAACGCTGCGCGAGGTGACGGTGACTGGGCCCGATGCGGTCACGGCGCTCACCTTGGACGCGGTGACGATCTCGGACCTGCAACACCACGCCACGCAGTCGCGCGGCAGGCTCGGCTTGCGCGGCGTGTCAGCGCCTGACGGCAACAGCCCGCTGGCCGACTTGCCGCTGGTGCATGCCGGCGGCGTCGTCGCGTTGCCCCCCATGCACGCCGATGTGGCGTGGGACCTGGACCGCGTGCAGGGCGACGCCACGGTATCCGTCGCCATCGACCAGCCGGAGGCGTTACGTGCGGAGGCTGACGTGTCGATCGTGGGCCTCGCGCCCATCCTGGAAGCGTTGACCACCGGCGCCATCAGTCCCATGGATCCGGGCAGTGTGGGGCCCAAGGTCTGGATCGAGCTGGGCGGGCCGATCGGCCTGGTTCGGGGGCGTGTTGCGGTGACGGACCAGGGACACGTGACGCGCAGCCTGGCGCTGCACAAGCGCTACGCCTACGCGCTCGATGCCCAGGGCGCGAGCCCGGCGGAGCAGCGCGACGCCGCCTTTGCCCAGGCCGTACAGAAGGAGGAAGTGGACTGCCCCGCAGCGTTGGCGCAGTTTGGCGCGGAGGACAGCTGCAAGGCCATCCTGGCCTTCGTCAGCGGCCAGGAGAAGTCCTTGACGGTGCGGGCCGATCCGCCTGTCGTCGTGGTGCTGGGCCAGGCCTTGCCGCACTGGGCGTTTGGATCACGCCAGACCGTGATGCGGCAGCTCAACGTGACGACGAGCAACGACTGAGCGGTCCGAGGTGTGGGCCGCGATGAGCGAGCGCCGGAGCTGATGAGGGCGTTGGCCGAGCAGGCGAAGTGAGACCCGCACCTGCCCGTGCGACGCCGCCGATCAGACGCGCAAGCCCGCGCGCTCCACACGCGCAGTCAATAGCGTCTCCAGCAGGATCAACAGCAAGGGCGCGTCGAAGAGTGTGGTGTAGCTGTGCGTCACGATGCGTCCGTCGTGCAGTTTGAGCGTGATGCGCTCGCTCCAGCTCGAGACATCAATGGCCGCGATCGAGCCCAGATTGACGGTGGCATCCGGCAGCTCGATGCGATCGCGGCTCAGGCGCACCGTCTGCGTGGCCATCGTGGCGTAGTGCTTCACGCCCAGGCTGAAGATGCTCTTGAGCTTGCCGCCAGCGGAGAGTGTCTGAAACCCAAGTGTGTCGCCCGCTTCCAGCTGCCGGAGCAACACTGGCACGCGCGCCTCGTGATAGCCCGTCAAGAAGCGATCCAGGAACTTCAAATAGCCGCCCGTGCGCGCATCCAGGGCAGCCCACTCGGTCTCGCCGTCACGACGCCAGGCGAGGCCCACGGACATCCCGTAGCGGTAGAACTGGCAGGTTTCGCCAACGTCGGTGTAAAGCCACGTGGCGCCATCCGGCAGGCGCTGCACACCCAGCTCGCCTTGCACCCAGCGCTTGCGCCGCAGGTACAGCGCCAGGGCCATCGTCGCTAAGCCCATCACGCCCAATCCCACCATCACCGCCTGGATGAGAGCTGCCGCCTCGAGCGGCGCGCGATCCCGGACCGCGAACAGCAACCCAGCGGCGCCCAGGCACAGCGCACCGAGGAAGAAAGTGGCGACGCTGAGCATCGAGAGATTGACGTGGCGCCCGAGGATGGGCCCGAGGCGAGAGGTACTGGACATGCCAACGTTCCATGAATGAGGGGCCGGCATTATCGCCAGCCCCTCATCTGCTGCAAACCCAAATCCGTAACAGATTCATGCGGATTGTGGGTACATGGAAAGCGTCACTGATCCTCTCGTGTCAAAGCCGCAGCGGGTCCGATCCCGAGCCCGCTGTCTGACGTTCGCGCTAGCGTGTGTGCGGCGTCACCCGAAAGCCCAGCCCCGGCGACAGCACGGTCACGCCATCGCTCTCCAGCGCGGTCACGGGCAAGGCCGCTGCCGACACGGCATCCTTCGCGAAAGTGGCAATGTCTCTGAGCTTGGACACCGGCACGTTGCGCCGCATGAGCCGCGCTTCGAGCGCATCCCCCGTCTCACGGGCAAAAGCCTCGCGCAGCCGCGACTTGAGCGCCGCTGGGTCCTTGGCGCGCACGAAGCTCGGCTGGCCGCCCAGGGTGAGCGGCGGATCGAAGATGGCCGGGTCCGACATGGCGTCCTGCATGCCGAGCTCGTCCAGCAGGGCAGCCAGCTGCGGGGGCGTGTTGGCGCCCACGGCAATCCACCCGCCATCGGCGGTGGGGAAGAAATCCGCCGAAGGGCTTCCCGAGTAACCCTGGTTGCCCACGCGCGGCGGGTTGCCGCCTTCGGTCAGCGCCACGCAGGCAAAGGGGTACATCATCTGCATGGCCGCTGCCGTCATGGACACATCCAGGAAGCAGCCCACGCCGGTGCGATCGCGCTCGCGCAGCGCCGCCAGGATGGCGAACGCCGCCAGCACGCCCGTGGCCGAATCCACGCCCGGAAAGCCCGCCTTGATGGGCGGATCGCCTTCGGTGCCGGCCATGAAGGCCATGCCGGTGGCGGCCTGGATGACGTGATCGTAGGCGGGGCGCTGGCCCCAGGTGGGGCTGTGCCGGCCAAAGCCCGAGATCGCGCAGTAGATGATGCCCGGGTTCACCTCTTGGGCGGCCTCCAGTCCCAGGCCGAGGCTTTCCAGCACGCCGGGGCGCAGGTTGTCGACCAGCACGTCGGCTTCGCGCAGGAGGGCCTTGGCGCGCGCCAGATCCTCCGGCACCGCCAGGTCCAGATGCACGCAATCCTTGCCCGCGTTGAGCGCCACGAAGGGCGCCGGGCCCTTCTCGTTGTTGCGCATCACGTCGCCGCCGCGCGCGTTCTCCACCTTGGTCACCTGCGCGCCCAGCTGCGCCAGAAAGAGCGTGGCCAGAGGCCCCGCGATCACGTGCGAGAAGTCCAGCACGCGCACGCCGGTCAGTGGCGCAAAGCCGGCCGTTGGGTTCTGGAAGCTGCTCATTGGTCCACCTTGATGTCGTTGTCGCGAATGATGCGAGCGTACTTTTCCGTCTCGGCGCGCACGAAATCCTTGAAGGCCGCAGGCGAAGCCGTGGTGTCGATCACGAGTCCCGTCTTCTCATAGAAGTCCGCCTGATCCGGTTGCGCATACACCGCCTTGAAGGCCTTCTCGAGCTTGGCCGTGATGTCGTCCGGCAAGCCCTTGGGCGCCCAGATGCCGCTCCACGAATCCAGCGCCAAGTCCGTGCGCCCGAAGATCTCGTTCAGCGTGGGCACGTCTGGCAACTGGGCGCTGCGCTTTGCCGAGGTCACGGCCAACGCGCGCACCTTGCCGTCGGTCACGTGGGGCAGGGCGGTCGAGGCGGTGGGGAAGGCAAAGGCCGTGTCGCCCCGCAGCAGCGCGGGCACGATCTCCACCGAGCCGCGATACGGGATATGCACGGCCTTGATGCCCGCATTGGACGCGAACGCCGCGCCCGCCAGGTGCGCCGCGCTGCCGATCCCGCCCGAGCCGTAGTTCAACGGGTCCTTGGCCGTCTTGGCGGCCTCGATCAAGGCCTTCACATCCGTGTAGGGCGAGTCGCTGCGCACCACCAGCACCTGCGGCGAGAAGCCCGTGCGCACGATCTGCGTGAAGTCTTCCACCGGATCAAAGCTCAACGACGGCTGCAGGATCTTCTGCACCACCAGCGTGGAGGCGCCCAGCATCAGCGTGTAGCCATCGGCATGCGCGCGAAACAGATACTCGCCGGCCAGCATGCCGCCCGCACCCACCTTGTTCTCCACGACGACGTTGGCGTTCATCTCGCGCGCCAGTGCCTCGGCCGTACGCCGCGTCTGCACGTCCGGCCCGCCGCCGGGGGCGTAGGGCACGATCAGGCGGATGGGGCGGTCCGGGTAGGACGCGGCCATGGCGGGGGTGATGAGGAAGGCGGGCAGGGCGCAGGCCAGCGCGGTGAGCACCGTGCGCCGGCCAAGCTGACGGGATTGGGGCATGAAAGTCTGCTGATGATTGCAGATCGCACGCCGCATCGGCATGGGCTCCGGGGTGCCATCGTCTGTCGCGGCGGCTATCCCGGGGATGTCTGCATTGTTCGCCGTCAGGCCATCGCTGTAAATTATCCAGATCGGATTACGTGATCAGGATTGGTGATGGCAGAAGAAGGCAGCGCTTCCATGTCGCAGTCGCCAGAGGGGCCAGCGCCCGACGCCGCCCTGGGCAGCCCGCTCGAAAGGCTGCGCATTCGTCATCTGCGTTTGCTGTCGCTCATCGACACGCAGGGTTCATTGACCGCGGCCGCGCAGGCGCTGCACATCAGCCAGCCTGCCGCCACCGCCATGCTGCGCGAGCTGGAGCAGGCATTGGGCGCGACACTGATCACGCGTAGCGCCACCGGCAGCCACCTCACCCCCGCCGGCCGGATCGCGTGGCAGCGCCTGCAGCACGCCCTGGGCGCGCTGCGCCATGCCGCAGACGCCATCGCCGCTGCGCCGGATCTGCCCACCGTCCATCTCGGCATGGTGCCGGCCGCCGGTGTGGCCGTGGTGCCAAGGCTGGTGGGTGCTCTGACGCAGGCCGGACGCCTGCCCCGGCTGGTGCTGCATGAAGCCAACGTGCCCCGGCTGATCAACGGCCTGCTGCGCGGGGATATCGATTGCCTGATCGGCCGCCTGGATCCCAGCGACGCCTCGCCCGAGTTTCTGCGCGAGCTCGTCTCTGAAAACCTGTGGACTGAACAACTGGCCGTGGCTGCCGCCATCGATCACCCTTTGGCGAAGGCCGGCGCGCTGGACACCGCCGCCCTCTTGGCAGCCGACTGGATCGTGGCCCCGGCCGGCACGCGCATCCGGCAGCTCTTCGATCAGCGGTTTCACCAGGCCGGCGTGATGCCGCCCACGCCGCGCATCGAATCGTTCTCGCTGCACACCAATCTGTGCGTGGTGGCCGACAGCGCCTTGCTCACCATCGCCCCTTTCACGGCGGTGACGCATTACGCGGCGCGGGGCAGGGTGGTGCCGTTGGCGCTGACGGAGCCGTTCACACCAGGCGAGATGGTGTTCGTGCGCAGGCGCGGCGTGGCGCTGCCCGCCGTGGACGACATTGCCGCGGCCTTGCGCCAGACGCAGGGGTAGCGCCGGCAAGTGCCACTACACTGGCCTCGGTGCAACGACCACGTGTTCCGGGAGGCAATGCTGCATGACAGAAGACCCCAACGAGCGTCGCTGGGATGACGATCCCGACGCTGCCGCCTGGAAGGCGGGGCTTGACCACGAGGAAAGGCGCAACCGCCGACACATGCGCTGGGCCGTGCTGCTCTTTTTCGTCGTCTTCGGCGTGCTTGCCTGGGACAACGCCACCGATCGCACGCCGGCGATGCGCGCTCTCTATGCACTGCTGGTGGGGGGCGGCGCTGCCGCCTTTTTCGCCGGCATGTGCTGGTTGCTGGTGCACGGCTCACGATGGGCCGGCGAGCTCCCGTTTCGCATCCGACACCGGTGGCGCCAGCGCCGCGGCCGGCGCTGAGGGGAGATGTCGTGCCGCTAAGCGCGCTCGTGATGTCGCTGGGCTTGCCTGCCGCCGCCGTGGCGGGCGTGCTGTTCCTGCTGATGCCCGCCGTCTGGGGTAAGCGCGTGTGGCTGGCGGTGGCCGTGTTGGCCGTCACCTGGCATCTGGGCGGACAATCGAACGACACCGGGCAGGATCTCACGCCAGGGCCACTGTCGGGTTTCCTGCTGATCCCGGCCGTTGGCGCGCTGGTGGGCGGTGCCGTGGGCATCGCGCTGCGGGCAGCCAGACAGCCGGGCACGCTGCCCTCGCGCAGGGCCATAGACATCGGCGAGGCCCTGCTGGCGTTCGTCGCGGTGCTGCCCATCGGGCCCTTCGTGATTGCGGCGGCCAGCCTTGCGCTTGCCGGCAGTGCGCATCCGGTGGCCTGGCACATCGGCTTGCTGACTGCCGCCGCCGTGGTGGGCGGGCTTGCGTGCTGGCGCGGCAAACCGGTGCTGCGCGGTCTGGCCCTGGGCGTGGCGGTCTCGTGCGCCTGGGCCACCATCGATTCCCTGCGCTTGGAGGCCACCTTGCGCGCTTACCTGGAGACGGCGTACTTCGAGCCCGGCGCCCAGGCGTGTCTGGGCACGGGCCCCCAGGGCCGCGCACTCACCGACCAGCGCCCATTGATGACCCTGACCGTCGAGCGCCCGCTCATGCTGCGCACCACCGGCGAGCCCTTGATGGCCTCGCGTTACTGGTTCTTTGGCGAGCGTACCTTCGCCACCACCTCGCCCCCACCGCCGCTGCCCACCTGCGTACCGTCGTCCGGCCCACTGCTGCCTGAGTGAGGAGAATCCGCCCGCAAACCGTTAAAATGCCCGGTTTCCCAGACATTTTTCGGGCACCCACGCCATGCACGACCGCATCCTCATCCTCGACTACGGCTCACAGGTCACCCAATTGATCGCGCGCCGCGTGCGCGAGGCCCAGGTCTATTGCGAAATCCACCCCGGCGACGTCGACGACGCCTTCGTGCGTGACCAGGTGGCCCAGGGCGTCAAAGGCATCATCCTGTCTGGCGGCCACAACTCCGTGTACGCCGACGGCGCCGACGCCGTGCCCCACGCCGTGTTCGAAGCCGGCGTGCCCGTGCTGGGCATCTGCTACGGCATGCAAGCCATGGCCAAGCAGCTGGGCGGCGAAGTGAGCTTTTCCGACCACCGCGAATTCGGCTACGCCGAAGTGCGCGCCCAAGGCCACACCAAGCTCCTGAACGGCATCGAAGACTTCCGCAATGCCGAAAGCCACGGCATGCTGAAAGTGTGGATGAGCCACGGCGACAAGGTCTTGAAGCTGCCCGAAGGCTTCGTGCTCATGGCCAGCACCCCCTCGTGCCCCATCGCCGGCATGGCCGACGAATCCCGCGGCTTCTACGGCGTGCAATTCCACCCCGAAGTGACGCACACCATCCAGGGCCAGGCCATGCTCTCGCGCTTCGTGCACGAGATCTGCGCCTGCGCCCACGACTGGAACATGCCCGATTACGTGGACGAGGCCGTCGCCCGCATCCGCGAACAAGTCGGCAGCGACGAAGTGATCCTGGGCCTGTCCGGCGGCGTCGATTCGTCCGTGGCCGCCGCCCTGATCCACAAAGCCATCGGCGACCAGCTCACCTGCGTCTTCGTCGACCACGGCCTGCTGCGCCTGAACGAAGCCGAACAGGTCATGAAGACCTTCGCCGACAACATGGGCGTGAAGGTCATCCACGTCGATGCCAGCGAACAGTTCCTGGGCCACTTGGCCGGCGTCACCGACCCCGAAGCCAAGCGCAAGATCATCGGCCGCGAATTCGTGGAAGTGTTCCAGGCCCAAGCCGGAAAGCAGACCAGCGCCAAGTGGCTCGCCCAAGGCACCATCTACCCCGACGTGATCGAATCCGCTGGTGCCAAGACGGGTAAAGCGGTCAGCATCAAGTCCCATCATAATGTGGGCGGGTTGCCGGATACGCTGAACCTTCAATTGCTTGAGCCGCTGCGCGAGCTCTTCAAGGACGAAGTGCGCAAGCTGGGCGTAGCCCTGGGCCTCCCGCCGGACATGGTCTATCGTCACCCGTTCCCTGGCCCCGGCCTGGGCGTGCGCATCCTGGGTGAAGTGAAGCGCGAGTACGCCGACTTGCTGCGCCGGGCTGATGCGATCTTTATCGAAGAGCTGCGCAACACCAAGGATGAGGCTACCGGCAAGACCTGGTATGAGCTGACGTCACAGGCCTTTGCGGTGTTCCTGCCGGTGAAGTCGGTTGGGGTGATGGGGGATGGGCGGACGTATGACTACGTTGTGGCCTTGCGGGCTGTGGAGACGACCGACTTCATGACGGCGGGGTGGGCGGAGTTGCCTTACTCGCTGCTGGGGCGGGTGAGTGGGCGGATTATCAATGAGGTGCGGGGGATCAATCGGGTGGTGTATGACGTGAGTTCTAAGCCGCCTGCTACGATTGAGTGGGAGTGAAATCAGGTCCTTCGGGGACTATCGTCAGCTATCGAAAATATGTTGTAACGTATTGATTTATAAGGAGATACGTCACGGCAGCTATCGGTGGCTATCGCCGGCCAGCGGAACAGGTTGGCGGTAGAAGTGGCGGTAAGAACTGGAGGCCGGATTAAGACCGTCCCGTTCACTATTCAGACCAAAGCCGTCTTTGACGGTAAAAGTCTTCTCGGGAAAGCTGGTTTTATGCGGCTTTCCGAGCATCAGCAGGTCTCCTGGCCCCTGACGGTAAAAGCCGTCCAAAACTGGAGAAGAACCTCGATGCTCACCGACACCGCACTGCGCAACCTCAAGCCTAAGTCCAAGACTTATAAGGCTTCCGACCGTGATGGGATGTACGTGACGGTATCGCCTACCGGTACCGTCACCTTCCGCTACGATTACCGTCTCAATGGCCGCCGTGAGACGCTCACCATCGGCCGTTATGGGCCTGCGGGCATTTCGCTGGCGCTGGCCCGCGAAAAGCTGATTGACGCTAAGAAGGCCGTCGCCCAAGGCAAGTCCCCGGCGCTGGAGAAGCAGCGCGAGAAGCGCCGGCTGACCGCCGCCAAGACCTTTGGCGAGGTGACCGAGAAGTGGCTGGCGGGCGCCCGGATGGCCGACAGCACGAAGGCGATGCGTAAGAGCATCGTTGATCGGGACATCCTGCCGGCCTTCGAGAACCGGCAGCTCAATGAAATCACTGCCGATGACCTGCGCGCCCTGTGCAACAAGGTGAAGGCGCGCGGTGCGCCCGCCACGGCGGTACATATCCGCGACATCGTGAAGCAGGTCTATGCCTTCGCCATCTTGCACGGCGAGAAGGTGGACAACCCCGCCGCCGACGTGGGTGCCGCGTCGATTGCGACCTTCGTGCCGAAGGATCGTGCCTTGTCGCCGTTGGAGATCCGCTTGATGGCGCGGCAGATGGAATCGGTGGCCACCTATCCGACCATTCGGCTGGCGCTGCGCATGATCCTGCTGACGCTGGTGCGCAAGAGCGAACTGATCCAGGCCACGTGGGATGAGGTCGATTTCGAGAACGCGACCTGGACGATCCCGAAGCAGCGGATGAAGGGGCGAAACCCACATGTGGTCTATCTGTCGCGCCAGGCACTCGACATCTTCGTGGCGCTGCACACCTGTGCGGCTGGTTCCAAATTCGTGCTGCCATCGCGCTATGACGCCGACCGCTGCATGTCGAACGCGACCTTGAATCGGGTCACGCAGATCGTTGCGGAGCGAGCGAAGGCCGCAGGCCTGCCGCTAGAACCATTCACCGTCCACGACCTGCGCCGTACCGGCTCGACGTTGCTGAACGAAATCGGCTTTAACCGCGACTGGATCGAGAAATGCCTGGCACACGAGGACGGGCGTTCCTCGCGCTCGATCTACAACAAGGCCGAATATGCCGAGCAGCGGCGCCACATGCTGCAGGAGTGGGCCAACATGGTCGATGCCTGGATCGACGGGCAGACCTACGTGCCGAGGCTGATGCCGGAGAACGTGGTGGTACCCGCGTTGAGCGCAACTGCCTGACAGGGTGAAAGGGTGGCTGGAGAGGTTGCAGGTCAACATGGCGAAGGAAGTCCGGTGGTTGCCGCCCCTTGTCGTCCAAGCAACTACAGCCGTGGTCGGATGAGCGCCCGCCCTCGTTTTCATTCCTCGCCCGAATCCGTCCGGACAGGGCGAGTTTTTCGCAGGTGGACATCCGGCTTCGAGGTGCCGGCGCGAGGGGTTTGCTTGCGCTGCTCGATCCACGCTTCCACTTCGGCCAGGTCCCACACGACGCAGCGCGGGGTCAGGTTGAAGCGACGTGGGAACTCGCCGCGGCGCTCCATTTCGTAGATCGTCGTTTCTGCCAAGGGGACGATCTGACGCAGCTCCTTTCGGCGGATGGTGCGGCGGAAGGGAAGAGCGCTGCGTTTGGGGAACTGCGGCAGCGACTCGTAGGCTTCTGTCCCCGGCAACGGGAGGGACTGATCGGCGTCGATGCCATCCGTGTTCAATGCTTGCGGTAGCTGTTTCACCTCGGACTCCATGAGTGTGCTGCATGGAGTCATGGTGAGGTTCAGTACCTATCGGAGACAACCTGCTAGGGCGTGTTGGGGAACACTCCAGCGGACGTACAGTCCGCTCGGAGCGTTCCGCCTCCAGCTATCCGAGCAATGCTCGTAGGTTGTCGCGAACGAGGCTGGCCACGTCGCTCGCAGGTAGCCGATGCAAACGCCCCAGTTCCTCAACGACGCTTGCTACATCGGTCGGCTGTGAAGGCCTGTCGCCGGTGCGAGTGAAAGGGCCATCGGTTTCCGTCAGCATCCGATCCAAGGGGATAGCCTGCACCATCGGTGCGTGCCTCTCATTGCCCAGCATTCCCGCGTTGATGGAGAAGTAGCAGCCCAACGCCAACGCGCGCTTCGCCTCGCTCTTTGTTCCCGTGAACCAGTGGAGAACGATTTTTCCGCGCTCGGGCGGTAGATTCGCTTCGACGAGATCGAGAACCGCCTTGGCCGATCTGATGCTGTGGACCGTAATGATCTTGTCACCGGCCTGCGCGCAACGCTGCAACACGTGCTGGAAAACACGCTTCTGCGCATCGAGCGACTTGAAGAACCGGGGGCCGGCGTCCAATCCGACTTCGCCAACATAGCGCGTCTCCGCGAGGTATCGATCCCACAGCTCGATCTCGCTTTCACGCTCCGCGACCAGTTGGGGGTGCAGCCCCAGCGCTGCGCGCACATGCTTCGTGCGCTGCGCGAGTTCGTGATTGCGGGGCCACGCGCGAGGTGTCGTCGTTACGGCCAGCGTGAACACGCCGGACGCCTCCGCATCCTGGACCGCCGCTGCATGGTCCGGGTAGAGGTCAAGATGGCAGTGGAAGTCCACGAGGCCCGCAGTGGCGATCATGCGCGTACCCTCATCTTGGTTTCGCCTCTGCACCGTCGATGAGTCGTGCGACTTCGCCCAGGCCGCGACGGTAGACATCGGCAAGCTGGTCCAAGTGTGCGGCTTCATCCGCAAGCGAGCCGGGCTTGTGGATCAAGAGGTTCGCGAGCTGGGGCTTACCCTTCAAGCGCTCGATAGCGTACTGGAACGACCTGACCTGCACTCCTGTCGCCTGGCGTGTGTCCAACGGCTGCGCATGAAGATCGGGTACCGTGTACGTCGTCGGGTCGTTCCCGGTCCCCCATGCTGCTGTCAACGCTGCGCGACGGATGAGGCATGGCAGGCAATAGCCACATTGCTCGATACCATGTCCTAGCCA
The DNA here is from genome assembly GCF_018904615.1 of Verticiella alkaliphila. Taxonomy (GTDB): domain Bacteria; phylum Pseudomonadota; class Gammaproteobacteria; order Burkholderiales; family Burkholderiaceae_B; genus Verticiella; species Verticiella alkaliphila. The sequence goes on along the minus strand of NZ_JADCNH010000033.1, from coordinate 19,795 downwards.
TCTGGCCTTGGCGGGCGACGAGCACGACAACGAATCTGTCGCCAGCTTTTTCAAGAGGTCTGGGTTGCGGCAGGCTGCGGCCATCTCGCCCTTCGTCTTCTCCCAGTATGGGTTCCGGATCTCGCCGTCTATGCCGAGTGCGACGAGCAGGTCGTTCCACCTCGCCATGTAATACGGATGCGTGGTGCGGGTGCTGTTTGATCCCAACCGCAGGGGGTCCAAAGGCACATTCAGCGCGATCAGCCCATTCTCTGGGACACGCAGGATGAAACGGCGCCCAAGCCCAGTACCCGCGAACACCCCGAGAGCGAAAAACAGGAACGACCTGCCGCGTGTGCTGTTCTCGCCGCCGACGCCTTCCACAAGACCATCCACGAAGGTCATGCCGACCCGCAAACGCTCGAAAGATGACTTGACGTAGTGCTTCTTCAAACCTGCGAACAGCTTGCCTTGAGCATCGCTCGTCGCGCCCTCGCCGAAGTGGCTGACCAGTAGGGGAGTGGCGCCGTCCTCCAGCAGATCGATCGCCCCGATCAAGCTGTCCAATCCACCCGAGAACAGGCTGACGGAATCAAAGGGAGGAGCGATCAGACTCGGAGGCGCTGCTTGGGTGATCGTCGCGAACCGATCTGGACGTGCCCTGAACCCGATCGTCCAGCGATCGCCCGTCAGGAAATCCAGAGACTTCTTGAGAGTCGGTGCCGCAGCGGTCCAGCGAGATGGATCGCTTACCGGCACAACCAGTCGTATCTCGCGCGTCCATGAGTCCTGCGATTGCTCGGTGCGAGAGATGCGTGTGTCCGCCGCATGGACATGGGCGGCCAAGACCAGCAGGTCAATGCCGATCTCCGAGGGAAACACACCGATTTTTTTCAAGCTAGTCAGCGCGCCACCGATGCCATGATCCAAAGACTTCTCGCCGGCAACGAGTTGCAGGTAGGTCCTTTGTTCATCGGCGCCCGCCGTCACATCGAAGCTGTCGTCAGGACCGAAGCGGCCCGCCAGGAGTTGTCGCTTCATTGGTCCGCCTCCGCATCGCCCAGGGTTTGCAAGATTGCAAATGCAGACTCGTACAGCGCATCGACGAAACCCTGAATTCGCTCCGGCGTGAGATTCGGCGTTTCCGCACGGGCCCGCGTCAGCGCGTCGCTCACCCCGCCCCGGATGAAGTCGCGCAACTGCTGTTCGACGCGGTGCGCAGCTTGCGTGTCCGCTGGCATGGTCACGGCCTTTGTGCCAATGTCGTTGCAGATGCGGGCTTCTATCGCGTGTGTGGCATACAGCTCGAAGACTGTCTGCATCTGATCCGGCGTGAAGGTGGTCAGATCGGTAAGCCCTTCACTTGCCAGTTCAACGATGGTTTCAATGTACGCCTCGCGGGCGATGCCTTCATCGACGGTGCCCGCGCCTGGGCAGACGTAGTCGGCTAGGCCAACGAAGATTTCCGTGAGCGGTCGTCCGGCCAACGACTCCAGGTCCAGCGCCCGTAGCGCCTCGCGCACACCCCTTGCTTGTGCATCGGCCAGAAAGCCAAGCAGCCGTGCCCCGGCTCCGCGCGAGGCGCCCATGCGTTGGGCAGCCTGGCGCGCGCCGCCGGCCGATGTTGAGACGTATCTTGAGACTGCGCGGCCCAGGTTGGCACGATCGCTGCCACCAGAACCGGCAAATCGCGTGAAGCTGTTGCGAGCACCGGAGAAACGCTGCGGGTCTGCCGTCTTGGGAATGGGTGGCCGGTTCGGCGGCACCGGCGGCGCGGTGCCGTCCGCCGGCGGCTGGCCATCCGGGACTGCGCCATCGCCCGGAGGGGCTGCTGGCGCGCCCGCGCCATCGGCGTCACCCAACCATGACGGAACAAGCGGTGTTCCGCCGCCAGGGCCGCCGTAAGCCGTCGAGGTTCCCATCAACGTCCTCCCTTCAAATCCTTGAGCGCCGCTTCGGCGCTGGCCTTAAGGCGGGGTTATTGGTGACCTTGCTCCAGTCTCCCAGCAGCTTCGTCAGGCGAGCAGCGCATTCGCTGTCCTTGATGACGCCTTGCCAGCCGCTGACAGCCCAAGGCCCACACTTTCCACTTGGCAGTGCCTCCAGGAAATCCATCAACCGGCTCTGGAGTCCAGGCTGCGCCTTCACAAGGACGGCGAGACCATCGATGCCTGCAGGCCTGGTATCGAAGGTGCCCGTGCTCATGATCTTGCTGCGCGCTGCCTCGAACACCTTTTCGGCTTCGGGCTGCACGAGCTGCTTCAACTCGGCTTCGTAGCCCTGGACGGTCATCTTGCCGCCGAACAGTTTCTCGACCACGCCAGCTAGGTGGCCGAGTACCGACACCGGACCGAAGTAGTCTTTCTTGTCCTTTGTGACGAACAAGTAGGGGCGCAGATCGATTCCTGATAGCTTCGGGGAGAGGTGCGCCCAGTCGCGCACCGTCTCCGACGACTTCCACTCGTTCAACACCGCGTTGTCAGAGGCGGACACCGCTTCGGCGGCCTTTTGCCCCTTCGACTCGCTATCCTTGCCGTCAGCCGACACCAGGCTCTTCTCCAGCGTTTCGAGGTCTTCACACAGCCCTTGTGGATGGACCGCTGCGACGAACGCGATTTGCTCGAACAACCTTGGGATGAATCGTTCTGCGAGCATGAGCTTCGCGAGTACGGGGAGCTTGATGTCGTCGCCAAAACCGCGTGCAGTCGCAGTGCGCTCGCGCAACAAAAGCGTGTTGAGGAAGCGTTTGATTTGGCGCGGGTTGCCCTTTGCGCCGCTTGCGAGAATGGGTCCGATCTGGTCGCTGAGTGCCAGCGCATTGTTTGCCTTCTCGGCCTGTTGGCCGAGCGCTGTCTTGACCGTCGCGGCATCCAGACCGCCACTGGTCCACGGCCGTTTCAGCTTCTCTCGCGCTACAGCGATCAGCTTCCCGTAGTTCTCGTCGTTCTCGCCGACTTCTGCGCCAGCGAGCAACAACGTCACGTAGATTCGCGTCTCGGTTTCACCCAGGGCCGGGATGCGGAACGGAACTTGTATGAGTTTTTCGAGGTAATTGCGGGCGTAGTCTCGCGGCCCAGTGCTGTCGGGTAGGTCTGGAAAGTGCTTGCGCACCGCGTATTCGATCATTGCCTCATCAGCCGCGACGACGAAGGCCGTTCGCGCGGTGAACACGAACAGCCGGATGGCTTCGAGCGTTTCAATGGCGGTGTCGGGCAGGCATCGATCAAGGTCGTCGATCAGGACAACGAGCTGTTTGATGCCTGCATCTTTCAGGAGCTGGTCGAATGCCTTGCGGAAGGCCTCCACTTCCTCCGGCACATTCTTGGACTCGCCCGGTTTCAGGACGGCCTTCGCTTCATCAATGGCTGTCGAAAGGTTTTCTTTCGTGAGGAGCTTGGCGGGGTCTGCCACGAGTGCTTCGAGTGAGCCGACGATGGCTCCGATTTGCTCGGGCGTCGGGATGCCAGTGAATGCGGTCAGGGCCAGGCCCCCGGCCCGCTTGGCGACCTTCAGCCAGTCGATGCGACGGAAAACATCCTTGACGGCCACTGCCGCCTTTTTTAGTGCTGGACGTTTTTCGACCAAGCCTGTGACGATTCCCTCGATCAACGCGATTTTCGCGTCCTCGAAGCCTTGGAAGCGCCATCCATTGAACTTGAGACACAGAACATCGTCCTGATCGGCAAAGCCAGCCTCGATCATTTCGAGCACGCTGGACTTTCCCGCCCCCCAGTCGCCATGTACGCCGATCGTCACCGGATGGTCGGGCTTCGCGCGAAGCAGCCCGATGATCGTGGTGGCAATGGCCTCGTTGTTCAGCAGATCAACTTTGGTTTCGTTATCGGTCAGGATCATTCGTCTCTTCCCCGTTCATCCAGCAACGCCAGCCGCATCACTCCTCGGGCGCAATAGTGTGGCTGTGCCTGCCCCCACGCAGCGGCGAAGCCGGTCTTCGTCCAGATTTTTCAGGTCATCTTCGTTGCGAACACCGATGGACAGCAATTCCAGGCATTGGCCGCGTGTCAGCCGCACCGAAACCTTCATGAGGGGCAGGGCCGCGGAGGGCAGCCCGAATTCGAGCCGCTGAAGAATCTCGTCCAAGCCCTTGAGGAAATCAGGTTGATCAGGGAAGAGCGTTGCGAGAATCTGATGCGCGGAGCGCAAGTGAAAGCGCGTCGCATCGGCAATGCCGATGATGTTTCCGTAGCCGATGGCCCCGCCAAATGGCGTGGTGGAGTAGCGCTTCTCCAGCACGTCAACGGGCGTTCCCTCGATCCAGTCATGAAGCAGCGCCGCGCGCTTGCAGCGAGCCCAGAACTCGATCTGGTCGCGGCAATACCGCTGCAGCATTTGAGGCATCTGATGCCCGAAGCGCTGCGATGCCTCGCCGGCGCGCACGCTCTCCGATTGGCCTTTCTTCATGACTGGCGTGTAGATGGCGTCCAGTTCATCCAACACCTGCACCATCGCGAGGATGTGGCCGGGCGGCGTCAGCGCTACGTTCAGGTGTCCCATCAACTCGACCAGGCGCAAGCTCGACTCGAACGACAAGGACGAGGAGCCGCAGGCGCGCCCGAGCAGTGTCAAGTGAATGAGATCGCCTTCGCGCTCGGCCAGTCCCGCCTGCAGGAGGCGATCAACCAGCGTGGTTACGTCCCGCTCCACCATCGCGACCCATTGCGGATTCGCGCGCGACGCCGAATATCCTCCGAACGTGTTGACCAGCAACCCCGGAATCTCATTGGCGCGAACGCCGCGCACCTGGCTAAGCAAGCGCAACGTCCATGTCGGCAGGTCGCGTTGCTGAAAGGAGGACTTCACGTCCTCAGGCACGCCCAGCACGTAGCGCTGAAAAAGCTGCGCACGTTCCATTGGCGTTTCCGCCAAGATGATTGCCTTGCCAATCTCGTTGAAGCCCAGCCGTCCGGCACGACCCGCCATATTCTTGTACTCGGCCACGGTAAATTGCCGGCCGTCTTCACCGACGAACTCGTTCTCCGCGAGCACGACCGTCGATGCTGGCGTGTTGATGCCGGCCGCCAGAGTTGTTGTGGCAACCAGCGCGTGAATGCCACCCGTGGCGCTGCGATACCCTCTCTCAACGGCCTCACGCTCCGCCCGCAGCAAGTTGGTGTTGTGAAACGCGGTGCCCCCGCTTAGGCACTCCCGCAAGTCCTGTGAGGCGCCCGTCAGATCCTGGGTCGGCAGAACGTCGAGGACAGCGGTTGCTGGTGGCAGACCCAGTTCCTTGGCGAGATACTTCGCGCAACCTTGGGCTGGGCCACGCATGTTGCGAAAGATCAGCAGTTTCTCGCCCTGTCCCACCAGTTGCTGTGCAAGAGGCACGATCACGTCTTGGGAACTGGGTTTGTCCCGGCGCTGCACGATGCGATGCGAAGGCAGCAAGGCCTCGGTCTTCGTGCTTCCATCGGCATCGACGTACTGGAATGTTCCGCGGCGGTCGAGCACGCCTTCGACCAACGGCACGGGCCGCTCGCGCGACAGTAGGAGCGGAACGCCGAGCCAGCGGTCGAAGCTGTTCAGATTGCCGATGACCGCCGACAGGATCACGAGCTGTGGCTCGATACCCCGCTGGCGTGCCCGCAAGAGCAGCGAGAAGATCAGTTCGACCGTGATGCCGCGCTGCGGGTCGGTGATGAACTGCCCCTCGTCTAGCACAACCAGACCGAGCTGGGTCAGAAGCCGTGGTGAGCCGAGGGCGAGGTTAAGAAAGGTCTCGTAGGTGAAAAAGCCCAGGTCATAGCGCCCAGCCAGCACGGGCCCAATGCCGTCAGTGGCATCGCCACTGCAGCGGGCTACGCGCAGTCCTGCCGCCGCATAGCGCTCGGTGAACTCCTCGAATTTTTCGTTGACCAGCGCGCGATAGGGCAAGAGGAACGCCGCCTTCTTGCCGGCGGTGACTGCCTGAATCGCCGCCACCTCGCCGACCATCGTCTTGCCTGAACTCGTCGGCGCAACGACCAACAAGGAATTGCCGCTGAGTACGCCGAACTCGTTGACTGCCTTGAGCTGCAGTGTGTTGAGGCCTTGCGGAAAGTCTGCTGACCATCGCTCGACGATCTCGGGCGGAAAGCCGTGCGCGGAAAACTCCGCGAACGATCCGGACATCTGCTGCACGGCTCTGGCGGGAAAGGCCGCGGCGTAGTTGTCGCCGCGCTTGAGAACCGGGAACGTCAGACCGCCCTGAACATTGCCCAGGAACACAGGCGTTTGCGTGACGCTGATGCGCTCGGCCTCTACCCGTGCCAGTCGGATGATCTCGCCCGCGATCTCGGGGAAGCTGACAGATTCGCCGGCGTCACCGGTCAGGGCCTCGATCACCGCATGCGTGAGTAGCCCGTGCCCAGTGCCCGGTTGCTCCCATGCGGATTCGTTGGTTGCGCAGGCGGCTAAGAGGATGCGTCCCTCACCGTAAATGCCAGTGAGCGCGAACGCACTGCGCGGGCGAGCTGCCGTCTCCAGCACGCGCGCCGGCGCTTGACCGCTGAAGCAGCAGTCAAGGATACACAGGACGGCACGGGCCTTCGTTGCCTTGAAGGCATCCGCCAAACCGGCCATCGAGAGGGCCGTTCCTGCGAGGTCACTCGCGTTCGTGTCGAACAGCACCAAGTTGCCGTCTGGAGAGCCATGCCCAGCGAACGCGATGACCACCACGTCGTCCGTGCTCGCTGCAGCCAAGGTGCCGAGCATGGCGCTTGAAACTTCCGTGTGCGTTGCGGCTTCGTCTACCAGCAGACGTGCACTCAGGCCTTCGATCGTATCGGTGAACAACGCCCACAACGCTGTCGCGTCACGGCGCGCACCGCTCAATTCGGGTATGGAGCTATCGAGATGCTTGTTGATGCCTACGAAGATTGCTTTGATCGCCATGCATGTCCCCCTTATCCGATTCGCGCAAGGAGTTGTTCGATCACGTCGCTGGCTTGACGCTGCCGCAATGCCCGCACTTCGCGTTGCTCGGGATCATCGCCTTCGCCCAGCTCGAACTTGGCAACCGACACGGGGCCATCCTTGCGATAGCCCTCCGTCTTCTCGTCGTTGGTGAAACGGCTACGCAGGATCGCCAGCGAGGCCTCGATGACGGCGCCATGCTTGCCAGCTCGTTCTTTGCGGAAGTGTTCGGCCACGGCGTCCATGCCTTCGGGCGCGTGCTCGATGCAATAGATCAGATCGTGCGCGTCTTTACGCTCGAATCGCTGGTCGAACGCGAAAGACTTCAGGCAGGTGAAGCTGACGAGATTGGCATGCTTGATCTTCTCGGTGGCGACGCCGTTGCCGCCCAGCAGCTCCGCCTGGATTTCGGTGACCTGATGCAGGTCGAAGACGATCGATGAATGCGGGATGTTCAGGGCCGAGATCGTCCCCTCGGTCGGCAGGGGCTGTACCTTGCCGCCGGCGAGATCGGGGGCGTCCGCCAGTAGTTCCAGGACCATCAGCGCACCATGTTCGGTGCGGGTCTGCCAACGCCACGAGAGTTTTTTCCCAGCTTCGTTCTCGGCGCGCTCGAAGCCCATCTTCTTGAGGTTGTCCTCCAGCGTGTGATACGCCTCGGTGTCGGCCAGGATTTGCAGGTCGATCACGATGTCCACGTCCAGCGTGCCTGCGTGCGCCGGAACCATAGGCGGCCGCGCGGCGACGAGATACCGTGGTGTGAGTCCACCGACCAGGTAGACCGAATCCTTCCACGGCCCGAGACCGCGCAGCAGCGTCACGAGGACACGTTCGCAGTCCACCGTGTACTGGTCGCTATAACCGTCGAGCGTTGCGGGCTTGGCCATCAGAAGCCGATCCTTTCTTTGCGGAAGTGCTCGGCCATCTCCTTGGAGCGGCCTTCGCCGCGCAGCAGATCGAGATAGATTTGGATTGGGCTAGCCAGCCATAGGCCATCCATCTGCTCGCGAAACAACAGCTCACCCGGAGACTTGGCTTCGACGACGCCCAAGTTAGCGCCTTCGTTGACGACACGTGCATCCAAGTCGCCGATCGCGGCATCGGCGTTCGCCCCGATCAGTACCCGCACGCGCACCTGGGAGACGTTGGAAAGGAACGGCGCATAGCGTTGCGCGGCGGCCTCGTGGCTGACCTCGTACTGGACGTCGTGCGCGTCGAAGGCACGGCCGATCCGCGCCGCCAGCGTGTCGGCCTTTGTGCCTGGCACGTAGTATCGGCGCAGGGCTGGCGGGCGAATGGTGGCGAGTTGCTTGGCCCAGGCGTCCAGCAAGGCCGCCGGCTCGCGAAGGTGGCGCTCCTTGCTTGGGCCTTTCCCACGCGACTCCAGCCAGTCGAAGCGTTCTAGCTCGGTCAGTACCTGCGAGGCGGTGGCAGGCGAAACCATAGCCTGCTGTGCCAGCTCGGTGACGCCGAACCAACTCTGATGCTCGACCAACAGAGCATGAAGCACTTGGGCGCGTCGACCGCTAAACAGCGTGCGCACCGACTTTGTCAGGGTTTTGGGGGGCGGTTTGTCTATATAGAGGTATGCACCGGGCGCAGGCAGGTACAGGCTGCCGCCGCTGTCGTAGTAGCCAACGCGCTCGCTTCTGAGCAGTTCCTTCGCGCCAGGGGAGATGGACTCGGCCACGAGCAACGGCAAAGGCTTTTCCCCGTGCCCAGCAGGCTTCCCGTGGCTCGCGGCCTGAAGCTGCCAGATCACCTGGCGGACATCCCGGGGAAAGACGGCCTTCTTGGCTTCAAGCAGCAGGACGAAGGACCTGCCGGCGACATGCAGATCAACCTGAGCATCGTACCCACGGTCGTGCGCGCCGGTGGGCTCCCAACGGTCGAGGCTAGCCTCCACCTCCGGAAGCTCCCGCAGGGCGTCAAGGAAGCGCGCAATTAACTGTTGTTCGGTCAGGCTGGACTCAAGCATTTGGGCAGTCGTGGCTCGTTTACTGTTCAGTAAATATGGGCACCCTACCGTAAATTCGGCAAAACAGCAATTTTTACTGAGCAGTGAAAGATGGCCTTCCTGCGGCTGCCGGACTCAGCCCTGTTGGGTGTCCCGCATTTCGCGGTCGGGTTCGCGGGCCGCACCCAGGTCTCGTGCAAAGTCGCGGCCATCCGGCTTTGACCCTCGACACCTTCGATCCTCGCGGGCCTGCTGCGCGCTTCGCTTGCTGGTCCTGTGCGCGTGGGAGGGAAGGGCGGTCTTGCTGTTTCCTTCACCGTATCACGGCGTTCTCGCCTTCAAGGGCGGCGCGCGCGTTGCGCGCTGGCGTCCTGGCGGCCGGCTTCGCCCCCTGACGGCTTGCGCTGCGCCGTGCTGGCGCCGGTTCCGGGCAATTCCGCCCGAGCAACCGGAGCACGATCATGTCGCAGTTTTCCCTCTCTTCCGATGCATCGCTGCTGGTGCGTGACGGCCGTGGCCGCTATCTGCCGGCGTCGGCCGACCAGATTCTGGACGCTGCGCGTCGGGTCATCGACCAGAAGATGCGGCGTGGTGCCGAGTTCAGTTCGCCGGAGACGGTCAAGGAATACCTGCGCACCAAGCTGGCGGGCTTCGATCATGAGGTCTTCGCGGTCCTGTTTCTCGATGCGCGCCATCGGTTGATCGAGTACGTCGAGATGTTCCGTGGAACGATCGACGGCGCCGAGGTGCATCCGCGCGAGGTGGTCAAGGAAGCACTGCAGCACAACGCGGCGGCGGTGATCTTCGCGCACAACCATCCGAGCGGGAATCCAGATCCGAGCGCTGCCGATCGAGCCCTAACCCAGCGGCTCAAGCAGGCGCTGGTGCTGATCGACGTGCGTACACTGGATCATGTCATCGTCGCAGGCGACAAGACGATGGCTTTCGCCGAACGCGGCTGGCTGTGAAGTAGGGGGCTTCGGCCCCCTTTTTGCTGCGCCGCTAGGGTGATTTGCGCGTTGCCGATGGTCGGCGCGTTGTCACTTGCCGCCGTTGCGTTCGCGCTGTCGGAGGCGCTTCACATAGGTGCTGTCGGCCAGTTCGTCCGGTCCAAGATCCAATGCGCAGTTCGCCAAAGAGGCCAACGTGCCGTCGGTGGGCTTGAAACCCTTGGGTAGCAGCCCGTAGTTGCGTGCGCTGTTTTCCTCGATGGCGGCGAACAGAGCCTTGAAGAAGTCGGCCCGGGATGGACGCGACGCCATGGTGGCCGCTGCGGTCAAAGGGTCTGTGGCCTCCATGCCGGCGTTCTCCGCATCAGCGGCCAGCAGCCGAACGAACTGGTCCAGCGACGGCCAGTATTTCAGGTCGAACTGGCCGCGAAGGGCATCCAGGCGATCCTTGACCCAGGAGTTGAACAAGTAGTTGTGCTCGGATGCCGCTTCAATCACATCGCAAACGTGGTAGTGCGTTTCGCTGCTGAAGCCTGATGTGTTGTTCAGATCGGTACGTCGCTCCAGCAGCTGCGCCAGTTCCTCGGCCTTTCGCGCGATCTGCCGGTTGACGTTGGCCAGTTCGTCCCGCCCCACGCGCGCCTGGGCGATCTTCTCTGGGCTCCAGAACGCCGCCGTGCTCAGCAGAAGGTCCAAGAAGACCTTGAGTGTCGGTGGGCGCTGGTGCAACTTCTCGTACAACTCGCCGTAGGCCTCCCTCAACTCGATGCCGCGGGCGAGCAGACGGTCGGCGACGGCGTTCTCGCTGGGCAGGATGCCATGCTCGATGTTGTAGCGCTTTCCTTCGATGAGGATGGCCTCGCAGGCTTGCTGCGGGTTCGTGGTCTGGGGTGAACTCATGCTCCGTCCCTGCTGTTGAAGACGCTTTGCAGCGTATTTAACCAAGGCGGCCTTGTCGGTACCCGAGTCTTGGTCGACCGACTGGCTCTCAGGTACCCGGCGCGTCATGCCCCTTTCATGGTTTGAGCAAAGCCGGCAGGCAGTCGGCGAAGGCCGGTTGGATCTTGCTCAGCGGCTTGGCCACGGCCTCGTCGCCGGTGAGAACCGCCATCGTCATGCCGGTCATAGTGCTCAGGCCGTTCGAGTTGCGCAGCACCTGCAGCGCTAAATGGACGGGGAATCCTTCGGCGTTGCGCCGCAGCGGATGGATGCCGCCATGCACGAATGAGTTCATGGCGTGCCAGGACACATCCTTGAAGTGCGACAGCATTTGGTGTGCGGCAGGCGGCACACCTTGTCCGGCCCGCCTGCCGATCTGCTCGATCATTTCGCTGGCACCGGGAAGATTCTTGGCGGCTTGTTCACTCTGCAGCGTCAGAGGGGCCAGCAGCTTGTCGATCGCTGTATCGCTGGCGGCGTAGAGCAGCCACATCGCCCGCGTCAGCGCCTCGAACTGCAGCCGCATGAGACTGACGGCCGAGGTGGGCAACCGCAGTGCCATCAGCGTGCGCAATGCGATCGCGTGTTCCATAGCGACCATGCACATGCCTAGGGCCGCTTCGCCACGGGGTGAGCCGTCGAATTCGGCATCGCCGAGCAGTGCATCCAGCCGTGCGTGCAAGGCGTCTGAGCGTTGGAGCATCTGCTCCAGAGGATCGTCTTTGTGGATGGTGGTCTTCTCCGGCATGTCGGGATAGTACGGCGATGCCTCCAATCGTGCGTCCCCGGCCAGGAGTTGTGGCCGGGCGCGCTGTCGTGCTGCGCATCGAGCCACCTGCGGCGTCTCGCCCCTTTGGGCTTCCATCACTGACGCCTACGGCCCGGATTGCTTGGTCCGGGCCTGCGCGCTTCGCTTGCGTGCGGTCTGCACATAGGGGCGGCCGTTGCCTTGTCCAGCCGTCTCCCCTGACTTCATCACCTTGACCGCGACTGTAGCCCGCGCCCGTGTGCCGTCAAGGCGCGCAGGGCCGTGTCCTCGCTTCGCTGCGGGCCGCACCAACCCTGCGCTTGCCTCCTTGACGACCCCCGTCCGCGCGCTCCTGACCGTCGCGGGCGATGAACTCAGGAAAGACGGTGGCAACAGGGCCAACCGGGTTCCTCGTGCCGACCGCACCGAACAGCCGAAAGGCTGGGCTTCCGAATCTAGGAATCCGGTGTGCGGTGAACAGCAAACCCTTTTTTCTTTGTCAGGAGAAATGCCATGCAACTCGCATCCCGCTTCGCTTCCCGTTCCCCGGTGCTGCGTTCGGAACGTCCCTTGTCCGACGACCAAATCCGGGCCGTGGCCCCGTCCATCTTCGCGGACGCGCCGCACGAAAGCCGCTCCGAGCGGTACAGCTACATCCCCACCGCGACCGTGCTGCAAGAACTGCGCGGGGAAGGCTTCGAGCCTTTCATGGTGACGCAAACCCGCGTGCGCAACGACGACCGCCGCGACTACACCAAGCACATGATCCGGCTGCGCCACGCCAGCCAGATCAACGGCCGCGAGGCCAACGAAATCATCCTGCTGAACTCCCATGACGGCACCAGCAGCTATCAGATGCTGGCCGGGATGTTCCGCTTCGTTTGCAGCAATGGCCTTGTCTGCGGCGACACCGTGGCCGACGTGCGCGTGCCGCACAAGGGCGACGTGGCGGCGCATGTGATCGAAGGCGCTTACGAAGTCCTGCACGGCTTCGACCGGGCGCAGGAATCCCGCGATGCCATGCGCGCCATCACGCTGGACGCCGGGGAATCGGAAGTGTTCGCCCGCGCTGCGCTGGCGTTGAAGTACGACGAGGACAAGCCCGCGCCCATCACGGAATCGCAAATCCTGATGCCGCGCCGCCATGACGACGACCGCCGCGACCTGTGGAGCGTGTTCAACCGCACGCAGGAGAACTTGACCAAAGGCGGCCTGTCCGCCCGCGCCGCAAATGGCCGCCGCCAGACCACCCGGCCCGTGCAGGGCATCGACCAAAGCGTGCGCCTCAATCGCGCCCTGTGGCTGCTGGCCGATGGCCTGCGCCAGTTGAAAGCCTGAATCCCCACGCGGCAGGGGCAGGCAGCAGCCCTTGCCGCTTCTCTCGCTGCTGCATCCCAACCGCAAGGAGTTATCACCATGAACGCCGTACTCAAAACCGAAACCGTCGCCATCGAAGCCGCCGCACCGCTGGAAGTGGCCGACCCGACCAAGAACCTGATCTTGGTTCCGCTGTCGCAACTGTTGCCGCGCCGCTCCAAGCGCAACGTCCGCACGACCCCGCGCCAGTCCATCCCCGAACTGGCCGCGAGCATTGCCCGCATCGGCCTGCTGCAAAACCTGATCGTCATCCTTTCCGCAGATGGCGAGGCTTACGAGGTGGTGGCAGGCGACCGCCGCCTGACCGCCTTGAAGCTGCTGGCGAAGAAGAAGCGCATCCCTGCCGACTACGAAGTGCCGTGCCTGCTGGTGGCCGATGCTTCCGCCCGCACCGTCAGCCTCGCGGAGAACGTGCAGCGCGAGAACATGCACCCCGCCGACCAGTTCGCGGCCTTCGCCGCGCTGGTCAAGGAAGGCCGGCCCGTCGAAGACATTGCCGCCGACTTCGGCGTGTCCCCGCTGGTGGTGCAGCGCCGCTTGAAGCTGGCGAACGTCTCGCCGCGCCTGATGGCCGACTACCGGGCCGGTGGCGTGACGCTGGAACAGTTGATGGCCTTGACCATCACCGATGACCACGCCGCGCAGGAAGCCGCGTTCTATGGTGCGCCGGAATGGCAGCGCAGCCCGTCCAAGCTGCGCGAGCGCCTGACCGAACGCGAAATCGACGCCACGCACGCGCTGGTGCGCTTCGTCGGGCTGGACACCTACCGGCAGGCAGGCGGCGGCGTCCGCCGCGACCTGTTCGCAGAAGGCGATGCCGGAACCTACCTCACCGATACCGCAGTGCTGGAAACGCTGGTGCGCGACAAGCTGGCAACGCTGACCGAGGACGTGCGCGCCGAGGGCTGGGCATGGGTGGAGGCCGTGCCACATCTGGCCTACGAGGAACGGCAAGCGTTCCAGAACGCCCCGCGCCACCGCCGCGAGCCGACCACCCGCGAGGCTCGCCGCATCGCCTCGCTGGAAACTCGCCTCGAAAAGATCGACGCCGAACTGGAAGAAGCCTGCCAAGGTGAAAGCAGCGAGGACGAGGCCAAGGCCGAGAAGCTGGAACAGCGGCGCGATCAGGTGGTCGGGGAACTGCAAGACGCGGAGGACGCCTTACAGGGCTATGCCCCCGAGGTGTGCGAGGTGGCCGGTGCCATCGTCGCCATCGACCGCAACGGCGAGGCCGTCATTCATCGCGGCCTGCTGCGCGAAGCCGAGGCCAAGGCGCTGCGCACGCTGGAAAAGCTGCGGCGCGGTTTCGGCAGTGTCGATGGCGAAGCCGCCAACGACGAGCACGAGGACGCCGACGACGCGCCCAAGGCCGCGAGCCTGTCCGACCGGCTGGCGCAGCGGTTGAGCGCCCACCGCACGGCGGCGCTGCAAATCGAAGTCGCCCGGCATCCGCACGTCGCGCTGGCCGCGCTGGTGCATGGCATGGTGCAGACCGTCTTGCAGGAAAGTCACTACGGCCACGACCTGCCGCTGGGCGTGCGCCTCACGGCGCAAGACCGACTGGAAGGCATGGCCCCGGACTGGCCGGAATCGCCTGCCGCCGTGGCGCTGCGCGAACTGCAACAGGTAGCCGGTGAAGCCTTGCCGGAGGACGGCGCCGAACTGTTTGCCGCGCTGCTGGCGAAGTCGCAAGACGAACTGGTGCGGCTGCTGGCCGTGTGCGTGGCTTCCACGGTGGACGTAGTGACGCCCCGTGCCACGCCGCACCAGCCCGGCGCAGAACTGGCGCAGGCCGTGGGCCTCAACATGGCCGCATGGTGGAAGCCGACCGCAGAAGGCTACTTCAAGCACGTTTCCAAGGCCGTGATTCTGGATGCCGTGGGCGCGTTTGCACCGGAATCCGTCACCCGGCTGGCGAAGCTCAAGAAGGCCGACATTGCCCGCGAAGCCGAACGGCTGGCCGATGGCACGGGCTGGATGCCCGCCATCTTGAAGGCCGCAGGCCCGCAGGATGCCGCGCAGGAAACAGGCCCGGAGCAGGACGCCCCGGAGGATGCCGAGGCAATGGCGGATGAACCCGCCGAGGCGCTTCGCTGCAAGGAGAAGCCCCCATGACCCGCACCACCACCAGCCGCCCGCGCATGGCGGCGATCTACGCCGCCGGCACGGTACGCGTCCGCCGCTGGCACGGCGAAGGCGACGTGCGCGGCTACCGCCCGCCCTCGGGCTGGTCGGCCCGCGCCGACCTCACCGACATTCATCCCATCACGGGCCGCGCCTTGCCGCGTGCCGCGTGGTGGCTCATCGAGACGAAGGAATAACCGCGTTCAGCACCGCGCCCAGGCCGTTCCGTCCTGGGCGCGGTGGACGCAAAATCCGGGCGCGGCAGTGGCCGCGCCCGGTGTTCCAAGCCCACAGCCAAATCGGAACGCCGCCGCCATCACGGCAGTTCAGGCGGCGGCGTTGACGTGACCGGGCTTCCCGCCCGGCAATGGCAGGCCCGCATGAGCCTGCAAGCCGAAGCGCCCGCAGTGCGCAGGAATCACCAGCAGTTTTTGGCTTGCCGCGTGCATACCCCGCAGCGTAGGCCGCGCCCATTTCATCAGAGGCATGTCCGCGTTTCCTGTTTGGAAATCTGGAACGGCCTGGGCGTGTCGGCGCACAGCGCCGCCGGGCTTTCGGGCTGCGCCCCGTGCCGACTTCGCTGTCACGGCCATTCGGCTTCAATCCCTCACGCCTTCGCGCCTGCGGCGCTGCGCGCTGCGCTTGCCTCTAGGGGAAAGCCCTGCGGGCTATCCCCGCCGCGCGCAGCTTGGCGCCCCTCGATGTGGCCGAACCGGCTGCGCCGGATCGGCCCGTCCAGCGCCCCGCCGCGATGAACGGGGCGCTGGCGAACACGCTGGCGCTTGCTGCGGCAGGTTGTGCAGGTGCGTGCCGTCCTCAACGCTGGCGGTTCCTGCCCATCACGTCACGAAGGACGGTTCACGGACAACCCGCCCGGCATCGCTAGGGAGCTTCCACGCCACGCCTCAAGACCGGCGCCGCAAGGTGTGGTGGAGGCGTTCTCGCCTGTCGTTGCGGGGTTGACCTCGCCCGCGTCAGCGGGCGAGCCGGAGAAGCCTTCGAGCGGGGATGCCGAGCAGGCCCTATCTCCTTTCGGAGCGGTTCGACCCAAGGCGTCCTTGCCTCGTTGTGAATCCTGGCGGTGGCGCGGCTGCGCCTCGGGCTTCATGGCTGCAACCGTCCGGCGAAAACAATTTCCCCGCCGCTGCACGGCTTCCTCGCGCAGCAAATTCTCTTCGCCTCCCGGCTCTCCACTGCGTTTCGACCGCAAGCGGTGCGGCCAGCCCGTCCCCTGCCGGCCGGATCACAACAAGGACGCGATGGGCGCGAACCTTGTTCAACCGAAAGGAGAAAACATCATGGCCAACATCGGCACCTTCACCGCAGACAAAGACGGCTTCACCGGCACGCTTCGCACCCTGACACTCAACGTCAAGGCCAAGCTGGTTCCCAACGACAAGGGCAGCAGCGAGAACGCCCCCGACTTCCGCCTCCAGGCCGCCGGCCACGACATCGGCGCGGCGTGGAAGAAGACAAGCGAGGCCGGGCGCGATTACCTGTCCGTGACCCTCGACGATCCTTCGTTCCCGGCTCCGGTCTATGCCCGCCTGATCGAAGGCGAGGACGGCACGCACGACCTTATCTGGTCGCGCAGCAAGCCCCAGGCGGCGTGACCGCCGCAGCGCCCCGCCCATCGCGGCGGGGCGCTGTGCTGCTGGTCGCAGCACATCACAACGTCACGCGCGCGGCTTCGCCGCGTCGCGTTCCTTCAACACCGCCTCCAGCTCCTGGCGCACCTGCGCCAGCAGCTCGTCAGCCTTGTGCGGGCTATCGCCCGCGTAGGCCAGCGTCAGCAGCGTGAGCGGGTGGATCTCCATCACCTCGCACAGCTCGGCCAGCTTATGCAGGGTCGGGCTTTTCAGGTCGCGTTCGAGGGTGCTCATATAGGTGCGGCTGGACACGTCAGAAAAGGCTTCCTGGCTCAAGCCACGCGCCTTTCTAACTATCTTCAACGCCTTCGCCAATGAGTTCCCAGCCGCCACCTATGGTTTCCCTCGAAAAACCAAGATGACAGCCCATTGCGCCCTATAGGGCTACAATCTATAGTGTTCATTTGGTGTTCTACGTTTTTGTGCCCTTACGGAAATCCGCATCGGCGGATTCCAGCAAAGCCACGCAAGCGCCTTCGTGCTTGCGCACGAAGGCGTAAATCCGGTTTGGCGGTTCTGCGCTTGGGCGTGAAACCGCATCCGTGCATCATTGGATTTGTGGGATTGCCGACCATGCCCCAGCCACTCGCCACCGTCCCGGAGCGCGCGCAACTGCTCGCCAACGGCGAGGCCCGCGCCGCTGGCCGGGCCATCGACCCGGTGCCCGTGGTGCGGCTGTTCACGCCGGACGCGCATGTGACCTGGCTGCTGGCCGCACTCGATCCCGCCGATGGCGACACCGCCTGGGGACTCATCGACCTGGGAATCGGGATGCCGGCGCAGGGAACCGTCAAGCTGTCCGAGCTGGCCGGCATCGTCGGGCCGCGCCAGCAGCCCGTGATGCGCGACCTCTATTTCCGCCCCACGCGCACGCTGTCGGAATACACCCGGCTGGCCGAGCGCGACGGAGCGATCCCGGACTGAATACGGCTTACTGTGACTTTTTCAGTCTGGTGTCATACCGGGTAAGTCTCAATCGGGATTCTTGCGGCGTAGCCCCACCAGTCTGACCCAAATAGACAGGATGCTTGGCGCGGGTCGCGGCAGGCTGGCTTGTGCAGTGTCCCCGGTCGGGGCGCTGCCGCCGCAGCATTGAGACGAATACCGCAACACATCGGAGCCAATCGGTCTTGACAGCCCCATCCGCCTTTGTAACCCATGACGTTCC
Organism: Verticiella alkaliphila; assembly: GCF_018904615.1. Taxonomy (GTDB): domain Bacteria; phylum Pseudomonadota; class Gammaproteobacteria; order Burkholderiales; family Burkholderiaceae_B; genus Verticiella; species Verticiella alkaliphila. Next base: position 1,992 of record NZ_JADCNH010000033.1, on the reverse strand, counting down.
GACGAGGGCGATGTAGCGCGTAGTTCTTCCGTGGCGGCGAGTCCTGTTCGCAGGAGGAGACGTCATGGTCAATCCTCATCACCTCGCGCATTGGTATCCGACTGCCGCATACCTGTATGTCTTTTGGCTGGATGCGCTCGCGCTCGCTTGGGAGTACCTGCGCAGGCATCCCGACTACCGGCTCGACTGGCTGCGCCGTCATCGCCGGCCTGAAGCAGCGCATCGCTGGGGCTTGCGCCTGCTGGAAGATCCGATGCTGGATGCGCGTGACGCGCATCCGGCCTGGCTGCCTGGTCATGCCGCCGTGGTGCAGCTCTACCCCGACGCTGATCCGCCGCAGGATGCCACCGCCTTCGCGTTCTGGCGCATCCCCGGCCACAAGCAACTGTTCCACGACGGCAAGAAGCTGGCGCTGATCGCGCGCAGCCCAGGCCATTGCCTGCGCTTTGCGCTGGCGCCCGGCCTGGAAGACGGCATGGCCGTGGCCTATGCCCAACGGAGCGGCACTGCCGCGCCTGTGCGCGGTCATGCACGCGGCGCGACCTTCGCTGCCACCACGCCCAGGCCAACACCTTCCGCGCTGCTGGAACTGCACACCTTGCAGGCGCTCGACGCGACCCTCGCGGGCGCGTCCTTGCGCGATGTGGGCGAAGGACTGTTCGGTGCCGACGCTGTGGCCGATTGGTACAGCGACGGCGGCCTGCGCTCGAAGGTGCGCCGCCTGGTGCGGCGCGGCGATGCGCTGATGCGCGGCGGCTATCGCCACCTAGCACAGCTTCCGCCGCTTGAGAAGGGTCGTTTTGATGTGGACGCAAAACGACCCTGAGTAGAAGGGCCGCGTTTTCTGAGACTGCCTCCATCCGGTCGCGCTGTGTGGCCGGGCGCTTTCAACCGATGGAGGTTCACACCATGCGTCCCGCTCCCTTGCGGCCTGCCGCCACTGTCTCGACCGCTGCCGCGCAGCCCCAACGCTATCTCACCAACGACGAAGCGGCCGAATACCTGCGCCTGTCGCCGCGCACGCTGGAAAAGCAGCGCGTGATCGGTGGTGGTCCGCGCTTTCGCAAGTTCGGCCGGCGCGTCATGTACGCCGTGGCCGACCTCGATGCCTGGGCCGCCGACCGCAGCTTCGAGACGACTTCCGATCCCGAATACGCCGAGCACCACTCGGCCGACAGCCGTGCGTGCTGATCGGCGGCGCGCGGCAGGCCATCGCCATGTCCAGCACCGTGCTGCCGTCCCGGCAGCGGCCGTTGCAGGAGCGCGAACAGCTCGACCTGTTCCGCGCCTTGCCCGGCGACATGGCGCCGCGCGACAGCCAGGACTTGATGGCCTATCCGTTCTTCTCGCTCGGCAAGTCGAAGCGGGTCAAGCCCATCGACTTCCGTGCGGGCAACGTGACGATTCGCGTGGAAGGCACGGCCGAGCAAGGCATCGCCACGATTTGGGATGCGGACGTGCTGATATGGGCGGCCTCGCAGATCGTGGAGGCGAAGGACGCGGGCTTGCGGCCATCGCGGCTGATGCGCGCCACACCCTACGAGATCCTGCGCTTCATCGGGCGCGGCAAGTCGCTGCGCGACTACCAGCGCCTCAAGGCCGCGCTCGACCGGCTGCAATCGACCACGGTGGCCACGTCCATCCGCGAGACGACCGGGCGGCGCCTGCACCGCTTCTCGTGGATCAACGAATGGAAGGAACTGGCCGATGCCAGCGGCACGCCGCTGGGCATCGAACTGATCCTGCCGGACTGGTTCTACGCGGGCGTGCTCGATGCCGCCCTGGTGCTGACCATCGACCCGGCGTATTTCCGGCTGACCGGCGGCATCGAGCGGTGGCTGTACCGCCTGGTGCGCAAGCACGGCGGCAAGCAGACATACGGCTGGCAGTTCGACTTTCGCTACCTGCACCAGAATGGGCTTGCCCCATCCCGCCGGACAGGTTGTTTAACCTAACAAGCCGCCGCCTCGAACTGGATGGGGCTGACGTATC
>NZ_JADCNH010000032.1 GCF_018904615.1 Verticiella alkaliphila | reverse complement strand
GGTGGCGCCGGTGGCGCCCATGCCGTGCACCGGGCCGTCCGGAGCCGCCGTGGAGGCGACAGCGGCGGTGGCGTCGGGCGCCGGGTGACGTGCCTTGGCGAAGGCCGCGTCGAAGGCCTTCAGGCTGGGCTTGACGCCCACGCCGCCGCGCGTGATGGTGGATTCGAAATCCGCCCGGGAGAACGGCAGGGTGCCGGTGGCCGCCAGCGCACCGAAGAGCACGGCACTGATGACGCTGCCCGCCTGCACGGCGGTCTCGGCCATGTCGAAGCGCACGAAGTGCCGGGCGGCGCGCTCGGCGTGGGCCAGCAGCTCCCGGCTGTCCACTCGGCCATCGCCCAGGGCGGACTTCTCCGCAATCGAATAGACGCGGTGGGTGGAACTCACGAGCGTGGTGCGATCCGGCGTGACCAGCCCGCGCTGCACGGCGCGCCCGGCCTCCATCAGTTCGGAGGCGAGCACGATGTCCACGTCGCCCGGCAGGGGCATCAGGGCCAGCACCGGGGCGCCGCCGGCCTTCTGGGCCGCGTTCGCCGGGAAGAGCTCCACGTAGTAGATCGTGGCGCCCGTGCGCTGGGCCACGCCCGGCACGGAGGTGGTCTGGGCGATGTAGCCGTTGTGCTCGCCCAGATCGACGATCCAGTCGGCCAGCACGCCGCCGCCTTCGCCGCCCATGGCGAGGATCGCGATCTTGATCGGTTGCGCGTTCATGCCGCGTCTCCTAGAAGGCCAGGCGGGCGCGACGACGCGCCGCGGCCGATTGCAGCCAGCCGATCACGCGGCCGCGCACGCGCTCGAGCAGGCGATCCCAGCGCGTGGGGTTGGACACGATCTGCGCGCGATAGAACGAGGGGCACAGCACGGCGGCGTGCGAGACCTCGCCGCACATGCCGCAGCCCACGCAGCTGTCGAGCACCGTGGCCACCGGGTCCTGCCGCAGGGGATCGGGATTGGGTTTGATGGACAGCGACGGACAGCCCGAGATGCGGATGCAGGAGTGATCCCCGGTGCAGGTGTCCGAATCCACGCCGAAGCGCTCGCGCACCACGCGCTTGCCCTCGGATGTGGCCTTGCGCACCAACGGCTTTTCACGACGCTGGCGATTGAGCATGCATTCGCTCTGCGCGATCACCACCTTCGGGCCGGGCTCCTGCGTAGTGAGCGCCTCGCGCAGCACGTCACGCATGCCGGCCACGTCGTAGGTCCGTGACACGGTGCGGGCCCACTTGACGCCCACGCCACGCACGGCCGATTCGATCTCGTGGCCGGTGCTGCGAGTGGGATTGGTCGCTGTCGAGGACAGAATGTCCTGCCCACCCGTGGCCGACGTGTAGTTGTTGTCGACCACGATGGTGAGGTTGTTGCTGCGGTTGAACACCGCATTGGCGATGCCGCTGGTCAGACCGTTGTGCCAGAAGCCGCCGTCGCCCATGACGGCGATGGCCCGCTTGTCGGCGTTCGTGTTGAGTGCCGCGGCGCCTGCCGCACCCAGGCCGTAGCCCATGGTGGTGTTGCCCAGGTTGAAGGGCGGCAGGATGGAGAAGAGATGACAGCCGATGTCCGCGCTGATGTGGTGCGGGCCGAGTTCGCGCTCGACGAGCTTCATGGCCGCGAAGATCGGCCGCTCCGGACAGCCCGTGCAAAAGCCGGGCGGGCGGGCATGCACGCTGTCATTGAGCGGGCGCTTGGCCTCGGCCACCAGCGGAATCACCTTCTGCTGCGGCACCACCGGCGCCGGGACGTCGATCAGGCCATAGCGTTCCAGGAACGCTTGCGCGCCCTGCTTGACGACCGCCGCCGTGTACTCGCCCGCCACCGGCAGCAGATCCTTGCCGTGCAGCGCGGCGGCGATGCCCGCCTGGCGCAGGATGGTGGCGATGTTCTGTTCGATGTAGTTGGGCTGGCCTTCCTCGATCACCAGCACCGCGCGTTTGTCGGCACAGAAGCGGCGCACCTCGTCGTCCACCACCGGGTAGGCCACGTTCATCACGTATAGCGGCACCTGGGAATTGCCGTAGATGTCGGCCATGCCCAGGCGCTCCAGCGCGCGCAGCACGGTGTTGTAGACCCCACCCTGCAACAGAATGCCCACGTCGGCCGTGTCCTCGGCGAACACCTCGTTCAGGCCGTGGTCCTGGATGTACTTGACCGCCGCGGGCCAGCGCTCACGGATCTTCTCCTGCTCGTGCAGGAAGCTCGCGGGCGGCAACACGATGCGGTCCACGTCACGCTGCGGCTGCTCGAGCGCGTCCTTGAGCGTGAAGCTGGGCTTGACGTTGTCCGAGGCCGTGAACTGGCCGTGCACGTGACAGGCGCGGATGCGCACCTGCAGCATCACGGGGGTATGGCTGGCCTCGGAGAGCGCAAAGCCATGCTTGACCGCATCCACGATGCTGGGCAGGTTGGGGCGCGGGTCGAGCATCCAGATCTGCGATTTCATGGCGAAGGCGTGGCTGCGCTCCTGCATGATCGAGGAGCCCTCGCCGTAGTCTTCGCCCACGATGACGAGCGCGCCGCCCGTGACCCCGCCCGAGGCGAGGTTGGCAAGCGCGTCGGACGCCACGTTGGTGCCCACCGTCGCCTTGAAGGTGACGGCGCCGCGCAGCGGGTAGTTCACCGAGGCGGCCAGCGTGGCGGCGGCCGTGGCCTCGCTCGCGCTGTTCTCGAAGCGGATGCCATTCTCCGCGAGGATGTCCTGCGCGTCGGCCAGCACGTCCATCAGGTGCGAGATGGGCGCGCCCTGGTAGCCCGCCACGTAGGCCACGCCGGATTCCAGCAAAGCCTTGGTGATGGCGAGGATGCCCTCGCCACTGAAGACCTCGCCTTCACCCAGGCGCAGCTTCTTCACTTCTTCCGCAAAGGATCTTTCCGCCATGTCGCGAGGCCTCCGGCTGTCGCTGCGGGGGCGATCGTCTCGCGCACCACGCAAGTGATTTAGCTTTGAATATATGAATATTCATGGAACATTATGCAACTCGTATGCCAGAATCGCGCATCCAGACAAACCCTCGGTATGGCGCGAATTCCTGACAACGGGCGTGGGCCATCATCGGGATTGGATGCGTCACGGTGGTGCTTGCCGCCACGCGAAAGCACCGAGACCGTGCCTGCCCAGACACCGCAAGAGGACTGCATGAAAACGGCGGAATCCCGCACCCCGGCACCCGTGCCGGGCGACGATGGCGAGGCCTTCGTCGATGACTACCTGCCCGCGCTGCTCGCGCAGGCGAGCCGCCTGATCTCGCACGAGTTCCACCGGGTGGTGCTCGCCCATGGGCTGACGGTGTCGGATTGGCGGGTGCTGGCCTCATTGGCCGGCGGGCGCGCGATGAGCATCGGCGGGCTGGCCAGCATGTCGGTGACCAAGCAGCCCACCGTGACACGCATGCTCGACCGCCTGGAAGCCAAGGGCGACGTCGAGCGGCTGTCGCATGCCAAGGATCGCCGGGTGACGCTCGTGCGCATCACGGCGCAAGGCCAGGCCACCGTGGCCCGGCTGATGGAGCTCGCCAAGGAGCACGAACGCCAGGTGATGGAGCCGTTCGGCCTGGAGCGGGGGGAACAGTTGAAGGTGATGCTGCGCCGCATGATCGAGCAGCGGCGCGGGGCGGAGATGGCGAGCGAGGCGTGAGCAGGGTCGCCGTCGGCGGGACAGAATGCTTCAGCCCGCCAACGCACGCCGCTCGTGGCAAGCTCAGCTGTCGTAGCCCGGATTGAGCCGGTCCAGCCGGCGCAGCAAGCCCGGCCAGGCCAGCAAGCCCGGGTGTACCGTACGCATCTTGGCGCTGGATTGCCCCACGCCCGCCAGCACCTCGGGGGTGACCTGCGTGAGCTCGGCGCCACCGGACTGCGCCGCCAATTGGATCTGGCAGGCCGTCTCGAAGAAGTACATGTTCACGAAGGCCTGCGGCACGCCCTTGCCGGCGACGAGCAGGCCGTGGTTGCGCAGCATCAAGTAGTTGTGGGTGCCCAGATCCGCCACCAGGCTCACGCGCTCTTCGTCGTTGACGGCCAGGCCCTGGTAATCGTGGTATGCCAGATCGCGCGTGATGAATGTGGATTGCTGGGAGATCGGCAAGAGGCCGTCGCGCTGGGCGCTCACGCCCACGCCGGCACGGGTATGCGTGTGGATCACGCACCCCACGTCCGGGCGCGCCTCGTGGATGGTGCTGTGGATCACGAAGCCCGCACGGTTCACCTCGTACGGGCTGTCCGAGAGCTTGTTGCCCTCCATGTCGATGCGCACCAGCGAGGACGCGGTGATCTCATCGAAGAACATGCCGTAGGGATTGATGAGGAACTGCTCCTCGCCACCCGTCACGCTTTCCGGCAGCTTGGCGCTGATGTGCGTAAAGATGAGATCGCTCATGCCGTACATCGCCACCAGGCGATAACAGGCGGCGAGCTCGACGCGAAGACGCCATTCGTCTTCGTGCACGACGTGTTGGAGGGTAGCGGGTTCGGTCATGGGCGTGTCTCCTCAGTTAGGTCTTGACTGACCATGATAGCGAGCGACTGTAGCAGTCATGGCCAATAAAACCCGGGTTATATTCGTCGGTCATCAAATGGCCGTCAAATGGCGTGCGATACACAAGTTGTTGAATTAGCGCGACTAATGCTGGGTGGGTTGGCTATCCACCATGTCTCGTCAAATGGCGATCAAATGCGGCAAGTCCCAAGGAAAGACCACAAAGCCCGGTTAGGCACTCTTAGCCCAATGAGGGACATACCTCATGAAACGTCTGCCGGCATTCTCGTCGTGAGGATGGATAAGGCCGGTTTCCACGGTGTCTTTGATCAAGCGAGAGACGATGGCGCTGTTCGCCTGGGGAATTCCAAACCGCTCTCTCAGGGACGTGTTCGTCATCATGTCACGTTGAACGTATCGCAGGCTGGCGTGGAGATAGGTTGCTCTGATCTTGTCCGCCTTGTCCATCTGGTTGTAGGACGAATAGGAAAATAGTGTCGAGCGAAAGCTATCGTCCTCGGAACGGAATTCCGGCGCCGGCAGCTGCGCCATTTCGGTAGCCTGAACGACTTTGTCGATGCCACTGCCGCGCTCCTCGCACACCCCGAATCGCCGCATGAGAGCTGCAAGTGCCTCATTTCGGGAGCGTGGTGCTTTGTCCAGCAACCGGTCTACCGGCATGAGCGGCGTACCAGGATTCGTGATCTCGATGCGTCCGGGAAAGATCTCGACGAGGGGACCAGCACCGGTGATCGTGAAGTCTTGATGGATGAGCGCATTCGCGATGAGCTCCCGAATGGCGATTTCGGGATACATAGGGGTCGCCCGGCGAAGCGCCTGCCCGATGATCTCGTTGTTAGGCACGAAGCGATGAATATAAGCAAGCAGATCACGGAATCCAGACGCGTATCCGCGGGTCTCCATGTGCTCCGAGCCTGACGATACCCGTCCGTTCTCTCCGTAGCGAATGACGCGAACAGCCTTGCGCCCGAGCCTCTCGAAGTCCGACAGACGCCTCGCGAAAAGAACAGCTCCCAGATTCGTGATGGCCCAGTCACCCTCGTCCTCGATCTCGATCAGACGATCATCTGCGAGTGCCTGCAGGATGCCTTGCCGATGCTCAGGAAGCGGAAGTTCGCGAAGATCAAAGTAGGCAGGGTAGTCCAGTAGCTGTGTCACATCGCCTTCGGAAAGGCCCACCAGGGCAGCGTGTCTTTCGAACGGGACTGCGTCGAAAAGCCGCCAAAGGACGCGTTCTTTCTCGGGTGCCTCTTTCAGTGGCTTCTTGTAAGAGCTGACCCGTATGAACTCGGTGCCGAAGAATGCGACGGGGCGATTAGAGGCGCGAGCGACCTTCAGGATGACGACACGTTTGGCGTCCACCGTCAGTTCGTAGAAATGGAAGCTCACCTGAGGGACCAGGCTACGCAGGAGCCAGGCCTCAAGGGCTTCATTGCCCCGTCTAGCCTCGGCTGGACGGAACGCGGTGCCGACGATCTCACGGCTTTCGTCGTCGACGCCCCAAATCACATAGCCGTGACTCTTGCCGCAAATCGTCGCTGAATTGGCAAGTGCGGAGATGTACTCGCCGATCTCCGAGGGGTTTTCATTGCCCGCCTTGAACTCCAACCATTCACTCTCAGCGTCCTCGCTGATAAGCCGCTGGACTAAAGTCTGGAGACGGCGGGGGTAGCGAATTTCCTCATTCATGGCGAGAGTCTGGCCTGCGCAGGCCGGAGTTTGCGACTCCTGCATTCTCGCAGAACTGCAACGTGGCTTACCAAGCCTGAGGCATTGACGGCTACAGCCGGTCCAGCCGATCCCCGATCTCGAACCCGGGCATCTCGTCCAGGCCCTTGCCCACGGCCAGCACCTTGAAGAGCTCGCCCATTTCGGCTTCAGATACCAGCTTCTGCACGGCATTCAGGCTGCGCGCGTAGGCCGTGGCGTCGCGTGCCTGCAGCGCTTGCAAATGGCCTGACAATCCGGCGTTGAGCAGGTAGCGTCCCTGGGCGGTGTAGCCGAGTACGTCCAACTCGCCTTCCAGGGCCGCATCGGCCATGGCGGTGAAGTCCACGTGGGCGGTGATGTCCTGGATGCCGGGCCAGGCGAGCGCGTCCGCATGCGCCACGTGGCGCAGGTGGCACATGAGCGTGCCTTCGGCGCGCTGCGGATGGTAGTACTCGTGCCGCGGGAATCCGTAGTCGATCAAGAGCAGCGCGCCGTGGGCGAGCCAGGTGCCAACGCCCTGCACGAAGGCCTCGGCCTGCAGGTTGATCTCGCTCAGGTAGCCGGGCAATGGGGGCAATCGATCCTCGGCCATCGCCGCGAGCGCGGGAGCGGCAGGGCGGTCCTCCCAGGCGAAGGCGTCGCCTTCGCGCACCACGCCCCGCTCCTGAAGCGTGCCGTCCTCGCTGCGCCGCACCAAATGCACGGGCATGGCATCCAGCACTTCATTGGCCACGGCGCAGCCAACGAAGCCGCGCGGCAGGGCGTCGAGCCAGCGCACACGCTCGCCAAAGCGGGCCAGCCGCGTCTGTTGCCGCTCGCGCAGGTCAGCCGAGACCTCCAGGATGCTGTAGCGGACTTCCAGCCCCTGGTCGGCCAGGGCCTCGAGCAGCGCTTCGGCGAGGGCACCCGTGCCGGCACCGAACTCCAGGACTTCCAGGCTACCCGTCTCGCGCAGCACGCGGCCCACCGGGCCGGCCAGCGTCGCGCCAAAGAGCGGCGTCAGCTCGGGCGCCGTGACGAAATCGCCGTCGGCGGCGAACTTGCGGCTGCCCGCGGCGTAGTAACCCAGGCCTGGCGCGTACAGCGCGTCGGCCATGAAATCCGCGAAGGATAGCCAGCCGCCGCCGGCGTCGATCCGCGTACGCAGGTGCGCTGCAACGCGAGTCGAATGGGCGCGGCTGTCGTCGTCTGGCAGGGGCAGGCCGGTGGCGGCGCTGGCTGTCTGTGGACGCGTGTCGCCAGCCTCGACAGCGCCGGCGTTCTGTCGTGGCGCGCCGTGCGGGTCGACGGCGCTGGCTGCCTGTCTCGACGGGCTGTCCTGGCCCGAGAAGGGCGCGCTCTGGTGGTCGTGGCTCATGCGCTCAGCCTCGCGCCGACGCTACCAGCGTGCCCACCCAGTCGATGGGCGGCAGACCTTGTTCGACCAGCCATTCGTTCGCCCGGCGAAAGTGTCCGCAGCCGATGAACGGCACGGGCGGGCGCGTCGCCGACAAGGGGGAGGGGTGATTGGACGAGAGCACGAGATGCGGCGAGCCACGCGGAATCAGGGCCTGCTTGCTCTGGGCATGGGCGCCCCACAGGAGGAACACCTTGGGCGCGTCATCGGCCGCCACGGCGGAGATCACGCTATCCGTGAAGGCTTCCCAGCCGCGCTTGGCGTGCGAGGCGGCCTGGCCGTCCTCGACTGTCAGCATGGCATTGAGCAGCAGCACGCCCTGCTTGCCCCAGCGGGTCAGATCGTTGTCGAACTGCGCGGCATCGCCCCCCAGGCTGGCAGCGATCTCCGCGAAGATGTTGCGCAGGCTCGGCGGGCGCCGCTCGCACGTGGGCACTGAGAAGCTCAATCCCTGAGCCTGTCCCGGTCCATGATATGGGTCCTGTCCGAGGATCACGGCGCGCACCTGGTAAGGCGCCGTGAGCTCGAGCGCTCGGAAGGGATGCGAGGGGTAAATCACCGCACCGGCCTCGAGCCGCTCGGCGATGTAGGCATCGAGGGCGGCGAAGCCGGGCGAGGCGAGGACGTCCGCCAGCGCAGGCTTCCAGGGTTCGGGCAGCCACTCGACGTGGGCCGAGAGGGGTTCCCGCAGTCGATTCGGGGCGAACTGGCTCATGGGCGCTCCTGGGCGATCGTGCCGCGAGCCGCACGCCCGGCAACGCCGGGCGCGCCATGCATCGTCAGCATCCCCATCATGCCGCGAAGAGCCGCTGCAGTTCCACGCCCGGATCGTCCGCGCGCATGAAGCTCTCGCCCACCAAGAAGGCTTCGACGCCGCGTTCGCGCAGGCGCTTCACGTCTTCCGGCGTGGACACGCCACTCTCGGTGATGACCCGGCGATCGGCCGGGATGCTCGAGAGCAGGCCCAGCGTCGTGTCCAGCGTGACGTCGAAAGTGCGCAGGTTGCGGTTGTTGATGCCGATGAGCGGCGTGCGCAGCGTGAGCGCCACGTCCAGCTCGGCTGCATCGTGCACTTCGACCAGCACGTCCATGCCCAGGCCGTGGGCCAGCGCCTCCAGGTCGCGCAGGCGGGCGGGCTCGAGCGCCGCGACGATGAGCAGGATGCAATCCGCCCCGAGCGCGCGCGCTTCGGCCACCTGGTAACTGTCGATGATGAAGTCCTTGCGCAGCACGGGCAGCGAACACGCGGCACGGGCCTGGCGCAGGAAATCATGCGCGCCCTGGAAGAACTGCACGTCGGTGAGCACCGACAGGCAGGCCGCACCATGGGCCGCATAGGTGCCGGCAATCACGGAGGGATGGAAATCCGCCCGGATCACGCCCTTGGAGGGCGACGCCTTCTTGATTTCAGCGATCACACCGGGGCGGCCGCTGGCGATGGTCGCTTCCAGGGCCGCGGCAAAGCCGCGCACGTCCTGGCGCAGCTCGGCCTCGCGGCGCAGTTCGGATTCGCTGCGCAGCTGGCGCGCAGTGGCGACTTCCTCGGCCTTGACGGCGAGAATGCGTTGGAGAACGTCGTTCATAGGATGATGTTCTGAGTCAGGCGAATCGCCGGGTGTAGGCAGCGAACTGTTCGAGTTTCTCGCGTGCTGCCCCACTGGCGATCAGGTCGAAGGCCTTGCGGATGCCTTCGTCGATAGAGCCGGCCAGGTTGGCTGCATACAGCGCGAGCCCGGCGTTGTAGCCGACGATGTCGCGTGCGGTGCCGGGCGTATTGTCCAGGGCCTCGATCACGCGGTCACGGGATTCGTCCCGTCCGGCCACCTTGATGCTGCGGTTGGAGACCATGGCCATGCCGTAGTCCTCGGGATGGATCTGGTATTCGGCGACTTCGCCGTCCTTGAGTTCCCCGACCAGGGTGGCTGCCCCGAGCGAGGCCTCGTCCATGCCGTCCATGCCGTGCACGACGAGCACGTGACGCGAGCCCAATCGCTGCAAGACACGTACCTGAATGCCGACCAGATCAGGGTGGAAGACACCCATCAGTTGATTGGCGGCGCGGCCGGATTGGTGAGAGGACCCAGGATATTGAAGATCGTGCGCACGCCCAGTTCCTTGCGCACGGCAGCCACGTGCTTCATGGCGCCGTGGTGGGCCGGGGCGAACATGAAGCCGATGCCCGTGGCGTCCACGCACTCGGCGATCTGCTCGGGCGAGAGCGCGAGATTCACGCCCAGGGCTTCGAGCACATCCGCGCTGCCCGAGGAGGACGAAGCGCTGCGGTTGCCGTGCTTGGCGATGCGCGCGCGCCCGCGGCGGCAACGAACATGGCCGTGGTGCTGATGTTGAAGGTGTGGCTGCCGTCGCCGCCCGTGCCGCACATGTCGAGCAGGTTGGCCGGGTCCGACGCCTTCACGGGCGTGGCGAACTCGCGCATCACCTGCGCGGCGGCGGCGATCTCGCCGATCGTCTCCTTCTTCACGCGCAGGCCCAGCAGCAGGGCCGCGGTGAGGGACTCGGACAGCTCGCCACGCATGATGCGCCGCATCAGGTGCAGCATCTCGTCGTGGAAGATCTCGCGGTGCTCGATGCAGCGCGTCAGGGCGTCATTGATCGAAATGGCGGTCATGGCTGTCTCCGTCAGAGGACGAGGAAGTTCTTCAGGAGCGCGTGGCCGTGCTCGCTCAGGATCGACTCGGGGTGGAACTGGACGCCGTAGATCGGCAGGCTGGTGTGACGCAGACCCATGATCTCGCCATCGGCGGTCTCGGCCGTCACGGCCAGGCAGTCGGGCAGGGAGGCGCGCTCGACGGCGAGCGAATGATAGCGCGTGACGGTGTAGGGCGAGGGCAGCCCGGCGAAGACGTCGCAGTCCTCGTGGGTGATGGGCGATGTCTTGCCGTGCATCACCACTTGCGCGCGCACGACCTTGCCGCCAAAGGCCTCGCCGATGGCCTGATGGCCCAGGCACACGCCCAGGATCGGCAGGCGGCCCGCGAAGTGGCGGATGGCGGCGATCGAGATGCCGGCCTGCGCCGGGGCGCAGGGCCCGGGCGAGATGCACAGGCGATCCGGTGCCAGGGCTTCGATCTCCTCGATCGTGATCTGGTCGTTGCGGGCAACGTGGACATCCTCACCGAGCTCGCCGAAGTACTGCACGAGGTTGTAGGTGAAGGAGTCGTAGTTGTCGATCATCAGCAGGCGGGCCATGGTCATTGGCCTCGCGTGGCGATGAGTGCAGACGTGACGGGGCTGCGCAGGGCGTTGCGTGCGAATGCAGGGGGTGTGATCGGGTGGCGCGTGGATGGCATGGGGGCAATCTCCTTGGGTAGGGGAGCCGCCTTGCCGGAGAGCTTCTAATGCACCTTGTCTGCCGGTTCGGCGGCAAGGTGCGGCGCGTGCCGCAACAACGTGCCGCTTCCTAGAGGAAGCGCCACCACTGGGCAGGACGGGCAGAAGCGAAACGGATCATGATCTCGAGAGGGTATGAGCCCTGCAGCGGGCGCAGCGCGAGCGCGCACCCAGAGGATGAGCGATTCTATCACGGGCGACAATCGCCCCGAATCCATCGGCGAGATGCGCTGTGTCATCATCGCGGGCAGCCTGAGTTATTCCCGCGCGCCATGCCTCTGTCGTTTCCTCCGCTGCGCCTCGTCGCGGCCTTCTTCTCGTCACTATCGAGCACAGGCCTGATCCTGGGCACGCTCTTCTTTGCGGCCTCCCTCACGCCCAGCCTCGTGCCACGCTCGCCCCTGATCCAGGGGGCGCTGGGCGGGCTGTGCTTGGCAGCGGGCTACGGCATCGGCGTATTGCTGCGGCTGGCATGGGCCGCGCTGGGCCTGCCCTCGGCCCAGGGCCGCGCGCACCGCATCGTGCTGGGGGTGGCCGCCGTGGTCTGCAGCGTCGCGGCCGCTGCCACGTTGTGGTGGTCCACGGGTTGGCAGAATCGCCTGCGCGACTTGATGGGCATGCCCGCCGTGGACGGCGCAGGGCCCTTCACGCTGGCGGTGATGGCGCTGGCGCTGTTTCTCCTGATCGTGCTGGTGTGCCGGCTCTTCGGGCTGGTGGCGCGCCGGTTGTCGGTGCGCCTCGCGCGCCACGTGCCCGGGCCGACGGCGGCGCTGCTCGCCCTCGTGGTCACCTCCGTGCTCTTCTGGAACATCGGCAATGGCTTGCTCGTGCAGGGCGTGATGCGCGCCCTGGACGGCACCTATCGCGAGCTCGACGGCCTCTTCGACGAAGCGAGCACACGGCCGCAGGATCCCTTGAAGACCGGCGGGCCCGGCTCGCTGTTGTCGTGGTCTGACCTCGGCCGGCAAGGGCGCTACATGGTGTCCGCCGCGCCGGATCGAGAGCGCATCGCCGAGTTCACAGGAAGCCCTGCGCTGGAGCCGCTGCGGGTGTATGTCGGCCTCAACTCCGCCGATTCGCCGCAGGCGCGTGCGGCGCTGGCCCTGGCGGAGTTGAAGCGCATCGACGCCTTCTCGCGATCCAACCTTGTCATCGTGACGCCCACGGGCACGGGCTGGGTGGATCCGGAAAGCCAGTCGGCGCTGGAGTATGTGCTGCAGGGCGACGTGGCGACGGTGTCGGTGCAGTACTCCTATCTGGCCAGCTGGATTGCCCTGCTGGCCGATCCGGACTACGGCGTGGAGACGGCGCGTGCCGTGTTCTCGGCGGTGTACGACCACTGGCGCAGCCTGCCCGAGGACGCCCGTCCGCGTCTCTACCTGCACGGTTTGAGCCTGGGCGCCTTGAACTCCAATCTGAGTCATGACCTGCATCAGGTGATTGGCGATCCTTACCACGGCGCGCTGTGGTCGGGGCCACCCTTCAACACGCCGACGTGGCGAGTGGTGACGGCCGATCGCAACCCCGGTACGCCGGCCTGGCTCCCGCAGTTCCGTGACGGGTCGGTGATCCGTTTCACCTCGCAGCACAACGCCCTGGAGGACACGCCCGCGCCCTGGGGGCCGTACCGCGTGGTCTTCCTGCAGTATGCGAGTGATGCGGTCACGTTCTTCGAGCCCAGCGCTCTGTGGCGCCGGCCGGACTGGATGCAGCCGCCGCTCGGGCCGGACGTGGCGCCGGACCTGCGCTGGATTCCGGTGGTGAGCGCGGTGCAGTTGGCGTTCGACGTGATGTTCGCGGTGGAGCCGCCCAAGGGGTACGGGCACACCTATGCCTTCGAACACTACGTGGACGCCTGGGCCTCGCTCACGGATGCACCAGGCTGGTCGGCCGAGGCACTGGACCGCCTCAAACGCGACGGGCCCTGAGCCGGTGGCACGCCTGAGGCGTGCCTGAACTCAGAGCCCGAATTCCAACGCGTTGCGGGAGCCGTCAGCTCGGATTCGCGCGCACGGCCCAATCTGGCAGTTCGCCAGGCACGACACCGAAGAACAGGATGAGCAGCCAGTAGCCCAGGCCGGTAATGACCATGAGCGACAGGACGTTCGTCAGGAAGCCGTGCCGAGCCATCTGACCGATGGTGATGTAGCCCGAGCTGAACACCAGGGCGTTGGGGGGCGTAGCCACCGGCAACATGAACGTCATGGATGCCGCGAGGGTGGCGGGCACCATGAGCAGCAAGGGATTCTCGCCCAGGCTCACCGACAGTCCCGCGACGATGGGAATGAAAGTGGCGGCGGTGGCCGTGTTCGACATGAATTCGGTCATGACCAGCACCGCCAAGGCCACCAGCAGGACGATGCCGATGGTGGGCAGCGCGCTTGCGTAGGTACCCAGCTGGTTGCCGATCCACCCATCCAGCCCCGTGGCCACCACGGCGGCCGACAGGCTCAAGCCACCGCCGAAGAGCACCAGGATCCCCCAGGGCATGTTCTTGGTCATGTCCCAGTCGACCAGGGCACCGCCGTCCTTGTCCCCAGCGGGGATCAGGAAGAGGGCAATGGCCGCGAGAATCGCGATCGAGGCGTCGGACAGGCCCGGGATGAAGTCCTGCAGCAGCGTACGGAAGATCCAGAGCAGGGCCGTGACGACGAATACGATCGCCACCCGCTTCTCGGCGGTGGACCAGCGGCCGATATCGGCCAGCTGGGCCTGGAAGAGTTCGTCGGCGCCCTCGATCGTCTTGCGGTCCAGACGGATGGACACGCGCGTGAGCAGCACCCAGGCACCAAAGAGCATGACGAGCATGATCGGAATGCCGAAGATCATCCATTGCGCGAAGCCGATGTCATAACCGTAGGTCTGGTTCAGCGCACCCGCGAGCAGGGCGTTCGGCGGCGTGCCGATCAGCGTGCCTATGCCCCCGATGGAGGCGGCGTAGGCCACCGAGAGCATCAGGGCCAGCGGAAACTGCGAGGAGCCGCCTTTGTCGGCGATCAGCTTGGCCACGGACAAGGCAACAGGGAACATCATGACGGCCGTGGCCGTATTGGAGACCCACAATCCGCAGAACGCCGTGGCAATCATGAAGCCGGCAACGATGCGGTGCTGTTGCGAGCCCGTGCGCGACACGATGTTCAGCGCGATGCGCCGGTGCAGGCTCCAGCGCTCCATCGCCATGGCGAGAAAGAAACCGCCCATGAAGAGAAAGATGATCGGGTCGCCGTAGGGCGACGTGGCCTCGCGCGCGCTCGTGGCGCCCACCATCGGAAACAGCGCCACCGGCAGCAGGGCCGTGGCCGACACGGGGATGGCCTCGGTGATCCACCAGGTGATCATCAGCAGGGCCACCGCGACGAGCCGCCAGGCTTCTGGCGTCATGCCATCGGGCGCCGGGAACCACAGGACGAGCGCGAAGAGCACGATGCCGACGATCGAGGGGATCGGCTTGACGGAAGGGCGTTCGGTGAGTGTGGGCGTAGGCATGAGCGCGAGCGTGGCGTCCGGCACGGTGGCATGGGAGGACCGCCGTAACAGCAAGTGACATGCCCGACAGTGGCACGTGGCTGTCCCCTTTTGCGCGGAGCTAGCCCGACATCAAGGGCAATGCGGAAGTGAGCCGCTGCGTGAATGCCATCATGGCGGGTGTCTCGCCAGCCCCGCGCTTGGTGATGCGGTAGAAGCCAAGGCTCACTCGGGGATGGGTGAGCACATCGGCGCGCACACGGTAGTGTCGGCACGCCGACAGGGCGAACGTGGGCATGATAGCCGTGCCAAAGCCCGCCTCCGCCATGGCGATGAGCGTGCCGAAGAAGTGCACGGCCTGGGTGTCGGCCTGCGCGATGCCAAGGCGCACTAGTTGGGCATCGATGGTCTTCTGAATCGGGTTGTCCGGTGGGAGGCCGATACGGCGCTGGCCGGCGAGCGAGGACCACGGCGCGCGGCCCGGCTTCGCAAGCAAGGCGTCGGCTGGCGTCACCCGCATGAGCGCGAAGCGGCCAATAGGGGTTCGCATGAGGCCCGGCGTGCGTTGAAAGAAGAAGCCCAGGCCGAAATCCGCCTCGCCGGAGGCCACGGCCGCCTCGACGTCGCCCAGGCTGTTGTCGATGAGCGTGACGCGCGTATCGGGGTGATCCGCGATGAAGCCCGCCAGCAGCTGCGGCAACAGGTGCGAGGACACCAGCGGCGTGGCAGCGATGCGCAACTGGCGGCGTGCGGCCAGCCCTTGTGCGCCGATGTCGTCAGTGACGTTGTCCAGCTCCAGCAAGGCGCGCTCGACCACGGGCGCGAGCTTGCGTCCAGCGGGGGTGGGCTGCACGGAACGCGTGGTGCGATCGAAGAGGCGCGCACCGAGCTGGTTCTCCAACTCGCGGATGAGCAGGCTCAGGCCGGCCTGCGTCATGTGGGCCTGCTCGGCCGCGCGCGTAAAGCTGCCGGTGCGCATGACGGCAAGGAATGCGCGCATCTGACGCGTGGAGATATTCATAGGCAGAGCTTATGAACCCATGTCACATCTAAATTTCCCTTATTGTCCCACGCGCGGCCTAATGGCGAATCCGTCTCTTCCTGCGATTGCACTGTCCATGGCCCAGCACGACACTCAAGTTCTCATCCTCGGCGCCGGCATCGGCGGCCTCACGCTGGCGCTCAGCCTGCATCAGGCCGGCATCGCCTGCCGTCTCTACGAAGCCGTGCCCGAGCTCAAGCCGCTCGGCGTGGGCGTGAACCTGCTGCCGCACGCCGTGCGCGAGCTCGATGAACTCGGCCTGCTCGGCGCGCTCGACGCGGTGGCGGTGCGCACGCAGGAATCCGTCTTCTTCACCGAACACGGCCAGCTCATCTTCCGCGAGCCCGCGGGCACCGCCGCCGGCTACGACTGGCCGCAGTTCTCGATCCACCGGGGCGATCTGCAGACCGTGCTGCTGGCGGCCGTGCGCGAGCGACTGGGTGAGGATGCGGTGGTGTGCGGCCGACGCTGCACGGGTGTCACGCAGGACGAGACGGGCGTCGTCGCGCGGTTCGTCGACCCGAACGGCGAGCCGGCGGGCGAAGCGCGTGGGGCCGTGGCCGTGGGTTGCGACGGCGTGCATTCGGCACTGCGCCGGCAGTTCTATCCCGACGAGGGGGCGCCGCGTTATTCCGGCGTGAACATGTGGCGCGGCACCACCTGGTGGGAGCCCATCCTGTCGGGCGCGAGCATGATTCGCGCAGGCTGGCTGACGGTGGGCAAGATGGTGATCTATCCGATCCGCGACGTGCGCGACGCCCAGGGCCGCCAGCTCATCAACTGGGTGGCCGAAATCGAGGACGAGACGCCCGCGATCCGCGACTGGAGCCGTCCGGGCCGCCTGGAAGACTTCCTGCCCGCCTTCGCTGACTGGCATTTCGACTGGCTGGACGTGCCCGCGCTCATCCGGGCCTCGGAGGACGTGCTCGAGTATCCGATGGTGGACCAGGACCCGCTGCCGCGCTGGACGCACGGGCGCATCACGCTGCTGGGCGACGCGGCCCACCCGATGGTGCCGCGCGGCTCCAATGGCGCGGGCCAGGCGATCCTGGACGCTCGTTGCCTCGCCGGCCGGCTCAAACGCCAGGGCGTGGGTGAGGATGCCCTGGCGGCCTACGATGCGGAACGCGTGCCGGCCACCGGCAACGTCGTGCTGACCAACCGGCGCAATCCGCCGGATGCCATCCTGCGGGAGGTGTTCGAGCGCTCGGGTGGCCAGCGCTTCATCGACATCGAATCCGTGGTGCCGCGCGCCGAGCTGCAGGCCATCTCGGACAACTACAAGCGCGTGGCAGGCTATGACCCGGCGCAGCTGCGCGCTCGTCCTTCATTCGTTTGACGGCTTTCACGGGCCGAGTCCTCGCTGACGTGGCCCTCACGATGACATACGGAGACTCAACATGCTTTCGACCTGCTTGCGGCGCCTTGCCGCCACGGCACTCCTGCTCGGTGCAACGGCGGCTCAGGCCTGGCCCACTCAGCCGATCACCTTCGTCGTGCCCTACACGCCGGGCACGGGCATCGACATCATCGCGCGCCAACTGGGCGCCCGGCTGCCCGACGCCCTCGGCCAGCCGGTGATCGTGGACAACGCCGCGGGCGCGAGCGGCAACATCGGCAGCGAGAAGGCGGCACGCGCCAAGCCCGACGGGCATACGCTGCTCGTGCAGGTGAACACCCTGGTGATGAACCGGAGCCTCTTCACCTCGCTCACCTACGACCCGGTGGAGGACTTCGTGCCAGTGGCGCAGACGTCGTGGGGCACGCTGTTGCTCGTCACCAACCCGCAGGTGCAGCCGGCCAAGGATGTGGCGGGCCTGCTGGCCGCGGCCAAGGACAAGCCCGGCGCGCTCACCTACGCCACTCCGGGCGTGGGCACGCCCCATCATCTGGCCATGGCCTTGTTCACGCAGCGCACGGGCGCCGAGCTGCTGCACGTGCCCTACAAGGGCACGGCGGGTGCCGTCACGGATCTCCTGGGTGGCCGTATCGATGCGATGTTCCTGCCGGTGCACGTGGCCTTGCCGCACGTGAAGTCCGGCCGGCTCGCCGTGCTCGCGACCGGAGGCGACGAACGCCTGACCACGCTGCCGGACGTGCCGACGCTGAAGGAGGCCGGCGTGGACATGGACAGCGTGGACATGTGGTACGGCGTCTTCGCGCCCAAGGGCACGCCGGACGACGTGGTGCAGCGCATGAACGACGAGATCGGCCGCGTGCTGGCCGCGCCGGAGGTGGCAGCGGCCTTCGAAGCGCAGGGCATGGTGCCGGCAACCTCGGAACCTGCTGAATTCGCGACGCTGGTGCGCGAGGACGCCGACCGCTGGGCCGAGGTGATTCGCGCGGGCAAGATCACCGCGGAGTGATCGAGGCCGAAGGATCGTGGGCCGGCTCGAGCAGAAGCTGGCCGGCCCCGGCGAGCGCGTAGGGGATGCGCTCGCGCGTCAGGCGTGCTGACCCGCCTGCTGGCCGGTCAGGACACCCCTCCGCTGTCCGCCTCACGCCGGGACGGGCTCGGCGCCGTCGATTGGCTGCGGCGCCTCCCGGCGGATGCTCACCGTGAGGATGCGGTTCTCGTTCACGCTCGCCACTTCCAGCACGAAGCCGTCGTGGGTCATGCTGTCGCCCGCCAGGGGCAGACGGTCGAAGTGCGTGAGGAGAAAGCCCGCGAGCGAGGTGTAGCTGCCGTCGGGGCTGCGCAGCCCGTGCGTGCCCAGCGCGTTCTCCACCAGGTGGATGTCGGCACTGCCGGCCACCAGCCAGCTGTTGGTGTCGATGCGCTGGATCTCGAGTGTCTCGTCCTCGTCCGGGAACTCGCCGGCGATGGCCTCCAGGATGTCGATGGGCGAGACCAGGCCCGTGAGCATGCCGTGCTCGTCGCTCACCAGCGCGATCTGGCCACGCGCATGGCGCAGGGTCTCGATGAGCTTGATGGCAGGCAGCGATTCCGGCACGTAGAGCGGGTCGCGCAGCGTGGCCGGATCGATCCGGCCCTGGCGCATGAGATCGCCCAGGAGATCCTTGCCGCGTGCCACGCCGGCGAGGTCATCGAGCGAGCCCCGGCACACCGGGAAGATGCCATGCGGCGTCTCCAGCAACTGCTGGCGAATGGTCTCGGGCGGGTCTTCCAGGTCGATCCAGGAGATGTCGCTACGCAGCGTCATCACCGAGCGCACGCTGCGTTCGGCGAGGGTGAGAACACCGCTCACCATATGGCGTTCCTCGTCCGCGAAGGTCGGGGCATCGGCCGGGCCGTCGGCTTCGGCCATGGGCGCGCCCGCCGGCATGGCGTCGGCTGCCTGACGTGCGCCCAGCAGGCGCAGCACCGACTCGGCGGTGCGCTGACGACGCGGCAGACGCGATTCCTGCTTGCGGCTGTTGCGTTGGGCCCACTGGTTGAAGAACTCGATGAGGATCGAGAAGCCGATCGCCGCGTACAGGTAGCCCTTGGGCAGGTGAAAGCCCAGGCCTTCGGCCACCAGGGTGAGGCCGATCATGAGCAGGAAGCTCAGGCACAGGATCACCACGCTCGGGTGCGCGTTCACGAAGCGCGTGAGCGGCTTGGAGGCGAGCAGCATCACGCCGATGGAGATGACAACGGCGGCCATCATGACCGGTAGTTCGTCGACCATGCCGACGGCGGTGATCACCGCGTCGAGCGAGAACACGGCGTCCAGGACCACGATCTGGGCGACGACGACCGAGAAGCTCGCATAGACCGTGGAGGTGGCCGTCTTGTGCGACACGCCTTCCAGGCGTTCGTGCAGTTCTGTCGTGGCCTTGTAGAGCAGGAACAGGCCGCCGAAGAACAGGATCAGGTCCCGTCCCGAGAAGGGGTGTCCGAAGACGTGAAAGAGTGGCGTGGTCAGCGTGACCAGCCAGGAGATCACCGACAACAGGCCAAGGCGCATGATGAGCGCGAGCGACAGGCCGATGACGCGGGCGCGGTCGCGCTGATGTGGCGGCAGCTTGTCCGCCAGGATGGCGATGAAGATCAGGTTGTCGATGCCAAGGACGATCTCCAGCACCACCAGGGTGGCCAGGCCGATCCATATGGCTGGGTCGGAGAGCATTTCAAGCATGAAGGTCTCACAGCGTAGGTTGGGTGCCCCGGTCCTGCCAGGAGGAAGGACCGGGGCGGTCGGCAGTGCTTACAGGCCTACCGCGGCGGCTGCCAATCCGGCGCCCGTACCGAGCGTCGCCAGCAGGCGGACGTCTCGCGGGTTGCCAGCGCGTTCGCGCCAGGCCGAGAAGAGCAGGACCACGGCGAGCGCGCTGCACGCCAGGGCATATTCGAGCGACATCACAGGTCCTTCACCGATTCCGGCCGCACCGGGCAATGGTAGGCGGCGTTCGCTGTCAGCGTCGCTCAGTGGCTGACGGCGCGGCCCGCCCGGACGAGGCCGGCTGGCCGAGACACGCGATCGATGCTGTCAGGTGACGGCGGCTACAGGGAATCCGGTGAGGGAGGATGCCGGCGGCCCGCGCGCCTGAACCGCGCCGCGCAACAGACTGCGCAGGCTGGAGGCCAGCACGGGAGGCTCGGTGCGCAGGGGGCGCGCGGCGGCATCGTGCGGCTCGGGAGTGACGAGCAACCCCGGCGTGGGGGCTTTCCAGCCCGTGGGCGCGCCGGACGTGCGTTCGAGCACGATGGCCACGTGCGTGGCATCGCGAATGATCGCGTGGGGCGTGAGGGCGAAGAGCGACGCGCTGGGTGCGTCAGCAGCTTCCTCGGCCACAGGAGGGCCGTGATCGTGCAGCGCGCCCACCAGGCCGGCGAGCAGAAGGATGAGGGCGAGCAGCCACCGGGTGAGACTCACGGAGGCGGGCCAGGCCGGCGTGTCCGCAGGAGCGGCGCGGGGTCGGGCAGGGGGAGGTTTCAAGGTGGGTATGGCGGCACATGCGTGTCGTGGCGATCATGATAGCAGCCCGCATGCGTCATCAGGCTCCTGGGCCGCGCATGCCTTGCGATACGCGCCCAGTGGCCGAGGGCAGGACGGCCAGCCGGGCCGCGCCCTCGAGGAGGACCTCGGCCAGGGCCGCCGCGGATTCCCCTGCCGTCTCCCGCACCAGGACCACGAAGGCAATGTCGCCCAGGCCGGGCAGCCCGGCTTCCGGGCTCACGGCAGACAGACCCGCGGGGAGCAGACGCAGCGAGTGCGGCAGATAGCCCAGCCCGGCCAGCGCGGCCGCGCGCAGACCATTCACGCTGCTGCTCGTGCAGGCCACCTTCCAGCTGCGGCCGGCGGCCTCCAGGGCCTCGATCGCATGCAGGCGCGTGATGCTGGGCGGCGGGTACACGATGAGGGGCAGCGGACGCTGCGGATCCGGCCGGCTGCCGTCGCGGCCCACCCAGGCGAGCGTCTCGCGCCAGGCCGTGCGCCCCCGGCTGTCGCCGCGAAGTTGCTTGGCAAAGATCACGTCCAGCGCGCCGGCATCGAAGCGCTGATGCAGCAGGCCGCTCAGTCCGATGTCGAGCTCGACTTCCACATCGGCGTGCTGTTGCGTGAACTCGGCCAGCACGTCTGCGAGCCCGGAGAGGGCGAAGTCTTCCGAAACCCCCAGCCGGACGCGTCCGCTCATGGTGCGCCCGGTAGCCGCCTGGGCAAGACGCAGGTTCGCGCCGAGCACGTCGCGCGCGAAGGGCAGGAGCTGGGTGCCTGCTGGCGTGAGCGCCACGGAGTGCGTGTCGCGGGCGAACAACACGCGACGCAGGTGCGCCTCGAGCCGCGAGATCTGCTGGCTGACCGTGGACTGGCGCGTGCCTAGCCGGCGGGCAGCCGCCGTGAAGCTGCGCGTTTCGGCCACCACCAAGAAGGTGCGCAACAGGACAGGATCGGGCAGACGCGCTTCGGCTATCGACATCGTGAATGACTGATATCCTGGTGATAGGGATTCCAAATTATAGAGGGCGGTGGTAGCGTGCCGGGTATTCGGCCCCAGGGCCATTCCGTGTCTGTCCCTCGTCATGAAACGCCTGCTTGCCAAGTTCTCCATCGATCCTTACATCCTGATGCTGCTGGGCACGGTCGTGCTCGCCAGCATCCTCCCCGTGCGCGGGGTGGCCGCCGAGATCTTCGGCTACGTGGTGTATGCCGCCATCGCGCTGCTCTTCTTTCTCTATGGCGCCAAGCTTTCGCTGCAGTCCATTGGGCAGGGCCTGCTGCACTGGCGGCTGCAGAGCTTCGTGTTCCTCTGCACCTATCTGCTCTTTCCCGTGTTGGGCCTGGGGATCGCCTGGCTCGCACGCGGGCACGTCACGGGCGATCTCATCATCGGGCTGCTGTTCCTGAGCGTGCTGCCGTCCACGGTGCAGTCCTCGATTGCGTTCACCTCGATTGCGCGTGGCAACGTCGCGGCGGCCATGACCAGCGCGAGCGTGTCCAACCTGGTCGGTGTGTTGCTCACCCCGCTGCTGGTGGCCCTGGTGCTGGGCACCAAGGGCGTGACGATCAGCCTGGATTCGGTGGTGGACCTCGGTGTGCAACTGCTGCTGCCCTTTGCCGTGGGTCAGCTGTGCCGGCCGTGGCTCGGCCCCAAGCTCAAGGCGCATCCGCGTCTGACCTCGTTCGCCGATCGTGGCTCCATCCTGCTCGTGGTGTATTCGGCCTTCAGCGCAGGCGTGGTCGCGGGCATCTGGAGCCGGGTCGACGCCGCCGATCTCGGCTGGCTCATCGGCTTGTGCGCGCTCATGCTGGCGGTGGTGCTTCTGGTGACGAGCGTCATGGCCCGCAAGCTTGGCTTCTCCGAGGAAGATCGCATCGCGATCATCTTCTGCGGTTCCAAGAAGAGTCTGGCAACCGGCATTCCGATGGCGGGGATTCTCTTTGCCGGCAGCGCGGTCTCGCTCATCGTGTTGCCGTTGATGCTGTTCCACCAACTGCAGCTCTTTGCCTGCGCCTTCCTCGCCCGCGGATTCGCGGCGCGCCCGCAGGCGGTGCCGCCAGCACCCGTCCCCGCGCGCGTCAACTGATCCGCGTGTGCTCTGGGCGCTCGCGCCACGCTCAGCAGCGAATGGGTGCGCGTCACGCCCTGCCGCGGGGTGATTCAGCCAGCGCTGTCAGCGTCGCTCGGCGCCTGTGTCGGGCGGGCGCCGAAGGCGCGGCGCGCCAGGGCACGCAGGGCGGCCATGGCGTCGTGCGTCTGGGGATCGGTCGTGTCGCCCGGCACGCGGGGCAACAGGAAGTCGGTGAAGCCGTCCGTTTCGGGGCCGAAGGCGCGAAGCATGCGTTCTCCTGAGAGGGGGCGGCGCCTGCCGGGCGCCGTGGCGAGGCCCCACTCTAGAGCCGGGGCGGCACCGCGCGAACGACAAATCCCTTCCTAGCTTAGACCTGAGAGGCATGAAGCCCTGGTGGCCGGACGGCAGGCATGCGGCGTGCGCTGGGGTGCTGGCTGCACGCACGCCCGAGGCGGCGTATCGTTACTCCCGTGTATCACCCCTCATCTCTCGCAGGAATTCCCGAATGCCGACTCTGTTCGACCCCGTGAAGGCTGGTGCCCTGTCGCTGTCCAACCGCATCGTCATGGCGCCGCTCACGCGCAATCGCTCGCCCAACGCCGTGCCCAAGCCGGTCACGGCCACGTACTACGCCCAGCGCGCGAGCGCCGGGCTGCTGATCACCGAAGCCACCGCCATCTCGCACCAGGGGCAGGGCTACGCAGACGTTCCCGGGCTCTATGCGCCCGAGCAGCTCGAGGGCTGGCGGCGGGTGACGGACGCTGTGCACGAGGCCGGCGGCTGCATCGTCACCCAGCTGTGGCACGTCGGGCGCATCTCCCACACCTCGCTGCAGCCGGGTGGCGGCGCGCCCGTGGCGCCCTCGGCGATCCGCGCCAAGGCCAAGACCTATCTGGTGTCTTCCGATGGCACGGGCAGTTTCGCGGACACGTCCGAGCCGCGCGCCCTCGGGATCGACGAGATCCCCGGCATCGTCGCGGATTACCGGCGCGCGGCCCGGGCCGCCGTGGACGCAGGCTTTGACGGCGTGGAGATCCACGCGGCCAACGGCTATCTGATCGACCAGTTCCTGCGCGCCGGCAGCAACGTGCGCACGGACGCGTATGGCGGCACCATCGAGAATCGGGCCCGCCTGTTGCAGGAGGTCGTGGCTGCCGTGACCGAGGAGATCGGCGCGCAACGCACCGGGATCCGGATCTCGCCCGTGACGCCCGCCAACGACGCGGCCGACGACCAGCCGCAGGCGCTGTTCGACTACGTGGTGCGCGTGCTGGCGCGTTACGAGCTCGCGTATGTCCACGTCATCGAAGGTGCCACGGGCGGCGCGCGCGATCACCAGCAGGGGGATCGCCCGTTCGATTACGCCGTGCTGCGCGAGGCGTATGCGGCGGCCGGCGGCAAGGGCGCGTGGATGGTGAACAACGGCTACGACGGCGCTACCGCCGAGGAAACCGTGGCCAGCGGCAAGGCGGATCTCGTGGCCTTCGGCAAGCCCTTCATCGCCAACCCGGACCTGGTCGAGCGTCTGCGCGAAGGCGGGCCCTTCAACGTACCGGACAAGACCACCTTCTACGGGGGCGGTGAGCACGGCTATGTGGACTATCCGACGCTCGAGGACGCCCGCCGCGCCTGATCGCCCCGATCAGGGGCTGCCCGGCACCGTGGGCTGGGCCATGGCCGCATAGTCCTGCACGACCAGGGACAAGCCGTCGCGCTTGACTCGGCGCTTGACCTGTGCGGCCGCGGAGGCAACATCCTCCGCACGCAACAGCCCGATGCCCTCGCCATGCACGCGCACTGCGCCCATGCCCAGCGTGACGCAGGGAAAGAAGCGCGGGACGCCATGCCGATCGTCGGCGTGCAGGCCGCCCTCGGCGCGATCGGCCTCGTCATACAGGGCGCGCGCTTCGTCGGCGAACTCCGCGACGATGTGGTGCGCGCGTACCTCCCAATCCGGACTCAGGAAGAGCACGACGAAATCGTCGCCGCCCACGTGGCCGACGAAGTCGCAGCGCGGGTCGGCATGGCGCTGGATGATCTCGGCGCACAGCCGGATCATCGCGTCGCCCCGCCAGTAGCCGTAGACATCGTTGAACGGCTTGAAGTGGTCCAGATCCGCGTAGCAGGCCACGAAACTCTTGCCGCGCGCGAGCAGGGCTTCGAGCTGCTGGCTGATGGGGATGTTGCCCGGCAGCGAGGTGAGCGGGTTGGCGTAGCGCGCTGCTTCGATGCGCATCTCAGTGACGGCGCGTACCAGCGCCTCGCCAGTGCCCAGCCCCTCGTAGCGCCCTGCGTCCGTGATGATGAAGCCGTCGACGAGATAGCTCTGGTCTTCCGAGAGCAGGATGTGGCTCAGCTGGGCAATCGAGGCGGCGCGGTCGATCGTGACCGGGTTGTCGTTCATGAACGACGTGCATGGGTTGCGACCGAAGAGCTCTCGCGTATAGCGCAGCGCGTAACGTTCGGCGAAGGTGCGTCGCGGCACGATGCCCACGGGGCGCTGCTGCGCGTCGAGGACGGCGACGGCATGCAGATTGTCGTGTTCCACGAACAGCCGGTGCAGATCGTCGTTGGTGTGCACCCCAACCGATACCGTCGGGGCGGCCAGGCGCAGCGCCGCCACCGTGCCGTAGGCGGAATCTTCCGAGGCGCGGATCGGCCGCTCGCGCTCCAGCGCGGCGTGCAGGGCAGAAGGCAGCTCGCGTGCCGGACACGGATCCGGCCGGCCGAGCAACCACCCCTGGGCATAGCGGATGCCCAGGTCGCGGGCGGCTTCGAGATCTTCGGTGTTTTCGATGCCGGCTGCCACGACGGCCGTGCCCAGGCTGCGGGCCATGCCGACCAGGCCACGCGCGAGCTTCTGGCGCCGCTCGTTGGTGCCGATGCCCGCGAATACCTGGCGATCGAGCTTGATGAGGTCCGGCTGGGCGTCGGCCCAGAGCTGGAGCGCGGACGGATTGAGCCCGCCGTCGAGCGCCACGCGCACGCCGAAATCGCGCAGCGCGAGGATGGCATCGCAGAGCTCCGCCGCCGCGTCAGCGCCCAAGTCGTTGACGGCATCGCAGCCGCTCAGTTCGATCACGATGGTGCGCGTCATGGCAGCCGCAGGCCCGAGCAGCTCGCCCGGCATGCGCTGGCCCCATCGCCGCCAGTACTGAACCAGGGCGCCAGCGGAAAGATTCAGGAAGAGACAGGAGGCGACGTCGAGCGGGAAGTCGGCAATGCCTGCCTGCACGCAATCGAGCTCCAGGCGCTCGCTCACGCCCAGACGGTGGGCCTCGCGAAAGAGGGCCGCGGGCTCGTGCCAGGGGCTCGCCTGAGGGCCGCGGATCAGGCTCTCATAGCCATAGACGGTGCGCAGCACGATGTCCACGACGGGTTGAAAGTGCGGCCGCAACAGCCGGCGCGTCATGATGTCCAGCAAGCCTGGCGCATGCCCTGGCGCGGCGGGGATGGGGCGCTGCCGCTGCTGGTGTCCCGCTCCTGATGACTGGTTCAACGACTGCGCTCCGTTGGAAACAAGCACTTACATCGCGAATGTAATTATTGCATTTTACGAGAGTCAGTGAGAAATTTGGGAACGACGATCTGCGGGCCATTCCCAGGGTGGCCGTTGGTCTCCGTCGAGAGCTGCGCACAACGCAAGAGGCCGCCATCGGCGCGCGTGCGGCCAAGGCGTCACGTGCGCCTCGCCGGATCAGGCCGGTGCGAATCGCCCAGCGTGGGCGTACGGCGCCTGCGTGAAGGCGAAATCCACCTCGGGTTGGCGCCCGTCGATCAGATCGGCCAGGGCGCGTCCCGACCCGCAGCCATGCGTCCAGCCCAGAGTGCCATGGCCCGTGTTCAGGTAGAGGCCGCGCACGGCGGATGGGCCGATGTAGGGCACGTTGCCCGGTGTGGCAGGGCGCAGGCCCGCCCAGAATTGCGCGAGTTCCGGACGGCTGACGCCAGGAAACAGCGCCAGCGTGCGGCGTACCAGTGCCTGGCAGCGCACCGGATTCAGGGCGAGCGAATCGCCGTTGAGTTCGGCCGTGCCCGCCACGCGCAACCGGTCGCCAAAGCGGGAGAACACCAGCTTGTATTCATCGTCTGTCAGGCTCACGGTCGGCGCGCAGGCGGGGTCGAGCACCGGTAGCGTCGCGGAGTAGCCCTTGGCGGGGTAGATGTCGAGGGGCACGCCCACCTGGCGCGCCAGCGCCGCGCTGAAGCTGCCCAGGGCGAGCACGTAGGCGTCGGCGGTGAGCGTCTCGTAGCCGCCTTCCTCATTGGCGATCTCCACCCCCGTCATGCGTCCGCCCTCGGCGCGCAGGGCCTGGATGCGCACGCCATACCGAAAGCGCACACCCCGCTGGGCCGCGTGCTCGGCAAGCGCGGTCGTGAACTGGTGCACGTCGCCGGACTCATCCGCGCTGGTGTAGGTGGCGCCCGCCAGCTGCGGACGGATGTGCGCCAGGGCGGGCTCGAGCCGCACGGCCTCGTCCGGGCCGATCACCTGGCGCTCGCAGCCCATCTCACGCATAACGCGGGCAGGTTCCAGGGCAGCGTCGAATTCCTTCTGCGAGGTGTAGAAGTGCAGGATGCCGCGCGTCACCTGATCGTAGGCGAGGCCAAGCTCCGCACGCAGCGCCTGCAGGCTCGCACGGCTGTAGGTGCCGAGATTCACGAGCTGGATCATGTTGTGGCGCGAGCGTGCCGCCGGGCACTCGCGCAGGAATTTGAGCCCCCAGCGCCACTGCTGCCAATCGGCCCGAAGGCGAAAGAGCAGCGGCGCGTCTTCGCGGCCCAGCCAGCGCAGGAGTTTGAGCGGAGCACCGGGATTGGCCCAGGGTTCGGCATGGCTGACGGAGATCTGCCCGCCATTGCCGAAACTGGTCTCGCGCGCAGCGCCCGCATTACGCTCGAGGACAGTGACGTCGTGGCCGGCTCTGGCCAGGTACCACGCGGAGGCGACGCCGATGACGCCGGCGCCCAGGACGATGACTTTCATGACAGGCTCCAGAACGCGTGCGAGGCAGGCGGCGCATTGGCGCTGCCTGCCCCCACTGTCCTTTTGCCTGAGAGATTCACCGGATCGGCCTTCGGCCCGGCTTGCCCCTTCGGCGGCCGCATACCCTTCAGGGCCCGGCGCTCTCCAGTTGTCTTCGGTGACCAGTACGGGGACCTGAGCGTTCTGAGGGGTACGCCTTCGGTAGTGCGGCATCGCGCCGCAGCTTCTCCTGGTTATGCCCAACATAGCACGCAGCCCGGCGCGCGTCGATACCGCAGGCCCGTGTGCCCGGCGAGCTATCATCGTGGCCTCGTCCGTCCGGCCGGCGCCGTGCCGGACCGAATCGCAACCGGAGGGTGCCGACATGGCCGACCTGTATCGCGGCATGGACCGCGAGACCCTGGATCTCGCCTACAACAACAGCCGGGCCGTGCCCCAGGTGGAGACGCTGATCGCGAGCATGCTCTCGCGCAGCGAGCACGCCTACGCCAACTTCACGCACGAGCGCGACCTTGCCTACGGCGACGGTGCGCGTCAGCGCTATGACTGGTTTCCCGGCGTCACGCCGGACGCACCGGTGCTCGTCTTCATCCACGGCGGGTACTGGCAGAGCCGCTGCAAAGAGGACTTCGCCTTCGTGGTCGAAGGCCCGCTGGCCGCAGGCTTTCAAGTGGTGCTCGCCGAGTACACACTGGCGCCCGAGGCCAGCATGACGCGCATCGTGGCCGAGATCGGGGCCTTGCTGGACCAGCTGGCACGCGACGGCGATGGTCTGGGCATCGGCGAGGCGCCGCTCGTCTTGTCCGGCCATTCCGCGGGCGGGCATCTCGCCGCCGTGCATCGTTCGCATCCGCGTGTCACGCACGCGCTGCCCATCAGCGGGCTCATGGATCTCGAGCCGATCCGGCTCGGCACGCTCAATGACCCGCTGGACCTGAGCGCGGGTGAGGTCGAGCATTTCAGTCCGCAACGCCGGATCGGGCCGGGCGTGCCGATGGTGGTGGCTGTGGGGGGCGCCGAGCTTGCCGAGCTCGTGCGCCACTCGCACGACTACGCGCTCGCGTGCCAGGCCGCCGGCGAAGCCGCAGAGTACCTGGCGGTGCCGGGGCGCAATCACTTCGACGTGCTCGACGAACTTGCTGCACCCGACGGCGCACTCGTGGCGGCTGCGCGCCGGCTGCTGGCGGGCGCGGCGCGCTGAGCCGGGGCCAAGCCCCGGCGGGTGATCACTGCGGCTGAATGCCGGCCTTGTCGATCACCGTCTTCCAACGGGCATGTTCCGTGGCGCGGAAGCGGTCGAACTCGGCCGGGGTGTTGCCCACGATCTCAAAGCCCAGTTCGAGCAGCTTGGGTGCCACGCCGGGGTCGCGCAGCGCCGCGGCGACCGCCTGCTGCAGACGGTCGCGGATATCCGCCGGCACGCCGTGCGGCAACGCAAACGCCTGCCAGGACGTCACGGTCACGTCCGGATAGCCGAGTTCGGCCATGGTGGGCACCTCGGGCAGCAGCGGCGAGCGCTTGGCGCTGGTCACCGCCAGGGCGCGCAGCTTGCCCCCCTTCACGTTGGCGAGCACGGTATTGATGTTGGCAAAGCTCGCATCGACCTGGCCGCCGAGGAGATCCACCATGGCGGGCGCACCCCCCTTGTACGGGACGTGGTTGGCCTGCGTGCCCGTGGCCTGCCAGAAGACTTCCGCGGTCAGGTGATCCGACGTGCCGGTGCCTGCCGAGGCGAAGCTCATCTTGCCCGGGTGCGCCTTCAGGTTGGCCACGACGTCGTCGACCGTCTTGTAGGGGGAGCCTGCGGGCACGACGAGCAGGTTGGGCGCCTGCACGGCCACGGTCACGGTGTCGAAATCCTTGAGCGGGTCGTAGCCCGGATCCTTGGTGAGGTGCAGGCCGATGACGAAGGGCCCGAGCGAGGACACGAAGACGGTGTAGCCGTCAGGTGCCGCGCGTCGTGCCGCCTGGGCGCCGACCAGACCGCCCGCCCCGGCGCGATTCTCGACGACGAACGTGGCGCCAAACGTTTCCTGCAGCTTGGCGCCGACGGTGCGCGCGATGAGGTCTGTCGAGCCGCCCGGCGGGAAGGGTACGAGCAGCGTCACCGGTTTGTTGGGCCAATCCTGGGCGTGGGTGGCGCCGGCTGCCAGCATGAGCGCCGCGCAGGCGAAGAGCTTCTTCATGGGGGTGTCTCCTGGTGTCGTTGTATCAACCGCCTCTTGATGGGCGGCCGTGGGTTACGGGCGCTTGCCCGCTTCGGCCGTGGCCTGAGTCCAGGCGCGCGCTGATCACTCAGCGAGAGCCCCAGGCCGGGCCGGGTCGGCACCAGCATGCGGCCATCGCGGATCTCCAGGCGCTCGTTGAACAGCGGCTCCAGCCAATCGAAATGTTCCACCCAGGGGTCCGCGCCGGGGTAGGCGGCGGCCAGGTGCACGTGCAATTCCATGGCAAAGTGCGGGGCGATGGCAAGCCCTGCCTGTTCGGCCAGGCTTGCAATGCGCAGGAAGGGCGTGATGCCGCCCACGCGCGGCGCATCGGGCATGAGCGTGTCGGCGGCCCGATGGCGCACGAGGTCGGCGTGCTCGGTCACGCTCGTGAGCATCTCGCCCGTGGCGATCGGCGTGTCGAAGCTCGCGGCGAGCGCGGCGTGGCCTTCGTGGTCGTACGCGTCGAGCGGCTCTTCGATCCAGACGAGGCCGAACGCCTCGAAGATGCGGCACATGCGCTGGGCCGTGGGCCGATCCCATTGCTGATTGGCATCGACCATCAGCGGTGCGTCCTCGCCCAGCGCTTCGCGCACGGCCTGCACGCGGCGGATGTCTTCGCGAGTGTTCGGCTGGCCGACCTTGAGCTTGATGCCGCCGATGCCGCGTGCGCGCGAGGCCTTGGCGTTCTCGACCAGCTGGGGCAGGGGGGTGTGCAGAAAGCCGCCCGAGGTGTTGTAGCAAGGCACGGAATCCCGGTAGCTGCCCAGGAGCTTGGCCAGCGGCAGGCCCGCGCGGCGGGCCTTCAGGTCGTACAACGCCACGTCGAAGGCGGCGAGCGCCTGCACGGCAAGCCCGCTGCGGCCTACCGACGCGCCGGCCCAGCACAGCCGGGTCCACAGCCGGCCGATGTCGCTCGCATCCTCGCCGATCAGCACCGGGGCTATCTCCTGGGCGTGCGCAAACTGCCCCGGGCCGCCGGCACGCTTGGCGTAACTCAGGCCGAGGCCGCGATGGCCGTCATCGGTCTCGATCTCCACGAACAGCATGGCGACCTCGGTCATGGGCTTCTGGCGGCCGGTCAGCACCTTGGCGTCACTGATCGGATTGGCCAGCGGCAGCGTGCAGGCCGAGGTGCGGATCCACGCGATGCGCGAGGCAGGAATCGGAGTATCGATGGATAACGTTGTCATTTTAGGTCGTGAAGGGTAAGGATGCGATCGTCGAGAAGGCAGGTGAACGCTGGGCTGGCGCCGTGCCTCGATAGCGAGTCCGTCAGGCTCACCTGATAACGCGGCCGGCCTGCGTACGGATGCCGATGCCGTATATCGGCTCCAATGCCAACGCCCGACGTCAACCTACAAGTTAGGATAACGTTGTCCATTTCGGACTGCAAGCTGCATTTCGCGTATGCTGCCCGCCATGTCGACCGCCAAGCCGTCCGCCACCTCCGCGACATCGCCCACTCTGCATGACGTCGCGCGGGCCGCCGGCGTCTCCCTGATCACGGCCTCGCGTGCGCTGGGCAACCCTGGCCGCGTCTCGGACGCCACCCGCATGCGCGTGGAGGAAGCCGCGCGCCTCACGGGCTACATCCCCAATCTCATCGCGGGCGGCCTGAAGTCCCGCCGCAGCCTGACGATCGCCGCGCTGGTGCCGGGTATCTCCGTGGCGCAGTTCCTGCCCACCGTGCAGGCGCTCACCACCGACCTGGATCGTGCGGGCTATCAGTTGATCCTGGGGCAGACGGGCTACGACCGCGGCCGCGAGGCGGCCCTGCTGCAGACGATGGCGGGGCGGCGGGTCGATGGCATCGTCGCGGCGGGGCTGCTCTCGCAGGGTGACACGACCGAGCGCTTGCGGCGCGCCGGCATCCCGGTGGTGGAGACCTGGGAGTTGAGCGACCGTCCCTTGGACATGGCGGTCGGGTTCTCGCACCTGAAGGTCGGCAGCGCCGTGGCGGGCTACTTCCTCGCCAAGGGTTGGCAGCGGGTGGGGCTGGCCTCGGGGGATGATCGCCGGGCGGCGGTGCGGCGCGAGGGGTTCCTGTCGGTGATCGGGCGCGACGTGCCCACGGCCATCGTGCCGGCGCCCAGCAGCGTGGCGCTGGGCCGGCAGGCCTGTGCGCGCCTGCTCGAGCAGGATCCGCAGTTGCGCGCGGTCTTCTGCAGCGCGGATGCGCTCGCCGAAGGCGTGATGATCGAGGCGCGCGCGCGCGGCCTGCGCGTGCCGGAGGATCTGGCGATCTGTGGTTTCGGCGACGCGGACTTCGCCGCGCACCTGCTGCCGTCACTCACCACGGTGCGCGTGGACGGCGCGGCCATCGGTCACCATGCCGCCCGGCTGATCCTGGCGCGCTGTCGCGGCGAGGGGGTCGAGACGCCGGTGATCGACGTCGGATTCGCTGTCGTGGAGCGCGCCTCGACGGCTGGCAGCTGAGCGGCAGCGGGGCGCACCCGCTGCCCGCGCAGTGAGGCGCAAGCCGGCTTGCGCCCTGGACGCAGGCCGGGCCGTCGAACGCGCTACCCGATCGAGTCGAGCCCCTGCTGCACTTGTTCGGCGGCGCGCAGCACCGCGCGAGCCTTGGCTTCCGTCTCCAGCCATTCCTTTTCCGGATCCGAATCGGCCACCACGCCGGCAGCGGCCTGCACGTACAGGGTGCCGTTCTTGATGAGACCGGTGCGGATCGCGATGGCCAGGTCCATCTCGCCACCGTAGCTGAGATAGCCGGCCGCGCCGCCGTAGATGCCACGGCGCACGGGCTCGAGCTCGTCGATCAGCTCCATCGCGCGCACCTTGGGCGCGCCGGTGAGCGTGCCTGCCGGAAACGTGGCGCGCAGCACGTCCATGCTGTCCAGCCCACGCTTCAAGAGGCCGTGCACGTTGGACACCAGGTGCATGACGTGGGAATAGCGCTCGATCGCCATCTTGTCGGTGAGCTCCACCGTGCCCGTCTCGGCGATGCGACCCACGTCGTTGCGGGCCAGATCGATGAGCATCACGTGTTCGGCGATCTCCTTCTCATCGGCCTGGAGCTCGGCGGCGAGCTCGGCATCGCGCTCGGGGGTGTTGCCGCGCGGGCGCGTGCCGGCCAGGGGCCGGATGGTGACCCGCGAACGCGCCTCGCCCTGGTGCTCGACGCTCTCCTGGCGCACCAGGATCTCCGGCGACGAGCCCACGACGTGGAAGTCACCGAAATTCCAGAAGTACATGTAGGGCGACGGGTTCAGCGAGCGCAAAGCGCGGTACAGCGAGAGCGGA
Organism: Verticiella alkaliphila; assembly: GCF_018904615.1. Taxonomy (GTDB): domain Bacteria; phylum Pseudomonadota; class Gammaproteobacteria; order Burkholderiales; family Burkholderiaceae_B; genus Verticiella; species Verticiella alkaliphila. Next base: position 13,038 of record NZ_JADCNH010000032.1, on the reverse strand, counting down.
GAATCGCGGAACGGCTTGGCGATGACCTGGCCCACCTGCACCTGCATCAGATCGCCCGCTGCGATGTATTCCTTCGCGCGCAGCACGGCGTCGAGGTAATCGGCCTTCTTGAAGTCGCGCCGGGCCTCGGTCTGCAGGCTGGACTGGCTGTAGGGTAGCTCCACGGGCTTGCGCAATTGCTGGCGCAGCTCGGCCAGGCGCTGCTTGGCGCGGCTGTAGGCCTCGGGCTCGGTCGGATCGGCGTAGACGATCAGGTAGAGACGGCTGGCGAGGTTGTCCACAATGGCCAGTTCGTCCGTCTGCATGAGCATGATGTCCGGCGTCGTGCCGCCCATGCCGGCGGGATCGGGTTTGCGGCATGGGCCCAGGCGCGGTTCGATGTGGCGCACGGCTTCATAGCCGAAGTAACCCGCCAAGCCGCCCACGAAGCGCGGCATGCCTGGGCGCAGGGCGACCTTGAAGCGACGGTGGAACTCGGCGATGAAGGCGAGCGGATCCCCCTCATGCGTCTCGACGACCTTCTCGTCGCGCAGCACCTCGGTGCGATTGCCCTGCGAGCGCACCACCGTGCGCGCGGGCAGCCCGATGAAGGAATAGCGGCCGAAACGTTCGCCGTTGACGACGGATTCCATGAGGCTGCTCATGCGGCCGCCGCGCGGTCCGGCGTGCGCGAGCTTCAGGTACAGGCCAAGCGGCGTGTCCAGATCGGCATAGGTCTCGGCCACCAGCGGGATGCGGTTGTAGCCCTGCGCGGCGAGCGCCTTGAATTCGAGTTCGGTCATGCAGTGCCTCCGAGGCGTGAGCCACCCGGAGCCCCTGGCACCGCAGGTCGGCAGCACGCCGCACCTGGGAGCCAGGCGCGGGTGGAAGGATTCTGGAATTGGATCGTCAAGCGAGGTTGCGCGGCAGTCGGACTGCGCACAACCGGGGAAGAATCACCACCACCCGGCCGGCGAGCGCCACCAGCGCCAGGTGCCTTGGGCACGGGCGGCAGCGACAACGCGGCGGGTGGAAACGGCGACCATCTCGATGGGAAGCGGAGAGGAAAATTGTGACGGCACTATACCATTGCGCCCCGCGGGGTGGGCGGTGCGAGCGCCATTTGCTACAGTCGGGCCCCGTGGTGCGGCACGTCGCTTGCCTGCGCCCTCGCGCGCCGCGCTGTCGCGCATGCGCTCCCCCCGCCCCCTCGGAGTCCTTCCTTGATCGACCAGTTCATGACGCAGGTGGCTGCGTTCATCGAGACCAACCATGCCTGGGCCGGCCCCTTGCTCGCCCTCGTCACCTTTGGCGAGTCGCTGGCCTTCGTCGGCTTTCTGATCCCCGCGACCGCGCTGCTGCTGGTGGCCGGTACGCTGCTGGGCTCGGGTGTGCTGGCGCCTGCCCCCATCCTTGCCTGGCTGATCGGCGGTGCCATCCTGGGCGACGCCGTGTCGTACTGGATCGGCCGCTGGGCGGGCCCGTCGCTGGTGCACCGCTGGCCGCTGAATCGGCATCGCCGAGGCGTGGCCCGTGCCCGCCTTTTCTTCATGAAGTATGGCTTTGCGTCCATCTTTCTCGGGCGCTTCCTCGGGCCCATCCGCTCCACCATTCCCTTGGTGGCAGGCATGATGCGCATGCGCGAGCGCCCGTTCCAGCTCGCCAACGCGACGTCGGCCGTCATCTGGGTGATTGCCCTGCTGGCACCGGGCTACCTGGTGGCACGCGGCTCGGCCGCGGCCGGCCTCGATCAGGCCGAGCAGATCATGGCGGTGGGCGTCATGATCGTCGTCCTGACCATCATTGGCGTGTTCCTGGGCGGCAAGCTGCTGCACGCTGGGGTCAAGAACAAGGGCGACAAGCGCCCGCGCTCCTGACCCGCTACGCGTTTCAGGGCAGCAGGCGCGCGTCGATGCGCCCAGCGGCCTGAGTACCGTAGCTGCGCTCGGCGTCCGCCGGCAACAGCAGTCGCGCGGCAACGAGCGCATCTGCCGCCTCGCGTAGCGCATGGGCGTAGGCGGCGCGGTCGGCATAACGCTGGGCGAGCGCAGGCCGCGTGTCCCCGGAAACGCGGGTGGTCTCGTCACGGGTCAGCGGGATGGCGGCCCCCATGGCGGGGCATGCCTCACCGGCGCCAAACCCCGCTGCTCGCGGATTCCAGCCCGTGTAGCTCGCCAGGGGCACGGTCACCTCCGGCGTGCGGATGCCGGCTGTCTCATTCCCCGTCTCGTCCAGGCTGGGTACCAGCACCGTGTAGGGCCGCGCGCGATCGACGCGAGGCACCGCCTGCGCGTAGTCTGTCGGCAAGAGGGTGTTGAGCAGGGGGGCGAGCGATCTCGGCAGGGCCAGCGTCGCCTCGCCACCACGCACCGGGATCGTGATAGTGGCCGGCAGCCGAGCGTCCCAGCCAAGGGCGTCGGGGGCGGCAAGCTCGCCCGCGTCCACCCGGGGGTAGCGGGACGGCGGGGGAGGCGTGCCTTGCCGAGTCCAATCGATCAGCGCCGACAGCAGGGCCCGGGCCGTCGGCGCGATCGGAACTGGATTCACCGGAAGGGCGCAAGCCTGGCCGGGTTCGGGGGCCGCAGGCAGCCCGTCCGCCAGCCCAGGCCCGCCATTGTGCTGCGTGCCCGCCACGGTGTAATAGCGCACGTCATCGGGCAGCATGATGTCGCGACCCTGGCCGTCCGTGGTGATCAGACTGGCACGCCCGCCCCACCATTCGTAGCTGCCGTCCAGCTGCAGGATGCGCGGGCACGTCTGTGTGCTGCGGCAAGCGGTCATCAGGCTGTCGCGCCGGCCGGATGCCGGATCTGTCAGCTCCGCATACGAGAAAGGAAACTGGTCGCCGGGCATCCAGTGGTCTTCGTGCTGGCGCGACCAACGTCCGGGTTGGGCGAAGCGGGTGTTGACCCAGGTGCGGCGTGCGCCGGGGATCATCGCCAGCATGCCGTCGAAGACACGGTCGTTCGCCAGCGACTGGTTGAAGCCCTGGTACAGGAAGTCGCGCAGGACACGGCCGGATTGCGAGAGCCCTGTGGCGAGCCCGGTGTCGAAGAAGGCCTGCGGATCTGCACAGGTGCGGCCCGTGTCGCAGGCCGTGCGGAAGTCCGCCAGCGGGTTGACCTGGCCGGCAGCATCCTGCGGGCTGTGGCGCAAGAAGCTCATCACGTCCCGGATCGCCGCAAAGCCCAGCCCCATCAGCTTGGGATCGCGCGCGGTGTAGACGAAGCTGTAGATGGTGCCGGCGTCCGGGGCCGCGCTGCCGCCCTCGGGCAGGGGAACGGCGGCCGGGGGCGTGAAGCTCACGCTGGCCGGCGTGTCGTAACGCCAATCGGTGACGGGGGCGGCAGGCGCGTCGGGCACCAGGCGTCCCTGCGCATCACGCCACGTTTGCCGGGCCGTGAAGACCACGGCATCGCGCGCGCCCGGATCGGCGGCGGGATAGGACAGGGCGAAGCGGTAGGCGCCGGGGGCGGTGGCGACGTACTCCTCGCGGCTGGCGCCGGTGACGGGGGTGCCGTCGGCCTGGACGGCCACGGGAAACGCGGTGCCCAGTGCGAAGCCTTTGCTGGCCGCATGGAGTGGCACGTCCCCTTGCCAGCCGCTCCAGACCAGCGTGTGGCCGTGCTGCAGGATCGAGGGAAAGTCCTGCGCGGGGCCCGCGGCGCCCGTGACGTCGGCGACCCCCGCGAAGAGACCCGCTGCCACCGGTCGACCACGATTGACCACGTCATAGATCACGACGCGCGAGGCATGCCGGCCGTCCTTGGGCCGCAGGATGGCAATGTCGGTCTGGTAGCGGACGAGGCCGTCGGCATCGCGCGGGGCAAGCGCAAGATCGACGATGCCGGCATTGGCAGGCGCGGCCGGATCGATGCGCGCGGTCATGACGCCCTGCAGCAGCACGTAGGGCCCGGCCGCACCGGGCGGGATCGCCCCGTCGAAGGCATCGCGGACCTCGCGGATGTCGATCGTGTCGATGCCCGCCGCGTTCGCCTGCGCAAGCGGGAACGCGAGCGCCGTGCCCACGGCAGCGGCAAGCGCGCAAAGTGTCGTCGTTCGTCTGGTTGGGGTCATCGCAGGCCTGGGCGCAGTTTGCTGCGGGGCATTATTCGCGAGGTCCCGTAGCGTTGCCAGTGGGGAAAGCCCCGTGCCCTCGTGCGCCAGGGCACGGACACGCGGCGAGCCGATCCGGGGGCCCCCCATGACCGCCCATGCCTGCGCCGTGTCGTGTCGTTGCAACTGCGGGTGTGAAATTCTCTCTGATTGTTTCTTAGCTGGCACAATGGCAGGCATTGCCTTGCCCGGGCCATCCTGCATTCGAAGCCGCCATGTATTCACCGATCTCCCGGAGCGCAGCGTCGTGCGCGCTGCCTGTGACACTGCCGTTCGCCCCGACGGTGATGACGTGTGCCCTGGCTGCCGTCTTCCTGCCTGGCGTGCTGATGGCGGCGGAGCAGACGGTCGTCTCGGGCCAGATCGTCTCCGAGCTCCGGCTGCGTGAAGTCGGCCGCGACGGCCAGAACGCGGATTGGGTCCCGATCGGCAGCAACGACGAATCCACGGCGGGCGCACCGGGGGGCGATGTGACTGCCACCAACCACGGCACCATCACGACGTCGCGCCCCACGCTGCGAGAAGCGGTGTTGTTGCGGTCTCAAGGGGGCGCGGGCGGCAAGGGGGACGGTCTGCTGTCGGCCTCTCGCGGTGGCGACGCCGGGCGCGTGCGCATGAGCAACGACGGCACCATTCGCGAAGAGCTTCCCGTCACCGGCAGCGCCGGGCCAACGAGCCTGATCCGCCTGTCGTCGCGCGGTGGCGACGGCGGCAGCGCGCAGCTGAGTCCGTTCAGCAATGGCCGACTGCCGCCTGCCACGGGCGGCAAGGGTGGCGAGGTGAGCTTTTCCACGTCCACGTCGATCCAGGCAACCTCGGCGACGAGCGTGATCGAGGTGGAGAGCCGTGGCGGCAATAGTGGTGGCGGGGGCTACACCTCGATCGGACAGACCCGGCCGGCGCGGGCGTCGCAGGTGCAGGCGGGGACGCGCATATCCAGGTTGGCGCCCAGGCCACCATTCTTGTGAGCACCCCGGGCACGAGCTCGACGCCGGTCAGCGCGCTGCGCGCGCTCTCGCAAGGCGGCGATGGCGGGCCGGGAGGCAGCACCAACGGGTTCTCGACCTTCGCCACGTACGGTAATCACGGGGGCACTGCCGCGACGGCTGGCGTCACGCTCGACGGCAAGATCGAGGTCCGCGGGGCCAACGCGCTTGGCGTCGTGGTGTCTTCGCGCGGGGGCGATGGTGGCGCGGGGGGCGACGACGCAGGGGTGCTCAATGCCAACCCGGGCCTGGGCGGGCAGGGCGGCGCGAGCGGGACGGCATTCCTCAGCGTGCGCGCAGGCGGTGGCGTGAGCACGGTGGGGACGGACGCGCCCGCGGTATTTGTGGAATCACATGGGGGCGACGGCGGCAACGCCGGGCGTGCAACCGCCTTTGGCTCCGTCACCAAGGTGGGGACCAGCGGCGGGCGTGGCGGCAGCGTGTCGGACGTCGGTGCCGACGCCTCGGTGCGTTTCGACAATGCCGGCACGATCAGCACCCTGGGCGATCGTGCCGTGGCCGTCACCCTGCAGAGCGTGGGCGGGCACGGTGGCAACGGCACACCGGACGGCGGCTCGACCGCCTCGGGTGGCCAGGGCGGCAGCGGCGGGCGGATCAGCGGCACGAACACGGGTGTGATCACGACTGAAGGCGCGTCGGCTTTTGGCGTGTTCGCGCAATCTGTCGGTGGCACGGGTGGCGTGGGTGGCAACGGCAACTTTCTCAACTTCGGTGGTGCTTCGGGCGGCAACGCAGGCGCCGGTGGCCAGGTGGACCTGGTCAACAGCGGCACCATCGAGACGCGCGGTCAGGGCGCGGCTGCGCTAGTCGCGCAAAGCGTGGGCGGCGGCGCGCCGCTGGCCGCACTGCAGGTAGCCACGTTGACCGCGCGGCCCGTGGGCGGCGGCGCGGGTGGCAACAGCTCCTGGGGCTTTTTCGCCGCCGTGGGCGGGGCAGGCGGCTCCGGTGGGCATGGCGGCGCCGTGAACGTGACGGCGGGCGGCACGCTCTCAACCTACGAGAAGGATGCCTACGGCGTCGTGGCGCAAAGCATCGGCGGTGGTGGCGGTGTGGCCGGGACGGCCAAGTCTGGCGCGCTGGGTTTTGCCGTGGCCGTGGGCGGCAACGGCGGCAAAGGGGGTAATGGCGGCGCCGTCACCCTGGCGCGCAGCACCGCCGCAGGCAGTGTCACGACCCGCGGCAACAACGCCACTGCGCTGTTCGCGCAAAGCGTGGGGGGCTCTGGGGGCGCCGCAGGCAGCGCCTCCGCGTCCTCGCTCGGGGCCATCACCAGCTGGTCCATGGCCATTGGCGGCGCGGGCGGCGACGGCGGTCACGGCGGCGCGGTCCAGGTGAACAACGTGTCCGCGCTCGACACGCGCGGCAACAGTGCCCTCGGCATTCTCGCGCAGAGCATTGGCGGCGGCGGCGGCGTGGGCGGCGCGGCAGATTCCTCCACCACCGTGATCTCCCCGCCCTCGCAGCCTTCCATCGGTCTGACGTATGCGTTGGGCGGCAATGGCGGCGCCGGTGGCGACGGACGCAAGGTGGACGTGGACAACCACGCCAGCATTCAGACACGCGGCACGCAATCGCACGGCATCAAGGCGCTGAGCGTAGGCGGTGGCGGCGGCGTGGCGGGTGCCGCCAATGCGGTGACCAACCTGCTGGGTGCCAAACTGAACATCGGCATGAGCTACGCCCTGGGTGGCGCGGGCCAGTCCGGTGGGTCAGGCGGCGACGTGGCCGTGCGCAACGAGGGCGCGGTGCTGACGGAAGGACAGTTCAGCTATGGCCTTGCCGCGGCGAGCATTGGCGGTGGGGGTGGCTCGGGCGGTCCGGGCATCGCGCGCACGGCCGTGGGCATCCAGCAGAACAAGCAGCTCGACGCGATTGTCCAGACATTCTCGATGGCCGACTCCGTCACGGCAGACATCAGCGTGGGCGGCAGCGCCGCCAAGGGCGGCCATGGCGGGGCCGTGCGCATCGACACGCGAGCCTCCGTGACGACGCGTGGCGCCAACGCCACGGCGGTCTTCGCCCAGAGCGTGGGCGGCGGCGGCGGCAACGCCGGGGGCTATCAGGGCGGTGGCAGCGGCACGCTGTCGGCCAATCTCAATCTGGGGGGCACGGGCGGCGCCGGCGGCAACGGCGGCGAGGTGAACGTCACCACGGCGAGCGGCATCGCCGTGAGCACGCGCAACGCGGGCTCGCATGCCGTACTGGCCCAGAGCGTGGGCGGCGGTGGCGGCACGGGCGGGGGCTTCACGGGGGCGCAATCGGGCTCGCTGCAGTATTCGGCCGACACGCACGTGCGCATCGTGAAGGAACTGAGCAAGTTCTACAAGATGTCGCCAGAGATCAAGAAGCAGCTCGACAGCAATGCGGGGTTCAAGGAGACCATGGATGCTGTCGCGCAGTATCTGAAGGGTTTCAACGCCGACATCATCGACGGCAAGAAGATGGACGTTCAGGAGCGCCTGAAGGCGGCTGAGTTCTACCTCAATCTGCAGGCCACGCAACTGCTGCTGAAGAAGCAGATCGAAGAGATCAACAAAGGCCTGAAAGCCGGTCAGGTGTCCGTGCCGAACGGACAGCTCGCCGGCACGTGGGGCGGCACGGGCGGTGGCGGCGGCACGGGCGGCGTCGTCCGGATCACCAACGCCGCCGACGTGCTCACCCAGGGTGATCACGCGCACGCACTGCTCGCGCAATCGATCGGTGGCGGCGGGGGCAGTGGCGGGTCGGCCTATGCCAATGGCACCAGCAAGGTCAACCTCACGTATGCCATGGGTGGCCGGGGCAACGAAGGCGGTGCCGGAGGCAACGTCACCGTGGGTAACACCGCCAGTATTCGCACCCGGGGTGAGCTCTCCAGCGGCATCTTCGCGCAGAGTGTGGGCGGCGGTGGTGGCCTGGGCGGTGGCTCGGCCAACGCCGACAGCATCTCGGTGTCGGCCAATGCGTCGCTGGGCGGCAATAGCGGCAAGAGCTCGCCGGGCGGCGTCGTGACCGTCAATCAGGGCGGCAGCATCCTGACAGAAGGCGGGCAGTCGCACGCCGTGTTCGCGCAGAGCGTGGGCGGCGGCGGCGGGGTGTTCTACGTCAATCAGGCAGCCCCCCTCCAGCCGGAACGCTTCGCCGTCGACATGACCGATGCGGACAAGGCGGCCGAGGCGGCAGCCACGAAGGAGCTCACCAAGCTCTTCACGGCACTGGGGATGCCGGATGCCGGGTCAGCGCAGTTCGACAACAACGCCACCATCCTGCCCGCCCCGTCGGTCGACCTCAAATTTGGTGGCCGGGGCGCGCCGGCGGTGCCGGAGGGGCCGTCAATGTGTTCAACGACCAGCGCGTGGAAACGCAGGGAAGGACGGCTTTCGGCATCTTCGCGCAATCGATTGGCGGCGGCGGTGGCGCCGGCGGCAGCACGGGCGATTCGCGGTATGCCAAAGTTGCCATCGGCATGGGCGGCTTTGGCGGCGCCGCAGGCGACGGCGGCGCCGTCAACGTGACCCTGGGCAATGGATCCACGGTGCAGACGCACGGCGCAGGCTCGGTCGGCATTCTCGCCCAGTCTATCGGCGGGGGCGGAGGCTACTCGGGCAGTTGGGATGCAGCCGTGCTGGCCGGCAGCTCGGAGCGGCCCGCCTATGTCTTCGAGAATGCCATGTCAGGCAGCAGCGGCAACGGCGGCGCGGTGACCGTGGCCATGCGCCCAGGGGCGACGGCCTCGATCCGTACCCGCGGCGAACGCGCGCACGGCATCGTCGCGCAAAGCCTGGGTGGCGGGGGTGGGCTGGCCGCCGATGCCCATGGCTTGCTGCTGCCGGTCGCCGAATCCGGCGGCACCTCGCGTACCCAGGCCAAGGGCCAGGGTGGTGCCATCACGATCACCACCCAGGGCAGCATCGTGGCTGATGGCGTGGACGCACATGGCATCTTTGCCCAGAGTGGTGTGCAGACGACTTCCGGCGCACTGGATGGCACCCGCGAGGGCAGAGACATCACCATTCGGCACACGGGGGAACTGAAGGGCGGTTCCGGCACGGGCGCCGCAGTCGTCGTGGAAGGCGGCGCGAACAACCACGTCACGTTCGAAGCCGGCTCGGTGGTGAGCGCCTTGTCGGGCACGGCCGTGCGAGGCTCCTTTGCGCGGGAGACGATCGACAATGCCGGCACGCTCACCGGCAGACTCGATCTGGTTGGTGCCAGCGGTGAGGACATCAACACCGTCAACAACCTGTCTGGCGGCCGCCTCAACCTGACTGGCGCACGGCTCGGTCGCCAGGGCTGGCTCAACAACGCCGGCACCCTCGCCATCGGTGAGTCAGGCCAGATCGCCAACGTCCGCCTGGAGGGCTCGTTGTGGCATCAGCAGGATGCGACGCTGCTGGTGGACATCTCGCCCGACGCCGGCGTGGGCCAGCCCACCAGTGATCGCCTGACGGTGACGGGCGACACCCGGTTCCAGGGCCATGTCCAGCCGGCGCTCATCACGGCGCTTCTGCCCGGGCGCTATACCTTCCTCGAGTCCACCGGCGCCCTGGACGCCCAGGGGGCGGACGCCATCCGGACGTGGCCGCGTCACGTGCCGATCGCCTGGTCCATCGAGCAGCGCGAGCGCGCGCTCACGCTCGTGCCGACCGCCCATTTCGCCACGCCCGAGGGTGTCACGCTGACGGAAAACCAGCGCGCCACGGCCGAGCACCTGCAGCAGGCCTGGGACCAGGGCGCCGCAGCACAGGCGAGCACCTTCGCCGCTTTCGTGCAGACGCCCTCGGCTGAGGCCTACGCCGACAGCCTGGACAGCATGAGTCCGGAGAACACGCAGGCCACCGCCGTGGCGCGTCTGCAGGCAAGCCGTGCCGCGCTCAAGTCCGTCATGAGCTGCCCGGCCTTCGTGGGCAGCGGCACCGCCTGGCGCGAAGGCGACTGCGTTTGGGGCCAGGCCAACGTGAGCCGGACCAACCAGCAGGAGACCAACGCCATCCAGGGCTATCGCCAGGATGCGGCCGTGTATCGCGTCGGCGTGCAGCGCGAAGTGCGTCCCGACTGGTTCGTGGGGGTGTCGGCAGCCTATACGGATTCCCGCCTCGACGGTCTCGATGGTCTGTCACGCTCGCGGGGCGACAGTGCGGACGTGGCCGTGGCGCTCAAGCGTCAATACGGCAACTGGCTCTTTGCGGGTTCGCTGGCGGTGGGGCAGGGCTGGTTCGACAATCGCCGCACGATCCAGCTGGGTGACCAGACGCGCCAGGCGCTGAGCGACACGCGCGTCTCCACGCTTGGCACGCGTCTGCGCGCGGCCTACCAGTTTGCCGGCCCGCGTGCCTACGTGCGTCCGCAACTGGATCTGGACATCATCCACACCCGCAAGCCCGGCTACACCGAATCGGGCGCGGGCAGCCTGGACCTGGAGGTGTCGGGCCTGAGCGACACGACGGTGGCCCTGCGCCCGAACGTGGAGTTCGGCGCGCGCCTGGATCTCGCCTCGGGCGGCTGGCTGCGTCCGTACGGCTCGTTGGGCGTCACCGTGCTGTCGGACGACACCCTGTCGGGTCAGGCCAACCTGCGCGGCCTGGACGGCGTGGTGGCGGACTTCCGCACCACCTCGCACATGACGCGCGTGCTGGGCGATGCTGGGGTGGGCGTGCATCTGATGACGATCAACGGCTACGAGGTCACTGCCGAGTACCAGGCGCAGTTCGGCCGGCACTTCGTGTCGCATCAGGGCAGCGCGCGGTTCGCCAAGCGCTTTTGAGGTAGCGCGTGCCCCAAAGTCGTGGCGCGGGCGGGCATGGCTGCCCGCCCGCGCGTCGGCGTCAGGAAGCGCGCTCGCGCATCCAGGCGACAGCCGCCATCACGTCCGGCACGATGCCGTCCGCATCCAGGGTACGCACGTCGCGGCCCTCGTTGTAGCCGTAGGGGACGATGAGCACGGCCGTGCCGGCTGCGCGCGCGGCAAGCGCGTCGTTCACCGAATCGCCGATGACGACCGCGCGCGCCAGATCGGCGTTCAACTGGCGGCAGGCATGCAGCACCGGTTCCGGGTGTGGCTTCTTGTGCGCGCAGGTGTCGCCGCACACGATGGTCTCGAAAAGGCCGCCCAGCCCTGTCTGTGCGAGCAGCGGCAGCGTGAACTCCGTGGGCTTGTTGGTGACGACGCCGAGCGACAGCCCATCGGCCCGCATGGCCTGCAGGCCTTCGAGGACGCCGTCGAAGATGCGCACGCGATCCCCATTGACGATGTGATAGTGGCGCTTGAAGACAGCCAGCGCTTCCTCGATCGGGTGCGCGAGCTGCTCCTCGGGCTCGAGCGAGCCGGCCAGCACGCGCCGCACGAGGTTTTCCATGCCCTTGCCGACGAACGTCGTGATGACATCCTCGCGCAGCGGCGGCATGCCGTATTCCACGCGCATGGCGTTGGCGGCCAGGGCAAGATCCGGGGCGGTGTCGAGAAGAGTGCCATCCAGGTCGAACAGGGCGGCTTCAAACATGAGCGGTCTCGATAGAGTCGGGCAACCTGCGAGCGTACTCCTGCCGGATGACACTGTCGCGCTGCGGCCCGCAGGCGTCAAGATCGCGTGGCGCCCGGACTCTGCCAGACACGACCCCGCGGCGTCGCGCGACAGGGTCGTTGGCGCCACCTCAGGCGCTGGTCGATTCGCCCCGACGGATCTCGTCGCGCAACTGGCGGATCACCTGGGCGTAGTCCGGCTTGCCGAAGATGGCCGAGCCGGCGACAAAGGTGTCGGCGCCCGCCGCGCGGATCTCGGCGATGTTGTCGGTCTTGACGCCGCCGTCCACCTCCAGCAGGATGGGGCGGCCCGTCTCGGCCGTCCAGCGATCGATGCGGGCGCGGGCCTCGCGCAGCTTGGGCAGCGTGGCCGGAATGAAGCTCTGGCCACCGAATCCGGGGTTCACCGACATCAGCAGCACCAGGTCCAGACGATCCATCACGTGATCCATCCAATCCAACGAGGTGGCCGGATTGAACACCAGACCGGCCTGGCAACCGTGGTCGCGGATCAGCTGCAGCGTGCGATCGACGTGGCGGCTCGCTTCCGGGTGGAAGGTGATGCTGTTCGCACCGGCCTTGGCGAACATCGGGATGAGGGCATCGACCGGTTCGACCATCAGGTGCACGTCGATGGGCGCCTGGGTGTGCGGGCGCAGAGCCTCACAGACCATCGGGCCGATGGTGAGGTTGGGAACGTAATGGTTGTCCATGACGTCGAAGTGGATCCAGTCTGCGCCGGCGGCCACGACGTTGCGGACCTCCTCGCCCAGGCGGGCGAAATCCGCGGATAGAATGCTGGGGGCAATGCGCGTGGCGCCGGGCCCGGTGTTCGACATGCTGAATATTCCTTGAAGACGAATGAAACCCTACGATATGTCCGTGACGGTGGTGCCGCGCTATCTGCCGGAGCAGTCCGATCCGGCGCGCAGGCAGTACGTGTTCGCCTACACGATTCGCATCACGAACACGGGGGCCCATCCAGCCCAGCTGATCAGCCGGCACTGGATCATCACCGACGGGGACGAACGCACGGAAGAGGTCCGTGGTCTGGGTGTCGTCGGTCAGCAGCCGCTGCTGCCACCCGGTGAGAGCTTCGAATATACCAGCGGTTGCCCGCTCTCGACCCCCGTCGGTACGATGCGGGGCACCTATCACTGTGTCGGCGAGAACGGCGTGCCGTTTGAAGTCGACATCCCTGAATTCGTGCTGGCCATGCCCCGCACCCTGCATTGACGTGTCCATGAAGCCTGCTTTGCCGCTGTCGCGTGCCGGCTCCGCCGCCTGGCGCGCCGCCGCGCTCGCCGCCGCCGTCCTGGCGGCCGCCTGCACCAATACCCCCAAAGATCACGACGACGCCGACGCGCGCGCCATCCTGGAGCAGGGCGCCACCGGCGTCAGCACCGGGCCGGCCGCACCGCCACCGGTGCTCGATGC